>JBBSVQ010000046.1:0-4867 GCA_038046725.1 Thermoplasmatota archaeon | reverse complement strand
GCGCCAAGCTGCGCGTCGGCAAGGACACCCTCGTCTTCTACAACGTCCAGTCCGCGAGCGCCGCCACCGGCGGGGTCAGCACCTCCTCCGTCGACGCCGCCCCCGAGACCCAGGCCATCGAGCCCGCCGCCGTCAAGGCGTCCTCCAAAGGCGCCCCGGGCGTCCCCTTCCTGGCGTTGCTGGGCCTGGTCGGCGCCGTGGCCTGGATGCGCCGGCGCGCCGACTAGACGCATGAACTGACGTTCATGGAAAGTTCCTCCTCCCGTTTCCTCTTGGACGTGCGCACCGCGCAAGCGCCTGGACGAAGTCAGCCCAGGCGTTCCAGCCACCCGTAGCCCTCGCTGCGGTGGAAGACGTGCACCACGCGGCTTTCCTGGCCGACCTGCACGTAGCCGACGCGCCAGTCCCCGACCCGAAGGCGGTAGACCTCCCAGCCCAAGTCGCCACTGTCCAGGCGCCGGGAGTCCAGGTCCGGGGAGAACCTGTCGCGAGCCAGCATGTCGAGCGCCGCGCGGATGGCTCTCTTTGGGGCCGGGGGCAGGCGCCGGATTACGTTGCTGGCGGAAGTGAGGACGATCAGTCCCATTCCAGGGCCCCGTGCTTCACCCAGACCGCCGAGGGGTCGTCTGCCCGGCGCCGCAGTTCGGCGACATAGGCCTCTCGATCCACCTTGTCGAGGATGGCGGTCAAGATCTCAGAATACGTCATGCCTGCCGTCCCGAAGGACCGCAGGCGGTCACGGACCTCTGGGTCGATCGGGATGGTCGTGGCCTTCGCCATCATGGTGACTATGGATGACCATAGTGTTAATGGTTGCCATGGCACGGGCCTTGGCCTGCACGAGATGTGTAGGCCGGGACTTGGGGCGGCGCGTCTCCACTTCTTCGCGTATCCGCTCATCTTGCTGTACGTTTCGTGGTCCCAGAGCTACAGGATGACGGCGCGCGATCCACCGGGTTCGCCGCAGGCGATGCGCAAGGACGACCGAGGGATTCTTTCGCACGGACAGGCCAACGCATGACCGGCTACGGCGGCCCGCAAAGACGGTCCGACCGCCAAGTCGAGTCGCTCAGCACGCGGACGGTTGCGCCCACGGCACCAGCCGCATCGCATCCGCGACGCCTTCTGCCCCGCCGGTTCCCGATGCGGCACCCCAGGCACGCCACAGGACGACTCCCGCGAACAGGAGCAAGGCCGCGGCTAGGGTCAACCCGAATCCTGGCGCGTCCTTGCCCAGGTCCTGGACGCCGAGGGCCAGTGCGAGCGCGAAGACGAGGACGAGGGCCTGGGGGGTCGGAATGGCAACGGCCAGCAGGAGCAGCCAGAGGCCGCGCCCAAACACCGGCGGGAACGGGGAAACGAGCCGGGCCTGGACGCGGCCGTTCGCGCGGGCGAGGCGGAACCGCGTGGCCCCGAAGCCCGCGCCGCCAATGCCGAGGAACAACACGGCCCCAAGTCCCGCGAACCAGGTGACCGGGTTCGGGATTGCAGCCATGCCGGCCCCGGGCTGGATGACCACATCGAGGGCGAGCAGGCGCCAGGACGCCGGCGCCAGGCAGACGGGAACGGAGGCCCACATGCCTTCGGCGATGACGTGCAGGAACGCCCCGATGGCCGGAATCACCAGGGCCTGCGTGCCCGCGATGGCGAGGTGACGGGGGCTGGCGTAGATGTGTCCGCGCAGCACGGCGAGCAGGGCAAGCACGGGGCCCCAAGCCAGCACGCGGGGGTCGACGAACGCCCCGAAGCCAAGCGCCAGGGCGCCGACCCAGGGAATGGCCACGCGCGGCGAAGCAAAACAGGCAAGCGCGACGGCCAACGCGGCAATCGTTACGCCCGTGGGCACGGCGAGGGAACCGTAGGCCAGGAGGGATGGGTCGAGGGCAACGAGGGTCGCCGCGAGCAGGCCTGCGACTTCGGACCGCGAAAACGATCGGCCGGCGAAGGCGATTGCGACGACGGTGATGCCTGCGGCCGAGGCCGAGATGAGGCGCCCCGCGGCGAGGTCGACGTCCCCGAGGCCGAAGGTCAGGGGCTCGGCGGCGGCCTCGACCGGGCTCTCGGTCGGCTCAAGGCCGACCCCCCAGGCCGTCGCCCCGACGAGGGCCCCCAGCAAGAGCGCCGACGCCATGAACCACAGGTGCAGGCTGCCGGGGCCGGCGCGCTCCTGGGTGATTGCCGCCGTCGCCGGAGCCGACGCGGCAACGCGCGCGCGTGAGGCTCGGGGGACCCCCTCGAGGTCGAGGGTGCTGTCGGGTGGCACGGCGGCGCGAGCACAGGCGGTCGCCGCTTGAAGGATTGCATCCACGGTCCCGAGCCGGACCCCAAAAATTTGCGGACCGGCGACCGTGCGGCTTCGGCGCCCCGAAAGACCCCAAAATAGCCAAGTGGATTTAGGGAAGGAGGCAAAATGGCCGAAAGCTTTAACTGTTTATCCCCTTCACTCAGTGTAGAACAAAACCGAAAGGCCCTATAAAAGGGCTCAACGGGCTGGAGACCTTGTTTTTCATGGCTGAAAAGAAGAAGGAACAGCAGAAGGTCGAGGAGATCACGACTTGCCCCGAGTGCGGGTCGGACCACATCACCACCGACCACGGCCGTGGCGAGATGGTGTGCGAGACTTGCGGCCTCGTGCTCGACGACTCCTTCATCGACCAAGGCCCCGAGTGGCGCGCCTTCGACTCCGAGCAGCGTGAGAAACGGGCCCGCGTCGGCGCTCCCATGACGTACACAATCCACGACAAGGGTCTCTCCACCATGATCGGCTGGAAGAACAAGGACTCCTACGGCAAGTCCATCCCCACCCGCAACCGCGCCCAACTCTACCGCCTGCGCAAGTGGCAGCGCCGCATCCGCGTGTCCAACGCCACGGAACGCAACCTTGCCTTCGCCCTGAGCGAACTCGACCGCATGGCTTCGGGCATGGGCCTGACGCGCAACGTGCGCGAAACGGCCGCCATGGTGTACCGCCGCGCCGTCACGAAGAACCTGATTCGCGGACGCAGCATCGAAGGCGTCGTGGCTGCCGCACTGTACGCGGCGTGCCGCCAGTGCGACGTCCCGCGCACCCTCGATGAGATCGCCGACGCGAGCCGCGTCTCCCGCAAGGAGATCGGCCGCACCTACCGCTTCATCGCCCGCGAACTGAAGCTCAAGCTCATGCCGACGGCGCCGCAGGACTACATCCCGCGCTTCTGCTCCGAGCTCAAGCTGTCCGGCGACGTCCAGGCCAAGACCGTGGACATCCTGAAGCAGGCCGCCGACCGCGAACTCACTTCGGGCCGCGGCCCGACGGGGGTCGCCGCCGCGGCCATCTACATCGCCAGCATCCTGTCCGGGGAACGCCGCACCCAACGCGAAGTCGCGGAAGTCGCGGGCGTCACCGAAGTGACCATCCGCAACCGGTACAAGGAGCTGGCCGAGCGCCTCGACATCGACATCGTCCTCTGAGGCGCCGCGCCGCGGCCCGCTCGGCGGGACCGGCCAGCACGGAAACCCGCTCAGCGGACATCCCCTTTCCCTCCACATTCCACCCTTTCCCCCCAAGGACCTGCATGACCCAATCGTTCGAGAAGAAGAAGGACCCGAAGAAGGACCGCAAGGTCGAGGAAATCACGACCTGCCCCGAGTGTGGCTCCGACCACATCCAGACCGACCACGGCCGTGGCGAGATGGTGTGCGAGACGTGCGGCCTTGTGCTGGACGACGCCTTCATCGACCAAGGGCCCGAGTGGCGCGCCTTCGACTCCGAGCAACGCGAGAAGCGCGCCCGCACCGGAGCCCCGATGTCGATGCTCATCCACGACAAGGGTCTCTCCACCATGATCGGCTGGAAGAACAAGGACTCCTACGGCAAGTCCATCCCCACCCGCAACCGCGCCCAACTCTACCGCCTGCGCAAGTGGCAGCGCCGCATCCGCGTGTCCAACGCCACGGAACGCAACCTTGCCTTCGCCCTGAGCGAACTCGACCGCATGGCTTCGGGCATGGGCCTGACGCGCAACGTGCGCGAAACGGCCGCCATGGTGTACCGCCGCGCCGTCACGAAGAACCTGATTCGCGGACGCAGCATCGAAGGCGTCGTGGCTGCCGCACTGTACGCGGCGTGCCGCCAGTGCGACGTCCCGCGCACCCTCGATGAGATCGCCGACGCGAGCCGCGTCTCCCGCAAGGAGATCGGCCGCACCTACCGCTTCATCGCCCGCGAACTGAAGCTCAAGCTCATGCCGACCTCGCCGCAGGACTACCTGCCGCGCTTCTGCTCCGAGCTCAAGCTGTCCGGTGACGTGCAGGCGAAGACGGTCGCCATCCTCGACCAGGCCGCGCAGAAGGAGCTGACCAGCGGCCGCGGCCCCACGGGCGTCGCGGCGGCGGCCATCTACATCGCGAGCATCCTGGGCGGCGAGCGCCGCACCCAGCGCGCCGTTGCCGAAGTTGCGGGCGTCACCGAAGTGACCATCCGCAACCGGTACAAGGAGTTGGCAGAACGCTTGGACATCGACATCGTGCTCTGAAGTCCGAGCCTCAGCGACGGCTTCAGAGCAGGAATGGCGCACTCCCCGTGCGGCTGAGCGCAAGCTTCGCCGCACGGGCCCCGTTCGGCGTTCGCCAATGTGAAGAGCGCCCTCATCGATGGCAGTCGGGCGACGTTGCACACGCACGGAGCGGATATGCTGCAACTCGTCAATGGCGAGGAGTGCTTCGAGGCGTTCCGTTCGGGACTCCGTCAGGGATTGGAGATCAGGTGCAGGTCGATGCCTGGGCTGAGTCGTACCCGCCGCAGGCCACCGTCGAGTTCGTGATTCTGCGCGGCTAGAGACTATTTCATAACCCTTAGATAGGGTCCCGAGATTGTTGTTTCGGATGC
>JBBSVQ010000045.1:0-22956 GCA_038046725.1 Thermoplasmatota archaeon | reverse complement strand
CTAGGTGCCGAATGCTTCTCGACACAAGTGTCCTGTTGGAACTGCTGATGAAACCGATGGACCACCCACTCCACCAACGGATCCTGGCGGTCGTCGGGGACAACACGATGCATGTCTCACCAATCCATTTTGGCGAATTGGCCGACGCGGCACGGCGACGAGGCATGCCGCCGGGAACCGACGTCGAGCGAGCCTTGCGGTTCGTAGATCTCATTCCTCTCGATCTGGACATCGCCGTCGCCGGCTCCGCCATCAAGGCCGAGGCCCGCAAACGCAAGTCCGGCCGCGACTTCTCTCTCATCGACGGCATCGGGCTCGCGACGGCGCGGTCGCGTGGCATGCCCATGATCACCATGGACCACGAGTTCGACGGCTTCGACGACGTCACCGTCATCGACCGCTAGCGCTTCCAGTACCCGAACTCCTTCTCGTGGCGCCCTGGGAGGTCCTCGACTTTCTCCGCCATGAAGCGCGCCGCGTCGTCGATGGCCTGATTGTACACCGTCGGTCCGACCTCACGCAGGGCGAAGTCCAGAATGAAGCCGGCCTTCAGGTCGCCGATGTCCAGGTCGAGTTCCTCCTTGGCGAAGCGCTTGATGGACGCCACGAGGACCTTCTCGGTCTCCTTGGACAGCTTGATGGGCACAAGCCTCCGACCCTTCGCCCCGATTCCAAGCCACCGGTCGCACCCGTGTGGGGCCTATGCTTCGGTTTCCCACGTCGGGGCGTCGACCTCGACCAGAACGGAACCGTCCGGACGGAAAGTGAGGCGGATCTCGTAGTCATGCTCGTCGTCGTCCATGAGGAGGCCCGTGGCGTCTTCGTCGCTGACGGCCAGGTTGCCCTCGAGCCAGTCCCCGATCTCGGCATCGTAACTCATCAAGTACTGCCGCACCAGAGTGCCGTCGTCACGGGATTCCCAAGCATCCTCCTCCCGTTCGTTCGACAAGCGCAGCGTATCGCCTTGGAGCGCGCCGCCCCACAGCGGCACTTGTGGCAGCCACTCCGTGACGTTGCGAGCCCCGCCGACGGCCTCGATGGAATAGAGTTCGCGCCATTCGGACAACCGCGTCAACGAGCCTTCCGGCGCCTCCATCGGTTCCTTCGGTGGGTCCGCGCAGCCGGCCAGAAGCAAGGCCGATGCCACCACAAGCAAGACACGCACGGCACGGAAGGTCCGCCATCCTGCTTGAACTTGGCGTGGTTGCTATGGGGCCATGCCCGCAAGGCGACGGCCTCAAACGCACGGCGACGGGTCTTGAGGTGTGAAGTTCGCCCCGCTACCGACCGCCGCCATCGCCGACGCCTGCGTCCGCCTCAAGGTCCCCGCCCGCGCCGTGACCGGCCTGTACGCCCTCATGCCGGGCCGCATCATCGCGGGGCCGGTCCTGCCCGTGCAGCACGCGGGCTCCGTGGACGTCTTCTTCGAGGCCCTGCAGTCCGCCAAACCCGGAACCGTGCTGTGCATCGACAATGGCGGCCGCCTCGATGAGGGCTGCATTGGTGACCTCACGACGCTGGAAGCCATGCACCACGGCTGCGTCGCCATCCTCCTTGACGGCGCCCACCGCGACACGACGCCGCTGCGCCAACTGGGCCTGCCGGTGTGGAGCCGTGGCCGATGCCCTTTCGGTCCCATGGCGGCCCGGCCGCGGGCCCCCGATGCCCTGCAAGCCGCGACCCTTGGCGGCCACCGCGTCACGGCCGACGACGTCGTTGTCCTCGACGAGGACGGGGCCGTCTTCGTCCCGGCGGCTCAGGCCGCGAAAGTTTGGGACCTTGCCAAGCGCATCCAGACCGCGGAACTGGAGCAGGTCCGGCTCGCCAAGGCGGGCACGCCAATGTGCGAGCAATTCCAGGTCCCGGCGTTCCTGGCCGCACGGCGCAAAGACCCTGCCCTCGGCTTCCGGGCGCATCTGCGCGCCATCGGCAAGGCCATCGAGGAGTAGCCGGCCCCGACTGAACCGCGCGGACTCGCGGAAACCGCGGAAAACCTTGGATGGGTTCCGCGGGTTTCGCGCGTTCCGGGGTTCAGTCGTCAGCGGCGGCGGCGCGACAGGGCGACGGCCGCCAGGGCGACGGCGACCAAAGCGAAGCCAAGGGCAGGCGTGTCCTTGGGTTCGTTGAGGCCGGGCACCTGGGCATCGTCGTCATCGGCGTCCGGCACGCCGTCGCCATCGAGGTCGTTGTCGGCCGTGTCGACGACGCCGTCGCCGTCCAGGTCGTCGTCTTCGCCGTTGGCCAGGCCGTCGCCATCCAGGTCGTCGTCCTCGTTGTTTGGAACGCCGTCACCGTCGGTGTCGAGCGGACCGACCGGGGTCGCGATGTCGAATTCCGCGAACAGGCCGCGGCCGCCGACTTGTCGGTAGACGCGGGCCGCGTTCTCGCGCCAGCCCTGCGTCTCCGGCTTGGCCTGCTTGGCGCATTCATCGATGCAGCCGTCGGCCCAGCCCACGTGCATGCGGCCCTTGGAGTCGATGTCCATGTCCTGGAAGTCGAGAAGGTTGCGGCAGCCGCCGGAGCCGTCCACGACCACGTCGTAGATGCCGCCGACTTGCACGGGGTCCTCGCTGAGCTTGTTCACGGTCCAGGTCTGCCCCGCGTCGTACGTCACGGCGACGTAGTAATGCCAAACGAGTTCGTCCTGGCGGTCGTCGCAGTTGTAGATGACGTCGGAGCGCAGCATGGCCTCGTCCGTTCCGGGGCCGCCCTCGAGCCCGATGAAGGCGACGGCGGCGCGGTCGTCGTCGCCGGCCTGCACGTTCGTGAAGACGCCGCTGACGACGGGCGGGTCATGGAATTGGCCGACGTCGAGCCAGGATGTCGCGTTGATGCCCATGCCGCCGCCGAGGGGCTCCCACGTAGTGCCCTGGTCCTTGGAGAGCGCCATGTAGACGCCGTGCTCCGAGGCCATTCCGTAGTACATCCATCCCGACGTGCGCGAGAACTGGATGCTGGGGTCGAAGCCGTTCGTCCATGCCGCGGACAGGGGCATCTCGTGAGAGGTCCAGGTCAGGCCGCCGTCGGCGGTCGCGATGTAGCCGCTGTGGTCGCCGCACGAGGACGTGGGGACGGTGACGAAGCCGGTGAGGGGGCTGACGCGGATGTGGCCGTGGAAGCCGGCGCACGATCCGGCCACGGTCTGGAAGGGCAGCCACGTCGAGCCCTCGTCGAGGCTGCGCGCGCACGAGATGCCCGTTGCGCCCTGGGCGCAGTAGTACCCGATGTGCCGGCCCTCCTGCAGGCCCGGAATGGGCCCGGCGGGCGGCCCGAGGCCGATGGACTGGTGGTCGAAGTTGGTGCCGCTGCACATGTTGATCGTCGGCAGCCAGGTCCCGCCGTCGTCGTCGCTGTACATCATCACGCTGCACGGACCAAGCAGGCCGCCGGCGAAGACCCGGCCGGTGTCGACGTCGGCGACGAGCATGGGGTCGAGGTTCGTGGGGATCTGGTACGGCGGGGTGACGTCGACCCAGGTCGGCACGCCGGCGTCATCGAAGCGGGCGCGCATCGTGTTGGTGCCGAGGTGGTAGAACAGGGAGTCCGTGTTCCACGGGATGCCGATGGTTGGCTCCGAGGCGCTTCCGCCCGGAACCTCGAGTTCCTCGAACCTCGCTGGCTCGTTGGCGCCGAAGGGCGCCGCCTGCGCGACGGGCAGGAGGAACAGGAGGCAGGCCACGGCGAGCAGGACGCGCATGCTGACGACCAGGGCCGTCCCCTGATGAGCCTTGTGCGCTTAGGCCCGCGAATCGATGCCCAAGGGACCCGTGACGTCGCGCGGGAAGTGGAGGGCGATCAGGCCGGCGCTGCCGGACGTGTACACGATGCCGTCGTTGAGGACGACGTCCCACACGTTGTCGTCCGGTTCCTGCTCCCGTCATCCGTTGTGCCGGTGCAGCCGGCCAAGAGGAGGATTGCGGCGACGAGGACCTTGCGCATGCATGCGACGACGCCGCGGCCCACTTGAGCCTTCTCGCGTGGCGCTCTATGGCCAGGCGACCGGGACGGCGGGCAACCCTTGCGCGAACAGCCAACCCATCATGCCGAACAAGACGTCGTAGGCGATGTTGGACCAGGACTCGTACTCGAAGATTCCTTTGCCGCGCCGCTTGACCCGCCGCAGAACGCCTTCGAGGGCCTCGTAGACAACCAGGAGGGCCAGGGCCAGCAGGGCCCACGAGCCATGAAGGACAAGACCGAGGGCGCCGCCGCTGCCGAGGTGCACGAAGGACCACGGGTCGAGGGGCGGCTCGCCCGGCTTTCCTGACACGAGGGTCCATGGGGGCCCTCGGAACGTGAACCCTACGCCAGGCGTCAGCGCAGCACGCGGAAGGTCGGTTCGGCGGGGCCGTCCTGCGCTGTGGCGAGAACGTTGGCCACTTGGGCCGCCTCCGGGCCGCGGCGGCACCACGCAATGGCTGCCTCAACCGCTGCCGTCGGCCCAGTGAAGATCGCCTCGACACGCCCGTCCGGGAGGTTGCGCACCCAGCCACCCAACCCCAGGCGTTCGGCCTCCTGGCGTGTGGACTCGCGGAACCACACCCCTTGCACCTTCCCGGTCACCAGGACGTGCATGCGGGTCATGCCGGATTGCGCCATGGAAGCAGGCGTGGGATGGCCAAAGGGGTTCAGGGACGTTTGCGTGACCCGTCCGCCAACTTCGAACCTGTACAGGTACATGGTGGATGTGCCCAGAGAACGGAACCCTCTTGATGCGGGCGAGTGATGGCCCCGCACGAATCGGGGGAACCCCATGAGCCGCAGTTCGACGGTGGCCAATGCCCAGGCGGCTTCCGCCCCCCGCGGGGACGAAGTCCTGTCGCCCTCCGCCCTCGCGTTCCTTGCCGAGTTGCACGACCGCTTCGGCGCCCGCCGCCAAGCCCTCCTCGACGCCCGCAAGCAGGCGCAAGCCGGCTTCGACGCGGGCGGGTTGCCCGGCTTCCTCGCCGAGACGGCCGCCATGCGCAGCGCCACTTGGCAAGTCGCACCGGCCCCCGCCGACCTGCAACGCCGTTGGGTCGAAATCACGGGGCCCGTCGAGCGCAAGATGATGATCAACGCCCTCAACTCCGGGGCCGACTGCTTCATGGCCGACCTCGAGGACGCGCACAGCCCCACTTGGCCCGCGACCGTTGCCGGGCAGGGAAACCTCATCGACGCAGTGCGCGGCCGCCTGGCCTTCACGTCGCCGGAAGGCAAGCACTACCAAGTCAACGACGCACCGGCCGTCCTTCTCGTGCGCCCGCGCGGTTGGCACCTGCCGGAGAATGCGGTCACCGTCCGCGGGGAAGCAATGGCCGCGAGCCTCGTCGACGCCGGGTTGTTCCTCTTCCACAACGCCAAGGAACTCCTCGCCCGCGGCACCGGCCCGTACCTCTACCTGCCCAAGATGCAACACCACCTCGAAGCGCAACTGTGGCACGACGTGCTGTCCTTCGCGGAGGAGCGCCTCGGCCTACCGGCGTCCTGCGTCCGATGCACCGTCCTCATCGAGACCCTCCCCGCCGCCTTCCAGATGGAGGAGATCCTCTGGCAATTGCGCAGCCGCATCGTCGGCCTCAACGCCGGCCGCTGGGACTACCTCTTCTCCACCATCAAGACCCTGCGCACGCACCCGGACAAGATCCTGCCCGACCGCAGCGCAGTCACGATGGCGGCGCCCTTCCTGCGGGCCTACGCCACGCTGCTCGTGGCCACCTGCCACAAGCGCGGCGCGCACGCCATGGGCGGCATGGCCGCCTTCATCCCGAACCGCCGCGACGCCGCCGTGACGGAGCGCGCCGTGCGCAAAGTGCGCGAGGACAAGCAACGCGAGGCCGGCGACGGCTTCGACGGCACCTGGGTCGCACACCCGGACCTGGTGCCCATCGCGCGTGCGCCCTTCGCGCGCGTGCTGCGCGACGAGCCGAACCAGCTCGGCAAGCGCACGACCGTCGTGCGCGACGCGGCGGCCCTCCTCGACCTGCGCGTCCCCGGTGCTGCCATCACGGAGGACGGCGTACGCCACAACCTGCGCGCCGCCCTGCTGTACACCGAATCGTGGTTGCGCGGCGTCGGAGCCGTCGCCATCGACAACCTCATGGAGGACGCTGCCACGGCCGAGATTTCGCGGTCGCAGGTTTGGCAGTGGCTGCACCACCACGCCCGCCTGAACGACGGCCGGACCGTCGATGAGCGCCTGGTGCGCGACCTGCTGGGCGAGGAGACGGCGCGCGCCGCGGATGGATTGCCCGCCGGCAACCGCCTGCAGGACGCCGCAGCGGTCCTTGCCGAAGTCGTCTTCGCGCCGACGCTGAGCGAATTCCTGACGCTCGTTGCCTACGGGCACCTTTCCACTTCCTCCATCCAAGGAGACCACGAATGACCGACATTACGCCCGAGATGCGCCGCCAGGCCGACCTCATCCGCAAGGACTGGGACACGAACCCCCGCTGGAAGGGAGCGCAACGCGATTACCGCGCCCAGGACGTCGTTCGGTTGCGCGGCAGCCTGCAGTTCGACTACCCGGTCGCCCGCCACGGAGCCCAACGGTTGTGGGACCTCGTCACGAAGGAGCCGTACACGCAGGCACTCGGCGCCGTCACCGGGAACCAGGCCATCCAGATGTGCCGCGCCGGACTGAAGGCCATCTACCTGTCCGGCTGGCAAGTCGCCGCCGACAACAACCTGTCCGAGCAAATGTACCCGGACCAGAGCCTGTACCCGGCCAACTCCGTCCCAGCCGTCGTGCGCCGCATCAACAACGCCCTGCGCCGCGCCGACCAGATTGAGTGGAGCGAAGGCAAGGTGACGCGCGACTGGTTCATTCCCATCCTGGCCGACGCCGAAGCCGGATTCGGGGGCCCACTCAACGCCTTCGAACTCATGAAAGGAATGATCGAGGCGGGCGCCGCCGGCGTACACTGGGAAGACCAGCTCGCGTCGGAGAAGAAGTGCGGCCACCTCGGCGGCAAGGTCCTCATCCCGACGAACCAGCACGTGCGCACCCTGAAGGCCGCGCGCCTGGCCGCCGACGTCATGGGTGTTCCCACGCTCATCGTCGCCCGCACGGACGCACGCGCCGCGACCCTGCTGACGAGCGACGTGGACGCCAACGACCACGCGCACATCACGGGCGAACGCACGCCGGAAGGCTACTTGCGCGTCAAGCCCGGCATCGAACACGCCATCGCGCGCAGCAACATCTACGCCCCCTACGCCGACCTGCTGTGGTGCGAGACGAGCACGCCGGACATGGACGAGGCCCGCCACTTCGCCGAAGCCATCCACGCCAAGCACCCGGGCAAGATGCTGGCGTACAACTGCAGCCCGTCGTTCAACTGGAAGAAACACCTGACGGACGCCCAGATCGCGCGTTTCCAGCAGGACCTCGGCGCCATGGGGTACAAGTTCCAGTTCGTGACCCTCGCAGGATTCCATGCCCTCAACGAGTCCATGTTTGAACTCGCCAAGGGATACGTCCAGCGCGGCATGCCCGCCTACGTCGAGTTGCAGCAA
Organism: Thermoplasmatota archaeon; assembly: GCA_038046725.1. GTDB lineage: Archaea > Thermoplasmatota > E2 > JACPAO01 > JAHFTW01 > JAHFTW01. Next base: position 15,459 of record JBBSVQ010000045.1, on the reverse strand, counting down.
CACGAATTCGCCATGGAGAAGGACGGCTACACGGCCACCAAGCACCAACGCGAAGTCGGCACCGGCTACTTCGATGAAGTGTACACCGTCATCAGCGGCGGCCAGCACTCGACGAGTGCCATGAAGGACTCGACGGAACACGAGCAGTTCCACGGCGACAAACCGACGCCGGTGGCCACGGGGGCCGCCGCGGGGCGCACGAACGGCCACGTCGAAAAGAAGCCCGCGACGCCCAAGGCGTAGCCCCATCGTTGCCCGCCGTTGGGGGACCTGGGATTCAGCAGAAACATTTGGCAATCAAGAAGGCGCCACCTGTGCCTGAGGGCAAGGCCTCCAGTCTGGCTGCTGAGTTCTCTGCTGAATCCAAGGTCCCCAGCGGGCGCCAAGCGAACCTCAATTCGGGCGGCGATGAACCATGCCGACGTGCGCCTGGTCCGTCGGGTACAGGACGAGTTCCTGCACGTTGACGTGTGCTGGGCGGCTGCAGCACCACACGATGGTGTCCGCGACGTCCTCGGGGCGCAGCGGCCGCGTGTCGGCGTACACGCGCTTGGCCTTGGCCTCGTCGCCCTTGTAGCGCACGATGCTGAACTCGGTCTCGACGAGGCCGGGTTCGATGTTGGTGACGCGGATGCCGGAGCCTTGCAGGTCCATGCGCAAACCCTCGCTCAGGGCGCGCACCGCGTGCTTGGTGGCCGCGTACACGCCGCCGCCCGGGTACACCCAGCGGCCCGCGACGGAGCCCAGGTTCACGATGTGCCCCGACCCCTTCGCGAGCATGGCGGGGACGACCTGCCGCGTCATGTAGAGCAGGCCGAGGACGTTGGTGTCGAACATCTCCTCCCAGTCGGAGGGGTCGGCGCTCTGCATGGGGTCCGTGCCGCGCGCTAGGCCGGCGTTGTTGACGAGGATGTCGACGTCGAAGAGCCCGGGGTTGTCGCGCACCAATTCCTCGGTGGCTGTGCGGTCGCGCACGTCATGGATGATGGCGGCCACGTCGCAGTCGTAGCGGTCGGACCAGCTGTGCGCCATCTGCTTGAGCAATTCCTCGCGCCGGCCAGTCACGATGACTTCCTTGGCGCCTTCGCGGCAGAAGGCCTCGGCGGTGGCGGCCCCGATGCCGCTGGAGGCCCCCGTGATGAGAACACGCGCCGACGAAAAGTCCGCCATCGCCCCTGCCAAGCCGTCCTTGCTGATAGGTCATGCGCCAAGGCGCTGGAGTTCGGCGTTGCCGATCCTGCGTACGCCAGGGCGGCCTGCTTCGGTTGCCGCCAGGAGGGCGCGGGCCACGATGGTCGCCTCGACTCCCCGCCAAGCCGCAGGCAGCACGGGGCGCAGGCTGCGTGCGACCCCGATGGCCACCCGTTCCATCGCGCGGGGCTCGCTGCGCTCGCCGAGCAGCAGTCCAGGCCGCAGGACGGCCAGGCTGGGGAACCCCAAGGCTGCGAGGTCCCGCTCCATTTCGCCCTTGACGCGACTGTAGAAGATGCGCGACGCCGCATCGGCGCCGGCCGCACTCACGACGGCGAAGGACGGTACACCCGCTCCGCGGCACGCCGTGGCAAAGGACAGCACCATGCCGTGGTCGACGGCGCGGAAGGCCTCCGGGCTGCCGGCCACCTTGATGGTGGTCCCGAGGCAGCAGAAGGCGGCCGTCGTCCCCGTGGGGATGTCTGCCGCGTGGAGCGCGGCAAGATCTGCCTGTCTCCATTGAATGCCCGGCCGGGCCGTGCCTGCGCGACGGCCCAGCGCCAACGCGGGGATGGCGCGGGCCGCGAGTTCCGCGAGCAGGGCGCCGCCCACGAGGCCGGTCCCCCCGGCGACGACGGCGCGCATCACTCCTCGTCGACGGTTTCGTCGCCCTCGGGCGGCAGCGTGGCGGCCTTGGCCAGGGCCTCGGCACGGGCCTCGGGGCGCCGCTTCGGCTTGGGGACCAGCAGGTCCTGTAGGGCGTCTGCAATCGTGGGGTGGCCGAAGTCGTAACCCTCCAGCTCCAGGCGGACCGGTTTGATGTCCTGGCCACCCAGCATGGCCTCCGCGACCTCTCCGAAGCGGGCCTTGAGCGCGAAGGCGGGAACCGGAACGAGGTTGGGGATGGTGGTGTGCTGGTTGAGGGCGTGCACGAAGTCCTTCTGCGCGATGCGCTGCGGCGCCACGGCATTGTAGGCCCCCTGCACGCCGGGGGCACTCAGGGCCCAGAGGACGATGCCGCAGACGTCGTCGATGTGGATCCACGGCATCGGCTGCGCCCCGCCGCCGAGCGGCCCCGCGAGGCCGACCTTGGCAAGCGGCAGGACCTCGCCGAGGTAGCCGCCGTCCTTGGACAAAACGTGGCCGAGGCGCAAGATGACCGTGCGGGTCTCGGCCTCGAGGGCAGCCGCCTCCCATTGTCGGCACACATCCGCGAGGAAGTCCGTGCCCGGCTCCGTCTGCTCCGTGCACAGGCCGGACGGGTTGATGCCGTAGTACCCAGCGGCATTGGCGCACAGGAACACTTGCGGGCGGTCGGCGGGGCGACGGCGAGCGATGAACTCGGCGATGCGCTTCGTGGATTCAAGGCGCGTGGCCAAGATGGCCTGCTTTCGGGCCGGCGTCCAGCGCTTGCCAACGATGGGCTCGCCCATGAGGTGGATGATGGCGTCCACCTTGCCGGGAACCTGCAGCATGTCCTTGCCGTCCCACCCCATGGGCAGGACCCCCGAGGGGAAGCGCAGGGACTCCGGGTCGCGGCTGGTGGCGACGACGGCGTGGCCGGCTTTCAGGAGCACCGGAACGAGGCGACGCCCAAGGAGGCCCGAGGCGCCGGTGACGAGGATGCGCACGGGGGCGCCACGGGCGGAGCCCGCTTGAGGGCTGCGGCGCGCCATGCCGCCTTCAAATCAAGGAGCAGTGGATGCCGCAGGCGGCTTGGGCGCCCCATCCGCTTGCGAATGAAGCGGCAGGACGCAAGTGAAGGTCGCCCCCCGTCCTGGTCCCGGCGACACGCCGTCGAGCGTTCCGCCGTGCCGTTCGGCGATGCCGCGGCTGATGAAGAGCCCGAGTCCAGTGCCGGCCGTTTCAAGGACGTCGCGGTGCGCCTGGCTGAAGGGCAGGAACATGCGGCCCCTCTGGTCGAGCGTGAAGCCCACGCCGTGGTCCTCCACGTGCACGGTGACCTGGCGGTCGTCCCCTGCGTACCGCACAAGAACCGCCTGATCTTGCGGTGAGAACTTGACTGCGTTTGACACCAAATTGTCGAGAATCTGGCTCACGCGTTTGCCGTCCAGGTTCGCCACCAGCGTCGCTGGGCCATCGACGGCGAGGGTGACGCGCTTGGCTTGGGCGAGCGCCTGGTAGGTGTCCACGGCGTCACGCACCAACAAGGCCACGTCCACGGGGGCCCGTTCAAGCATCGAGCGGCCGCTTTGCAGACGCGCCACGTCGAGCATGTTTTGCACCAGTTGCATGAGGCGGTCGACATTGCGGACGAGGATGCGCAAGGCGCGGGCGCGGGCCTCGGCGTCGTCGATGCGCCCCGACGATTGCAGCATGTGCACCTGCAGGCGCAGCGGCGTCAGCGGCGTGTTGAGCTCGTGGGCGGCGGCGTTGATGAACTCCGTCTTGAAGCGGTCGAGCTGCCGCAACCGATCCAATTCAAGGGCCTCCTGCTCGCGCCGCCGCTCCCCGATGGCCCGTTGGGCCCTGGCCTGCTCCTCGAACACTTGCGCGGAGTCGTGGGCAAGCAGGGCCCCGAGCAGGCCGGCGAGGCCGATGTACATGCAGCGGATGACGGCATCGACGAGGTGGTCGGCCAGGCTGCCCTGCAGGGCAAGCAAGGAAACGTAGGACGCGATGTACAGCACGGTAGCGACGAGGGTGGCGCGGGACTCGTAGCGGAACGCGACGGCCATCATCGACAGGAGCCAAAGCAGGTGAAATGGCGAGTCGATGCCGCCACTGGCTGCCACCCAGAGCACGATGAGGAGCCCGTCGGTGAACGCCGTGAAGAGGGCGGCGCGCAGGATTGGCCACCAGCGGTAGGGCCGGAAGACGACGACGAAGGCCGCGTACGACAGGGCGGCGACCGAAACGAGGGCCGCAAGCCAAGGGATTCCAGTGCCCTTGGGCAACAGGAAGTAGTAGGCGCAGACGTTGAACACGATGACGGCCGCACGCACGATGGCGATGCGCTTCTCGGCCGCTAGGACCTTCTCCTCGGCAGGGGACGTTGCTGGCCGGTCCAACGCCAACCCATTGGCCGGCCCCGCCAAGAGGCTTCCCCCAGAAGCGCTTTCCCAGGAGGCGGCGTCGATGTGCTGGGGTGCCTGATTGGGAGTCAACCTCCGCGACCTGTTTCCACAGCACCCGGTGCCGCCGGACTGGTACGCCGGCAAGCGCATCGCCGTCGACGGGCACAACGTCGCCTTCCGCTACCTGACGTCGTTCCGCGGCCCCGACGGTGGCCCCCTGCGCAACAAGGAGGGCCGTGCAATTGGTCACCTCATCGGGTACGTCAACCTCGTGCGCCACTTGCGCGAGCGCGGCGCCGAGCCCATCGTCGTCTGGGATGGCGACATCCACGAGAAGAAGCGCCGGACCGTGGAGGAGCGCACCCAGCAGCGCAAGCATGCCCGGCTGACCGCGACGACGCTCGAGGGCGAACTGCAGCAGGCGCACGTCCTGGGTCCGCAGGCCTTCGGCGTCCTGCACCGCGCCGACCTTGCCGCCCAGGTGAGCCTGCTCGAGGCGCTCCTGCCTGGCGACCCAGACGTCGCCGACGAGCTCGCCGCCCGCCGCAGCGACCTCGCAAGGGCGGGTCTGCTCACGGACGCGCAGTTGGGCGCGGCGCGCACGGTGCTGCTTGAGGACGAGGTTCTGCAGGCGCGGCGTCGCGTCACGGCCCTCGACGGCGTCATGATTGACGACTGCAGCCAAGTCCTGCAGGCCCTCGGGGTCGCCGTGCTGCGCGCCCCGCACGACGGCGAGCGCTACGCTGCCGCCTTGTGCCGCGACGGCCACGCGGACGCCGTCGCGACCGAGGACTTCGACGCCCTCGTCGCAGGCGCGCCGGCGGTGCTGCGCAAGGCCGGCAGCCAGCAGCCGTTCCTGCACCACATCGGCGACCTCGAGGCGCACGGCCTCGACGCGCGCCAGCTGCGCTGGGTCGCCATCCTGTGCGGCACGGATTGGCATCCTGGCGTCAAGGGCTTCGGCGCCAAAACCGCGGTCAAGGCCCTCAAAGAATTCCCCGACTTGCGCGCCCTGATCCGGGAGGCCAACGACGGGACGGGGACGAGCCGTTGGCACCGCCTGGTGTCGGATGCTGCCCTGACGCTGGACGCCTTCGACGAAATGGATGCCTTCATCGCGGACTTGCCTCCGGCGGCGGCTCCTCCCCCCGGCCAGCCGCGACCCGACGTCGCCGTCGCCCTGGCAGGCCGATTGGGCCTCGACCCCAAGCGCATGTTGGCATGCTTCTGCTGAAAAATGAACCCCATCAGTTCGAGTGGAATTGCTGGATTTCCCAGGAGGGGTGCGCAAAGAATTTCTGCACGCGAAGTGGAGGGACGAATTTGTGGTGTCCCGAGCCGATGGCAGGTCGGAGGGAGGGGGCGGCGGGTTGGGCGAAGGGTTGGTCGTCCTAGGCCGTAGCGTTGCCCTTGGGGATCTGTCCCGTGATTTTGATTGCCGTCTGCACGAGGCCGGTGTTGCTCACGGTGACCTTCGTCGGCCCACTCGTGGCGTCCTTGCACAGGCGCCCGGCGAAGGCCACGTTTCCGATTGACGTGCCGCCACCCTGGTCGTAGACGCCGCAGCCACTGACTTCGATGCGGAACCCAGACAGCACCTTGGCATCCGCCGAACTCATGGAGAACTCGACGACGGTGACGTTGTCCGGGATCGTGGCGTCGAACTCCTGCGAGTCCTGGCCGACCAGGTCCAGTTGGGCCTCCAGGATGAGGACGGTGTCGTGCGGGGGGTCCGTGTTGTTGTCCCCGGGCCCGCCGCCGCCTTGCGACGTGCGAGGGCCGTTTCCGTCCTCCTCAATCGGGGGATCGTCCGGTCCGGGCTGGCCCGAGCAGCCGGCAAGGGCCAGAACCAGGAGCAGGAGGCTCGCCAACAGGGCACCGCGCATGGACACGGCGTTGCCCTGCCGCGATTTAACGCTTGGCGGAGAGCCCTCGACGGCTCCGTTGCCGACCGAACACCTCCCGAGGGCGCGAGGCTGGCCTGCTCAATCTGCGAGGCGAGCGTTGGAAACGCGAGCCGAGCGCATGGGGGTCCAGGGGGCCCGCAGGGCCCCCTAGCCCAGGTTTCGCGCGAAATGGGTGAGGCCTCGAAGAGGCCGACCCATTTCGCGCTACGAGCAGCCCATCGAGTTGCCGCAGTTCAGGCACTTGTAGCATGCACCGTTGCGCACCGTCGTGTGCCCGCACTGGTCGCAGTCGGGGGCGTCGCCGCCCAGGCCCGCGAGGAACTCGTTCGGGTCCGTCGCCTTGTTGGTGAAGGGCATGGACGGCGGCGTCAAGTCGACCGGAGGGCTGCCAGGGGAAGGGGCCGCCGACTTTGCCCCGTCGGGGGCAAAGTCGGCGAGCGTCTTCTCGGTCTTCGGGCGGCGCTTGGCCAGGGCCAGCGACTCGAGGTACTCGCGGCGCGTCGGCACGTAGTCCGCGGCGCTCGGGTCGGGCTTGACTGACAGGAAGTCGGTCTCGCCGAAGTACTCGTAGCGCAGCAGCTTGCCGATGAGGTCCTGTACGCCGAGACAGGTCTTGATGTAGCGGTGGTCGGTCTGGCCGGCGAGCGGGCCGTTCTCGTTCATGAGCTTCTTCGTCATCTCGTCGATGCTCATGCCGAGCTGGAGCATGCGGCTGTAGTTCTTGCCGATCTCCTTGAGGAAGTTGTCGACCAGGGTGCCGGACTTGCGGGCGCCCACGAAGATTTCGCAGGGCCGACCGTCCTCGTACTCCCACACCTGGATGTCGACCTTCTCGGCGCCGCGCGTCGTGAAGATGGTGACGGTGCGCTTGAAGCCCTGGTCGTTGTCCTGCGGCGGGCGCTCGACTTCGCCGTGCTTCAGGCCGGGCAGGATGAGGACGGCCTTCTCGGCGTTGGCGGCGTCCTCCTTGGCTTCGGCCGCGTCCTTCTCCTTCGTCTTGGCGTCCTTGGACCCCGTGGACAGCGGCTGGCTGAGCTTGCAGCCGTCGCGGTACAGGGCCACGGCCTTCAAGCCGAGGACCCAGCCCATCTCGTAGGCATCGTGCACGTCGGCGACGGTGACCTCGTTGGGCATGTTGATGGTCTTCGAGATGGCGCCCGACAGGAACGGCTGCGTGGCGGCCATCATGCGGATGTGGCCAGTGTGGTGGATGAAGCGCGAGCCGTCGCCGCACTTGTTGGCGCAGTCGAAGATGGCTAGGTGCTCCGGCTTGACGAGGCTGCCCTCGACGGTCTGGTGGCCCTCGACGAAGGCAACGAGCGCGTCGATGGCCTGGCGCGTGAAGCCCTTCTCGCGCATCGTCTTCGGGTTGATCTTGGGCGTGTAGTCGTTGAACGACTTCGCGGCCACGACGGCGTCGTACGCTTCCTGGTACTCTTCCTCGGTGAAGCCCTTCGCCTTGAAGGTGTCCTTCGTGACGGGGCCGCCCTCGAAGGTGCCGTGCCCGATGGCGTACTTCTCGACGGCCTTGATCTGGTCGTCCGTGTAGCCGAGGTTGCGCAGCGCGAGCGGCACGCTCTGGTTGATGATCTTGAAGTAGCCGCCGCCGGCGAGCTTCTTGAACTTCACGAGCGAGAAGTCGGGTTCGACGCCGGTGGTGTCGCAGTCCATGAGGAGACCGATGGTCCCGGTCGGGGCCAGGACGGTCGCCTGGGCGTTGCGCCAGCCGGATTGCTGGCCGAGCTCGAGGGCGGCTTCCCAGTCCTCGACGGCCGCGTCGAAGAGCGGCGCGTAGATGGTGAAGGCGCGCTCCTTGGAGCCGCGGATGCTGGACTCGTGCAAGTTGTTGAGTCCGTGTTTCTTCAGGTCAACGCCCTCCATCTGCGGCAGCGGGCTGCCGGTGGCGCGCAGGAGCTTGGCGCAGTCGAGGTGCATGCCGACGACTTCGGCCATGTACTCCTTGTTCGTCTTGCCCGAGGCGTCCGTGACCGTGAGGCCCTCGAAGGGACCCTTGACTTGTGCCATCTCGGCGGAGACGCGGTAGGCGTGCCCCGTGAGGATGGCGGTGAGGGCGCCGGCGATGGCGCGGCCCTCCGGCGAGTCGTACGGGTGGCCCGTGACCATCAGCAGCGTGCCGAGGTTGGCGTAGCCGAGGCCGAGGGGGCGGTAGTCCTCGCTGTTCTTCGCGATGTCGCGCGTCGGGTACGACGAGTAGCCGACGAGGATCTCCTGCGCGATGAAGAAGACGCGGATGGCGTGCCGGTAGGCGGCCAGGTCGAAGCTGCCGTCCGGCTTGAGGAACTTCAACAGGTTCAACGACGCCAGGTTGCACGCCGTGTCGTCGAGGAACATGTACTCCGAGCACGGGTTGGAGCCGTAGATGCGGTCCGTCGCCTTGCAGGTGTGCCACGTGTTGATCGTCGTGTCGTACTGCGTGCCGGGGTCGGCGCAGGCCCAGGCAGCGAAACCGATCTGGTCCCACAGGTCCTTGGCCTTCAGCGTCTTGACGACGGCGCCAGGGGTCGTGCGGCTAGTGGTGTTCCAGTCGGCGTTCGCCTTGACGGCGGCCATGAAGTCGTCCGTGATGCGCACGGAGTTGTTCGAGTTCTGGCCAGCGACGGTGGCGTAGGCCTCACCGTTGAAGTCGGAGTCGTAGCCCTGCGCGATGAGGGCAGCGACCTTCTTTTCCTCGCGGACTTTCCAGTTGATGAAATCCTCGATCTCAGGGTGGTCCATGTCGAGCGAGACCATCTTGGCCGCGCGCCGGGTGGTGCCGCCGGACTTGGTGGCGCCGGCGCCGGCGTCCAGGACCTTGAGGAACGACATCAGGCCCGAGCTGGTGCCGCCGCCCTGCAGCTTCTCGTACTTGGAGCGCAGGCGGCTGAAGTTCGAGCCCGTGCCGGAGCCGTACTTGAAGAGGCGGGCCTCGGCTGCGAGGAGCTCGAAGATGCCCTTCTTCTCGACGAGGTTGTCCTCGACGCGCTGGATGAAGCAGGCCGAGCACTGCGGCCGGGCGTAGTTGGCCTTGATCTGCTCGATGGACTGCGTGTCCTCGTTCCAGGCCCAGTTTCCCCCGGAGCCCTGGATGCCATACACGTGGTGGTGGCCGGCGTTGAACCAGACGGGCGAGTTGAAGGCGCCCTTCTGCGAGATCAGCATGTGCTTGAGTTCGGCCTCGAACGAGTCGGCGTCCGCCTTGCTGGCGAAGTAGCCGTGCGTCTCGCCCCACCAGCGGCAGGAGGAGGCGATGCGGTGGACGACCTGGGCGGCGGAGGTCTCGGAGCCGAGGGAGCCGTCGGGTTGGGGGACGCCGGCCTTGCGGAAGTACTTCGAGACGATGATGTCGGTGGCGAGCTGGGACCACTCCTTCGGGACCTCGGCTTTGTCCACCTTGAAGACGATGGTGCCGTCGGGCTCCTTGATCACCGACTTGCGGGTGCTCCACTCGACGCCGGCGAAGGGGTCGGCGCCCACCTTCGTATAATGCCGTTCGACGTGGAGCCCGCCCGACTTGCCGCCGGCACGGGTCTGCGTGGGAGGATTGGAGGCGTGGCCTGGCGCCGCGAGGCGGGCCTCCTCCGTCGTTCGCATGGGCTTGTAATCCAGTTGCACGTCGATGCTCATGTCCCTTTCCCCTGAGTGTCCATTTTGTTCGTCGGGCTCCGATGGAACCCGAATTGAGTGCCTATGGACGCGGGGATCCCCTCTTGGGCCAACCCCCGGCATCCCATCCCTGGCCTCGTGAGGCCGACCCCGTCGCGGTCGCAGACCACGCCGGGAACCGAACCAACCCCCTCGGCTTTAGAAGGGCGTTGATAACGGAGGTCAATGCAACCGATGGAACCCGACCTTATCCCCGTTCTCACGCAACGGCATTTGATAACAATCTAGGATATGGCCATGCACCGGAACGACAAGGGGGGTGGTTTCGGCCCGGTAACATGGAATTGTTGCGCTTGGCCCGGAACGAAAATCCGGCCAGCGGGCCTGACGCGTTGACTCCATGAGCCAAACCGGCCTGACCCGCCGCGTGGCGACGACGCCGAGGACCCCTAGCCCGGGGGGCCACCAACCCCCAGCCCCCGGCCGCCAACCAGTCCAAGCTCGCGGCCCAACGGCCGCGCAAGGAAGGCCCCCGGCACGCGCCTTCGTCAACGCCCGTGTCCTCCCCATGGGTCCCCCACGGGAAGGCAAGCCGGGCTGGGAGGCCGAGGCCCGCGCCATCCTGTGGCAGGGCGACACAATCCTCGCCGTCGGAAACGACGACGACATCGCGCGCCAGGCACGGACCCTTGGCGTCACCCCCGAGGACCTGGGCGGGCGCATCGTCCTCCCCGGCTTCGTGGACGCGCACACGCATTTCCTGCACGTCGGCGTCAAGGGCACGCGCCCGGACCTGCGCGGCGCCAAGTCGCTACGGGAAGCCCTCGGCCGCCTGGCCTCCTTCCTGCGCGAGCACCCCGGCTCGCAGCACGTCATCGGCGAAGGCTGGGACGAGTCGGAGTGGACGGTTGCCGCCGGCAGCCCACCCGGGCCCGACGGCGCCCCGCGCCGCCCGACGAGCGCCGACTTGGACCAAGTCATCGCGGCCGCCGCCAAGGACGGAGCCGGCCCCCTCGACCGCCCGGTCGTCCTGCGCCGCATCTGCGGCCACATCGCCGTCGGCTCCTCCGGAGCATTGCCCGCCATCCGCGCACGCTGGGACGACGACGCGGCCGTCAACCTGGCCTCGGGGCTCCTGCTCGAGGCCCCCTCCCTGTACCTGAACGAGGTCCTGGCCTCGACGCCGGAGGAACTCGACCGCGCCATCGATGCGGCGTGCGCGACCGCCCACGCCCTCGGCGTCACGACGGTCGGCGACTATTCGCAGGCCCCTTACCGCGCGGCCCTGCAACGAGCAGCCGCCCGAGGCCGCTTGTCCGTCCGCGTGGCCTCGTCCGTGTACGTGCAGCAACTCGAGGCCGAAACGGCCCTGGGGTTCCGGACGGGGCGGCCCGGCCTGGCCCCCGAGGACCTCAATCCCGCCACGGCCCAACGGCTGGCCACCCATGCTGGAGGCCGGCCGGCCCAGACCTCGCAGGCCGGAGGACATTTTGGGCCGGTGCCTGGCCGCGACGGCGGCGACCGCACCGGGGGGACCTCGCAATGGCTGCGCGACGGCGGCCTCAAGGTCTTCCTGGACGGCTCATTGGGGGCGCACACGGCTCACCTGCGCGAGCCGTACCTTGACGCTCCCGCTGCGGGTCGCGATTCCCATGCCGGCCACGATCACGACGCGGGGACCACTGGCCCCCATGGGTCGCGCATCTGGACGGATGAACAAGTGGACCGCTTCTTCGGGACGGCGCATGCCGCTGGCGTGCAGGTGCATGCGCACGCCATCGGCGACGCCGCCATTGATCAGGGACTCGACGCCTATGCCCGCCTGGCGGCCCACGAGGACCTCGAGGGGCGCGGCTGGGTCGCCGCCGGCATGCCACGCCTGCCAAGCGACCTCGCAGGGTTGGCGCAACCGGGAGGAGAAGACGTGGACCGCAGCGGGGTTGCTCGCGGATTGTCCGCTGGCGCGATGGCAGGGGGCAAGGGTCCAGTTGCCCTTCCCGTTGGCTTGCGCCACCGCTTCGAGCACTTCGAGATCGTGCACGACGACCAGGTCCGGCGCGCCGTGGAGCTCGGAATCGTCTCCTCGAGCCAGCCCAACTTCGTCGGCGAATGGTCCGCCAAGGGAGGCATGTACGAAGCCCGCATGGGCGAGCGCCACCACCTCAACAACCGTTTCCGGGACTTCCTGGCGGCGGGGATCTCCCTCGCATTCGGGTCCGATGGCATGCCTTTTGGGCCCCTGGTTGGCCTACAGTCGGCACTCGACCACCCGGACCCGAACCAACGCATGACGGCCGAGCAGGCCATCTGGCATTACACGACGGGCGCAGCCTGGTCTTTGCACTGGGAGGATTGCATCGGACACCTAGGCCCTGGGATGAAGGCGGATCTCGTCATTCTCGACCAAGGCAATCTTGACGGCAAGGCGACTGATTGGGCAATTCGCGAAGTCGTAGTCGGGGGAACAAACCAGACCCGAGGCATGTCCTAGTCCGCCTAGTCCATTCTCCTGCTGGGTGCGGTGAGTCAACTAGCGGCAAATGCGCCTGCCGATGGGGGACCCCTTGGATTCGACTGGAACCCATTTTCTCTGTTGGAGATTCGATTTCCGTTTCCCTTCTCGCACAAGTCGTAACAACATTCTTCTACTATGCAATCTTTAGGCAACAGGGTTTGACGAATCCAGTAGAAGTAGAGAATTCAGTCTCTCATCCGTAGAAGTCCATGGAGCCGAAACAAGGGGGTCCCCCTCTTGTCCCATCCTTTGTTCACCCATTTTTCGCGCCACCCATGATCAACGTCATGATGGCCATGGTCCGGGGACCTCGACTTTGACCCCATCTCTTCCCTAGGACACGCATTGGCCTTCGACCCCTTGGCTTCCCATGCAACCCGCATCCAGATGGCAACCGTTTTCCTGTTGTCTCCACTGGAATCCCCCATGCCAACGACGCGTCGCACCAGCACACTCCCCCTGCCTGGGGCCGAGCTGGAGCGCCTGAAGGCATCCTTGGCCCGCCAGTACGGCGCCCAGGTGTGGGATGGCGCCGGGGAACGCATCCTCGTCGTGCGCGTCCCCCGCGGGGAACCCGACGTCGTCAACGACCTCGAGGCCGCCGTCGAGCACCTCGCCCCCAGCGACACCAACGGCATGACGGCTGCCCTCCTCGTGGGCGACGACAAGACCCTCGCCGTCCCCGTCCACCCCTTCCTGGAACTCATGGCGCAACGCGTGCGCTTCGACCACGAGCAATGCACGCAGCTTCGCACCCGCCTCGCCCCGGGCGCCCACCTGACGTACCGCGCCCCTGGGGATCCACGCAAGGTCCTGCGCCTCGCCCTGCGCGTCGGCCATCCCTCCGTGCAGGAAGTCGCCGACGCGGACCTCGACCACTGGGCCGCCGCCCTCGGCTCGGACCTCGACACGGGCCGCCTCAACGGCGTGCGCGCCGTGTACCTCGTCGCCAACGCCGACGAAGTCCGCATCGATGCAGCCCTCTTCTTCCAGGACCTGCGCAAGCACGCCGCCGACGCCAAGGCGCGCCACGACATGGCGGCCCAAATTGCCGCCCGCCAAGGGGCCGGCAAACCCAAGTCGGAACGCGTCGCCTACGCCCCGCTGCGCACCATCGAGGACGACGTCGCCGACGAAGCCGCCATCGCCGCGGCGGAAGTCGCCCCCGGCCAGGAATCGGCTCCCCCCGCCCTTGCCGCGCTGCAGGTCCGCCTGCGCGACTGCGGCTTCGACGTCATGCTGCGCCCCCAGGGGCACGCCATCGACCTCGCGGCGGAGCGCGCCGACGGCGACCCGCAACGCGTCATTGCCTGGGTCCCCGAGCGCCTCACCCCCGACCTCGCCACGGACGCGCTGCGCACGACGCGCAAACTCGACGTTGACCTGGCCCTCATCGTCTGCGACGACGCCGAGCCCGAGGGCCGCAAGCGACTGATTGCGACGAAGGTGCGGTGGCTGCAGCCCAAGGACCTCTCGCAGCTCGACTTGTGATCGGGCGCCGTCCTTCGCGGAGTCGTTTGGTCGGTAGCTAGGCCTGGCTGGCCGATTGTTCCCAGCCTTTGGCCATCATGCGGGCGCCCAGGAACGGCATTCCAAGACCGACGGCCCAGGCAAGAAGCGACGGCACCAGCAGGTCGTCGGTGTCCATCAGGAACGGCAAAGCATCGCCCCACCTTTGCAACCACTGCCACCAACCCACCAGGAAGACCACGCCGACGACGAAGGTCGCGATGCCGTAGAAGAAGGAAGGCGCAAGCGGGCGCATCACCGTTCGCAGCCTGGAGTCCACTGAAAACCGTTGCCATGCACGGTGCCATTGCCGCGGAAACGAGCGCCGGCGCCTGTGCCACGCCTTTCATCAAGCGGTCCATCCCTCGCGCCAACGTGCAGCACCTCGCCACCGCGTGCCCCGCGCTCGACGCGCTGCTCGACGGCGGCCTGGAATCCGACGCCATCACCCTGGTCTTCGGCGAGGGCGGTTCCGGCAAGACGAACCTCGCCCTGCAATGCGCCCGCGAGGCTGCCAAGGCCGGCAAGCGCATCGCCTACGTTGACACCGAAGGCGTGAGTGGCGTGCGCCTGCGGCAAGTGTTCCTGGGGGCCGTGCAGAAGCCCCTCGTCACCTCGAATGCGGGCGGCATCGGCCAGGAAGCGCAACTCAACTCGGATCCGGCCGGCCACCTGTCGGACGAGGACGAGCAGACCTTGCGCGAACTGGAATCGCGTGTCCTGTTCATCACGCCGTACACCATCGAGGAGCAGGAGCGCATGGTGCTCAACGCCACGAAGCTACCGGGGCTTGGCCTCGTCGTCGTCGACTCCATCAACATGCACTACCGCCTGCACATCGCCGGCGGCGACGACGCGGAATCGGAGGCGGCGCGCAGCCTGTACAAGCAATTGCACCACCTGACGGGATTCGCGCGGCAGAACAACGTCCCCGTCCTCGTCACGGGCCAAGTCTATGGCGGCGAGGACACGACGCAACCCTTCGCGCGCCGCGTCATGGAGCACCTCGTCAAGGCGCTGTTGCGCTTCGAAAAGAAGGCGGACGGCAGCCGCAAGGCCACCATCCTCAAGCACCGATCCATCGAGGAAGGGCGGGGCGCGCGCTTCCGGATTGGCTCGACTGGACTGGAGTCCTAACCCCCCTCGCGACTGCCCCGATTTCTATCTCTGTTGGCGATGAGGTTCTGGGATGAACCTTTGCAGGAAAATTCCATCCGAATCGCCATAATCCTTAAGAGGCCGCCCAGTGAAGTGGCCTTGATGCAGCCCGCTCGCTGGACGGCCCTGGCTTGCCTCCTGGTTGCTGCCGCATTGGCCACGGCTTTGCCGGCCGCCGCTTCGGTGTCCGAGGCTCCCACCCCCTCGGAAGTCATCCGCGCTGCCCAGAAGGCCGGGGCCTCCGTGCAAGAGGACCCTGCCGCTGCAGCCCAGGACCCGCGCCCGCTCATCGAGGCCGTGCTCGACCCCGAGTCGCCGCAGGAAGACCAGCCTGGCGCCCCAGTCGAAGGCCGCGACCCGGGTTTTGCCGACCGCGTGCGTGACGCCTTCCAGGGCGAGGTCCTCGTGGCAGGCCTGGCCACCGTCATCGCGTCCGCCCTCGGTCTTGGCGGATTCGCCCTCGTTACCCGCTACATCTCGCCCAAGGAGGCGCTGAAGAACCCGCAGCGCGCCATGCTGTACGGCTTCGTGCGCGGCA
>JBBSVQ010000044.1:0-31645 GCA_038046725.1 Thermoplasmatota archaeon | reverse complement strand
GAACCCGGGCATGGAGCTTGGGAAGCTCCAGTCATACCATTAGACCATGTCCGCGTCTATTGGGGGGAGAGGGATTCGAGGCGCGAATTGATGGCGGAGGCGGCCTGCGCGAGGCGCTCGGCGTCGGCGGAGGTTTCCTGGAAGGACTTCGTGATGGCCTCGACGCGCGCGCCGAGGGCGGCGACGATGTCCTTCGCGGGGCCTTCCGTGAAGTAGCCGGCTCCGATGGGCAGCAGCACGGGGGCTGATGGGTCGACCTTCGCATGCACGTGCACGCCGGAGCCGATGGGCAGCAGCGTGTCCTGCGCACCCGCGGCCTCGGCGAGGCCTTGCACGGTGCTTGCGGCCTGCTGCGCTTCGACCAAGGCTTGCTCCAATTGGGCAAGGCGTCTGTCGACGCCTTGCAGCTGCCGCTGCAGGAACTCGAATTGCGCCGCGAGCTGGCGCGGGTCTTCCGGCGCCTGCGCGGGCGCCGCGTCGCGGGCCAAAGGCCTCACTTCAGGCCGAGCTCGGCGCGCACGACGGCGTCCGTGACGGCGTCGGGGGCGAGGGGCTTGGTGGACTTGATGGCGATCTGGCGGCGGTTGACGCCGTGGCGCGAGCCGAGCGTCGCGAAGACGCGGTCGTTGGCGGCCTTGTCGGTGGCGGCGGCGGTCTCGATGATGAAGTGCTGGCGGACGCGGCCCATCTGGAAGTCGCCTTCGACCTTGAATGGCTTGTTGCTCATGTTGACACCTGGGGCTGGTCGCCCCTGAGCCGTCCATGCATTTCAACGAATCTGACGACCGATCTTGGGGCTGCGGGCCTCCGGCGCACGTTCCGGGCTTCGATGCAGACCCAACGTTTCCTCCGCCGACGCCGGTGCCGACCACCCAACACCTGATGTCGGCGTGGCACGCGCCCGGTCGGATGGAGCGGCAACGCTGGGGGCCTGGGATTTCGCAGATTCTGGCCAATTGGCAGAAAATCTGCGAAATCCAAGGCCCCCATTGCCCCGCGGCGCCCGGCTGCCCAAGGTCCGTTTGCCGACTTGTGGTCGTGGACGCCGTCGCCGTCACAAGGCGTTGGACGGTCGCGAGGAGGAACGGGCGCGGTCGCCCAGCCCGAATCTGGCCGAAGAACCGAGGTGGGATCTCCTTGGTGCTAATCCAGGAACCCGAGGGCTTCGTCGATGCGGCCGAGTTCGATGCCGGTGGTGCGCGAGCCTACGGCGACGCCGTTCTGGTTCGCGGCGATGCCGGCCCCGACCAGGCCGTGGCCGTGGTTGACGGTCCCGATGCGGGCCGGGGCGCCGAGGGCCTTCTTGATGAACGCCAACTCGGACTCGGACGAGAGGGGATGGACGAGGATGCCTTTGTTGGTGGCGAAGCCGGCCGTGCCCACGGTGGGCAACCCCGCGATGGCGTGGCGCTCGAGGGGGACCCCGAGGACATCCCCGACGGCCTTGACGTTCTTGGCGCTCAGGTCGGGGTGCACGATCACGCCGTGGTCGTTGCACAGGATGTTGTTGCCGGCGGCGTTGAGGCGGCTGTGGTCGAGGCGCAGGACGGCGAGGCCGGCCTTCTCGATGCGCGAAATCTCCTCGTCGGTGGCGAAGTCGGCCACGACGGCGCCAATCGAGTTGGCTGCGACGAGGCTGCCGACGAGGGGGGAGCCGCCGATGGTGAGCTCAACGGCCTTGTGCCCGAGGGCCTCCTCGAGGTCCTTGCGATTCAAGTCGGTGATGCCCGGCGGCACGAAGAGGTGCTTGCTGGTGGCGCGAACGTAGACCCCCACGTTGGGGTTGCCGAAGGGGTCGAGACGCTTGTACACGGAATTCACCAGGAGAGGAAAGGGAAGAGGCTGGGAGGGACGATTACTCGTCCTTCTTGGCGGCCTTCGCGGGCTTGTCGGCCTTGGCGTCGGCATGGGCGCGCTCGTCCTTGCCGGCCTTGGGCTTCTCGGCCTCGCGTTCGGCGGCCAGGGCGGGCTGCGCCTTGACGTCGGCGGCCTCGATCTTGCCGGCCAGGATGTCCTTGGCGTCCGCGACATAGGACTTCGCCTTGTCGTCGGAGACGCTGGCGGCCTCGCCGACCTTCGCGGGGTCCGCGTCGGCGAGCTCCTGCAGGGTCGTGATGCCGGCCTTCTCGAGCTTCTCGGCCGTGGCGGGCCCGACGCCCTTGACGTCGGTGACGGGGCGGCTGCCCGGGGCGCCGGCTTCCTCGTCCGTCGGCTCGGGGGCCTTCAGGACCGGGGCGCTGGCCGCCTTCTCGCGGCGCGTCTGGATGGAGTCACGGATGGAGCCGGTCGCGGTGGACTCGGGCAGGGTGACTTCGACGACGCCGTCGGAGAAGCGGGTGGCGCGCACGCGGATGCGGCTGGGAATGTTGTACTTGCCCTTGGACCACAGGTGCTCGTTGACCGTGTGGTCGAGCCAGACGTTCTCGGCCTTCATGTGGCGGACGAGGTAGCGCTTGACGTCGCGGACGGCGTTGTCGGCGCGCTTGCCGCGGGTGAGTTCCTTCGCCTTGCGCAGGGGGATCGTGTAGATGCGTTCCAGTTCGTTGGTCTTGTCGGCCATGGTCGATCGATCCTCCCTACATCTTGAGGCTGGTCTTGCGCCACGAGCGGCGCTTGGGGTGGCTGGTAAAGCGGCGGCTGGTGCGGATCATAATCCAGGCCGGAACGCGGCGGTTGCTCTTCTCCGCGCGCAGGAGGCGGAGCTTCTTTGCGAGGGGTTTCTTGCTGGACATGGTCTGAACCTTTGCCGATTACTTGCGGGTGATCTTGATGTCCCGGTCTTGACCGGGGATGCGGCCGAGGAGGGTGCGCAGGTCCTCGTCCGTCAGCCTCCGCGCGAGCCGTCCTCCCTGGGCGAGGGTCACCAGTTGCTTGGCGACCGCGTCGGCCAGTTCCGGGCGGCTCATGCGGATGCGGGTGAGGCGCTCGCGCGCCTCGGGCTCCAGGATTTGTTGGAGGATGCGTTCGACCGCCGCGTCCTCCTCGTCCGCCTTCTGGGCGGCCGCGGCCTGGGCGTCCTGTTGCGCCCCGGCCTGCTGTGCCTGTCGGGCCTGGAGTTCCGCCAACCTGCGTTGTCGGAGGGCTTCCAGGTCGTCCATGCGTCCTCAGTACTTCGCGAGGGCCGGGATCGCCTTCTGGACGTCAACGCGCGCGGCGTGCGCGGCGTTGTCGACCAGCGAGCGACCCTTGCCCGTCACGATGCGACCCTGGGCCTGGACCGTCTGGACCAGTCCGGCGGCCTCGAGCTGCTGCAAGGCCTCGCGGGCGATGGACCCGGAACCCTTGACGGCCTTGTTCGGGCGGTTCCCGCGGTCGCGGAAGCCGCCGAAGTGGGCGCGCAGCGTCTCGGTGCCGATGGGGCCGTCCGTGTACACCTTGCGGAGCACGGCGGCGACCCGGGTGTGCCACCAGTCGGCCTGCACCGGCGGCTTCTCGGTGTGGACACCCGTCTTGACGAAGGGCGCCCACTCGGGGGCCGCGATTTCCTTGACCTCGTGAAGGCTCTTGGCCGTCGCGGTGATCAGGGCAGTTGCAGGGACATCGAACGCAGTGGTCATTTCCAGGTTCTCCCAGGGACGCAAGTCGCGCCCAAGAGGGGGGGGTATTTACGCGTTTGGGGGGCCCCGAAAGAGGGGGCCCAGAGGGCGAATCGGGAGCCTTGAAAGGGGTTGGCGGGCGTGCCCGGGGCATGCGTTGGCTCCTTGCCGTTGCCCTTCTGGCCCCCCTTGCCCTGTCCGGATGCGCCACTCCCCAGGGCGTGCTGCTTGCCCCCGGCGCAGACGGCCGCTACCACATCGCCATGACGTCGCAGCTCACCTTCGACCCCGCCGAGGTCCGCGTCCCCGTGGGAGCAACGGTGGTCTGGCACAACAACGCGACGATGGTGCACGACGTTGCCGGCTACCGCGGGGACCCCATCAAGGACGACCGCACCGCGTTCAGCTCGAGCCGCGAACCGCCGGAGGGCCTCGGTCAACTCATGCAGCCCGGCGAGGAATTCGCCTACACGTTCGCCGAGAAAGGGGCCTGGACCATCTGGTGCCACACGCACCACGAGGAAGCCATGAAGGGCGTCGTGCACGTCGTCTGACCCGCTTAGGCCCGGAAGAAAACGGCCGTGTGGCCGCGGACTTCGATGAGCGTGCTGCGCGTGGATTGGGCCAGGATCGTCGCCTGCGAATCATCCTGGGCGCCACCCTCAGTGGCCGACTTGAGCAGGCGCACCTTGACGAGTTTCTTCTTCTTGAGCTGGGCGTCCAGCTCGGCGACGGTGGCGTCGTTGATGCCGCCCTTGCCGACGTGCAGGGTGACGTCGATTTGCTGCGCAGCCGCGCGTTTCTCCTGGATTTGTTTGTTGTTGAGCTTGTCCATGTCAGGCCTCGGGAACGGGAGGGGAAAGGGGTCGGCGTGCGACGGCGCCGCAGCGCAGGCACGTGATGGCGACGCGGCCGCCGCGCAGGCGCGTGCGGCTCGTTGCGGAGGAACGGAACGCGCCGCACTTGCGGCACACCTGCGCCTTCTGGGCGCGCGTGAGTCCGGTCTGGTACTTCTGCGCGACGCGCAGGCCGAGACCAGCGTAGCGGTCGGCCAGCCCGGCGCGGTCAGCCAACAGTTCGGCGCGGCCGAGCGCGAGCAGGCGGCCGATGCGCGCCTGCGCCACGTCACGCTCCTCGGACTTGTTGCGGCGCCGAGCCATGCCGCATCCAGGAAGGGACGCGATAAGAGGGTGGCGGAGGCTTGGCCGCGGGCTCGCGAAGCGGCCCGCGCCGATCGCATTCTCCCGGGGGCCGAGCGAAGCGAGCGCCCCCGCCGTCATGCAACGTGATCGACCTTCGTTCGAAGGTCGGGCGCAAGCTAGAATCGCCGGCCCTTCGTCGCATGCGTGTGAAGCGCGCCGCCAATGTCTGGGACCGCTTCTACCTGCGCCACGAAGCGCCGTGGCGCGGCGAGCGCTCCGTCGCCCCCTTGCTTCCGCATCTCGGAGCGGGGCCCGTGCTGGAGCTTGGCTGCGGCAACGGCAAACTGCTGCGGCCGCTGCGCAAGGCCGGCGTCGACGCCGTCGGCCTCGACATCGCGTGGCACCCGCTGACGCGCCTGCCGGCCGACGTCCCCCGCGTGCTCGCTGACGCGGCGGCGTTGCCCTTCGCGGACGGCGCTTTCACGGCAGTGCTTGACGTGCATTGCACGGGGCACCTGGGCGCGGCGGGACGGGCGCAGGCCGCCCGCGAGGCGGCGCGCGTGCTGCGGCCGGGCGGCGTCCTCGTCGTCGAACGCCTCACCCCCGCGGACCTGCGCGCCTCGCAAGGAACGCCCGTGGAGGGCGAGCCCGGCATGGTGCAGGTCGCCGATGGGCGCCGCACGCATTTCGCGGACGCGGCCGACTTGCGCCGGGACTTCGCGGCCGCGGGCTTTGCGGCCGTCGACGAGGCCGTGGAGCGCCGCATGCCGGGCCACGGCGGCCGGCAAGTCGTGCGTGAATCCGTGCGCGTGCTGCTGCGCCGTCTATGACTTGGGGCGGGGCTGCCCCTGCAGCGGCGTTCCGCTGTGCACGCTGGCGATGAACTCCAGGTTGGCGGCACCCTTGGGCGCCTTGGCGCTCGTGGCGGAGACGAGCACGGCTTGGCGAGCGCCGTCGGAGGCCGTCTTGGGTGAAATCACGACAAGCGTCATCTCTTGGACTTCGCCGGGGGCGAGCGTGACTTCGGGGACGGGAAGGAACGCGGCCCAGCCTTCCTGGACGGCGGAAACCTGCAGCAGCACGGCGTCCTCCTGCTTGGCGAGGCCTTCGACCTTGAAGGGGAAGGCGACGCGGCCGCCGGGCGGCAGGGTGAGTTCGCGGGCGTCGGACGACAGGCGGACGAGGGATCGGCGCGAGGCCAGCGAGATGGCGACGGCGACGAGGACCGCCGCCACGAGCAGAAGGAGGATGACGTAGATCCACGGGCCGACGGCCTCGAGGATGTCGCGGGTGACGGAGTCGTCGCGCGTGACGTGGATTGCGTCGCTTGCCGTCGTCGTCTGCGCCCCGCCGGGCACGCCGCCGAGGATGGGGTTGAGGCCTTCCAGCGGGGATGACATGGTGGCCGTCAGGGTCAGGTCCGCGGCCTTGGCCTTGCTGTTGGCTTCGAGGGAGACCTGCACCTCCACGTCGCGCGATTCGCCGGGCACCAGGTCGAAGCTGGCGGGCAGGACGCCGACAATCCAGCCTTCGGGGGCGCCCGTGATGGCAAGCGTGACCTCGCCGACGTTGTTGGCGTCGAGAGGGGTACTGCTGGGCGTGCCGCCGTTGGTCACCGTGGCCTTGAAGACGGCGCCGTCGTCGAGCGAGACCTTGCCTTCGTCCAGTTCGAACGCGACGGTGACGACTGGCGCCCCGGACGGGGGCGGGGGCACTTGCGCGAGCGCGGGCGCCGCCAGGACGAGGATGGACAGGAGGACGACAGCCGTCAGGCGCACGCTGGGCCATTCGCGTGCCTTTTCAAAGGCTTGGTGGCCAGCCGCGGCCCTTGGCGACAGCTTCATGCCGGCCCGTTCCCCTGGGCGCAGCATGACGCGGATGCTCTACATGGAGGGCGGGCTGGAGCGCTGCTACGACACCGCGTTCACCGCCACCGTATTGGAGGCGAAGCCGGATTGGGTTCTCCTCGACCAGACCCTGTTCTATCCGCTCGGTGGCGGCCAAGAATGGGACACCGGCGTCCTGCGCGGCCCGGACGGGGTGCAGGCCAAGGTCACGGAGGTCACGAAGCGAGGGCCCGTCAAGCATGTCGTCGGCGCCAACCACGGTCTGAGGCCGGGGGACGTCGTCCAGGGCGCCATCGACTGGGACCGGCGCTACGCGCACATGCGCATGCACACGGCGCAGCACCTGGTGTCGGGGCTGGCGTACGAGCTCTTCAACGGCGTGCGCACCGTGGGGAACCAGATCCACGCCGACCGCTCGCGCATCGACTTCAACCCGGTCAACTTCACCAACGAGATGCTCAAGGACCTCGAGACTGCGGCCAACGATGCCGTCCGTGCCGGCTACAAGGTCGCGGCGGGGACGATGACGCGGGACGCCGTGAACGCGGAGTTGCCTCCAGACCGCACGAACATGGACCTCCTGCCGCAATCGGCGACGGAGTTGCGCACCATCCGCATCGGCCCCGACGTGGATTTGTGCCCGTGCGCGGGGACGCACGTGCAGAGCACCCGGGAGATTGGCGAGGTTCGCATCGTGGCGCGTTCCTCGAAGGGATCGGGCACGCAGCGGATTGAGTACACGTTGGCCCAAGGCACGCCTACGTAGCCCGGCAATCGGTGGCACCCCTCGCAAAGCCAACAATAGACTATATAGTGTCCATTGGCATCGACTTTCCACAGTAGAACGAGGTGGTCACCCCATGGAACTCCGAAAAATCCAGGTCACCGGCGGCTCGACGCACGTCGTGAGCTTGCCGAAGAAATGGGTGGACCGCAACGGCCTCGGCCGCAGCGACACGGTGGCCATCCACGAGGAACCCGACGGCTCCCTCCTGCTCATTCCCCACTCCGAGGCGCGCCCGGCCTCGAAATCGCTCACCGTGCAACTCCCCGACGGCGCCGACGAGGAGGACGTCATCCGCCGCCTCGTGGGAGCTTACCTGGCCGGAGCCGACGAGATCCACGTCCGCACGACGAACAAGATGGACCCCAAGGTCCGCCAGAACGTGCGCGACATCACCCGCGACCTCGTCGGCGTCGAGATCCTCGAAGAGTCGGCCAACGCCATGACGCTACAGGACCTCGTCGGCGTCTCCGACATGGACCTGCGCAAGACCCTCACGCGCATGCAGCGCATCGCCCGCATCATGTACGACGATGCCGTGACCGCCCTGCAGACGCGCGACATCGAGGCGGCGCAAGACGTGGCCCGACGCGACGACGAGCTGGACCGCCTGCTCTGGATGGTGTCCAAGCAGATGCACGCCCTCCTCGAGCAGCCCCGCCTCGCCGCCAAGCTGTCCGTCCGCCCAGCCGAGGCACTCAACCTGTTCCTCGCCGCCCGCAGCCTCGAGCGCATGGGCGACCACGCCGCCAAGATGTGCATCAACATCGTCGACCTCAAGGGCGACACCGTCCCCAAGACCGTCATCGACGCCCTCGTGTCTCAGGCCGACCTCGTGCGCAAAATCTGGGACGACGCCTTCACCAGCCTGAAGCGCCCCGACTTCGAGCAGGCCAGCGCCGCCGCCGACCGCGGTGAAGCCGCAGCCAAGTGGCGCAAGACCTTCCCCGCCCTCGTGCGCGGCCTCGACTACGAATCCGTCGGCCCCCTCGTGCTCATCGCCGACTCCATCGACCGCACGCGCGGCTACGCCATCGACCTCGCGGAGACGGCGATGAACCAGACCTTCCAGCAGAAAGCCTGAGGGCGACCGAAGTCGCCCGAAGGGTTTCTGCTGGCCCGGACTCGCCAACCTAGGCATGCCCGGGGTGGAGCAGATTGTAGACGACCCAGGTCACCCAAAGGCCGACCGCGGCCAAGGCCACCACGACGAGGAAGGCTGCGGCCCGCCCTCGCCATCGCGTGGCCGCGAGCCACCCGCCGACAGCAGCCAGCACAAGAGCGGCGGCATCGACCAGCAAGAGGCTGCGCGCGTTTCCCTCGAACGCGGCTTCCGCGGCAAACCACCAGAACAAGCCGACGCCGAGCGCTGCGGCAGCGACGACAGGCAGGGTTCGCTGGGCCGCCCATCCCAGGCGCCCGGCGGTCTCGGACAAGGCCATGCAACGTGCAATTGCCGTCGCGGATTTCAATGGACGCCTTCATGGCCGATGGGCCCAAGCCAACGCCCGCGCCATCGGGCTTAACTGCAATGGCTGCTATAGCAGTTCCACCATGAGCACCACGATCCAGGTCGAGGACGAGCGCAAGGCGCGTCTGGCCCGCCTGAAGGTCGCCGGCATGACGTACGACGACGTCATCGACCAGCTGCTGCGCGATGTGGATGAGGAACTCTTCCGCCGTCAGGCTCTGGCCTGGCAGGACGAGATGGCCGCGCGCATCCGTTCGAACCCGCGCAACCGGCGCTTGCTGTGAGCGCATTCGAGGTCTGGGCCGACCCTGGGTTCCAGCGCGACCTGGCGGGCCTCCACGCGGCAGACCAAGCCGCCGTGCAAGGCGCCCTGGCCGGCCTTGCCGCCCATCCGCGGGACCACCCGCAGACCGTCCGCCTCAAGGGCAGCGACTTCCCCGGCTCCTTCCGCTTGCGCGTCGGCCGGCTCCGGCTTCTGGGACTGGCCCTCGATCGCCCTCGGGTCATCCTGCTGACCACCGTGTTCGTCAAGAAACGGGAATCTGACTACGACCAGGCCCTGCAGCGGCATGAGGCCCGGCTGAAGGCGCAAGGACCTCCCCTGGGCGACTTCGTCAAATCGGCGAAAGGTGGCCGCTGACCCTTGCAACGCGCGAACGACGTTCAGATCAATTCGAGGAACGCGCCCGTTCAGTGGTCATGAACGTCAGCCTCCTTGTGACGCCGACGCCTGCGGCTTGCCCTTGACCATGCAGGCGAAGCGCCGCGCGAAGCGCGGCGAGGCGGCGCCCGGCGCCGCCTAGGGATGGCTTCAACGGCCTGTCGCCGTGGGCGCCGTTGGCGTCCAAAGTCATCGCATGGCAATGAAGGCCCAGAACGGGCGCAGGCTGTTTCGGTTCGCGCGTTCGGCGTTTTTCGGGCGACTTTCCACCCGTCGCATCGGAAAGCAACCCCTATATCCTTCTGGAAAAGTCTCGACGTGGATGGGGATGCAAACAGCGGAGGCCTCCGCATGCTGAAGCTCATGGGCGCCAGCCTGAGCAAGTGGTTCGGCGGATTCTTCGGCAAGAAGCACGCGCGCATCGGATTGTACGGGCCGCCCAACGCCGGCAAGACCACGCTGGCCAACCGCATTGCCCGCGACTTCACCGGCGAGACCGTCGGCTCCGCGTCCCCCGTTCCCCACGAGACGCGCCGCGTGCGCAAGAAGGCCGACATCGACCTCAAGATCAACGGCGCCGCCCTGCACATCGACGTCATCGACACGCCCGGCATCGCCACGCAAATCGACTACCACGAATTCGTCGAGGAGCACGGCATGGACCCCGACGAGGCCAAGCGCCGCGCCAAGGAAGCCACGGAGGGCGTCATCGAGGCCATCCGCTGGCTCGACGACGTCGACGGCGTCCTGCTCGTCATGGACTGCGCGGAGGACCCCTTCACGCAAGTCAACGTCACGATCCTGGGCAACCTCGAGGCCCGCAAGCTGCCAGTCATCATCGTCGCCAACAAGATCGACTTGCCCGAGGCCAGCCCCGCGACCCTGAAGGCCGCCTTCCCGCAGCACCCGGTCGTCCCGCTGTCCGCCGGCGAGGGCACCAACATCGAGGCGCTCTACGAGGCCATCACGAAGCACTTCCGGTGACCCCATGAGCTCCCGCACGGCAGCCCGACTGATGCAGGCCGGTGGCCCCAACGTCCACCTCATCTCGCACGAGAAGATCGACGGCATGGGAACCGAGGAAAAGATCCGCTTCATCCTCGACGAGGTCGAGGGCGGCAAGGTGCTCATCCTGGAGCGCGGCCTGACCCCGCAGGAAGAGGCAAAACTCATCGAGCAGACGATGCGCGAGGTCGACCCGGAGAACTTCATCGGCATCGAGATGCAGAGCTACGGCATGGACCGCGGCAAGAACCTCCTGCAACGCGTCGCCATGGGCGGCGCCCGCCCCCGCATGGCCGTCATCGGCCCCGCGAGCCTGCTCAAGCTCGTGTCCAAAGACAACGAGAAGATCATCACCAAGATCATCGGCGACCAACAGGATGCCGCCGCGGTCAGCGGTGCTTGACCATGGCACAAGGTCTCCGAGAAACGCGGGAAACCCGGGAAAACGGCCGCGAGGCTTTCCCGCGTTTCCCGAGCTTCCCGGAGCCCATCGCCGGGGTGGCCTGATGGCGCACCAGTGCCTTGCCTGCGGCCACCTGTTTGCCGAGGGCTCGAGCGCCATCCTGCAAGGCTGCCCGCAGTGCAAGGGCACGCGGTTCTTCTTCACGCAGAAACCCCTGCCCGAAGCGGAGCGGCGATCCATGGCGGAGAAGGCCCAGAAGGACCTGCGCGAAGTCGTGGGCGAGATCCTCAAGTCCACGCCAGCGGCGAGCGAGGAACTGCAGAAGCGCGTCGCCAGCGGAGGCTGGTCGCAGCTTCGCCCCGCCGACTTGCGCACGTTGATGCAGGCCGCGGCCCAAAAACAGACCAACTCCGAGAACGCGCTGCAGCAAGCCAAGTCGTGGGAGAACCCCGCAGCGCAACCGTATGTCCTGAAGGCCGTCGAGCAGAAGCGCGCCGCCATGGCTGCCGCGGTCGCGGAAGCAAGCAAGGCGCCGGACCACCCGGACACCGTCAACATCCGCAAGCCGGGCGAGTACGAAATCGACGTCGCCGGCCTGCTCGAGCGCAACCCCATCGTCGTGCACCGCGACGGGGCGTACCACATCCATCTCGCGAGCCTGTTCGACTCGGCTGGGAAGCAGTAGACTTTGCCCCCTGGCAACAAGGGCGCCTGATCTCGCAGAAGCCAGACAGCGAGAGCGCGCGTTCCTCCTTGCGACCGGTCAACGCCTTTCGACGACTCCGACGGCTTGCAGGCCAACCCTTGGCCGAAGCGCGCGCCGAAGGCGCGCGAGGCGGCGCCCCGCGCCGCGGGCGGGCAGCAAGGTCCTTTCACCGTGCCCAACAAGGTTCATGCCCCTCCGACGCGCGTCGGGGTGCTGGGATGCCCCAGTGACCGACCTGCCCGATGCCTGGGTGACCCCTTCCAAGCCGGCCGGCCCACCTGCGGACATCACGGAGTTGCCCGCCATCGAACTCGAGCAGTCGAAGGCCCTTGCCCGCCTGCGCTACCGCACCTCGGACAACACGCTCATCGTGGAGTTCCGCAACGGCACCGTGTACCGCTACTTCGGCGTCTCGCGCGACGACTACACCAAGCTGGCCACATCAGCGTCGCCCGGGGCGCGCTTCAACCAGGACATCCAGCCCTACCACGAATTCGAACGCCTCGCCTGAGCCTGCGAGCTGGCTCGGGCCCCGCACAACGCTGCGCAGCCTTCTTATCAGGGGCCTTTGTGGCGCGCTTTGCGCCGCTTGGGGTCCTCGCCAGGGCCCATGGTCTAGCGGTTATGACGGCGCTCTCACACAGCGCAAGTCACCGGTTCAAATCCGGTTGGGCCCACTGCCGTCGTCACGGACAACGGCTAAATGGGGTCCCCAAGTCGGCGCACCTAGCATCCGGTCCTTTCGGGGCCCCGGATGGTGACACTAGTCCCGGCCCCCGAAGGCCGGGCAGCATCAATCGCCAAGCCCGAGTAGTGTAGCGGCCTATCATGGGACCCTGTCACGGTTCCGACCTGGGTTCAAATCCCAGCTCGGGCGCTGAACCGTCGTGCATCAGCGCGACGGTTCCTTTCGAGGGTGGGGTTCGGATTCCCGACGCCACTCCCCACGCGCGCCGCTTCAGTAGAAGACGCGCCCGAGCAGCATCAGCACCATCGCGGTGCCGACCATGGCGGCCCCGACGGCGCCGGCCTTGCCGAGCTTCATGCCGAGGGCCTGCATCTGCTGGCCCTGCTCAGCGGTCGGCGGGCCCTTCAGCGACTTGACGAGGGCGATGAGCTTGCGTTCCGTGGGCAGGTTCGACATCAGGCCGTGGACGAAGGCGGCCAACGCCATGATGGCGCCCAGGAGGATCCACAGGCCGCGGCCTTCGAAGCCGGCCGGGAACTGCTTGTCCATCCCCTGCCCGTACAGGATGCCCCCGAAGACGATGGTCAGGGCGCCGGAGATGGCGAAGAAGCGCCCGATGCCGCCGCTGCGCATGAGGGCCGAGATGAATCCCCCGGCGGCGGGGCCGGCGGCCATCAGGCCGCGGCCGATGACGGCGACCTGGTAGACGTCGGCGCCGAACCACAAGGACGCGAACAGCACGTGCAAGGCCAGCAGAAGGCCGTAGCCATCGAACTCCATACCGGGGCCACTGAGCGCACCCTCAAAGGCGTGCCGAGTGCCGCGGATGGCTGGCGCCCGCAACCCTTATGCCCCATGGCTACACATCTAAGTGTAGTGCTCATCGAGAAGCCGCCCGTGCAGATGAAGGCCAACCCCACGTTGGAGACGGTGCACGCCGTCGAACGCGTGCTGCGCGACGCCCATGAACGCCGCGAGCCCCCACTGTCCTACGCCGAGATCGAACGCCGCATGCCGGCCAAGCGCGTGCGTTTCGAGGCCCTCCAGGCCAGCGTCATGGAACTGGCGCGCCACCGCCTCGCTGTCGTGGGGTCCGATGGCATCTCCTGGATCGTGCAGGACTCCCGGGCGCGCAAGTCGCGTCATCTGCCCCTGCAATGACGCCGCCGCAGCGCACCCCAGCGGACCTCGTGGCCATGCAGGCCGATTGCAGGGGCGACTTCTTCCGGCGACACCGGAAGGACTTGGTCCGCGCGGAGGAGGTCTGGAGAAGCCTGGTCTCCAAATCCCGGGCCTTGAAGGCGGACACGTCGTTCGGCCCAGTCTTCCAGCCGCCCAAGGTCCCTGCTTCCCTGCGCCATCTGCACCCCTTGCGCGTCATCAAGGGCCTCCCGCACGGCTTCCGCGCCGTCTACGTTGTCCAGCACGACCCGCAGGACGGCATCGTGGTGAGCATCGAATGGGTCGGCGACCACGGCGAGTACGACCGCTTGTTCGGGTACGCCACGAGCTAGTCACGGCGACACGGATCTTGAACGCCTGCCGCCTCCAGCAACCGGCGAATCGGCTAAATACACCCCCTGAGTCGCGAAGCTGCACCAGGTGCGACCATGGCCAAGAACCCCGCGCGAATGTACCGCAAGATCATGCAGTACGCCTACACCCGCCGTGAGTTCATGGGCGGCGTGCCCGGCAACCGCATCCTGCAGTATGAGTCGGGCGCCGCCAACGGCGACTTCCCCATCACGCTCACGCTGATCCCCGAGGAGCGCGGCCAGATCCGCCACATCGCCCTCGAGGCCATGCGCACCACGGCCGTCCGTGCCCTGGACGCCGCCTTGGGTCGCGAGAACTACCACCTCAAGGTGCGCGTGTACCCGCACCACGTCCTGCGTCAGAACAAGCAGGCCTCCGGCGCCGGCGCCGACCGTGTGTCCATGGGCATGCGCCTGGCGTTCGGCAAGGCCATCGGCACGGCCGCCCGTGTCGAGGCCGGCCAGCCCATCCTTCAGGTTCGCGTCCCGGCCCGTGGCCTGGAAGCCGGCAAGGAAGCCATGCGCAAGGCCTACAACAAGGTCGCCAGCCCCTGCCACATCGACATCGAGGGCCTCGACGTCGCCCTCGCTGCCGCCCCGGCCGCCGCAAGCGCCTAAACCCCCACCCCGCAATCCCGCGGACGGTGACGGAGTGAAGGTGCGCAGCCTCGGGCTCGCCATCCTGGGTGTCGGCCTGCTTGCCGCAGCGACTGCCCTTGGCGCAATCCTGGTCCATGACGGCGAAGCCGAGGCCGTTCGGCTCGAGTCGGTCGAGCAGGGCGACTCCATCGCAGTCAAAGGCAAGCCCGAACCGTTCTTCCCGCCCAGCCTCGGCCTGTGGGCGCCGATTCGGCCGTTCCTCGACAACCACACCTACACTCTGGCGACGGACGACGGCGTCCTCGCGTTGCTCACCAGTGCGTCCCCCATGCCGACGGACGTCGTCTTGGCGGAGGGCACCGTCGCCTACGTCGGCCCGCACCCAAGCGAGGTCGACGCCCTGCTCGTCGTCGTCCACGTGCAGGACTGGCGCGAGCCCCTGCTGTTCCGCTAAGGGCCCGCTGCCGTGACCGACCTCTGGCTCCTCGTCATCCTGCTGTCGCTGGCGGGCCTGTCCATCCTGTCGTACGCCGTGCGCGCCCTCGACCTCCTGGGTGCCGTCGCCTCGTTCTTCCTCGGCCTCGAAGTCGCGTTGTTGGGCGGCGTGCGTTGGCTCGGGCTCATGACGCTCTTCCCCGTCCTCGGGGTGCTGGCGACGCGCATCGGCCACCGCGCCAAGACGCAGTTGCGTGTCGCGGAGGCTGCCGGGGGCGAGCGCGGCGTCGGCAACGTGCTCGGCAACGGCCTCGCCGCCGGCCTGGTTGCCCTGTCGCTGCTCCTCGAGCCGTTGGTGCCTGCGCGCGCCGCCGCCCTCGCCTTCGCCACCGCAATCGCCGCCGTCACGGCCGACACCCTCGCATCCGAGGTCGGCGTGCTGGCCCGCAAGGCGCGCAACATCCTGCCGCCCTTCGCCCCTGCCCCAGCCGGCGCCAACGGGGCCGTCAGTGTGCTGGGCCAGGCCGCAGCGGCCTTCGGGGCCTGCGCCATTGCGGCCGCCTCGGTTCCGCTGCTGGGCATCGGCTGGGGCCTCGCCTGGGTCCCCGCACTCGTCGGCTTCATCGGTTGCCAGGTGGACTCCCTCCTCGGCGCGACGCTGGAAGGGGATGCTGTGCGCAGCGGTCCGCTAACGAAGCAGGACGTCAACTTCCTCGCCGGGGCGATCCCGGCCTTCGTCGTGCTGGTCGTGGGCACGTTGGTCTTCTGACGACGAGCGAAACCATCCACCGATGCCACCGATGCCACCGATGAGGTTGCACCGCATCGGTGACATCGGTGGGCATCGGTGGATTGGTGGCGGCGCGAAGCATGAAGAGCACGCCCCGACTCGCCGCAGCATGGATCCAGCCGCCAAGAAGCACGCCCTGCGCCTCGTGCCGTACGGCCTCTACCTCGCCGGCAGCCGGCATGCCGACGGGCACACCGCCGTGAGCCTCGTGTCTTGGTTCACGCAGACCAGCTTTGACCCGCCCCTCGTCGTGCTCGGCATGCACAAGGACGGCGAGGCCTTCAAGGGCGTCAAGGAGACAGGAGTCCTCGCGCTGTCCCTGCTGGGGTCGACGCAGAAGGACCTCGTCAAGCCGTTCTTCAAGCACGTGACCGTGGCCGATGGGAAGGCCGGCCCCCTGGCGGTCCGTCTCGGCGACGCGACGGGCTGCCCGCTGCTGACGGACTTGCCGGCAAGCGTGGAGCTCAAAGTGCGCCAGGTCCTCGAACTCGGCGACCACGCCACCGTCGTCCTCGAAGTCGTCGATGCGCATGTGCACCACAAGGACCTCGCCGCCCTCGACCACAAGACGGCTGGACTGCACTACGCAGGCTGACGGGCGCCGCGGCCCACCCCCGGTGCGGCGGTCACCTTTTGACCCCCGACCGCCCTGCGTCGGTGCGCATGGCCGAAGGGTCCCGCTTCCTCGTCATCGAGTTTTCCGGGAATGGCCTCACACTCGGCGAGTGGACACGCGACCACCCCGGCACCACGATTGACCTCATCAGCGAGCCCGTGCGCGCCGTCGGACCCGACCGCGTCCACCCCAGCCTCTTCCTCGTCAAGGGAGCCAACCGCGCTGCCCTCGTGCAACTGATGGACCGCCTCGACCGCCTGTACGGGCCGCTCGACACGCTGCGCATGGAGCCGACGCGTGGGCAATGGATGGGGCGCATGCACGTCAAGGAATCCGCGATGAACTCCGCCGCCACGGCGGCCGTCCTGCAGTTCCAGCACCGCCTCGGTGCCCCCTGGACGCACATCGACGACGGCGTCGTGTACCTGCGCGCGCGGCTGCCGGCGGGCGAGGACGGCGAACGCCTGCTGCATCAGGTGCGCGGCTACCTCGCCAAGAGCGGCGCTGACGCCCAGGTCAGCCTGCAGGAGTTCAGCACGCATGACTACGGCGTCTGGGACGACCTGGTCCAGGCCTCCATCGGCCTTGCTCCCTAACAGGAAACCCGTCGCACGGCCAGACAATTGAACGTCGGCGCGACCTGGGCGTCCAAGTGGAAATCCGCGAGCTTGGCGCCAGGGATTACGGCGTCGAGAAGGAGCTCGTCCAGCAAGCAATTGGCCTGGCCTGACAGCGTGCGACCGACCACGCCACCACACGCATTTGGCGCCTGGCGACGGCCGGCGCAGGCGGCTTCTCGGCGGCGTACGGCGAACTCTTCGCCATCCCCGAAGGCGCCTTCGTCATGCAAGCCCCCAGCGGCCCCCTCCAGGAGAAGCCGGCCCTTCCGGCTTATATCGGACCCCTTCGTCGCGAACACCGATGCCCGTCACGGCCGTCATTGGCACGCAGTGGGGCGACGAAGGAAAAGGCAAGGTCGTGGACGTCCTCGCCGAACGCGCGGACCACGTCGTGCGCTTCCAGGGCGGCAACAACGCCGGCCACACCATCGTCGTCAAGGGGGAAGTGTACAAGCTCCACCTCTTGCCGTCCGGCGTCGTGTCCGGGAAGGCCGGCATCATCGGCAACGGCTGCGTCGTCGACCCCTTCGTCCTCGTGACGGAGATCCAGCAACTCACCGCCCGCGGCCATGAACTCAAGCTGTTCCTGTCCGACCGTGCGCACCTCATCCTGCCTTACCACCAGGCTGTGGACCTCGCCGAGGAGTCGGCCAAGGGCGGCGCCAAGGTCGGCACCACCGGACGCGGCATCGGCCCCTGCTACGCCGACAAGGCCAGCCGCTCCGGCATCCGCGCCGGTGACCTTCTGCACCCGAAGCGCTTGCAGGAGAAGCTGGCCAGCAACGTCGCCGCCAAGAATGCCCTGCTCAAGGCCCTCGGCGCCAAGCAGGTCCTCGACGCCGGCGCCATCTATGAGCAACTCCAGGCCGTCATTCCGGCCCTCAAGCCGTTCATCACGGACACCGTGAAGATGCTGCATGACGCCATCGAGGCGGAGGAGACCATCCTGCTCGAAGGCGCCCAGGGCGTCATGCTCGACATCGACCACGGCACCTACCCCTACGTCACGAGTTCGGCCACGGCGTCCGGCGGCATGTGCTCCGGCTCCGGCCTCGCGCCCCGGGACATCGGCGACGTCGTCGGCGTCGTGAAGGCGTACACCACGCGCGTCGGCTCCGGCCCCTTCCCCACGGAATTGTCACTCGAGGAAGGCGTCGGGCAACACATGTCCACCGTCGGCCACGAAGTCGGCACCACGACGGGGCGCAAGCGCCGCTGCGGCTGGCTCGACCTCGTCGTCGTCAACCACGCCGTGCGCCTGTGCGGCATCACGCAACTCGCCGTCACCAAGATGGACGTGCTCAACGGCGTCGGCACGGTGCAGGTGTGCACGGCCTACAAGCTGCCCGACGGCCGCAAGGTCACGCACATCCCCAGCGACCTCGAGGACTTCGCCAAGGTCACGCCCGTGTACCAGGAGTTCGAGGGCTGGGAAGACCTCGGCGACGGCACGTGGGACAAGATGCCCAAGGAGGCCCGCGAGTTCCTGCAGTTCCTGCGCGAGAAGACGGGCGCCCAGATCAAGCTCGTTGGGATTGGGCCAGGGCGCGAGCAGACCATCATCCGGTGACGAGCCGCGCCCGCAGTTCCCGGCCCTGGCCAAGGTTCGGGCAAACACAGATTCCCCCAGAACCGTCGGTTGCTGTCCTGTCGTCGCGGAT
Organism: Thermoplasmatota archaeon; assembly: GCA_038046725.1. Taxonomy (GTDB): domain Archaea; phylum Thermoplasmatota; class E2; order JACPAO01; family JAHFTW01; genus JAHFTW01. Next base: position 13,145 of record JBBSVQ010000044.1, on the reverse strand, counting down.
CGAAAAGCCCACAGATTCTGGCTCAGGCCTGCCTCTGGGGAACGTATGCAACCGCGCGCGTTCCTCCTCGCGACCACCCAACGCCTTCCGACGCCGACGGCGTCCGCTTCCAGATCCGCTTGACGTCGCGCCGGGCGAAGCGCGCCGAGGCGGCGCCCCGCGCCGCCAACACAAGGCATCACGGGTGAGCCGTCGCGGCCGAAGCCGGAGGCACAAGGAGGTTGACCTGCGGGACCAACGAACGGGCGCGGGCACAGCCTGCCGTCATCGGTGGGCATCGGTGGATCGGCTCGCGAACGCGCCCGACCATCCACCGATGACACCGATGTCACCGATGCGGTTGCCTCGCGGGCCGATCAGCCACGCACGGTCATCAGGCGCACGTTGTCCAGGATGGTCCGCACGGCGATCTCCTGCATTCCCTTCAGTTCGTCATCGACCTTGTAGCCCATGACGTCCTTGCCCGCGAGCAGGCCGTTGAGGCGCTTGCGGTTGTACGCCTGGGCGCCTTCGGGCACGACGACGCCGAACAGTCCGCAGGCCTCGAGCAGGCCGAGCGACAGGATGGTTGGGGCGTCGGGGCGGCCGCCGCCGGCGATGGCGCGGGCGAGCTTGTTGCGCATGCGTTCCTGGGCGTCCACGTCGAGGAGGGCGGTCTGGGAGCGGTAGAACATGCCGAGATGCCGCCAGGCGCGGTGCTCGATGAGCCCGCGGGCCGCCATGCGGTCCTTGTAGGCAGGCAGCAGCTGCGGCAGCCACTTGGCGAGTTCGCCCATGGCTTGCAGGCTGGGGCGGTCCTGCCATTGCCTGAGCTTCAGGGCGATGGCGCCCGCAGCGTCGTCCACGGCAGCATCGGTGACCTGCAGGCGGTCGCGTTGCACGTGCAGCTTCCCGTGCAGAACAAGTTCGAGGAGCAGCGACCCGACGAGGGCTCCACCGAGGCTTCCGGCGTCCGCCTTCTCGCGGCGCTCGTCCCAGCCGTCCTCGAGGGCCAGCAACAGGAAGTGCTCCGGGATGGACAGGCCACGCGGCGCCGCCATCTCCGGGATGCGCGCCGGCGGGGCGGGGTCGAGTTGCAGCACCTGCTTGGGCTCCTCCTCGCGGGACTTGCGTCCGACGGGCAGCATTGGCGCCGGCGTGTCGTCGGCGTCGATGGTGATGGGTTTGCTGCGGCGGCTGCGCAGTTCCTCGGCGACGCGGTCGGCCTGCTCGTCAACGGCGTCGGCGGCGGGAGCGGGCGTCTTGGATGGGCGGGCGGCGGGAGCGGGCTCGGGGGTCTCGTCCTCGGGCTCTTCCTCCGCATCCTCCTTGTCGATGAGCGTGACGTCCACCTTGGGGGCGTTGCGCCGGGCAGTCGCCTCGGCCTCGAGTTGCGCCAGCTCTTCCTCGCGGGCCTTCTCCTGTGCCTTCGCCTCGCGGGCAAGGCGGCGCTCCTCGGCCTTCGTGGCGGCGAGTGCTGCGGTGTCACGCTTGGCTTGCGCGGCTTCCTCCCGGCGCGCCTTGGCGGCTTCGCGGCGCTGGACGGCCTTGTCTTCGGCAGCGAGCTTGGCGTCGGCTTCGGCCTGCACCTTCGCGGCGGCGGCTTCTTCGCGGCGCGCTGCGGCGGCCTCGCGGCGCGCTGCGGCGGCCTCGCGGCGCCGGGCGGCCTTCTCTTCGGCGGCACGCTCGGCGTCCGCGGCTTCCTGCAGCTTGGCTTCCTTGGCGGCTGCGCGCCGGGCTTCCCCGGCGGCGCGGCGCTCCTCGGCGGCCTGCTCGACGGCGCGGGCGGCGGCCTCCTCGCTCTCGCGCTTGAGGCGGGCGTCCTCCTCGCGGGCGATGCGCGCCAATTCGCGCGCGGATTTCTGCGCGGCCTTGCGGTCGGCTGCCTCGTGAACCTTGCGGGCTTCGCGGGCCTCCGCTTCGGCCGCCTGGCGGGCCGCTTCGTCGGCGTCGATCTTGCGTTGCAGGTCCGCCTCGTGCGCGAGGGCGTGCTCGTGCGCCTGCGCCTCCTTGGCGTGGGCGCGCTCCTCCTTCGCATGCGCGCGCAGGCCGACGCGGTGCCAGAAGCGCTCACTCAGCGACGGCTTGGGCTCGGTCTTGGGGTCCGGGACCGGTTCCCAAGCGAGGGCGGGGGTTGGGGAGGTGGCGGGGGACTTCTTTGGCCCCTTCGCGGCCTTGGACCCCTTCGACGCCTTGGCCGCCGGGGGCTCCTTCCCTTTGCGTTGGGTCTTGGCGGCGTCCGCGGTCTTCTTCATCGCGGCCTTCTGGGTGCGCGTCGCCATTTCGTTCAAGCCTCGCGTGCCGTCGCGACAGGCAGGCGGCGGATGAGCTCTTCGGCATTGCCCAGGACCCAGTCGGCCTCGGGGGGCGTGGGGACGCCGGGTTTGCCGTAGGCGGCCCACGCGGTGCGCAATCCGGCGTTGCGGGCCCCCGTCATGTCGCGTTCCGGCCAGTCGCCCACCATCAGCACCTCGTTGGGGCGGAGGTTGAACAGTTCCACGGCGGTCCGGAACGGCTTCTCGTGCGGCTTGCGCTCCCCCGTCTCATCGAACGTCACGATGAACTCGAAGAAGTCCACGAGTCCGGCGGCCTCCAAGCGCTGGTAGGCCTTGAACCGCGGGGCGTCGGTGAGGACGGCCATGCGCAGGCCGCGCCGGGTCAGTTCCACGAGGGTCCGGCGCACGCCAGGATAGGGTTCCGTTTGCAGCATCTTGGCCTTCAGGTAGGCGTTGACGGCGGCGGCCGTGATGCGGTCGACGTTGTGTTGCGACAGGGAGAGTTTCTGGCGGTGGTGGGCGCGCAGGAAGTCGGCGAAGACGCGGTCGCCCTCGATGTCCTGCAAGTAGGCGCCGAAGAGGATGTCGCCGGCCTCGTCGGCGGAGAACGCGAAGTCGGCGCCGGCTGCAATCATGGACCGCGCGGCGGCGTCGGAGGCGGTGCGCTTCATGCGCAGGAAGTCCACGAGGGTGTTGTCGAGGTCCCAGAGGACGGCCCGGATGTCCACGCCTAGCCAGAGGGCGGCGGGGTTTCAAGGCGCCGGCGGGGCGATGCGGCCGAACCAGAACGCGAGGCGGTCCGGGCGGTCCACGATGGCGTCGGGAACAGCGGCCTTGATTCTCTGAAGGGTCGCTGGCGGCGCCGGTGCGGCAGGGTCGTCCACGAAGAGGATGGGCAACTTGCGCCCCCACGACGCCGAACGGATGGCGGCCGCTGCAACGCGGCCATGGCTCGGCTTCCACGCCAACCAGATGACCAGCACGTCGGGCGCTAGCTTGCGCACCTCGTCGTACACCCGGCGTCCATCGGTGGCCTCGGCTCCCACGACGTCGGCGCCGGCATCGCGAACGGCCAACCCCTTCTCCGCAAGCGTGGGTGGGTCCCAGTGCAGCACGAAGGCGCGCACGCGCCCGCCTGGCGCGTTCACGCCGGCATCCGCAAGTGCTTGACGAGGATGACTTCGGCCCAGCGCGGCAACTCGATGGGCTGCGTTGCGCGCGTCAGCAGATAGAGGCCCTTGTACGACGTCAGGTAGCGGTGCGGCCGCAGGAACCCGGCGGGTTGGTGCAGGACGACGGCCTCGCGGCCGCGCGAGACGAGCTGCACGAAGTGCGCGGGGGCGACGTGCACGACGGGGCCGACGGCGGCGAGGGCGATGGGGGGCGGGGCGGCGGGGCCCGGGGCGCCCGGGGGGTCGGAAGGCATGCTCGTCACTCCTTGGGGCGGCTCTTGAGCGTGCCGAGATGCGCCGGACCGATCCACCGATGCCCACCGATCCTCACCGATGACGTTGCACCGCATCGGTGTCATCGGTGTCATCGGTGGATGGGTTCGGTTGAAGAGGCCGCTGGCCACTCACGGAATCGTGCGGGACCTGACGCTCACCGGGTACGGCGGCGTCGGCGAGATCGGCGGCAACGCCTTCCTGCTCGACGACGGCAAGACGCGCATCCTGCTCGATGCCGGCCGCCGCTTCGGGGCCGCCACGGTCAAGCACCAGTTGCCCGAGTCCTACGTCCGGCGGCCGGGATTCGGCGACTACTTTGACGCCTTCCTCAAGGCGCGCTCCTTCGCTGCGGCCCGCGACCTGCAGACGCTCGACCTGGTGCCGCGCCTGCCAACCTTGTACCGCGCCGACCTGGGTGGGACGGCATCCGATGTGCCGCCCGTGGACGCCATCGCCATCAGCCACGCGCACCAAGACCACTTCGGCCTCCTCGGGCTCATCCGCACCGACATCCCGGTCCTCGCATCGCAGGAGACGATTGCCACGTTCGCCAACCTGCAGGAGACGAGCGCACGCGGCTGGGAAACCGACCTGCTCGACATGCAGCTGCGCGGCGGCGTCGGACACCGCAAGGGCAAGAAGAAGGACGACCCGCCGGAGTTGACGGTGAACTGGCGCTACGGCGAGGGCGAGGAGGGCCCCACCCGCCCCTTGGTGACGACCGGCGAGCACGTCGTGGGCGATTGGACGATCTCGCACGCTCCCGTGGACCACTCCATCCAGGGCGCCGTCGGCTTCGTCGCCACGCGCAGGGACGGCTACAAGCTCGTCTACACCGGCGACTTCCGTGCCCACGGCCGCCGACCGGAACTCACCGAGAAATTCCTGCGCCTGGCCGAGGACCCCGACGTCCTCCTGGTCGAGGGCACGCGTGTGCGCCGAGCAAGCGATGACAAGGACCACGCTGGGCACAACCACGGCGCCGAGATTCCGCGCGCCAAGACCGATTCCGAACCCGAAGTCGAACTCGAAATCGAGCGCATCATCGCGGACCATGAGAAGGACAAGGGGCCCGGCTTCGTCGGCATCGGGTACCCCATGCGCGACGTCGATCGCTTGCTGTCCATCTGGCAAGTCGCGCGGCGACTCGGCCGCCGCCTCGTGCTGCAGCCCAAGCAGGCCCACCTGCTGCAGAAGCTCTCACGCCAAGCCGGGCGCACGGACCTGCCGGACCCGCTCACGGACCCCAACCTCGCCGTCTTCGTGAAAGCGCAAGGCAAGGGCACCGTCATGCGCCGCGGCATGCCCCTGATGATGGGCAACAAACTGACGCTCGCGATGCAGGAGTTGCACGCGCCGCCGGAGCAGTGGATCCGCCTCGTATCCACGGAACTCGACAAATGGGAACGCGTCCTGCTGGGAGCGGCCGACGAGGATGGCTCCATCCAATTGGGCCCCAACGTCGTGACCCCCCTCGACGTCGCCGCCGCCCCGCGCGACTTCATCTTCACGCTAAGCTATTGGAGCATGACGGACCTGTTCGACTTGTTCCCCGACCGCAACTCAGCGGGTGGCCTGTACATCCACAGCCAGACGCAGCCCTTCAACGACGACTTGGAACTCGTCATGTTCAAACTCAAGCGCTGGTGTGACGCCTTCCACCTCGCCGGCCCCCGGCACACCCACGTCTCCGGCCACGCGTCCGAGGAGACCCTGCACGGCGTCCTGGAGCAGCTCAAGCCCAAGGTCATGGTGCCCGTGCACTCGGAAGCCCCCGGAATGACGGCGGAATGGTACTCACACCGGATTGGACGCAAGGCGCTGCTGCCGGTGGTGGGGCAGCCGCTGACCCTAGCCTGAATGAGACGGCAAAACCTCATCAAGACCGAATGCAAAGGTTCCACGATGCGTCGGGTGCTCGCTGCCAGTGTCTTGGTCGTGACGAGCCTCGCCGGATGCTCCGATGGCTCCTCGGAAGAATCGGGGTTTGGCATCCTGCCCGAGGCTTGGAAGATCGCCGCCAGTTGGTCAAGCAATCCGGTCCTGAGGGACCTGCAGGGCGTCGAAGCAACCTCCGAATCCGAATCACTCGTGTTCATTCCAGGCAACCGCACGGACTCCGACCTGGCCAACGGAAAGACGCCGACCTGGCGGATTGTCTTCATGGACGGGCATGCCACCGGCCCCCTCCCGGGGCCGAGTCTCGCGCGGCTGGATCTCGTCCTCGACGCGCGCGGGAACGTCTTGGAGCGCAAGGAGACTGGAAACGCAGAGACGCCCGATCATGCCCAATTGTGGCAACGCCCTCGGTCTTGGACCGTGGATTCTGATGACGCCATCCGCCTTGCCAGGGCAGCAAACGCAACCTTCGATGAAATTGCAAGTGCTGCGACAGCGATTGGCTATTTCCTCCACCTCAGCAATGAGAGTGTGTATTGGGAGGTCGACATGGATGGCTCCGGGCGCGGAATGGAAGCCTACGTCGACGTTGAGACTGGCGCCGTCACGGAACTTCACGAACACCGTGCTTTCGAACCGCGTGTGCCACGGGAAGAGTCCACCATGACGCAGCCTTTGGCCGCGGCGCCGGCCTCGACCGAACACTCGTTCACCCTGGTCGAAAAGGGGCATCCGGAGTTGCGCTTCCGCCTGCTCATGGCGCCCGCCCTGCCCACGGCTTCGGCGTCAGCGCTGATCACGGACCCAGCCGGCCACGAGACCACAGTCACTCTTTCGCCCACCAACGTCGACCAAGAGGCGTCAACGTCGACATCCTTGGAGGCGCCCCTCTCCGGGACCTGGTCCGTGACGCTGCGTTTGGAAAGCGGTGTTGCGCACGAAATCCGTCTGGATTGGTGTGCTCCCGGAACGCGCGACCTTTGCGCATAGGGGCCCGGGCCGCTCGAAGGAGAGAACGGGGCCGCGTTGACCCTAGCGTGGACTGGTCAACGTGCCCAGATGGCCGGGGACGCCTCTTGGCGTCCCCGGCCCACCACCACTCTTTTCTAGGTCCAGGGTTCCGCGAGGAACGCTCACAAAAATGGCCGCCGCCAAGAGAAATTCCGCACCCCCTCCCTCCGATGACCAGGAGGAGTCCTCCATGGACATCCAGGCCCGCGAAGGCGCCATGGAGCGGGACCCCATGGAACCGGACGCAGGCCAGGAACAAGGGGGCCGCAAGGCGCTGTTCGCCCGGGCCAAGCGCGACCCGCTGCGCGGCCACCCCATCGAGGACCCGCACGGTGTGGCCAACGCCCTCACCAAGGGCCAATCGTCCCCGCTTTCCTTCCACGCCCTCAACCTGCGCGCCCACCGCCTGAAGGCGATGCGGCACGAAGGCATCACCACCCTTCCCCAGTTGCGCCGCAAGATCCGCATCCTGCCCCACCAGGTCAAGGCCGCCATCAAGGTCCTGAACGAATTGCAGGGCCGCGCCATCCTCGCCGACGAAGTCGGGTTGGGTAAGACCATCGAGGCCGGCATCGTCATGAAGGAACTCGTGGCGCGCGGCAAGGCGAAGTCCATCCTGATCCTGACGCCCGCATCGCTGGCGTCGCAGTGGCAGCAGGAATTGTGGGACAAATTCGGCGAGCGCTTCGTGCGCCACGACGACGACGACTTCCGCGGCTTCAGCAAGCACGACAAGATTGTGGCGTCCATCGACACCGCAAAGTCGGCGCAGCACTACCCCGACATCATCGGGCGCGAGTGGGACCTCGTCATCATCGACGAAGCCCACTACCTGAAGAACAAGAAGACGCAGCGCTACTCGCTCGCGGACGACATCACGGCGCGCCACGCCCTCATGCTGACGGCGACGCCCATCCAGAACAACCTCATCGAATTGTACAACCTCATCAACCTCATCAAACCCGGTTTGCTGGGAACGATGCAGAACTTCGAGGAGGAGTACGTCGGCGATGCCCAGGGCCGCGTCCTGCTGCACGCGCAGCGCCTGCAGAAACTCCTGCAGCAGGTCCTGATTCGCAACCGCCGGCACGAGACCGGCCTCAAGTTCCCCGAACGCAAGGTCGAGACGCACCGCGTCACGGCCAGCCCCGGCGAATACGCCCTCCACCAAGCCGTCGGCCACTTCATCCGCACCTACAAGGCGTTCTTCGAGAGCCACCTGGCCCTCATGGTCCTGGAGCGCGAAGTCGCCTCGTCCGCGCCGGCGCTCGCCAAGACGCTCATCAACATGGGCGCCAAGGTGCACGACCCCGAAGTCAAGATGGCCATGGAGGCCCTGCAGCACCAGGCCGAGGGCATCAAGCGCAACGCCAAGGTCAACCTCATCGCCGACATCGCCAAGGGAACGCCGGAGAAGATGATCGTCTTCACGCAGTTCCGCGAGACGCAGGAACTCCTGAGCCGGCGCCTGCAGCAGGACGGCGTCTCGAACGTCAAGTTCCACGGCCAACTCACGCCCGGACGCCGCCGCAAGGCCCTGGAAGAGTTCCGCGGCCCGACGCAGGTGCTCGTGGCCACCGACTCCGGGTCGGAAGGTCTCAACCTGCAGTTCTGCCACATCCTCGTCAACTACGACTTGCCGTGGAACCCCATGCGCGTCGAACAGCGCATCGGCCGCGTGCACCGCATCGGCCAGGAGTCGTCCAACGTCGTCATCCTGAACCTCGCGGTGGCCAACACGATCGAGGACTACGTGCTCGAGGTCCTGTACGAGAAGATCAAACTGTTCGAGGTCGCCATCGGTGAAATGGACCTCATCCTGAGCGACATCGACGAGTCGGGCGGCCTGGAGAAGCGCATTCTCGACATCATCCTCGACACGAAGAACGACGAGGAAGTGCGCGACTCGTTGGCCAACGTCGAGAAGGAAGTGAAGAACTCGAAGGAGCAGGCCGAGGAAATCAAGAAGCTCGACGCCAGCGTCTTCATGCAGTTCGACTTGTCCACGGCGAAGGACGACGTCGAGATCGAGGACTCAGTGGACCTCGAAGCAGAGGTGCGCGAGTTCGTCGCGAGCTTCCTCGATGCCGCCGAGGCCGAAGTCGAGCAGACCAAGAAGGTCACCACCGTCAAGCTGCCGCGCACGTACTGGAAGCGCCTCGGCGGCCTGCACGTGTACACGACCGACGCCGACACCTTCGAGGAGAAGGACGGCGAAGTCGAATTGCTCGGACTGGGATCCAAGTTTGTCCAAGGCGTCATGGAGGTCCTGCAGGAGGAGGGCGCCGTCGGCCAGATCCGCACGCCCGCCGTCGCGGAGCCCACGGTCCAGCTCTACTACCGCTACTTCATCGAGACCCTGCGCTCCGAGATGGAGGCCTTCGTCACCGTGCACGTCACCGAGGACGGCAACCTGCTCAAAGTCGAGGAGCAGTTGGCGGAGGTCCCCGAGGGCGACCCCGTGCGCGAAGCCGCCCCCATCACCGCCGGCCGCTGGGGAGACCTGGCCGAGAAGGCCCGTCACGAAGTCGGGACGTTGCTGGTGCCCATCCTGCAGAAGAAGCGCGAGGAGGCCCAAGCGGAGGTCGCGCGCACGGAGAAGCGGCTCGAGGAGTACTACGAGCGCATGAAGGAAGAAATCCGCGCCGACGAGGCGAAGGTGCGCCGCAAGATGGGCGACATCCGCAACCGGTTGTGGTTCACGGAGAACGGCGTGCGCGAACGCAAGCTCGAGGACCAGTTCGGCAGCCTCGAGGCCAACCTGCACGACATGACGTTCAAGAACAACCGCCGGGTCGAGGAACTCGACAAGGAGCTCAAGGACCGCCTGGCGCGCGAGCAGGAGAAGAACGAGCCCCGCCTCGTCGTGGAGCTCATCGGCGCCACCCGACTCGTGCCCGCGGCCGCCGCCGTGCGCGTGTCCGCGTTGGCCAAAGTCACCCGGGAAGCCCCGGTGGCCGCCTAGCTTCGATCTCCCGGAGCCGTCCCCCTTGAAGAGGCCAGTGCGGTTTCGCCTCGAAGGGGCTGCGGCCCCATCGCGGCGCAAGTCCACAAACCCTAATGTCCAGGAAGCCTGACGGCAGGTGATGCGTGGCATTGCGTTGGTCCTGATCCTGGCCTTGCCGGCCCTCAGCGGCTGCCTGTCCTTCCTCGACGGGTCGGACAACCACGACGGCGTGGAGCCGGCGGACGTCGGCTACGACCCGTCCACCATCCGTGTCACCCAGGTCGTCAAGCACACGGCCACCATCCCGTCCTTGGGTGGCGTCAACCTCGCCGCGGTCGCCTACGAGCCCAAGAGCTCCGACCTGACGCCCGACGGCACCGCGCCGCGCTGGGGGACCGTCATCTTCGTGCACGGCTGGGGCTTCTTCAAGGAGACCTACGAGGGCGCCGGCGGCGCCACGGGGGCCCCCGTTCCCTCCAGCGACGAGGCGGACTACACCGTCAACCGCTTGCAGGCGTTCGCGGACAACGGCCTGCTCGCCATCGCCTACGACGCGCGCGGCTTCGGCCAGTCCACGGGCCAATCCACCATCGCTGGCCCCGCCGAGATGGCGGACCTCGAATCCGTCCGCGCCTGGGCCGAATCCAAGTTCCCCACCAACGGCCTCTTCGGCGTCGTCGGCGGCTCTTACGGCGGCGGCCACGCCTTCCAGGCCTGGGCCGACAACCCGCGCATCACCACGGCCGTGCCGATGTACGGCTGGGTCGACCTGTACCAGGGCCTCGCCCCCGGCAACGTTCCGAAGGCGGAATGGGTGACCCTGCTGGGTGGCGTCGGCGTCGCGGGCTCGAAGGGCCAGGTCAGCCCGATTCTGGCCGAGTGGTACCAGAAGGCCATCACGCGCAGCGACCTCGAGACCGTGAAGTCGGAGATGGCTTCGCGGTCGGTCGCCGGCCGCATGGGCTCGGTCGCAAAGCCCCTCTTCACCTGCCAGGGCATGCAGGAGTCCCTGTTCCCGCAGATTGACCAAGCTTGGCAGGAGGCAGGCGGCTTCACGCGTGCCTACGTCTTCACCGGGGGTCACGGCGCGCAGGACGTCGAGTGCTGGGCGCGTGCCCTCGACTGGTTCCGCTACTTCCTCGGCGGCTACGACACGGGCGTGGATGCCTGGCCCGCCCTGACGACCGTGGACGCCGACGGCGGCCGGGCTGTCGACTTCGCGTCCTTGCCGCAGCCCTTGAAGACGACGTACTTCCTCGACGAGCCGACCCTTGAGCGCGGTTTCCCGTCGAACTCGACGTTCACCATCAGCCAGCTCCTGCTCAACAACCCCCTCCAGGAGCCGTCCGGTTTGTGGGACCAGTTGGGGATGCCGGCCAACGGGGTTCCGGAGCAGCTCCGGCAGGACCCGACGGCCGTCTTCTTTGACACGGCGCCCATCACGGGCTCGGAAGTTATCCTGGGCGCGCCGCAGTTGCGCCTGACGCTGGCGGACCCGGCGGGGCCGACGCCGTTCCAGGTGACGGGCCAACTGTTGCACGTCAATGCCGCCGGGAGCAGCCTCATCCTCTCCCGCGGCGCCTATGCCGCCCTGGGCCCCGATGACATCGACAATGGCACGATCACGTTGCAGTTCCACTGGGTGAAGGCCGATCTTGCCCCTGGGGACCGCCTCGTCCTCAAGCTCGGAGCCAACGACTCGTCGTGGTACCTGCCATTGGTGGCAAACTACTCCGTGCAGTTCCGCGGGACGTCAGAACTCGACGTGCCGCTGTTCGTCGGGTGACGCACCGGGCCCGCGCGCGAAGCGTTGTTGCCGCCGCACAGCCACCGATTGTCGCCGAGGTTCACCGAAGCGACGTTGGGCCAGCACAGAGCCCGCAGAGCGGCGCAGAGATTCACTGTGCGCTCTGTGCTTGCCGGTGCCGGGCCGCGAGGGGCTCTCCGTACTCATCCGTAGCCGTGGAACGCTGCATCGATGGGCAGCCCCAGGCTCGACGTGTACGCCAACTGCTCCAGGCGGGCCGCCAGGGTCTCGACTTGTTCGAGGACCTTGGCGACCTCGTTGTCGGCGAGGCGGTACACTTGGCGGCGGCCGTCGCGGCGGCAGATGACGAGCCCGGCCTCGCGCAAGGTGCCGAGGTGGTGGCTGACGTTGCTTTGCTCGTCGGCGAGCTTGTTGACGAGTTCGGTGACCGTCTTCTCGCCGCTGCGCAGGGCGTCCAGGAGGGCGTGCCGCGTCTCTTCGCTCACCAACCGCAGCAGGGCGACGGCATCCATGAGCCAAGATTCATGCGTGTGGCTTGAGGGTGCCGGTTCAGGGTTGCAGGGCGACGGCGGCGGACAAGAGCCCCGAGTCCTCGACCACGAGGAAGCTGTACATCAGGGCCACACCCAAGAGGAAGCAGGCAAGGATCAGCACGGCTTCGCGGCCCTTCGAGTGGTGATGCAGCTCTGGAATCAAGTCCGCGGCGGCGATGTAGAGGAACGCGCCGACAATCAGCGGCAGGGCGTACGCCTCCAGCACGGCGACGTCGATGGGCAGGGCAAGGACGAGGACCGCGCCCGCCAGGGAGACGAGGGCGGACACGAAGTTGAGCAGCAGGGCCCGTCCGGGCCGCATGCCGGAGCGCAGGAGCACGGCGAAGTCCCCGAGTTCCTGCGGCACCTCGTGCAGGACGACGGCGACGGTGGTCGCGATGCCGAGGGGCGTGTCCACCAGGAAGGCGGTGGCGATGACGGCTCCGTCGAGGAAGTTGTGCACCGCGTCCCCGACGAGGTTGGTCCAGGCGTAGGGTGCGACGTGCACGTGGCCCGCGGCTTCGCCGTGGTGGTGGCCGTGCTCATCGGGGGCGGCGAACTCGATGTGGGCGTGGCGGGCGCGCACCGCGACCTCGAGGGCGAAGAAGGCCACGAAGCCGGCGACGATGATGACGCCCATCGCGGCGAGGCCGCGCTCCTGCCAGGCGGGGATGGCTTCCGGCAGCAGGTGGAAGAACGCGTCCCCCACGAGGGTGCCCGCGGCGACGGCCACGAGGATGAGCAGGGCCCGGTGGCCGCGCAGCCTGGGCAGCGTGAGGGTGGCGGCGCCGGCGAGGCTGACGACGCTGACGAGGCCGATGGCCAGGAGGGTCGCGAGCCAGGGGTCCATGCCCGGGGCCAATGCGTCCGGTTCATAACTTCTTGCCAATCGTTATGAGCGTCCGGGGGCTGGGTTCGCAACATGGCCATCCTGAGCACGTCCCTCCCCGACGACTTGGTCAAGGAGATGGACGGAGCCATCGCTGGCGGCGGCTACAAGGGACGCAGCGAATTCGTGCGCGCAGCCGTGCGCGACCACCTGCTCAGCCGCCCCAAGGTGACGGGCAAGCACGTGCACGGCAGCATCACGATCCTGTACCCGCACGACAAGGAAGCCAAGGTCTCCGACGTCCGGCACGCCTTCCACGACGTCGTCCTGTCGCTGATGCACACGCACTGCGAGGCCGAAACCTGCATGGACGTCCTCATCGTCGGCGGCGCCCCCGACCGCGTGCAGGGCTTGGCGGACACATTGCAGCGCATGCGCGACATCAAGCGGACGCG
>JBBSVQ010000043.1:0-34813 GCA_038046725.1 Thermoplasmatota archaeon | reverse complement strand
AGTACTTCTTCCACTCCATGGGTGGACGTGAGGGTCTCGTCGACACGGCCGTCCGTACGAGCCGCTCCGGCTACATGCAGCGCCGCCTGATCAACGCCCTGGAAGACCTCAAGGTCGCCCAGGACGGCACCGTGCGCAACACGGCGGGCACCATCATCCAGTTCACCTACGGTGAAGACGGTGTGGACCCGACGCGCTCGACCGGCGGCGACCCCGTCGACTTCGAGCAAGTGTTCGCCGAAGTCGCGCGTGGCGCCAAGGGCAAGAAGGGAGGCAACTGAGATGGCCAACCAGCAGACCATCAACTCGTTCGTCAAGACCTACGGCCTGGACGTCGACACCGCCACCCAGCTCGCCGAGAAGGGCTTCACCGTCACGAAGGCGAAGACCGCCGGCAAGAAGGAGCTCATGGAGGCCGGCTTCACCGGCAACGAAGTCGAGCAGATCCTGCTCAAGTTCTCGAAGGGCAAGCGCGACGCGGCCGCCCGCCGCATGACGCGCAAGGCCGTCGAGGACGACCGCGCCTACGAGGCCACCGCGGAGCGCGTCGAGACGCGTGACGCCGAGCTTCTGAAGAAGGACAAGATGGTCTACAGCCACTTGGCGGAGTCCAAGGCGACGCTGCCGCAGTCGATCGTCCGTCGCCTCGTCGACGGCGGCCTCGACCGCGGCTTCAGCGACGCCCAGATTCGCCAGACGGTCGACCTTGCCCTGAAGGAGTACCTGAAGGCCTGCGTGGACCCGACCGAAGCCGCCGGCATCGTCGGCGCCCAGTCCATCGGTGAGCCTGGCACGCAGATGACCATGCGTACGTTCCACTTCGCAGGTGTGGCGGAAATCAACGTCACGCTGGGCCTGCCTCGCCTGATTGAAATCGTGGACGCCCGGCGCACGCCGTCGACGCCCACGATGACGATCTTCCTTGAGGAACGCATCAAGAACGACCGCAAGGAAGCCACGCGCATCGCCAACCAGATTGAGACCACGCGCCTGCAGGACATTGCCGCCGTCGAGTCCGACCTGGGCACGCTGGGCATCAAGGTCATGCCGGACGCCGAGAAGATGGCCCAGAAGGACATCTCGCTCGAGGACGTCGCCAACGCCGTGGCCGCGGTGCGCCGCATCACGTCGAAGGTTACGGAAGGCAAGAAGGCCAACATCGAGGTCACGTTGGGCGAACCCAACTTCAAGAACCTGCAGAAGGCCGTGGACGACCTGAAGAAGGTCAAGGTCAAGGGCATCGACGGCATCACCCGCCTCGTCGTCTCGCGCGATGACAAGGAAGGCGGCTACGTGCTCTACACCGAGGGCTCGAACCTCAAGGAGGTCCTCGAGATTCCCGGCATCGACCACCGCCGCGTCAAGACCAACGACATCCTGCAGATCCAGGACGAGCTCGGCATCGAGGCCGCCCGCACCGCCATCATGGAGGAGGCGTACGGCACGCTGAAGGGCCAAGGCCTGCAGGTCGACCTGCGCCACCTCATGCTCGTCGCCGACGTCATGACGGCGGACTCCGAGGTCAAGGCCATCGGCCGCCAAGGTGTCTCCGGCCAGAAGTCGTCGATCCTCGCCCGTGCCGCATTCGAAATCACCGTCGACCACCTCTTGCAGGCCGGCATGACGGGCGAAGTCGACCCGCTCAACGGCGTCGCCGAGAACATCATCGTCGGCCAGCCCGTCAACCTGGGCACCGGCGCCGTGAAGCTCGCGATGGACATGAAGAAACTGCAGAAGCTCATCAAGACCATGCCCACGCCCGTGAGCACCGTCCCCATCCCGGCCGAGCCGGGCGCCGGACTGGGGCTCGAAGGCGAGGCGGGTCCGGAATTCGCGGAAGAAGCCGCACCCGAGGCCGAGGCGCAAGCCCCGGCCCCCAAGGAGGAATAGAACATGGACGTACAACGCAGCCTGAGAACCGTGATCGCCACCGGGAAGGTCCTCATCGGAGCCGACCAGACCGTGAAGGCCGTTCAACGCGGGGAGGCCAAACTGGTCATCCTGGCGACGAACGCCCCCCACGCGGAGGACATCCGCGCCGCCGCCGGCAAGAAGAAAGTGCCCATCTACGCCTTCGATGGCATGGGCACCCAACTCGGCCCCGCTTGCGGCAAGCCGTTCGCCATTTCGGCGCTCGCCGTGCTGGACGCCGGGACCTCCGACGTCCTGCAGCTCGCGAAGTGAGCTCCATGGCAGCCTTCTTTCCCCTGACCCACCTTTTCCGGGGCGCCTAGATGACCGACGTCAACCTCAGCATGGAAGCCATCGGCCTCATCACGGAAGCCGAGAAGCGCCTGCGCGCCCGCATCAAGGACGCCGTCGACGAGGGCGAGCGCATCGTCTTCATCACCGAGAAGGGCCACCTCGGCCAGGCTCTCGGCAAGGAGGCCAAGAACCTCCAGATGATGCGTGACCTGCTCAAGAAGGACGTCAAGTTCGTGGAGTGGGATGACGACAAGCAGATCTTCATCCGCAACCTGTTCAAGCCGTTCGACGTCGCCTCGATCCGCATGGAGTCCGTCTCCACGCCGTCGACGAGCGAGACGGACTCGGACGGTCAACCGGTGCTGAAGGTCCGCATCCGCGCCATCGTCGAAGTCGAGGCCAAGGACAAAGGAAAAGCGATTGGAAAGCAAGGGCGAAACATCAGCTCAATCCGCCACATTGCTAAGCGCCACCACGAGATCGACGAAGTTCAGGTTGTCTAGTCGCCCACGTCGCAGGAATCTGCGGCGCGCGTTCTTGGCCTTTGCAGGACAACGTCTTCCGACGGTGACTGCCCCTAGCTGATGCAAAATGAGACGAAGCGCGCGCCGAAGGCGCGCGACGCGGCGCCCCGCGCCGCGACGATACGTCATCACTGGCTGGACGTCGCCGACGTCGGCGTCGGAAGGAGGTTGACGTGCGTGGCTCACCGAACGGGCGCGAGCAATCCAATCTACCGAAGCGCCAAGATCAGCAAGCCGCCCACGATGCCGAAGACGACGATGGCCGCGTAGGTCCAGTGGTAGATGCGCAACTCGCTGATTGCGATCTCCGCGGCCATGCTCATGATTCCGCCTTTGTTCCCTTAACCCTTTCCGCAAGTGCAGCAAGTGGCGCCGTGGTGAGCGTACAGAGCGTCCATAGCGCGAATCGTGAAGCAGATCCTTGCAGCGCCGCGCTTCGGCGTTGCCAAGGGTGCGATGAAATCGGACGGTCGTTGGCCGTTGGCCACGATAGCCTCAAATGGCTCCCTTTTGTGGGCGCATCAGAGCGCTCCCCTGGGGCGGCTCCCTCTTTCCCCCAACGCACGAGTAGTCAAGCGGCCAACGACGGTAGATTCAGGGTCTACTTCTTCGTGATTCGCAGGTTCAAATCCTGTCTCGTGCACTCGCAGCCTCGCTTCGCGAGGCGCTCGTAGCAAGCCAGGGCCTCGCGCGCCACGCGCGCTCGGGCCGCTTCGCGGGCTCAAATCCTGCCCCGCGACCTTCAATCGAAGGTCGATCACGATGGACTGCACAAGGGGGCCTTCGGCCCCCTGAGACAGGCCGGCACGAGGTGACGGGCAAGGGGCTCGCCGCTTCACTCGCCTGATCGGGCTTAGCGGAGAAAGCAGTCTTCGCCATGGCCCGCCGTGGGCCGCGCCGCCTGCCGAATGTCCTGCGCCAGTTGGCGCAAGCGCGTCCACTCGTCATCGTCGAGCGCGTCCTGCAGGTGCTGGAACACGGCGTCCTCCTCGAAGCGCACATGCGCCCGCAGCGCTTCGCCTAGCTCCCTCGCGTCGCCGCCGTTTGCCAAGTCAGCCGCCCGTTTCCGCAGGTCGTTGTGTTCCGCCACGAGCCGGCTTGCCAAGTCCTGCGGAAGATGCGGCAGCAACGCGGCCTCCTCCTCGTGGAAGTGGTGCACGAGGACGGCCTCGTGGTAGCGCAGGAACCGTTGGGCGGCCGTCGCTGCATCGATGCGGCCGTCGTCGCCCCGCAACCGCCTTGCATGCAGGAGCACGTCGTGGTGGTCGCGCGACAGCGGGTGCAACGCGGGGTGGCGGAGCACGGAGGCATGAAGGCGTGGGGGGCCTTGGATTGAGCAGATGCGGCGAAGTTCCGGGGGACGACGGCGCCCGTTCGGTGCCATGAGGCTGCAACGTCTTCCGACGCCGCCTTGCGGGGACGGCAACCGGACCACGGTGTGTCTTGGCGGCGCGGGGCGCCGCGCTTCGTCCAATTCTGCTTCAGCAGGTCGGAATCGGAGTCGCAAGGCGTTGCAAGGTCAAGACCAGGAACGCGCGCGGCCGTCCGCGCCATCAAGCGGATTGTCAGCCATCTGCTGAATCCAAGGTTCCCCACGCAGCAAAAGGCTCGGGGGTCGAAGCGCGGGGAAATCGAAGCGAAGGGGAAAGGGAAGAAGGAAAGGAAAAGGGGGCGTCGCGATCGAAGTGATCCGCTGAATGCCGTCGTGGACTCCGTCGGATCAGAGGTCCGCGACGGCGTCCTGGAACTTGCCGAAGCGCTCCTTCAGCAGGTCCAGGGCCTTCATCAGGGCGTCTTCCGCCTTGAGGGAGCCGTCGGTCTCGAAGCGGAAGATGAACTTCCGGTCATCGTAGTTCACGACGAACCCATCGCCGCAGATCTTCGACGCCTCGTCGGCGCGGTTGACCTCTTCCGGCTGCAGGACGACCAGCTTGCCGCCCTCGACGCCCAAGATTCCGGCCGGCGTGCGGGCGACGGCTTCCTTCGCCTGCTCGGGCTTGATCTTGCGGTTGTCGACGGCGACCGTCGGGTAGTACTTGTAGCCGGCCGCGGAGCAGACCTGCCACTTGGCGTGCTGCGTGCCGTCGCCCAGGATGGCCTCGGCCTCGAGGATGAGGCGTTGGCCAGCCAGCAGGTCGACGACCGGGATCTTCGGGTCCACGATGGAGAACTTCTTGTCCTCGGACTCGAGGTCGCCGGAGTACACGGTGCACGGGCCCTCCTTCGTGAGGGTGTAGCGCACGACGTACGTCGGCTTGCCTTCGGCATCGACCTGGCCCTTGAGGTTCAGCGTCGAGGGGTCCGTCGGCACCGGCAGCATGGAGATGCGGTGCGCCAGGATCTCGTCGAAGAGGGCGCTCGTGTTGTCGTAGAACGTCACCTTGTCGATGGCCAGCTTCGGGACCTCGGACAGCAGCGTGCGGCGCAGCGCATTGACGAAGTACGGGTTGACGCCTTCGACGATGAGCTTGCACGACGTGTCGGTGACTTCGCGGATGTCGATTTTCAAGCTTGGCACCTCAGACACGGCGTCCGCGGCGGCCGCCCTTCTTGCGGGCGCCGTCGTGCGGGACGGGCGTGACGTCTTCAATGCGTCCGACCATGATGCCGTTGCGGGCGAGGCCACGGATGGCCGCCTGGGCGCCGGGGCCTGGGCTGCGGGCCTTGTTGCCGCCGTAGCCGCGCACGCGGATGTCGAGCGTCATGAAGCCCTTCTCCTTGACGAGTTCGGCAATCTTCTGCGCGACGGCCATGGCGGCGAACGGGCCGCCCTTGTCCTTGTCGGACTTGACCATCATGCCGCCCGAGCACTTCGCGATCGTCTCGGCGCCGGTGGCGTCGGTGACCGTGATGAGCACGTTGTTGTAGCTGGCGAAGATGTGGCAGATGCCCTTCTTGTCGTCAGCCATTAGGATTCGCCTCCAGCGGGGGCCGCCGAAGCAGCAATGGCGTCACTGATCGACGTCGGCTGCGCGGCTGCGGGGGCGTTGTCGAAGCCGGCGGCCTTGGGGCGCACCGGGTGGTTCTCGTCGGCGATGGCCTTCTTCGGGTCGATGAGGATGGCTTCCTCTTCGCCGCGGCGGACGATGTAGCTGGGCACCGTGATGCGGCGTTCGCCAATCAGGATGCAGCCGTGGCTGACGAACTGGCGCGCCTGGTTGGGCGTGCGGGCCAGGCCCTTCAGGTAGACCTGGGTCTGCAGGCGGCGGTTCAGGATGCGCTCGAGGTCGACCGCGAGCACGTCGTTGAGCGTCGCGTTCTCGCCGAGGTAGCCGAGGCGGTTCAGGCGGGCCAGCAGTTGCTGGGTCTCAGCCTGGGCCTGGGTGTCCGAGACGTTGCGGGCACGGGCGATGAGGCCACGGGCCTGGCCGCGGATGTCGCGCAGGCGGGACTGGGCCTTCCACAGCTCGGTCTTGTTCTTGAGGCCGAACTTGACCTTGACTTCCTTCTCCGCCTTGATGCGCTCGCCCTGCCACGGGTGGCTGGGCTTGTCGTACTTGCGGCGGTTGAACTTTGGTTGTCCCATCTACTTCTTGCCTCCAGGGGCGGGCTTGGCGGCGGCAGCAGCGGCGGGCTTCGCGGCGCCAGCGGCGGCGGGCTTGGCGGCACCGGCGGCCGGCTTGGCGTCGGCCTTCGGGGCGGCCTTGGCACCGGCTGCGGCGGCGGGCGCTGCGGCGGCGTCGGGGGCGGCCTGGCCGGCGTCCTTGCGCTGGACACCGACGGCGGAGCCGAAGCGGCCGTTGGCCTTCGTGCGCTGGCCGCGGGTGGGCAGCTTGCGCTCGTGGCGGTGGCCGCGCCAGCTGCGGATCTTCTTGAGGCGGTTGAGGTCCTCGCGAAGCATGATTTGGATTTCGGTGCCGACCAAGTGGCCGTCTTCACCGGTTTCGACGTCCTTGCGGCGGTTGAGCATCCAGGCGGGGACGACCTCGCCCAGGGCGGAGATGGCTTCGGTGACGGCGCTGATTTGGTCGTCGGTGAGTTTGCCGATGCGCTGCGTGGCGGGGATGCCGGCCTCGCGGGCGACGACGTTGGCCATGCGGTGCGAGACACCGGGCACGTACGTCAGGGCGGCGGTGAGCGGCTTCTTGCCGTCCAGGTCCGTGTTGTGGATGCGGACGAGGTAGCGGAAGTCGGGCCCGAAGTCCTGCTTCTTGGACTCCTGCTTGGGCGCCTCCTTGGCGGCCTTCTGGTTTTCCTTTTCGCCCTTGACGGGCTTCTCGTGGTCTGCCATGATGGTAGCTCCCCCCGGCTGGGCCGAGGATCGATGCCGAACGCCGGACTCCTGTGGAATCCGGTTCTGCAAGCCGCGCCGACACAGGGGTGCTATATAACGCTAGTGCACGCCTGTCCTGGGGTTTCCACCTGCACCATGCCGGCGCGGACGGAGGCCGGGCAAGGGGCGTCCACGACGTCGAGGACCTTGATGACGAAGACCACGCCTTCGCCGTACAGGTCGTGCTCCTCGTACCCAGGCCGCGTGTAGGCATCCTCGGGCGCGATGCGCACGACGCGCGTGGTGGTCGTGGACAGCCCTTTCAGGCCTTCATTGAAGCCGCGAATGGTCGTGAAGTATCCCAGGCCGGTCCCTTCGTCCAGGGTGGCTCCGCCCTTGGTCAAGGTCTCCTCGAGGATGGGGTCGAGGGGGCTGCCGGTGGGGGGCGCCGTCGGCACCTGCGACGAGGGTGCCATCCAGTACGCCGGTTGCTCCGCGCGGTCGTCGCTGTACACGTACACCGGGAGCGCAGCGTCGCCCTCCCAAGCGTACCACGGGGTGCGCGCCCAGCGCAGATCGGAGTCCACCTCGGGAATGTTGGTGTAGAACAGCGTGCCGTTCTCCAGGAATCCGGCCGTCATGACGTGCACGCCCTGGCCCGGGGCCGCGGCGGAGCCAACGACCGGTTCAGCGAGGTCCCAGGTCAGGGAGCCCCGCTCGGCCTCGGCGCATCCCGCGTGGCCGCTGGTCACTTCGAATGCCCACGTCGCGTTGGCCTTGCCAGCACCCGGCTCGACCGTGACGACCTCGAAGGACGGCACGCCGGTCGGCGAAAGCGGCCGGGAAGACGCGGTCCAGCCGGGGGACGCCATCCAATTCAGCGTCGTTGTGGATGTCTCGTTGCCGACGGCCCCCCGCACGACGGTTTGCCAAGTCTGGCGCGGGTCGGTCTGCATGTACAGGCCATCGACCTTGGGCGTAGCCACCATGCGGTCCCAGACGCACTCCGCGGGCGGGGCCCCCGCGCCAAAGCAGCCCCCGAGCATGCAGCCCAAGAGGACGACGGCGACGGCACGCATCACGGGACGGTGGCGCCGCCCCTTCTTGACGTTTCTGTCCCAGGAGGCCGGCGCGATGGAAGCCGCCAGCTAAGGAAGGGTGCATGCCGGGTCGGGATCAATGGGGAGCAGGGGCTGGGGATATTCGGGCACGGTCTTGTTCCAGACCGCGGTCAACCCCCAGGCATCCTCCACCTCGATCTCGGCATCGTACGTGCCATTTGCTGACTCGCCGCGAAGGGTGATGGAAAACGGCTCGACGAAACGTTGGCCATCGCGTTGGTTCTGTTGCATCTCGGCCATGTAGATCGGCGGGTCGTCGAAGACGCTGAGGTAGACGGCGGCATTCTCCGCCTCCCAGTCGGAGATGCGGACCTCATGCGTCGCAGGATCGACTTCGATCGAATCGAAACCGTGCAGTGTGTAGACATAGAGTTGACCGACAATGGTCGCGTCCCCCACAGGGACCCTTTCGTCAAATGCCACGAAGCCGGCCTTGCTTTGCACACCAACCAGTTGCGGGCGGGAAGCGTCCAACGCAAACGATACGACGAACCCATCGACGGCGTCGAAGCCTTCTCCGAACGACCAACGGACACCAACACCTTCCCCGGGCCCCCGCCAGAATTGCACGAACTGACCCGGTCTTGGGTGATCGGCCTCGAAGAAGCAGACCCAGTCCGCCGGCGGATTCGGTTCTGCGTTCCGCGTCAGGTCCTCGTCGCAATCGATCAGCGTTGCGCTTGGGATTTTGGGCCGCCAGTCATTGCATTCGCGCAGCACTGAATCCAAGGGAATCGGTCGCGAGTCGCCCGGCTGGGGTGAGGGGGAAGAGAAAATGCCGGTGCATCCGGCTAGCCAGATGGCTGTCAGCACGAGAGCAGCGGTCAAGCGCTTCTGCGCGGTCCTTCCACCAGGTTCCCCCACAGAACGGCGCATCGCTTGAAATTGGTACGCAGATCCGCCTTAAACCCGATTTGTCGCCGGGCGCGACCGGCGCCCTCAAGGGCTGGGCCCCGGTCCTCGCGCGTGGCCGAGACGCGCAAGGCGGTCGTGGTCGGCGGCGGCGCCCTCGGCGCCGGCTCCGCCCTCGCCCTCGCCGAGCGCGGCTTCGAAGTCACCCTGCACGAACGCCGCAGCCTCGGCGCCGGCGCCACGGGCAAGGCCGCGGGGATTCTGTCCACGTTGTGCCACAGCGATGCCGAGTACCGCCTCATCGCCGAGACGCGCGGCCTTGTTGGCGAACTGATGAGCCTCGCTTTGGCCGCGGGATGCCGCGAGGCGCGCGGGGCCTGGCGCAGCCACGCGTCCATCGTCGTCGGCGGCGGCGCGAGCGTGCCCACCTTGGATGCGATGCAGGACCGCGTCGAGCGCTTCACCGAGGAATGCGAACGCCTCGACCACCGCCAGGCGGCCCGCACGTTCCCCGGCGTGCAGTTCGCACCCGGCGAGCAGATTCTCGTCGCGCAGGAGGACGGCGTGCTCGAGGCCGGGGACCTGATGGCCGCCCTCAGAGCCCGGCTGGGCTCTGAGGGCGTCACAATCCGGGAAGGCCTCGATGCGCCAGGGCCCGACCGCGACGCCGTCCACGTCGTCGCGGGTGGGGCCTGGACGAAGGGCTACCTCGCGCGGCTCGGCGTTCCCCTCGCCGCCCAGATGTATCGGACGCAACTGGCAAGCCTTGCCTTCCCCGCGGGCGGCGAGTTGCCCATCGTGCACGACTTGACGCAGCACTTCTACACGCGCCCAGAGTCCGCCGACTCCATCCTCGCCGGAAACGGGACGCAACTGCGCCCCTTCGATCCCGAGGACTACAACGAGAAGGCGGACCCGGAGTTCATCGAGTCGATCGCCGCACGCGTCGTCGCCCGCTTCGAGGAGGGTGGCGCGGCGCAGGTGCGCACCGGTTGGGCGGGCCTGTGCGTGGCGACGCCCGACCGGCGGCCCCTGTGCGGCCCCGTTCCCGGGCGCCCCGGTCTGTTCGTGGTCACGGGCGACAACGGCTTCGGCCTCATGCGCAGCCTCGCCCTCGGCCAGCGGCTGGCCGAGAGCGTCCAAGGTCGCGTCGACCCTGCGTTGGACCCGGCGCGCTTTGGCCCTGAGTCCTCGGACCGCTTCGTCATGGCGGAAGGCTATGGGGCCACCACGCCCGTCCAGCACGGTTAAGCAAGGCCCGACGCAATCCCGCGCATGGCAACCCCGCGGGACCAACGGGTCCTCGTCGTCGACGACGAGCCCGACATCCTGGACACGGTGCGGGCCTGCCTGGAGGCCGATCTCGGCGTCGAGGTCCGGGAAGCACGCTCCGGGCCGCAGGCGTTGGCTCTGGTGGAGTCGACGGCGTTCGACCTCATCCTCACCGACTACAAGATGCCGGGGATGGACGGCCTGGAGCTGTTGCGACATGTTGCCGCCCGCGCGCCGTCCGTCCCCCGCGTGCTGATGACGGCGTTCCCCGACGTGGACTTGGCCATCAACGCCCTCAACGATGGCCGCATCCTGCATTTCCTAAGCAAGCCGCTTGCCCCCGAGGAGTTGCGCGACGTGTTGGGCGCAATCCTGGATGAGCACCGCGCGCGCAAGCAACGCGAATCTGCACTGCGCCGCTCCCTCGAGCAATTGCGCCGGCACAAGCCCTAGGCCGTCGTCCGCACGGGCACGCCGGCGGGATTGCCGGAATCGGCGATTGCCACTTTGAGAGGCAGGCGGATGGTGAACGTCGTCCCCAAGCCAGGTCCTTCGCTGGCGACGTCGATCGTGCCGCCGTGCTGTTGCACGATGCCGCGGGCGATGTAGAGCCCGAGCCCTGTGCCGCCGACACGCACCTTGTCCGAGTCATGCACCTGGGAGAACGGTTGGAAGAGCAACGCCATCTGCTGCGGCGTCAGCCCGATGCCGGTGTCGCTCACCGCAAACACGGCCTGAGACCCGACCCGTTCTGTCTTGAGCCAGACCTGGCCGCCGTGCGGTGTGAATTTCATGGCGTTGTTCACGAGGTTGTAGAGGACCTGCTCAAGCCGGGTCTCATCACACTCCAGCCGGAGGCCGGGGGTTGCGGCCTTCAACCCAAACGTCACACCGGCTTTCCTTGCCTGGTCCTCGAAGGAGGCCTGCAGGTGGGCCGTCAACGTTGTCACGTCAACGTCGCTGATGCGCATGCGCAGCCGTCCCGACTGCAGGCGGGCGGCGTCGAGGAGGTCGACGACCAGGATGTCGAGCCGGTTGATGTTGCGGTCAAGGAGTTCGAGCGCCGCCAAGTCGCGGGGCGTGTGGTCGTCGCGTGCCCGCAGGGTCGCCATCTGCAGCTTCAACGGCGTCAGGGGCGTGGCCAGTTCGTGGGCGGCGTTGTTGAGGAACTGCGTCTTGAATTCCGAGATGTCCTTGAAGCGCGCGGTCTCACGCTCCTTTTCCAGAAGCCGTCTTTGCGCCTGCTCTGCCTGCTTGCGATCGGTGATGTCCTGGCTCAGGCCGACAAGTCGCGTCACCTTGCCCGAGGCGTCCTTGTTGGTTTGGAAGGTCACCTCGAGCCAGCGCAGACCCGTGGGAAGCAGGACCCGGATTTCGCGCTGCAGGCGGGTGCCCGACACGAGGCTCGGGGTCGTCTCATGGATTTGCCGCAAGTCGTCGGGGTGGACGTTGGCCAGGGCCTCGTCCATCGTCATGCTGTCCCGGGGCTGGACCCCGTACAGCCGGCACGTCTCGGGCGTGCCGTGGTACAACCCCGAGACGAGGTCAACCTCCCAGGACCCGACGCGGGCAACGGCCTGGGTCTCGAGGAGAAGCCGCGCATGTCGCCGCAGGTCGGCAAACAACAACGCTTGGCGCAACGTCAATGCGACGACCATGCCAAACCCAAGAGCGAACAGCGGGCCGTCCAGGGTGCGGTGCTGCGCGTAGTCGACTGCGGCCACCGGCAGGAGAATCCCGACCGGAATGGAGATGGCGAGCGTGGAGGCCAGGGGCCGAGGTCCGGACCTGACTTCGGCAGCGGGGGCCCGGTGCCAGGCGGCAGCGGCCAAGAACGCGTACCCTGCAACCCAGGCTGCATCCAGTGGCGCCCCGGCGTCGTATCCCGCCACGACGCCTGTCCAGGCATACGCCAAGTCGCCCAACACGAAGGCGGCGGCGCCTGCCGCAAGGAAGCCGAGGGAGGCTCGCGCGCCGGGGTTTGCCTCTGAGGCGAGGAGGAGGAAGGCGGCCAGAAGGGCAAGGTCGAGGGCCGGGTATGCGATTGCGGTGAACGCCTGCGCCGGCGTTGCGCCGCCCGCTTCGACAACGCCCCGCAGAATCAAGACCCAAGCGATGGCGAGGACGGCGGTGGCCATGACAACCACGTCGACGGCTCGGCGCAAGCGTTCGCGTCCCCCCGAGGACGGGAAGAATGCGGCCAGGGCGACAACGAAGAAGGCGTATCCTGCGTAGTACGGGACATCCGCGACGGAGACAAGTGGGACGGTTCCGTGAGCCAGCACGTCCACCACCATCCAGTAGGATTCACCGACGAACCAGCAGACAAGGCCAAGGCCGAGGAGGAGCCACGGGAGCCGGGGCGCCCGCCGGGCACGACCCAGGACGACGACCGACGCGGCACCTGAAGCCAGCACGACGAACGCGGTGGACACAAGTCCGGCCTGGCCCGCGACGTCAAAGGCCAGGAAACCGCCGAGAAGCAAACTGACCGCCGCAATCGCGCCGCCAACGGCGACGGGGCTGGCGGCGGCTCGCAGCACGTGCCCCCTCTTGGCAGCCGACCGTTATGACCGCCCCGCCAAACGGTTAAGAAGGAGGCGCGAGGCCAGAAGCGGCCGGGTGGGGCCTTCAATCCCGAGGCCCCGGCAAACAAGCGTTATACCGAGACCACGCCATTGGTTGACGATGGTGGCGGCCGCGTCCAGGGTCTTGCTCGTGGACGACGAACCCGACATCCTAGGGAGCCTGGCCGACTACCTGCAGGTCGGGGTGCCGGGCGTGACCTTCGTCAGGGCAAATGATGGGCAGCAAGCCCTTCGGGAACTCGAGAAGGCATCCGTCGACCTCATCATCACCGATTTCCGAATGCCCGTCCTGGACGGCTTGGGCCTCCTCGTGCAGGTCAACGAACGCTGGCCGGGCACCCCCGCAATCCTGCTGACGGCATTCCCCGACATGGACCTCGCCGTGCGTGCGCTCAATGACGGCCGCGTCCGACGGTTCCTCACCAAACCCGTTGAACCCAGCGAATTGCGCGACCTCGTGAAGGAGTTGCTTAACGCGGCCACGGCGGCCAAGCAACGCGAGGCCGCCCTCAAGCGTGCGGCTTCCCGCGGCGGCGCCAAGTCGCCGCCAGGCAACCGCTCCGGCTAGCCGTTGCCAGGCCTCAGAACGCCTCCAGCGAGCGCTGCCGCTGAGTGCGCTCAAGGAGTGGGGCGTGCGCCTGCCAAGTCTTCAGGCGGGCGTGCCGGTCGATGTGCCGTAGCGCGGAGGCGGTGTCCTCGAAGACCAGGCCCTTCTGTTCGGTGGCGAGGCGCGTGGTCTCGCGCACGACCCACACGCCGAGGGGCGTTGTGTAGGCGTCCGTGATCTCGCGCAGCACGATGGCCGTCGCCTGGCGTCCAATCTTGACGAGATGTTCCAACACCGAAACTCGCGTGGCGTAGTATCCGCCCGCCGTGGACGCGTATGCAGTCCGGCCCGTGTGGTCCTCCCAGTCGGACTCGACGATTTCGGCGGCGTCGCGGCTCCAGAAGTTGCCCTTCATCCACGCCTCGATGCATTCGAAGCCCCAGACGCGTGGCAGCAGCAGGACGAAGAAGCGGTTGCCGAAGCGCTCCCCGACGTGCAGCGTCGGCTTGTCGATGGTTGGAAGGTCCAGCACTTTGGCGATGAGGGCTTGTCCGACCTGGTCGTCCGTGGCCGTGATGGCCCAACGCGTCGGAACGAGGCGGCGCTTGCGTTCCAAGCCGACCATGCCGGCAGACAGGATGCGTTCGAGTTGGTACAGGTCCGTCCCCGTGCCGTACATCGCAACGAGTCCTTCGGCGGCGCGCAAGTCCGTGTCCTGCGTGATGCGCTCGACGGGCCGTTCGACGCGCACGTTCTCCACGAGTTGCGCGCGTTCGACGCCGACGGTGGGGCCGTGCGGGGCCGTGAATTCGCCGACGGTGGGAGTCGTGAAGGACGGGATGCGGCGCAGGCGGACTTCCGTGTCCACGGGGCGCGCCGCGACGGCGAGTTCCTGGCTCAGGCGCGTGATGCGGTCCGGATCGCGTGCGGCTTGGTCGACGCGCACCGAATGCGTCGTGCGCACGAGGGAACTGCGCAGCCCGACCACGTCGGGGATGCTCATGCCCATCCATGAACGTGGGTCGTCGAGCAGGCGGGCGTTCTCTTCGGCGCGGTGGTCGGGCGGCAGCATGGGCCCGATGGAGACTTTGGGGTAGCCGTACCGGCCGACGAAGAGACTGGGTGGCGAGCTGCCCAACAGGTCGCGGCCCGCGACGCGAACTTTCGGGAGGTGATGGGCGACCTTGCGCAGGAGCGGGCACGGGTCGAGGCCGCACAACGCGCGCGCCGCCTTGCATTGCACGCACAGGCGCGGGTCGATGCGCGCGATGATGGCGTCCAAGTCCTCCGCAGGCGTCATCGTGTCCCCTCCCGTCGCCGGGCCGGACAACGACACCGCAATCCTTAAGCGGCTCCTTTGGGACGAAGAGGCGTGCGCGCGGCGTCGGCGTTGGCCGTCCTTGCCATGGTGCCGCTGCTGGCCGGATGCACGGGCGGCGATGACGCCCCCGGCGTGGTCGCGGGCATCCCCGCCGCCGACCTCGAGGCCGGCCACTTCTACGCTTTCCGCCACAACGGCGGTGCCCTCGTCTTCACCCTCGATGGCGACGGCGACGCCGCCTTCGACCTCTACGACGGCAACGACCGACGCCTCGGAAGCGTCGGCTTCAGCTCCGAGACGACGCGCTCGGGCCTGCACCGCATCGACGGTGTCGGCGCAGGCGAACTCGTCCTGGGCCTCCTGACCCTCAACGGGACCCTGCGCGTCGAATCCGGCGGCTCCGGCGTGGCGTCGTTCCAGGCTCTCGCCGACCACATTGAGCGCCACGTGCTCGTTGACCGTGCTCCGCGCGCTGACCTCATGGGCCCCATCGGCATTGGCGGCCTCCCCCTGTCCGACCAGCAGTCGGCCGACGAGGCAGTCGCGGTCGCCTTGCGCCGCGCACCGGCCCAACTGCGCGTCCTCGGCACCGGGCCGTGGTCGAACCTGACGGTTGACGTCCTGAGCGAAAAGGGCGTCGTGCTCAGCACCGGCGAGGCGGCGGCGACTCCGGTCTTCTCCATCGAGGCCTCCCGCGAGCTCGTCGCCATCGCGGGGCAGTTCACGCCGCAGAACCTGCGCGACGGCAACCTCACGGCCCGCGTGCGCGCCGACGACCTCGCCGGGGCCCTCTTGCTCGAGGCCCGCTCGTATTCCCGCGCCGGGCTGCCCGGCCCGGCCCAGGCGGGCCCCGACGTGGCCGACGTCGCGTTCACGTACGGCGTCCTGCCGGATGCCCCCGTGTCCTTCGACGTCCACGGCGACGCGACGCGCCTGGTCCTGTGGCAGGAAGGGCCGCCGGCGGACAACGCAACGGTCGCCGTCTTCGGCCCCGACGACCGCAAATTGGCCGTCGTGCACGTGCCACGCACCGGCACAATCGTCGTCCCCGTCGCCGCGGCCGGCCAGCACGTTGCAATCCTCCTCGGGGGCAAGGCGACCTTGGGAGCCGACGAGGCCCCCTCGGACTTCGACTTGCGCCCCCTCGACGTGACCGACACGGTGGTCCCCTCCGGGCGCGCCGGGGAGAACGGCCGGTACGCCATCGCGAACGAGCAACTGGATTTGCCAACCGCGTTCCGTTTCCTTCCCACGGTCGTGTCCACCCCGGGCGACGTGCTCGGACAGCCGCAGATGCCGTTCGGGTCGTGCACGACCGGGCTCTTCGCCCGCGTCGACCAGGCAGGCGAAGCCGTTCTCGCCGCCGTCCTCGCGACGCCGGGCAGCGCCGCGGATCCGGCGCCCTTCGTGCTCGGAACGATGGCCCTGCGCGACGGGCCCCTGACGCTGACGTACGACGGCCTCGGCGACGACGGCTGCGACCGGCCCGCCATTGTCATCCAGTCCTACGTCCGCCCGTAAGGCCGTTCTCCGGCAGGCGCTACGGCTATGGCCCGGCATCGGGTGCCGAGCGCGTGGACCTGGTCTGCCCCCTCGACTTCCGGTACGGCCGCGACGAAATGAAGGCCCTGTGGACGGAGGAAGCCCGCCTGCGCTACCTGCTGCGCGTCGAGGCGGCCCTGGCGCACGCGCACGCCGAGGCCGGCACCGTCCCCAAGGCCGCCGCCAAGCGCCTGCAGGCCGTGGCGGATTCCGGCAAGGTCACGCCCAAGCGCGTCAAGGAAATCGAGGCCGAGATCAAGCACGACCTCATGGCCGTCGTGAAGGCGATGACGGAGGCCGCCGGGGCCGAGGACGGCAAACACATCCACCTCGGCGCCACGTCGTACGACATCATCGACACGGCCAACTCCCTGCAGTTCCGCGACGCCATCGCCCTGGTGCGCGGGGGCCTGCGCCGTGTGCGCGACGCCCTTCTCGTGCAGGCGGACAAGCACCGCAACACGACGATGCTCGGCCGCACACACGGCCAAGCCGCGGTTCCCATCACCTTCGGCCTCAAGATGGCCGTCTTCGCCTCCGAGACCGGCCGCCACCTGGAGCGCTTGGCGGAATGCGAGGCCCGCGTGGCCGTCGGCATGATGTCGGGCGCCACCGGTTCCATGGCCGCCTTCCGCGGCAAGGGCCTGCAAGTGCAGGCGGCCGTGTGCAAGCAGCTTGGCCTGCGCCCCGTGACGGCCTCGACGCAGATCATCCAGCGCGACCGCTACATCGAACTGTTCTCGTTGCTGGCCAACATTGCGACGTCGCTCGAGAAATTCGCCACCGAAGTGCGCACCCTGCAACGATCCGAGATCGGCGAGGTGGCCGAGGGCTTCGACGTCAAGAAGCAGGTCGGCTCGTCCACGATGCCGCACAAGCAGAACCCCGTCACCTCCGAGCAAGTGTCCGGCTTGGCCCGCCTCGTGCGCTCCATGGTGCTCCCGGTGTGGGAGAACGCCATCCAGTGGAACGAACGCGACCTGGCCAACTCCGCGCCGGAGCGCTTCATCCACCCGCACGCCTTCATCCTGCTCGACCACATCCTGCACCAGACCGCCAAGGTGTTCGAGGAGCTGCGCGTCTTCCCGGACCGCATGCAGCAGAACATGGACCGCGTCAAGGGCCTCATGATGGCCGAATCCGTCATGATCGCCCTCACCGAGAAGGGCATCGGGCGCCAGGAAGCGCACGAGTACGCCCGCGAGGCCTCGATGAGCGCCATCGCCAAGGACATGCATTACCGCGACGCCTTGACGAAGCACAAGCACATCGCCAAGGCGCTCGGCAAGAAGGGCATCACGGACGCCGTCGACCCTTCGAAGTACACGGGGCCCGTCGACGCCATCATCGACCAGGTCATGGCCGAGACGCGGAAGTTGTAGTCGTCGGAGCGCTAGGGGCCGGGCTCAGGAGGGAGGGCCGAACAGGAAGGCGATGCGGTGCAACCGGCGCCCCGGGACCGACTCGCAATGGCTAAGCCCTGGGCGTCGGCTCACCCGATGGAGACCACCAAATGGCCCCCCCGAAGAAGACCGTCCTGGTCATCGACGAACCCCAAGAGTCCACGCCGGTCCCCGAGGCGGCCGTCGAGCGCGGCGAAGGCCGCGAGAAGACCGTCGCCACCCTGACGCACGTCCTGGGCCTGGTCACTCTGTTCCTCGGCCCGCTCGTCATGTACTTCGTGTACCGGCGCAAGGCCAGCCCGTGGCTGCGCGCCCACCTGGACGAGGCCGTCAACTACCACATCCTCGTCGTGGCCGCCGTCCTCCTGCTCACCGTCCTGGCCGTCGTCTTCACCACCGTCAACCTGTCCACCATTGCCCTCGTGTGCTTCCTGCTGGTGTTCCTCGTCATCACCGCCAACGTCGTGTTCAGCGTCCTGGCCATCATCTGGGCGGCCCGCGGCAAGTCCTACCACTTCCCGCTCGACGTCAAGATCGTGCGCTGACACCCGACGACCAAACAGGGATTCCGGTGATCTCGGTGATGACCGACCGGCGTTTCCCCATCACCGGGCATCACCGAAATCCCTGTTCGAGCGGTCGTTAGCGGAACTTTAGAAGAAGGCAACCGTGGCCCCACCGTGGCGGACCCCATCCACAAGCCCATCGGCACCCGCGACTTCGCGCCCGCCGAAATGGCCGTCCGGCGACGCGTCGAGGCGCAAATGCGCGGCGTCTTCGAACGCTACGGATACCGCGAGGTCGCGACACCCGCCTTCGAGGAATTGCAACTCTTCACGGCCAAGTCCGGGCCGGGCATCGTCGATGAACTGTACGACTTCAAGGACAAGGGCGACCGCCACCTGACGCTGCGCCCCGAGCTCACGGCGCCGGCGATGCGCTTGTACTTCCAGGAGCACTTCAACGACCCGAAGCCCATCAAGTGGTTCTACCACGGCGCTTGCTACCGCTACGACCGCCCGCAGGCGGGCCGCTACCGCGAGTTCTGGCAGTTCGGCTGCGAACAGATTGGCGCCGGCACCCCGCTCGCCTACGCCGAGCTCCTGGCCCTCGCGGATCACGTCATGACCGAAGTCGGCCTGAAGCAACGCGACTTCTACGTCGGCCACGTGAAGATCCTCAAGCACTGCGTCGACTCCTTCGCCTTCGACGTCGACACGCGCGGCAAATTGATGCGCGCCATCGACAAGGGCGACCGCGACACCATCGTGCAACTGGCGAAGTCAAAGAAGGGCTGCGAGGCCGCCCTCGACCGGCTGTTCCTCGTCATGGACGCCCCCACGGTGGCGGCGGCGCGCAATGCCTTGCTGTTGAACGAGACCACGAATCCGCCGGAGGAAGACGCGGAGCTTCTCGCGGACCTCAAGGATCTCGAGGCGTGCCTGGGCAACCTCGCCGCCTTCGGCGTCCAGAACGTCAAGCTCAACCTCGGCATCGCCCGCGGCCTCGACTACTACACTGGCATCGTCTTCGAGATGCACTGCCCCGCCTTGGGCGCCCAAAAACAACTGCTGGGAGGCGGCGGATACGACTTGTCCGGCGTCTTCGGCGGCCAACCCACCCCCACGATGGGTTTCGGCCTCGGCTTCGACCGCACCATCGTCGCCCTCGAGGCGGAAGGCATGACGTTCCCCGCGGCACCAGGCCCCACCGTCTATCTCGCTGCGCTCTCGGAAGCGGCCGCGAAGAAGGTCCTGCCCGTCGCGGCCCAACTGCGCAAGGCCGGCGTCACCGTCGAACTCGACTTGCTCGGACGCAAGCCCGGCGCCGTCGCCAAACACGCCGACGCCGTGGGCGCCAAGCACCTCGTCATCGTCGGCGACCGCGACCTCGAGTCCGGCAAGGTGCAGGTCAAGGAATTGGCGACGGGGACCCAGCGCGAGGTCATGCTTGACCAGCTGACTTCGTCCTTCGGGCGCCAAGGTTGAAGAGCCGGCGCGCCGGCATCGCCCACAACATTTCCCAGAGTCCGACGGGGAAGGTCCGCGTGGACGGAGTCATCGTCTACCCCGGCGGCCCACTGGCACTCGCCGTCGATGCTTTCGACACAAGCGGACGACACCTGGTGGGGACCCTGACGTTCAACGTCCTCGGCCCTTGGCGCATGCGCGACGTCGTCGAGGTGCCATCGGGCCATCGCGAGGCTTTCTGGGTGGAATGCGACGTCAGCGGGGATTGGAGTCTTCGCGGACCGGCGACGGGTTAGGTCTCAGAATCCGCGGGCGCTAGCCGCCACTGAATGCGGACAGCAGGAGAATTTCCTCGCCGTCGAGCAGGGGCTCGCCTTCAGGCACCGGCGTCGAGCCGCGGATGGCCAGAGTCGAGTCCGGGCCCTCGCCGACGGCTGCAAGCAAGTCGCCGACGGTGGCACCTGGCGGCAACGGCACGTCGGCGTCGGCCTTCCGCCGCGGGCGGAACAAGACGCGCACCATCACGGAAGCCCCCAAATAGGACCGCCATTTGGCCGCATCGCCGCCAGGGACTCCTGGCACCAAGACCTCTGCCGAGGTCGCATAACCCGGTATTGCGCTGGTCTCGAAAACCAGTGTCCTCTGGATTTGCAGGTTCAAATCCTGCCCTCGGCGCTTGAACGCACCGCGCGTGGCCTCGGGCCCGCGCGGCGTAAGCGACCGAGGGCAGGATTTGCCCCCATCGCTCGCTGAGGCATCGCTCGGGCGGGGCAGCGCTGATGCGCTGCCCCTCCAAATCCTGCCCTCGGCGCTCCATCGTTGCCGTGGCGTCGTGCCGAACCCCTTTTGGCGTGGGCCGGCGTCTGCCTCCTGTGCGCGCCCTGCTGGCCGTGACCGCCCTCGCCCTGGCCGTGGCCATGCCTGCCGTCGGGCAGACCGGCGCCGACGAGCCCACGGGCGCCGGCGTCACCATCGCCGTGCTTGATACCGGCATCGACTCCTCGCACGGCGAGCTCTCGGGCCGCGTCACGCGGCAGAGCTTCGCAGAGCCGCAGCTGCCCCTGCCCGTTCCCGGCGTCGCCGTGCCTTACCCGGAGGACCCGGACGGCCAAGGCACCGCCGTGGCCTCGCTTGCCGCAAGCAACGAGCGCGGCGTCGCCCCGCAGGCCAGCCTCCTCGACTTGCAAGTCAGCGCCAAGTACACGGGCCAAGCCGTCGTCGACCCTGAAACGGAGGCGGCGGCGATTGAGGCCTTGGACGCTTTGTTGCGTGACCCCGGCCGGGCCCAGGTCGTCGTTTTGTCCTTCGCTCAGGCCGGCGTCAGCGAATCCGGCGGCGCGACGCTTGCCCAACAGGCACGCGGATTGTGGGACGCTGGAGTCCTCGTCATTGTCCCGACGGGCCCCACCGTCAACGCGCTCGCGACGGCGCGGCACGTGCTCACCGTCGCCGGGGAAGCGTGCCCCGCATCCCTGGGGCCGGCGCTCAAGCCGGACCTCATGGCGCCGAGCGAGGACCTCACGGCGGCGACGCCCACCAACGGCGTCACGCCGGGAGCGACCGCGGCGGTCTCCGGCACCGCGTACGCCGCCGCCCAAGTTGCGGGCGCCGCGGCGCTGTTGCTCGACGTCCAACCCGACCTGCCCGTCGACGCGCTGGCCGCGTACCTGCGCGACGCGGCCACGGACGTCGGCGAGGCCGGGCCCGATGCGTGCAGTGGCTTCGGCGAGCTCGACGCCGGCGAGGCCGTCGAATGGGCTCGCCTGTGGCACGACCCGCTCGACGTGGGCGCAGGGCGCTCGACGCCTGGCCTTGCCTTGCCCGTCCTGCTGGTCGGCCTTGCCGCGGCCGCCTGGGCAGGTCGCCGGCATGCCTGACGGCGGCGCGAGCGAGGCGTGCGCGGGCTGCGACCGCAGCCTCGGCTGGATTGACGCCGCGATGGTGTGCCCGTCCGGTTGCCTGTACTGCCTCGACTGCGGCGGCGAGGTGGCGGCCTGCGCGTCGTGCGGGGAACACTTGCGGCACCGCGTGTCGCGCTCGCGACCGCTACCGGGACGCTAACGAAGGGACGATGCAATCCGTGGAATCCCGCGGGAGGCAATCCGTGGAATCCGACCCCCCGAACCCTTTAAGTATGGGACCTCGTCCGCAGGTCTGCAGCGAATCCACCGGACGCTTGCGGGCAATGCCATTGAGCACCCCGGAGCGCCGGCCCCTCCGCGCAAGCGGAACCCCTGGGCCGGTGTGGCGTCAACGGAGACCATCTGCGAAATTTTGGGCGATAGGAGCAGGCCTTCCGGGGCCTCTCATCGGTCTTCGGACCCGCCCAGAACCCGGTCCAACGGCACCCAAGAGGGGTCGGCTGCCCACGGTCCACAACCACAGAGGCAACCAACATGGGAAAACGCTCTCACCCGCGCCAAGGCTCGATGGGGTTCTACCCCCGCATCCGCGCCCGCTCGATCGTGCCGCACGTCAAGTCCTGGCCAACCGCTGAAAGCGGCCAGCCCAAGCTGCAAGGCTTCGCCGCCTACAAGGCCGGCATGACGCACGCCCTCGTCGTCGACTACCGCCCCGCGTCCACGACGTCGGGCCAGGAAGTCCGCATGCCCGTCACCGTCCTCGAGACCCCCCCGATGGCCATCTTCGGCGTGCGCGTCTACGAGCGCACCCCGTACGGCATCAAGACCCTCACCGAAGTCTGGTCCGACAAGACCGACGAGCGCCTCGGCGACCGCGTCAACCTGCCCAAGAAGCAGGACGCCGCCGCCAAATGGAAGCTCGCCAACGACGCCATCATCGCCGACGTCCGCGTCATGGCGCACACCACCCCCGCCGTCGTCTCCGGTGTCGACTCCAAGACCCCCGAGGTCATGGAAATCCGCGTCGGCGGCGGCGACATGAAGGCCCGCCTCGAGTACGCCAAGTCGATCCTCGGCAAGACCCTCACCGCTGAAGACGTCCTCAAGTCCGGCCAAATGATGGACACCATCGCCGTCACCAAGGGGTTCGGCTTCGAGTCCCGTGTGGTCCGTTTCCACACCAAGCTGCTGTCGCACAAGAACAGCAAGCACCGCCGCATGATCGGTACCCAGGGCTCCTGGCACCCGAACTGGGTCCAGCACACGGTCCCCAACGACGGTCAGCGCGGCTTCCACCAGCGCACCGAGTACAACAAGCGCATCCTGAAGATCGGCGCCAACGGCGCCGAAGTCACGCCCGAGGGCGGTTTCCCGCACTACGGCGTCGTGCGCAACACGTACCTCCTGGTCCACGGCTCGATCCCGGGCCCGGCCAAGCGCCTCAT
Source organism: Thermoplasmatota archaeon (assembly GCA_038046725.1). Taxonomy (GTDB): domain Archaea; phylum Thermoplasmatota; class E2; order JACPAO01; family JAHFTW01; genus JAHFTW01. The sequence continues at coordinate 11,948 of JBBSVQ010000043.1, read as the reverse complement.
CCGCCTGCGCGACGCCATCCGCTACTCGCGCGGCATCGAGGTCCAGCAAGCTGACGTGCGCTTCATCAGCCAACAGTCCAAGCAGGGGGCCTGAAGATGAGCAAGATCACCGTCCACGACAAGACCGGCAAGTCCGCAGGCCAAGTCGACCTGCCCGCCGTGTTCAGCACCCCGCTGCGCACGGACTTGATCCGCAAGGCCGTCTCGGTCGCCCAAGCCAACCGCCGCCAGCGCTACGGTGCCAGCCCGGTCGCCGGCGAACGCCACTCCACGCAGTCGGTCGGCAAGGGCAAGGGCATGTCCCGCGTCCCCCGCCTGAAGCAGGGCAGCGCCGCAGCACTCGCCCCGAACAACGTCGGCGGCCGCCGCGCCCACCCGCCCGAGTCGCGCCACTTCTGGAACGAGAAGATCAACCACCAGGAGCGCCGCCTCGCCATCGCCTCCGCGCTGGCCGCCACCGGCCGCGCCGAGACGGTCAAGGCCCGCGGCCACCAGGTCGCGGACACCGTCGCCTTCCCCATCGTCGTCTCCGACGACTTCGCCGCCACCGACAAGACGTCGGAGCTGGCCGAGGCGCTCGGCAAGATCGGCCTGGGCGCCGACCTCGTGCGCGCCAAGGACGGCGTGCACGTGCGCGCCGGCATGGGCAAGCTGCGTGGCCGCGCCTACCGCACGCCGCGCTCGGTCCTCATCGTGACCGCCGACGGCAAGGCCCCCGCCGCCCCCAACCTGGCGGGCGTCGAAGTCGTGGCCGCACGCAACCTGTCGGCCGAGGACCTCGCCCCCGGCGGCGACGCCGGCCGCCTCACGGTCTACACGCAGGGCGCCATCGCCCACCTCAAGGAGGCGTTCGCTTGACGTACACCCTGAAGCCCGCCGCGAAGACCGACCGCAAGACCGGTCGCGCCACCAGCCAGCAGACCGCCGTTTCCGACCCGCACGCCATCCTGCTGCACCCCGTCGTCACGGAGAAGACGATGCGGCTGATGGACGAGAACAACTGCCTGGAGTTCCTGGTGCGCCGCACCTCCTCCAAGACGGAGATCAAGTCTGCGGTCGAACAGCTCTTCAGCTGCCAGGTCGCGACCGTCAACACGCGCATCACGAAGGACGGCAAGCGCGCCATCGTGAAGTTCGGCGGCGAGACGTCCGCTGAAGACATCGGCATGCGCATTGGGGTGTTCTAGATGGGAAAGCGCATCCTGTCTCGACGCCGCGGCGCAGGCGCCCCGCGCATGCTCAGCCCGTCGCACCGCCACAAGGGCGACATCAAGTACCCGGTCAACTGGATGGGCACCACCACGGTGGCCTCCATCGAGCACGCCCCCGGCCGCTCGGCCATCCTGGCGACGCTCAAGACCGCTGATGGCAAGGAGCTCCTGCACATCGCCAACGAAGGCATGTCGGTCGGACAGCTCGTCGTCTTCACGGACACGACGCAGATCCAGCCCGGCAACGTCACCATCGTCAGCAAGATCCCCGAGGGCACCCCGGTGTTCAACATCGAGGCCCGCCCCAACGACGGCGGCCGGTTCGTCAAGACCGCGGGCACCGCGGCCGAAATCGTCACGCACTCCGAAACGAAGACGACCATCCGCATGCCGTCCGGCAAGTTCCGCGAGTTCCACCCCCTCGCCCGGGCCACCATCGGCCTGGTCGCTGGCGGCGGCCGCGGCGACAAGCCGTTCATGAAGGCCGGCAAGAAGTTCCACGCGATGAAGGCCAAGGGCGTGCGCTGGCCGCGCGTGCGTGGTGTCGCGATGAACCCGGTCGACCACCCGCACGGTGGCGGCTCGCACAACTTCAAGGGCATGCCCACCAGCCAACGCCGCGGCACCCCGCCCGGCGCCATGGTTGGTAAGATTGCTCCCAAGCGCACTGGTATGCGGAGGTAATGTCACATGGCAAAGCGAATCATCATCAATCCCGGAGCCGCCCGCCGCAAGATGCGCAAGGCGAAGGCCGTCATCGAGACCCGCGCGAAGAAGGAGTTCACCTACCGCGGCAAGACCATGTCCGAGCTGCAGGCCATGCCGCTCGCCGAGGTCCTGCCCTTGCTGCCCAGCCGCACGCGCCGCCTGTACACCCGCGGTGTCACGGCGGAAGAGAAGAAGTTCCTCGAGGACGTCGAGATCGCCAAGCCCGGTGAGGCCGTGCGCACGCACTACCGCCACATGGGCATCCTGCCGCGCTTCGTCGGCAAGACGGTCGCCATCCACAACGGCAAGGACTTCCTGTTGGTCACCATCCAGCCCGAGATGATCGGACACCGCCTCGGCGAGTTCGCCATCACGACGAAGGCCTGCATCCACACCGGCGTCGGTGTCGGTGCGACCCGGTCGAGCAAGCACGTGCCCCTGAAGTGATCCCATGACCGTCACGTACTACTCCACCGACCCCGTCGACCCCGCCAAGACCGCCCGTGCCTATGGCCGCGACCTGCCCTGCTCCCCGAAGAGCGGACGCAACGTCGCCCGCGCCATCAAGGGCATGCCCGTCGCCCGCGCCAAGCTGTTCCTCGAGGACGTCAAGGCGCTGAAGACCGCCGTGCCGTTCAAGGTGCGCAACCGCAAGATCCACCACCGCAAGGGTGACGGCTTCGGCCCGGGCAAATACCCGGTCCAGACCGTCAAGTGCATGCTCAAGGTGCTGGAATCCGCGGAGGCCAACGCCGAGTACAAGGGCCTTGACAAGGAGCGCCTCGTCATCACCCACTCGACCGCCTACCAGGGCCAGGTCATCCAGGCCTACACGCCGCGCGCCCAGGGCCGCGCCACGCCCCACTACAACCGCCTGTGCAACTTCGAGGTCATCGTGACCCAAGTCGGCGACGAAGAGAAGAAGGAGGACTGAACCAGATGGCTGTCGAACGCAAATTCATCAAGGAATCCGTCAACCGCCTGCTGGTCAAGGACTTCGTGCAGGCCGAGACCGCTCGCGCCGGCTACGGTGGCTTGGACATCCAGCGCACCCCGCTGGGCACCCGCGTCAACATCACTGCTGAGCGCCCGGGCATGGTCATCGGCCGCAAGGGCGCGACCATCAACGAGCTCACCCAGAAGCTCTCGAAGCAGTTCGGCCTGGAGAACCCGCAGATTTCCGTCGAGGAGCCCGCGGGCAACCCCGGCCTGAACGCGCAGATCATGGCCTACAAGATGGCCGAGTCCCTCGAACGCGGCTGGCACTTCCGCCGCGTCGGGCACTCGACCGTCCAGCGCGTCATGGCCTCCGGCGCCCAGGGCGTCATCGTCGAGATCGCGGGCAAGCTCTCCGGCGCCAAGAAGCGCCGCGAGAAATTCATCGCCGGCCACGTCAAGTACGCCGGCGAAACCGCATACTCTCTGATGGAGTACGGCTACGCCCAATGCAAGCGCAAGCTCGGTGTCATCGGCTGCACGGTCAAGATCATGCGCAAGGACGCCGTCCTCCCCGACGTCGTCAAGACGTTCGCCCCCGGCGAGAAGGATGCCGCGCAGGCCGCCGCCAAGGCGCGCGCCGCGGCCGCCGCCGCTGGCGTCCAGACCGTGACGGACTTCGGGTCGTCGGCCGGCTCGGCCGCCCCCGCGGCCGGCACGCAGCCCAGCCCAGCCCCGCAGCCGGTCTCCGCCGGCGCCCAGGCCCCGGCCGCTCCCGCCTCCGCGGGTGCGCCGGCCGCCGCGGGCCGCCGTGAACGCAAGTCCTTCACCGTCGGAGGCGAGCAGTAATGCTGTCCGCCCCCGAGGTCCGTGCCCTTGGCATGGAGGACCGCAAGGCGCGCCTCGCCGAGTTGCGCCGTGAGCTGATGCAGGAGCGCGGCGTGCAGGCCATGGGCGGCTCGACGCCGTCCCCCGGCAAGATCCGCACGCTGCGCCGCGAAATCGCGCGCATCCTCACCATCGACCGCGAGATCGCCTTGGGCATCCGCCAGCCGGAGTCCAAGAAGTGATCTGCGACACCTGCGGTCTCCCGAAGGAGATCTGCGTCTGCGAGGACATCGCACGCGAGCAACAGGAGATCCGCATCACCACGGACTCCAGGCGCTACGGCAAGAAGATGACCATCGTGGACGGCATCACGGACACCAGCATCGACCTGAACAACCTCCTGTCGACGTTGAAGTCCAAGTGCGCTTGCGGCGGCACCATCAAGCAGGGTGCCATCGAACTGCAGGGCGACCACGCCAAGCGCGTGCAGAAGGTCCTCGGAGACCTCGGCTACAAGGCCCGCGTGGAGTAGCACGAAACGCGTCCGCTTCTTCAAAGCTTGACGCGTTTCGTGCGAAAACCTGGGCTAGGGGGCCCTGCGGGCCCCCTGGACCCCCATGCGCTCGGCTCGCGTTTCCAACGCTCGCCTCGCTGATTGAGCAGGCCCGCCTCGGGCCGCCTCTCGCGGCCCTCGGCCTCGGCCATTCCTCTGGTCGACGGACGTGCATGTCCTAGGCCAAGGCCTGAGCGAGTCCGCTGACATCGCCGGCCCGGATGCTTGCGCATGCACGCCATGCCAGACGCCAACCTGCAATCCCTCCTCGACGCCATGGCCGAGGTCCATTCCATCCTCGGGCCAAACCACGGGTCCGAGGTCTACAAGGCGGCCCTCGGCATCGAGCTGGACCTGCGCCAGATTCCCTACCAGCGCGAGGCCCCGCTCCCGGTGTGGTACCGCGGCGAGCGCCTGGGGACCAACCAGCCCGTCTCCTTCCTGTGCTTCGACGGCGTCCTGCTCGAGCCCAAGGCCCGTGCCCTCACACTCACCGACGAGACCAACCTGATGAACGTCGTGCGCGGCACGCGGTCTCGTGTTGCGCTGCTCGCCTCCTTCGCCGGCGATGCGTTGCACGTGCGCCGTGTTCGGAGCCAGGGCTTGGTGTCCAGCGTTGACACGTTGACAAGCCCCCTGGAGCCGCAACCGTCATCCGGCGACGACCCCGTGCCCCCGTTGTGAAGCGCACCGTGCCCCGCCTCGACGGCCCCGCCCGCACCGTCGCCCGCGGTGAGCTCATCGGTTTGCCTGTGCGCGTGAGCGCCGCCAACGACGCCGGCCTCGTCGGGTTGTCTGGCACCGTCGTCGATGAAACCCTGCGCACCTTGACCGTCCGCCGCGCCGACGGCCGCGAGTCTCGGCTGTCCAAGGATGGCGCCACCTTCGAGTTCACGACGCCGCAGGGCAAGGTCACCGTCGTTGGGGGAGCCATCGTGTTCCGCCCCGAAGACCGAACGAAGAAGGTGAGATGAGTGGTAGGCCCTGCGACGCGCGCGCACGGAACCACGAATTGCACGAAGTCCACGAACCTTCGGTCTTCGTGGGTTTCGGGCAATTCGTGGTTTCCCCCCGCGGCGGAGGAGAGATGATGGCCAAGGTGCCGACGATGGGCCGCAACGAAGCCGCCGCGCACCACTTCTGGGGATCCCTTGCGGCCAAGGACGCCGACGAGATGGCCGATTGCTACGCATCTGACGCTTCTTTTGAGGACGAAGTGTTCCAGCTCAGCGGGCCCGAGTGCGGCATGATGTGGCGCATGCTGTTCCAGGGCGCCGCGGACCTGCGCGTCAAGACCCACCCACTCAAGGTTGCCGACAACGGCATCGCGCACGGCGTGTGGGAAGCGTGGTACACCTTCACGGCGACCGGGCGGGCCGTGCACAACAAGATCACCACGCGTCTCGTCCTGCGCGACGGCCGCATCGTCGACCACCATGACCGATTCCCGTTCTACACGTGGAGCCGACAGGCGCTCGGGGTCAAGGGTTGGCTGCTCGGATGGACGCCACTTGTGAGGGGGGCCGTGCGCAAGCAGGCCCGCAAGCGGCTCGAGAAGTGGATGGCAAACCAGTAGTGCATGCCCGACCCGGCTGCGTCGCTAGGCCGCGGGCGGTACACGCTGCAGGTGCTCGAGCACGTCAAGCTCGGCGCGCCGGGCGCGCGGGCCGTAGGAAAGCACCACGGTTCCAAGCACCCGGCAAGCGGGGCAGCGCAGCCCGACCACGACGCTCTCGTCGGACTCCGCCGGGTCGCTGACGTCCTCGATGCGGGCGCGGCCGAGGACTTGCATCTCGCCGGCCGACCGGACGGCCTGGCAGGACGTGCAAAGCAGAAGCCCTTCCGGCTGGGGCTGGAAGGACGCGTGGAAGCCGCGCCGCCCCAAGGCCTGGACGGACTCCTCGAGGCTAAGGCCGTCTGGGTGGAACCGCATGCCATGGTCTTGCCCGGTCCTGCCTAAAGGGGCCTTCGGGGAAGCCCTATCCACTCCCGTTCAGCGCCCGTCACGCTTATATGCAGCCCCATCTCACCCCGCTCCGTCAACAGGCCCTCCGTCTCCCGGAGGACCTGGAAAACCGCAATCTTGCCCGCCTAGCGGTCGGGTCGCATTGGACCAGCCAGGGGTCGTTCCCCAGGCCCCGATGCCAAGGGTCCGGAATGGCCGTTCCAGCCATACCCGGATTCGCCGCCTACAGGAGAGAACTCGCAATGTCCTTCGACATCGGCATCGACGTCATGCAACCCAAGCGCGCCCCCGCGCCTGGCGACCAGAAGAACCCGTTCAACGGCACCCTGCGCGTGCGCGGCTCCATCATCGTCGGCACCGTCGTGTCGGCCAAGATGCAGCACACCGCCATCGTTGAGAAGCAGCACGAGCGCCTCGTCGCCAAGTACGAGCGCATCGAGAAGCGCACCCGCCGCTACGCGGCCCACGTGCCCTCGAACATCGACGTCAACGCCGGCGACGAAGTCGTCATCGCCGAGTGCCGCCCGCTCTCCAAGACCGTTTCCTTCGTCGTGGTCGAGAACCGCGGCAACCCCGCCGACCGCAAGGCCCACCAGTCCGAGGCCGTCCAGGTCCAGCAGGCCGCCAAGGCCGCATCCGCCGCCAAGGCCGCCGCCGCCAAGACCCCCGCCAAGAAGGCCGCCCCCAAGAAGGCCGCCGTCAAGGAGGCCTAAGGCATGCGTGGAATCCCGGGCAACGTCACCCGCGGCCTGCCGCGCGGCGCCCGCATGGAAGTCATCGACAACACGGGCGCCAAGGAAGTCGAGATCATCATGGTCCCCAAGCTCGGCGGCGTCATGAAGCGCTACCCGGCCGCCGGTGTCGGCGACATGATCATCGTGTCCGTCAAGAAGGGCACGCCTGAGATGCGCCGCCAGATCCTGTACGCCGTGGTCGTGCGCCAGCGCCGCCCCTTCAAGCGCCAGGACGGCACCACCGTCCAGTTCGAGGACAACGCCTGCGTCATCATCAACGAGGACGACGGCGAAGTCAAGGGCTCGCAGATCAAGGGCCCCGTCGCGAAGGAAGCCGCCCTGCGCTGGCCCCGCATCGCCGCCACTGCGGCAACCATTGTCTGAGGTGTCATGATGAGCTCGATCCAACCCCGCAAGCAGCGCCTGGCCCTCTACAACCAGCCGCACCACGTCGCCCGCAAGGCGATGGCCAGCCACCTCTCCGAGGAGCTCCTGCTGAAGTACAACCGCCGCAGCCTGACCGTCATCTCCGGTGACGAAGTCAAGGTCCTGCGCGGCGACCACAAGGGCAAGTCCGGCAAGATCGTCGGCGTCGACGTCCCGGCCCGCAAGGTCAACGTCGAAGGCGTGACCAACAAGAAGGCCGACGGAACCGAGGTCGCCCTCCCCGTCGACCCCTCCAACCTCGTCATCGTCAAACTCAACCTCGAGGACAAGCGCCGCGTCGCCAAACTCGAGGCCTCGGGCGAGACCCGCCCGGCCGAGAAGACGCAGAAGGCCAGCAAGAAGGCGCCCGCCAAGAAGACGGCCGCCAAGAAGGAGGCCTAAGGCAACATGAGCAAGCACCTGAAGCGCCTGGCAGCCCCCCGCAGCTGGGTCATCCCGCGCAAGACGAACGTCTACACGACCAAGCCCCGCGCCGGCGCGCACCCCATCGAGCGCGCGCTGCCCCTCGGCACCATCGTTCGCGACTACCTGAAGCTCGCCGCCACCGGCCGCGAGGCCGCCCGCGTCATCGGCGCCGGCGACGTCCTCGTGGATGGCCGCATCGTCAAGGACGCCAAGTTCGCCGTCGGCTTCATGGACGTCGTGTCCATCCCGAAGACGAAGCAGGCCTGGCGCGTCTTCATCGACGACAAGGCCCGCCTTCGCGTCCTGCCCATCGAGTCCAGCCAGTCCGGCTGGAAGCTCGCCCAGATCACCGGCAAGTCCACCGTCACCGGCGGCCAGACGCAGCTCAACCTGCACGACGGCCGCAACCTGCTCGTCAAGAAGGACGACTACAGCACCGGCGACGTTCTGCGCCTGGAAGTCCCGGCCCAAAAGGTCGTCGGCCACTTCCCCCTCAAGGAGGGCTCGCAGGTCCTGATCACGGACGGCCGCCACGCTGGCGAGGTCGCCCCGGTCAAGTCCATCGAGGTCACCCGCAGCAACAAGCCGAACCTGATCCACCTCACGGTGGGCCAGGAGGCGTTCACCACGATCAAGCCGTACGCCTTCCCCATCGGGGATGCGTCCAACCTGCCCAAGCCCGAGGTGAAGGTCGTTGGTTAACACCACTGCACCCCAGACGAAGCCCGCCGCCAAGCCGATGACGAAGGCCGCCCCCAAGGCGCCCGTCGCCGCCGGCTCCGGCAACCCGATGACGCAGCCGCGCATCGCCAAGGTCACCGTCAACATCGGTGTCGGCGAAGGCGGCGAAAAGCTGCAGAAGGCCGAGAAGGTCCTCGCCAAGCTCACCGGCCACAAGCCGGTGCGCACCCTCGGCAAGGAACTCAACCGTGAGCTGGGCGTCCGCCCCGGCGAACCCATCGGCTGCAAGGTCACCCTGCGCGGCGAGGACGCCGAGTCCTTCGTCAAGCGCGCCCTGTACACCCGCAAGAACAAGGTGTACTCGTACTCGTTCGACAACCAGGGTAACCTGCAGTTCGGCGTGTCCGACTACACCAACTTCGAAGGCGAGCGCTACGACCCCGACATCGGTGTCTTCGGCATGGACGTGTGCATCACGCTCGAGAAGCCCGGCCACCGCATCAAGCGCCGCCGCAGCCAGGCGCGCTCGGTCCCCAACGACCACCGTGTCTCGACGAAGGAAGCCAAGGCTTTCCTCACCAAGAAATTCGAAATCGAGGTGGTCTAGAATGACTCTCATCATCAAGGAACGCCAGCACTACAAGGGCGTCTACGAAGGCTGCCGCCGCTGCGGCCAGATGCGCTCCATGGTGCGCCGCTACGGCTTGCGCCTGTGCCGCCACTGCTTCCGCGAAAGCGCCCGTGATCTCGGTTTCAAGAAGTACTCCTAAGGTGAATGCATGCAGAACGATCCCCTCGCCGACGCCTTGACCGTCATCCGCAACGCGGAGCGCGCCAAGAAGACCGACGCGACCATCACGCCCGCCAGCAAACTCGTTGGCCGCGTGCTCAAGGTCATGCAGGACCAGGGCTACATCGGGCCCTTCGAGTACCAGGATGACGGCCGCGGCGGCCTCTACAAGGTCACCCTTGTGGGCGCCATCAACAACTGCGGCGTCATCAAGCCCCGCTACGCCATCAAGACGGACGAGTTCGACGCCTGGGAGGCCCGCTTCCTGCCGGCCCGTGACTTCGGCGCCCTCATCCTCACCACCACCGGTGGCGTGATCGACCAATACAAGGCCAAGGAAGTCGGCACTGGCGGACGCCTGCTGGCTTACGTCTACTGAGGTGAATGACTTGCCAAGCGTCGCAGAGACCGTCTACAAGATCCCCATCCCGGCCGGCGTCACCGTCAGCGTGAAGCCCAACTCGAACCACACGACCATCAAGGGCCCGAAGGGGTCCTTGGAGAAGCCGTTCCGCTCCACGACCGTCAAGGTCCAGCTGCACGGCAACGAGGTCTTGGTCCGCAAGGAGCTCCCCCGCAAGAAGGAGAAGGCCGTCGTGGGCACCTACGCCAGCCACATCCAGAACATGATTGTGGGCGTTTCCAAGGGCTGGACCTACACGATGAAGGCCGTGTTCAACCACTTCCCCATCAAGATGACCATCCACGGGGACGAGTTCCACGTGGAGAACTTCCTCGGCGAGCGCGCCCCGCGCACCGCCAAGATTGCTCCCGGCGTCAAGATCACGGTGAAGGGCGCCGACGTCACGCTCGAGGGCATCGACCTCGCGTCCGTGAGCCAGACGGCCGCCAACATCGAGAGCTGCACCAAGATCCGCAACAAGGACATCCGTGTCTTCCAAGACGGTGTCTACATCACCAAGAAGGGTGAGTAAAATGTCTGAACCCAAGAAGCAAGCCGGCGCCACGAAGTCCGTCAAGGACGCCCCGAAGGCGGAGCCGGTGGAGAGCAAGACCGCGGCCAAGGCCGCCCAGGCCCACGTGGCCAAGGGCAGCCCGAAGCTGTCGCAGGACCAGAAGCAGGCCCTCGGCGTCCGCGCCGCGAAGAAGGCCGTGCAGCCCCGTTTCCGCCGCCACGAGTGGTGGCGCTACAAGAAGCTCGGCGGCAAGCACGCCACGTGGCGCCTGCCGCGCGGCATCCACTCCAAGACGCGCCGGCACTGGGGCTACCGCCCGCCGCTCGTGTCGATCGGCTACCGCGGCCCCGAAGAGGCCCGCGGCCTGCACCCGTCCGGCTTCGTCGAGGTCCTCGTGCACAACGAGGCCGACTTGTCGAAGGTCGACAAGGCCACCCAGGCGGCCCGCATCGGCGGCACCGTCGGCGGCCGCAAGCAGAAGCTCATCGTGGCCGCCGCCGACAAAGCCGGCATCCGCGTCCTGAACCGGGGGGAGCTGTAATGGCTGACCTCGCCAATCAGAAGCGCCTCGCCGCCACCGTCATGAAGGTCGGCCAGAGCCGCGTGCGCATCGACCCCGACCGCAACGACGAGGTCGCCGGCGCCGTCACCCGCGCCGACATCCGCAAGCTCGTCGACGGCGGCGTCATCACGGCGGTCCAGAAGGCCGGCGTGTCGCGCGGCCGCGGCCGCAAGCTCGACCAGCAGAAGGCGAAGGGCCGCCGCACCGGCCCCGGTTCCCGCAAGGGTGCCGCCAACGCCCGCACGCCGTCAAAGGCGCGCTGGATCTCGCAGATCCGCGCCCTGCGCGACGAGCTGCGCAAGCTGCGCGAGACCGGCGCAATCGACGCCTCCAGCTACCGTGACTACTACGTGCGTGCGAAGGGCGGACAGTTCCGCTCGCGCGCCCACATGAAGTCGCACATGCGCACCGAAGGCACCCTCCCTGAGGAGGTCGCAGTCTAATGGCCAACTCTCCCCGCACCCGCGTTCCCTTCCGGCGCCGCCGCGAAGGCAAGACCGACTACCGCCGCCGCCTCGCCCTCGTCAAGTCCGGCGAGACGCGCCTCGTGGTCCGCCGCACCAGCGGCAACGTCATCGTCCAGTTCGTCGACTGGGGCCAGGACGGAGACTCCGTCAAGGCCACGGCCGTCGCACAGGAGCTCAAGAAGATGGGCTGGGAAGGTTCTGCCAAGAACACTCCCGCCGCCTACCTGACGGGCCTCCTCGCCGGCAAGCGCGCTGCTGCCGCCGGCGTCGAGAACGCAGTGTTGGACATCGGCCGCCACGTGCCCACGAAGGGCTCGCGCGTCTTCGCCGCCCTCAAGGGCGTGCTGGACGCCGGCATCGAGGTCCCGCACGGCGACGAGAGCATCTACCCGAGCGAAGAGCGCCTCAACGGGGCGTTCCTGGAGCTCGAATCGAACTTCAACGCCGTGAAGGCCAAGATCGGCTCGTCCGAGAAGGGCACCTCCGCGGCTAAGTCCAACGACGAGGAAGAATAACATGGCTGAGTCCACCACCACGACTGCTCCCGCGGCGCGCCCTGCGCCCCGCGGTCCCCGCCTGCCGACGCCCTCTTCGGGCCCGGTTGGCACCCCCACCCGCTCCGGCGGCTCGGGCGGCTCCGGCTCCCGCTTCGGCGGCGGCATGGGCGCCCCGCGCACCGGTGGCTTCGGCGGCGCGTCCGGCGGCTTCGGCGGCCGTGGCGGCCCCGGCGGCGGTCGCGGCCG
>JBBSVQ010000042.1:0-10518 GCA_038046725.1 Thermoplasmatota archaeon | reverse complement strand
AGTCCGACTTGTCGCCGGTGGCCTGGTTCGTCGAGGAGCCGTCGAAGCCCCAGCGGGGGATGTCCTCGAGTTTCTTGACCTCGTCCACTTCGATGACCTTCGTCTTCGAGCGGAGCTTCTGCGTCGGCTGCGTGCCGTCCATCCAGATGTATTCAGCGAACACGACCATGAGTCAATCTCCTCCCGTCCTCCCCGCGCTTGCACGCGAGGCTCCCAGGGATGGACCCTCCCAATGGGTGTAGCAGTTAAGGATTCACTTGCAGGTGAAATGCACCCCTTCATGAGAAGCAATGGTCACGTTGCGCCACAAACAGGCTCAAACGTTCCATTCTGCTGCATGGCCTTGTGCCCGATGGGACGCCTGTTCCGCGCGTGAGCCTCGACGACCACGACCGACGACTGCTGAAGGAGCTGGTTGCGGACGGCCGCGCAAGCCACCGCGACCTGGCCCAGCGCACGGGCTTCAGCCTCGCCACCGTAAACCGCCGCATCCGGGCCTTGGAGGCGGACAAGGTCATCCGCGGCTACACCGCCCTCATCGACCAAGAAGCCGCAGGCTGGACGCTGACCGCCGTCATCGGCTTGCGCATCGACAAGGGCCACGTGCGCAGCGTGCACGAGAAGATCAGCAGCGACCCGCGCATCTTCGGCGTCTACGACATCACCGGCGAATGGGACGGCCTCGTCCTGGTGCGGCTGCGCGGGCGAGAAGACCTCGACGACCTCGTCAAGACCACCCTGTCCTTGCCGCACATCCAGCGCACCAACACCATGGTCGTGCTCAAGACGGTCCTCGAGAAGGCCATCGTCGGGTTGCCGTCGGCTACGGAGAAAGGCAAGCCGAAGTAGCGGCCCTCAGCGACGACAGGCTGCCCCTCGCCGGAACACAGATTGCGCAGAACCAAGCGAAGCTTGGCGGTCGCGTCTTTGGGAATTGCGCAGATCCTTGCATGGCCTCGCGGGCCATCTGTGAAATTCTGGCGGGCAGGCGCACGGATTGGTGCTGCGTCCGCTTGGCTTCCCAAGCGTATCTGTGCAATCTGTGTTCCGGGCGTCGGAAGGTGTCGGACTGAATCCCTGCATCCCGGGGGTCCACGGCCAAATAGTCGGCCACCTTGGCAAGCGTTGCACGCATGGTCGAATGGACGGGTCTCATCGCCGAAGGGGTCGTCCTGCTGGCCTTCCTCGCAGGCAGCGCCTTCTTCAGCCTGAGCGAGACCGCGATGATCGGCGTCAACCGCCACAGGGTTCGCCAACTGGCGCAGGGCGGGGACGCGCGCGCGGTTCGCCTCGACCGCATGCTCGACGAGCCTGAACGCATCCTGTCCACCGTGCTCATCGGCAACAACCTCGTCAACATCGGCGCCACCGCCTTCGCTACCGTCGTCGCCGTCGGCCTCTTCGGCGGCAAAGGCGCCCTCATTGCCACCGGAGTCATGGCGGTCTTGATCATCCTTGTGAGCGAGCTGCTTCCGAAGACGCTCGCCGTCCAGAACCCGCTGCCCGTCGCAATGGCGATCGCGCCGCCCCTGCGCATCGCGGAGGCCATCCTCAAGCCCCTCGTCGGCTTCGCCACGTGGCTATCCAAGGCCGTCGCCAGGGCCGTCGGCGTCGACGCGAAGGGGTCGGCCCCGTACATCACGCCCGACGAGATCGAAATGATCGTGCGCATGGGCGTCGAGCAGGGCGAGGTCGCCAAGTTCGAGCAGCGCGTCATCTCGGAACTCTTCCAGTTCACGGAGACCGACGTGCACAAGGTCATGACGCCAGCCTCGCAGGTGCATTGGCTGCCGAAGGAGGCCACGATGTCCGCCGCAGCCGAGATGGCGAGCAAGGAAGGTCGCACCCGCATCCTGGTCGCCGACGGCGACTTCGACCACGTCCTCGGCTGCGTGCACGTGCGCGACTTGCTGCGCTTCAGCGACTTGCAACTCGACCGCAAGCCCGTCACCACCGCCCTGCGCGGGGTCCTCTTCGCCCCCGCCGACCTGAGCGCGGACCGCTTGCTGCTGCGCATGCAGCGCGAGCACAAGCTCCTCGCCGTCATCCAGGGCCCCGACGGGCACAACATCGGCATCTGCACCGTGGAAGACCTCCTCGAGGAGCTCGTCGGCGAGATCCATGACGAGTTCGATGCCGCCCGCGGCATCCACGCCCACGGGGACGCCTTAGGGCCGGCCCAGGAATAGGTCCGCGCAACCTTGAAGCAGGCCTCGCCGGCTGCCTTGGCCATGGCCGTCCCGCGGGCCGTCGTTCTTGCCCTTGCCGCGTTCTCAATTCTCGCCGGCTGCATGGGTGATGGCGGCGCGCAAGGTGGGCCGGGCGCGGGTGCCGCAGCTCTCGTTCCCGTATTCGACACCGCGGTCCCGCTCGCAACGGATGATCCCTGCAATCCGACCGCCGAGGCCCTGGCCCGGAGTCAGCAGGCTGCATCGTCCGCCGCCGACACGACCCGGGCCACGGCCGAGCAGGACCGTTTGCGCGTCCCGGCGGCTTTGGCCGGCACCCCTTTGTCCGCCGTGCCGACGGAGGCGACCCTGAAGACGGATGCCTTCGGCGTGACGCACATCTACGCCGACGACGCGTACACGCTGTTCTACGCCAACGGCTACGTGCAGGCACGCGACCGCCTCTTCCAGATCCACGTCCTGCGCCACGTCGGGTACGGCGACTCCGCGACGGTGGCCGGCTCGGGACAACTGCCCAGCGACCTCGCGGTCCGACGAGATTTGTACTCGCGCGCCGAAATCGTGGCGCAGTTCGACCGTGCCCCTGCGGGAGTGCAGGATGCCCTGCAGGCGTACGCGGACGGGGTCAACCGCTTCATCGCCGAAGCCGTCGCCAACGATGCCTTGCCGGGCGAGTTCGCGGCCCTCGGGCAGGCACCGGAGCCGTGGACCGTGTACGACTCCGTTGCGGCCATTGACTACCTCATCGGCTACTTCGGTTCCGGCGGCGGCGAGGAATTGGCCAACGCCCGCCGCTACGCCAGCCTCGAAGCCGCCCTCGGCCGCGACGAGGCCCACGCCGCCCTCGGCGACTTGAACTGGGTGCAGGCCGACGACGCCTACACCAGCATCCCCGCCGCCGACTTGCAAGTCAACGGCTGCGAGCGCCCGCCCGCACTGGGGGACGTCCCTGCGGAGCAGCTCGACCTCGCCCTCGCCGCCTCCGGGTCCGTCCCGTGGGGCGTCCCGAACGCCGCCCTCCCAGGGCCGCTTGCCCTCGGCATGCGTCAAGGCGCGGGCCTGATGGCGGGCTTCAAGTGGGGCTCGAACGCGCTGCTCGTCGCCGGCGAACACACCACGACCGGCCTCCCCATCATGTTCGGCGGACCGCAGATGGGCTACTACAAGCCCCCCGTGCCGTACCAGGTCGGCCTGCATGGCGCAGGCTACGACGCCGTCGGCATCGGCGTCGCGTCGGCTCCCGGCATCGTCATCGGGCGTACGCCGCAGTTCGCGTGGTCGGTCACGTCCGGTGCGGATGACCAGGTGGACACCGTCGCCCTACGCCTCGATGCCGCGGACCCGCACCGCTACGAATGGGACGGCGCCATGGCGACGATGGACTGCGAACAAGTGGTCCACCGCAGCCTGCCGAGTGCCGCGGCCCTGGACGACGCCCCGCAAGTCGTGGTCCAGGAAGTCTGCCGCGCGCAGGGGATGCCCGTCGTCGCGTGGAACCCGGACGTTGGTGTTGCGTGGGCGCAGCGCTCGACGGTGCGCGGCGAGGAGCTCGACGGGGCCTGGATGTGGCTCAGCCTTGCCCGCTGCACCGACCTGGCCTGCTTCCAGGGGCAAATCGCGCACTTCCCATTCACCTTCAACTTCCACTACGCCGGCCCCGAGGGCATCGCCTACTACCACACGGGCGACATCCCGCTGCGGGCCCCTGGCCTCGACCCGCGCCTGCCCGCCCTTGCCGGAGCCGCCAACGCCTGGCGCGGCGAAGCAGTCGGCCTGGCACTCAACACCTGGGCCATCAATCCGTCGACGGGGTACGTCGCCAACTGGAACAACGCCCCGGCCCGCCTGTGGCGCACGGGGGACACCTTGGAGATGTGGGGAAGCGTCCACCGGGTGCAGTTGCTCGACCACTTCGTGCAGCAGCGGCTCGCGGAAGGAACTCCCTTGGCCTGGCAGGACGTTGCCGACATCCTCGAGCAAGCCGCAACACACGACCCCTTCGCGCGCCAAATCGTTCCCCACCTCGTCGAGGCCTCCGAGGGGCAAGGCATGTCCGAGCCGCTTGGCGACGTCCTCCAGGCGTGGGCGGATGCGGATTACGCATGGGCCGATGCCAACGCCGACGGCAACTACGACCACGCCGGACACGCCGTGTACGACGACGTGCGCGCGCAACTGCAGTCGCTTGTCTTCGACGACGAGCTGGGCGCGGACGCCGTGAAGCTGGAATTCGATCCCCCGCGCTCCGGCGACCCGCACGCCGGCGACCACGGCCGCCACGACAACCGCGAATCGACGCTCGTGGATGCCCTCAATGGCCGCACGGCGCACCCGTGGTGCGATGATGTGGGCACCGATGCCGTCGAGACGTGCGCCATGCAGATGCGCGCCGCACTCATCGCGGGCCAAGTCACGGTCGTTGACACGCCCGCCATGTGGGGCGGCGCCTGGGATGGGTCGGCCATCCACCATAGCCGCTTCACGCCCATCGGCGGCACGCACGCGGACGAGATCCCGATGGTCAACCGCGGCTCGTGGAACCAAATCGTCGCCATCGGCCAGGGCCTCGACCAGGCGCAAGGCGTGCTTCCGCCGGGCAACTCGGGCCTGATGACCAGCCTCGAATTGGGACTCGTCACGGCCGGCCTGTTCCCGGAGCCGGCCCGCGTAACGGCGGAACTCGGGCTGTACACGGGATTCGACTACAAGCCGCTGGCCGTAACGCCGCAAGAAGTCGATTCGGTCCGTTTGACGACGACGACTCTCATCGTCCCAGACCGCGTCGCTTGACCCGCGCGCGCCCGTGGCGCGCCTTCGGCGCGCGCTTTGCAGAGAGCTGGATGAGCAAGCCGGCGTCGTCGTCGGAGACGGCGAACGAGTGGAGGCAAGGAACGAGCGCCGTCGCGCGATGGGGCTTCTTCGCTCAAGGCCTACGTGCGAAAGGCTTGAAGCCATGCCCGAGGCTCACTGCGCATGGCGAAACGCTTGGCCGTCATCGGCGTGGGCAGCATGGGGTCCGCCGTCGTGCGCGGCCTGCTCAAGGTGAAGTGGACGACTGCGTCGCACCTCGTCGGCGCCCACCCGCGCAAGGAGCGCGCCAGCGAACTCGCCAAGGGACTCGGCATCGACGTCGTGACGAGCGCCGTGAAGGCCGTCGAGGATGCTGACGTCGTGTTGCTCGGCGTGAAGCCGCAGATCCTGCCGGAGGTCCTCGAGTTGCTGCGCGGGAAGCTCAAGCCCAGGCAACTGGTCATTTCGCTCGCAGCCGGCATCAAGACGGCAGCCATCGAAGCCGTCCTTCCCGGCATCCCCGTCGTTCGCTCCATGCCCAACCTCGCTGCCACCGTCGGCATGGGCGCCACGGCCATCTGTGCTGGAACCCACGCGACGAAGGAGCACTTGGCCCTCGCCCGCGAAGTGTTCTCGGCCGTCGGCACCGTCGAGGAGGTCCCGGAGAAACTCATGGACGCCGTCACGGGCTTGTCTGGCACGGGCCCCATGTATGTGTTCCACTTCGTCGAGGCCATGGCGGACGCCGGCGTCAAGGTCGGGCTGTCGCGTGACGTCGCGTCCCGGCTCGCGTTGCAGACGCTCATCGGCTCCGCGCATCTCGCCCGCGATTCGCACTTGCACTCGGCGGCCTTGAAGGACCAAGTCACGAGCCCAGGTGGCACGGCCATCGCGGCCCTGCATGTCCTGCGCCGGGAAGGCTTCCAAGCCATCGTGATGGACGCCGTGGAAGCGGCAACAAAGCGGGCGCAAGAACTCGGTCAGTAATCCCCGGTTCGAAGCATCGGGGCCTTTGCCAGGCCACAGCGCAGGCCTCGCGCGACTGCAACGGTAGGACTGCACGGCAGGGCGTCTCCTCGACAGCGCCCGTTCCTGGTCTCAAGGGTCAACCTCCTTGTGACGACTCCGGCGACGGCTAGCCCTTGATGGTGCATGGCGGCGCGGGGCGCCGCTCGGCGCGCTTCGCGAGCTGCTTCGCAAGGGGTTGCATCCGCAAGTCGCCGGCGTCGGCGTCGGAAGTCGTTGGAAGGGCACGCGGAGGAACGCGCGCCGTCGGCCAAAAGGGCGGTCGCGCGCGGTCGCCTCAGCGAACCTCTGCGCAATCGGTGGCTCGTCGGGCGCGGGCGCGGACTGGAGCAAGAATTACGGCTTCAGGAGCTCGTCGAGTTCCTTCTTCGCGTTGCGCGCGCGTGCGAGGTCGAACTGGAACTCGATGCACAAGTGGTCAATGCCCCACTTGGACTCGATGTGGCGCAGGACGCCCTCCAAGGCCTCGAGGTCCTCCTCGGAGCCGTCGCCTTGGGTGAAGATGTGTTCGTGGAAGTCGAGGCCGAGGACGTCGTCGCCCTCGATGGTGGCCTGGGCGTGCTCGCAGAAGGCCTCCTGCATGCGCGTCGTGAGATCCTTCTCGGCGCCCTTGGGCAGCTTCTTCGACGCAGTGATTTCAATGAAGTAGCCGACCCCGTCGATGAAGGGGTTCGACCGCACAATGCGGAGGATGTCCTCGACGGTCGTGACCATGGCATCGTGTCCACGTTTGCGTTGCCGATAAACCTTGAGGCCGGGGTGGACCCCTGCGCGCCGCCGTCCAAGAACCGTTTTATAGGTCCCGACCAACAGCCGGGCATGCGTGTTGTCCTGGTCGCATTGCTCCTGCTCGTCGGTGCCCTCGCGGGTTGCGCCACCGTCAAGGACGACGACCCGGCTGGCGGCGCATCCGGATCGAGCACAAGCGCATCGGGCAGCGGCTCCGGCAGCCGGTCCGCGACGGGTACCGGCGGATCCGCGACGGCCACGGGCACGAGTGGCCCGGCGGCACTGGCCCACAATGCCACGCTGACGGCCGACCGGATCAACGGAACCGCGCCCTTGCTGGTCAACTTCACCATCAACGCGACCGCGGGCGCTTCCTCCTGGAAACTGTCCTTCGGCGACGGCGAAATCACCAACGGCACTGGCCAGCCGACGGCGGCCAACCACACCTACTCCATCGGCGGCGCCTTCACGGCCAACCTCACGGTGTCGTACCCGACGGGCAGCAATGCGACCGCGAGCCTGGCCCTCACGGTGAACGTTCCCCCCGGCACCCCGGCACCGGATGTCACGCACTTCGAGTTCGCCGCTTCGCTCGGCTGCGCCGGCGACATCGTCGGCACCGAGAACTGCATCAGTTTCGCAGGCGGTCCAGACGCCAGCGGCCTCGATGGCTACTGGCAGGCTCTCGACGAGCGCTACTGGGGCCTTGCGTTCACGTCCACGGTCATGCAGGGCGGCCCCGTCGGCCCCGTGCTCAACGACTCGGACTGCGTCTTCACGGACGCCGCCCAGGCCATCATCGGCGAGGCCAACAACGGAGGCAACCCCTGTACCGGAAGCGTCCCGAGCGGGACTGCCTTCATCTTCATCCATCCGTACGCGACGCCGGCGCTCGAGATGACCATCGACTTCACAGTGTAGCCGGGCCACCGCGGTCCGGCGTCACTGGCCCCGGGTCGGACCCCTTTTGCCGGCGTAGCATAGCGGTAGTGCAGCGGTCTTGTAAACCGCAGGTCGTGAGTTCAAATCTCACCGCCGGCTTTCCGGGGGAGGCGCAAGGGCGCCTTCCTCGGAGCGGCGTGCCATCCGGGAGGTTCGCTGGGCGAGACATGGTTCGCGTTGCCCCAGAAGGCGTGACCAAGCCGCTCAAATAGGGGCGCCTTGTCGGCGGCTTCGCCGCACCTGCGGCACACAGTTCGCCGCTGTGGCTTAGTGGTATAGCGGCTCCTTGGTAAGGAGCAGGTCGTGAGTTCGATTCTCACCAGCGGCTTCGATTGACGGCATCGGCGCTGCGCGCCTCGCCGGGGATTTTCCCCGGATTCAACGGATCACCGTGGCTTGTCGAACGGCGTCCGCCTCGACGCTCGACCTTCGTCTTCGCGCGGTCAGTCCGCAAGCATGCGGATCAGCAGCGTCACGAGGTAGAACAGGACCCAGGCGACGAGCCCGACGACGCCGCCTTTGAGCCAGCTCGTGCGGTAGAACAAGGCGCACACGAGCATCCAGGTGACGATGGCAAGGACGTCGCCGAGCCACCCGTCGATCAGTCGGTCCACAAGGACGGCCAGCACGACCCCGACCAAGGCGACGACGAGCGCGGTCAGGAACGAGGATCGGTCCAGGACGATCTTCGCCGCGAAGTGGATGAAGAGCGCCGCGACGACCCAAGCCACGAGGAAACGGATGACTTCGCCTTGGACCTGAAACTCGGCCATGGCGAGGAGACCTGGGGGGCGGCGATAGGGTTGTCGGTCCGGCTCCTGCCGTCAGCCTTGGAACGGGGCGTCGGCGTGGATGAGTTCGGGCCGGCGGCCGCGGGGCAGGCGATGGGCCGGGCAGACCGCAACCCCCTTCCAGAACCGTTTTTCCACTGCGGCAGGTGGACGCCCCTTGGGATGGGTCGCCCACCGTCTCTGGATCCCCTGCGCGAACGCGTCGCGCGTCTCCCTCGATTGCCGGGGGTGTACCAGTGGAAGGACTCGGCAGGAGCAATCCTGTACGTCGGCAAGGCCAACGACCTGCGCGACCGCGTCAGCACCTACCTCGACCCGACGACGGCCAAGGGTGACCGACTGTTGCAGGACCTCGCGGACGTCGAGGTCATCGCCGTTCGCACCGCCAAGGAGGCCCTCCTGCTCGAGCAGACCCTCATCAAGCTGCACCGGCCGCGCTACAACGTCCGCCTCACCGACGACAAACAGTACCCGTACCTCAAACTCACCAACGAGGACTACCCGCGCCTGCTGAAGGTGCACCGCCGCGACAACGACGGCGCCACCTACTTCGGGCCGTTCCCCGACGGCACGGGGGCGTTCTTCGTCGCCCAAGCCATCCTGGAACTGGTTCCCCTGCGGCGCTGCAAGACGCTGCCCAAGCAGAAGTGCCTGTACTACGACATCGGCAAATGCGTCGCGCCCTGCATCGGCAAGGCCACGCCGGACTCGTACGAGGTCCTGGTCGACGAGGTCAAGGACCTGTTGTCGGGGCGCGCCGATCACCTCGTCAAGCGCGTGCAGAGCCTCATGGAGGAGGCGGCCGCGGGCCATCGCTTCGAGGACGCGGCGCGGCTGCGCGACCAATGGCATGGGCTGCAGTCCGTGATGGAGCGCCAGCACATGGTGCACGACAAGCTCGAGGACCGTGACGTCGCTGCCCTCGACGCCCGCGGCGAGCTCGCCGCCGTCGTCCTGCTGCACCAGAGGGACGGCAAAGTCGTCGGCCAGAGCCCGTTCACCATCACCGGCGTCGGTTCCGGCGAGGAAGGGCTCGCCTTGGCGGACTTCCTGCGCGGCTACTACCAGGACCGCACCGTGCCCCGCTACGTCATGGGTGACTTCCCCGCGGACGTGGCCCAAGTCCTCGAGGCCGACTTGCGCACCCTGCGCGACGGCGCCTGCACCATCGAGGCGCCGCAGAAGGGTGACAAGCGGCGCTGGCTTGAGGTGGCGCAGACGAACGCCAAGCTGCGCCTGGAGGAGGAAGTGCACCGGCGCTCGAAGCGCAGCGGCGCCGTCGAGGCCCTGCAGGGCGCCCTCGGACTCGCAGGTCCGCCGACGATCATTGAGGGCTTCGACATCAGCCACCTGGCCGGCGAGCACACGCGCGCAGCCCTCGTGCGCTTCGTCGACGGCGAGCCCGACAAGGCGGGCTACCGGACGTTCGGGATGAAGACGGTCGGGACCCGGAAGGGGACCGACGGTCGGGCGCTCGCTGGGGTTGCACCCACCCCATCCGCCGATGACGCCGAACGCGCCGATGCGGCAACCGGACGTTCGGCGAAATCGGCGTCATCGGCGGATCGTCCGAGCCGCCCCCGGCGCGAGGCCGGACGCGACGTCGACGACTACGCCTCCATCGGCGAGGCCGTGCAGCGGCGCTACCGCGGCGTCTTGGAACGCGAGGAGCAGTTGCCCGACCTCGTGCTCATCGACGGCGGGCCGGGCCAGCTCGCGGCCGCACGGGCCAGCTTGCAATCCCTCGGCCTCGCCCACGTGGCGCTGTGCTCCCTGGCCAAGGATGAGGAGCTCGTGCACCTGCCCAACCGCGCCTTCCCGGTCCGCCTCAAGCGCAACGACCCCGCCTTGCAGTTGCTGCAGCGCGTGCGCGACGAGGCGCACCGCTTCGGCATCACGCAGGTGCAACGCAAGGCGACGCAGGCCGTGGCCGACTCGCCGCTCGACGACGTGCCCGGCATCGGGCCCAAGCGCCGGGTGGAGCTCGTCAAGGCGTTCGGCGGACTCGAGGGATTGCGGGCAGCGAGCGTCGATGACCTGCAGCGCGTCAA
>JBBSVQ010000041.1:0-28398 GCA_038046725.1 Thermoplasmatota archaeon | reverse complement strand
GCAGTCCAACGTGATCGACCTTCGTTCGAAGGTCGGCCGTCACCCAACGTTGTGCACTGCCGTTGGGCAGTGCCGAGGCTTAAGAAGCCCCCCCGAGTCGGCCGCCCAAAGCCGGGGAGATACCAAAGCGGCTATGGGCGGGACTGCAGATCCCGTTTACGGGGGTTCGATTCCCTCTCTCCCCTCTCATGCTCGCAAACTGCCGCACGCATGGAAACTACCGCGGGGAGAACTGCCCCCTTTGTGACGAGGCCGGACGCTTCATCATGAAGGACCACGAAGTCGACCGCATCGGTCGCATGATGGCGCTCATCCTGCGCCACCAGCCCGACAAATTCAACCTGACCATGGACGGCCGTGGCTGGATCGACCTCGAGGAGTTCGTCGAGGCCATCCGCCGCGCCCGCCCCCAGTACAGCCGCTGGCTGCGCACGAACCACATCGAGGCCGTCGTGGAGACGGACGAGAAGGGCCGCTACCAGATCGACGGCGGGATGATCCGCGCCACGTACGCGCACTCGGTCAACGTCAACCTCGACGACCTGCCCGAGGCCCAGGTGGACACGCTCTACTTCCCCGTCTCGGAAGAAGAACTCGACCTGGTTCTCGAGGCTGGCCTGCGCCCGTCCGACCGCAACATGATCCACCTGTCCGCCACGCCGGACAAGGCGTACAGCGCCGGTCGCGTCCACATCGCGGACCCGATCCTGCTGCAGATCGACGTCAAGTCGTCCACGGACGCGGGGAACTTCATCTTCCGCGCCGGCAAGACCGTGTACATCACGGAGGCCGTCGAATCGGCCCACCTGTCGAAGTTCGACGACGCCGACGTCATGGAGAAGCTCAAGGCCGAGCACGGCACGAGCGCGTCGGACGACCTGAAGAAGGCCGAGGACGACAAACGCCGCGCCGAGGAGGCCGCCAAGGCCCCCGCCGCGGACGACGAGGACGGCGATGCATCGGACGAATCCGATGCGAAGCCCGCCAAGAAGGCCGACGACTCCGAAGAGTAGCACGACCTGGCCAAAGGGTTCAAACCGCCCAAATCCCCGTGCCTAGCGTGCGCGCCGTCGCCCTGCTAACCCTGATGCTTCTGGCCGGATGCACTGCCCCCGAATCCTCGCAGGACTCGGAGGCCCAGGACGACGTGGCCGACGCACCCTGCATCCGCAATGTGCTGGTGGACGAGGCGATCCGGCCCGTCCCTGATGCCAAACTCACCGTCCGCGAGACCGGTGCCAGCACGACGACGGATGAGCAAGGCTCCTTCTGCCTCCCGCTGCCCGACGGGGACTCGACCGTGGACGTCGAAGCGGGCCCGCGCCGCGGCACCGTGACTTGCCACCAGGGCGGCGAGGAACCGGATGGGTGCAACCGCATCGCGTGGACCCGTTGACTCCTCGGTCGCCATCGTTTCGAACTCCCCACCTCAACGGTCTTCCGTCCGCCGCCGGGTCGGCAGGCATGCCCAAGCCCAGGGGCAAGGCAACGGTCCCCGACCCCCGGGACGGGGTCCTCTGCGAGAAGGGCCGGCACGTCAACTGCCTGCACGCCAAGATGGCGGCCAAGCGCACCGGCAAGTAGGATGCGCAAGCCTCGGCCCACGACGTGGGCGGCCCTGCCCGGCCACCGTCGCACTTATGAATGGCCCCCATGTCGGCGCGAATCGGGCCTGCACCAGGTGCAGGCATCGACCTGGGAGATTAGCCGAGACAGGTCCAAGGCAGCGGACTCTTAATCCGCCATTCACCGGTTCGAATCCGGTATCTCCCGCTGGAGCAGAGTGGAGCGATGCGGCGGAGCCGCGAGCGACATCACGGTTGCTCCAGCGGCGGCGCTTCCCAAGCTTGTTTCCCATCCGCCCCTCCCATGATTTGAGGTCGCCGTGCAACGGTGAAATACCTGCAGGCGCCGCGACGCGTCTCCTCCTGTTGCCTCGCGGCGGGTCGCCCGCGGCCCCCCGGTATAGACCCTGTCCCAGGTCCATTTAGGCGAGCAAGGCCGAACCGGGCGTATGCGCCCCGCCCTTTCCGTGCTGGTCGTCGAAGACGATGCAGACCTTCGCGACCTGGTTTGCCAACTCCTGCAGGGGGCAGGCGCCACCGCCATCGGCGTGGCCAACGCCGAAGACGCCGCCTCCGTGCTGGCGTCGCGGCAGGTCGACATCCTGCTGTGTGACTACATCCTGCCGGGCCGCAACGGCGTCACCTTCCTGCGCGACGTGCGCGCCCAGCACCCGACGGTGCGCTGCCTTGCCATGACCGGCCACCCCGACCCATTCATCCTCGGGCGCGGGCACGACGACGGCTACTTCGTGCTCACGAAACCCATCGACCCGTCGCTGCTTCTGGCCCTCGTCGACGGCGGAAGCAACCCCCCCGGCGCGGCGAACCTTCCCATCCACGTTTCCACCCATTCCTGAGCGTCCTCAAATGCCACCAAACACCCCATTCCCAGCGATGACGCGATCCAAGTCCCGACGACGCGTGATCCTCGTCGTGGACGACGAACTCGACGTTCTCCTTCCCCTGGCAGACCTCCTCGACAAACTCATGCCCAACGTCAAGGTCTACGCCGCCCAATCGGCGGAAGAGGCCCTTGCCTTCCTGGCGCAGAATTCCGTCGACTTGGTCATCACGGACCTGCGCATGCCGGGTCTCGACGGCGAGCACTTGCTCGGGGTGCTCAATGCCCTACGGACGCGGCCGGCGAGCATCCTGATGACGGGGTTCCCCGAACCGGGGGCGATGTTCCGCTGCCTCAATGAAAACCAAGTCGGGGCCATCGTCACCAAGCCGTTCGATGCCGCCGTCATGGCCGACACGGCCAATCGCCTGCTCGAATCGCGGCAAGTGCCGGGCGGCGTCGCTGCATGAAGGGTGCGACGAAGGCTGGGCCCCAACCGGCGGCCCCACCTACGCAGGACGCGGCTGCGACGGAACGCCAGCGCCTCAACCAGATTGTCCACGACCTCAATACCCCCTTGTCGGCCGTGTCGCTGCAGCTCTTCCTCCGACGCAGATCGCTCGTGAAGCCCACCCCGCAGGAGCTGCACTTCCTCGAAATCCTCGACCGGAACGTCGCCCGCATCCGAACGCTGGTCGCATCCCTGATGCCGGAACGGGGCGGCTGACGGCCTCGCAGGCCGCGCCGCAGGCGGAACCCTTTTCGGGCCGCCCTCCAGCCAGGTCGCTGTGAAGGGGACGTCGCGCTTCACCCGCACCGAGGCCGTTCTCATCGCCGGCGCCGCCGCCGTGGTGTTCACGCGCGTCTTCGCATTCAGTCTCGTCCTGCCCGGCTTCCGTGAGCATGGCGAAACCCTTGCGGGAGCCACGGACCTCCTCATCGGCGCCGCCTTGGGGGCGTACGGCATCACGATGGCCCTCGCCCAACTCGGCCTCGGCATCCTGAGCGACCGTTTGGGCCGCAAGCCAGTCCTCCTCCTCGGGACGATCCTCTTCGTGGCGGGGTCCATCGGCTCCGCCCTCGCGGACTCCATCTGGACTTTGCTGGCCGCGCGACTCTTGCAGGGACTCGGCGGCGTCTCCTCCGTCGCCTTGGCCGCCGTCGGCGAGACCGTACCCGCCGAACGCCGCACCACGGCCATGGCCCTCGTGGGCATCCCCGCCGGCCTCGGTTTCTTCCTCGGCTTCGCCCTCGGCCCCTTCGGCGCGTCCCTCGTCGGCTTCCGGGGCCTGTTCTGGGCCAGCGGCGTGCTCGGAGTCCTGGCCATCCTTCCCTTGATGGCGCGCCCCCTGCCCGCCCCGATGCCAATGACGGCCGCGGGCGTCGCGCGCGCCGTCAGCCCACCCGTTCTCGCCTTGTGCGTGGCCGGCTTCGCCACGAACTTCGGCATGAGCGAGGTCGCCTTCTTCCTCTCCGACCGGCCCCTCGGCCGGGGCGCCCTCGCCCTCGTCCTCGTCGGAGCCTTCGTGGTCATGGGCATCGCCTCCAAGCTCATCGACCGCAAGCGCGCGTCGTGGCAACCCATCGCGTACGCCCTCACCGCTCTCGCCGCTGGTGCCGCCGTGTTCCTGCTGCGTGGCCCGCCCGCGCTCTGGGTGGGCGCCCTCGCCTTCTTCGCCGGGCACGCCGTGCTCTCGGCGACGTTGCCGTCGCAGGTCAGCCGCCTGGCGGGCCGCTCCGGCGGGCGCGGCCACGGCGTCCAGCTCGTCGTCGCCTACCTCGGCTCCGCGGCCGGAGGCGTCGCGGCCGGCGCCGCCGCCTCGCACCCTGGGCAAGCCGCGCTGCTGCTGGCCTCCGTGGCCGCCCTCGCCGCCATCGCCGCCATCACCTGGTTGCGCGGCGACCCGGGTGCCGCGCTGCCGCAGCCTTCAAGTGAGGCCTCGGGTGGGACGCCTCCGTGAACCTGGCGACCCGCCTGGTCTGGCTGCGCCGCCTCGGCCTCGTTTGCGTCGGCATGACGGTGCTGCTCATGGGGCTCGGCGCGTGGGTCAAGGCCAACGGCGCCGGCCTGTCGTGCCCCGACTGGCCCGCCTGCTATGGCGAGTGGTTGCCGCCGTTCCCCTCCATGGAATCGGAGGGGTCCACTCCCGGAATCCAGGGCCCGGACGCCGATCACGCGGAGGCCTACACGCACGCCCAAGTGCTGTACGAGTGGACGCACCGCCTCGTTGCCTCCCTCCTCGGCGCCATTGTTCTCGCCTTCGCCATCGTCGCGACGCGGGGCAAAGAACTGGCCATCCCGACGCGCCAGCTGCCCGCCATGGCTTTCGCCCTCGTCATCTTCCAGGCCGGCCTCGGCGCCATCACCGTGCGCACCGGCAACCCGCCTTGGGCCACGACCTTGCACCTCGTCACCGCCGTCGTGTTCCTGCTCGTCCTCACGGTGGCCGCGAGCTACGCGTTCCTGCGCCCGCTCCCCATCGACGCCCCCGTCGAGGCTCCGAAGCCCCGCAAGATCGAGTACGTGTACGCGGACGCCGCGAGCCAGGACCCTGCGAGCGACGCCAATGAGTGAACGCACGGCGCGCAGCATCGCGGCCGATTACCTGGCCATCTCGAAGCCGCGCATCCTGCTTCTGCTGCTCATCGTCGCGTGGGCCGCCATGTTCGTGGCGGCCGGCGGCCTGCCGGACTGGAAGGCCTTCCTCGCCGTCACCCTGGGCGGGAGCTTCAGCACCGCCGCCTCGGGCGCATTCAACAACGTCATCGAGAAGGGCCGCGACGGCCGCATGGCACGCACGGCCAACCGCCCCGTCGCCGCCGGCCGCATCACGCGCACCGCAGCCACGGCGTACGCCGCCGTGATGTCTCTGCTGTCGTTCGCCGTCCTTTGGCTGCCCGGCTACCACATGGCCGCGCTCCTCACCGTGGGCGCCATCGCGTACTACGTCGTCGTGTACACGGCGCTGCTGAAGCCGACGACGCCGCAGAACATCGTCATCGGCGGCTTGGCCGGCTCGTTCCCTGCCCTGATTGGGTGGGCCGCGCAGACCGGCGGCCTCGCTTGGCCCGGCGCCGCACCCGCCCTCGTGCTCGCCGCCCTGGTCTTCGTCTGGACCCCCGCTCACTTCTGGTCGCTCGCCCTGCTGTACAAAGACGACTACGCAGCCGCCGAGTACCCGATGATGCCCAACGTGCGCGGCGAGGCCTCCACGCGCCGGCAGATCTTCGTGTACGCCGTCGCCACGCTGCTGACGAGCCTTCTCCTCATCGCCACCCAGGACGCATCTTGGGTCTACCTCGTGGCCGCCGTCGGCCTCGGAGGGCTCCTGGTTGGCCGCTCGTGGAGCCTGCTCGTGACGCACAACCCCTCGGCGTACCGCGGCTACTTCTTCTTCACCATCCAGTACCTCGGCCTCCTGCTGGTGGCCCTCATGGTGGACCGCGTCGTCCCGCTGCCGGACCTGCCGTTCTGACGGCCTTGCCCTTGGGATGGGTGCCGCTCAGGTTTTCAAGGCCCAAGCGCGATGGGCCCGGCATGGCAGCCCGCGGCGGCAAGAGCAAGGCGACCCTCGGCGACGGACTTGTGGCGCCCCTGCGCAAGGGCAAACCCGTGAACCTCGTCGTCGCCCGCAGCGAAGTCGTCGCGGGGCAGATCCGCCTCAAGGTCGATGCCCCGAAGACCATTCGCGGCGCGCCAGGCGCCAAACTTCTGGTCAAGCACGTCTACCGGCTGCAGGAAGGCTCGCCCGACCGCGAGGAATACCGCATCCTGCTGCGCAGCACGCTCAATGGCAAGGAGCACGCCCCGTCGCTGGGCCGGTTCGGGGACGCGTACGCGATGCCGGACGACTACTCGGGATTCCTCGTCCACGAATACATCCTGCCCGCAAGCGGCGCGGTGAACCTCGCCTTCGAGGTCGCCGCCGAATACACCATCGGCGACTGGAAGACGGAGACCGTGGACCAGCACCAGATCCGCCGCGCCGAAGGCGACGTCAAGATCGTGCTCTGAGCGTTTTCCAGGCTCCCCGCGAAAGCGCCAATCGGACTAGAGCGCGGCCACGTGCCGGCAGATGTCCGTCAGGTCCGACGACACGTACGTCCCATCGACGAGGACGGGCACGGATTCGACCTTGAATTTCTGGCGCACGATGGTCTTGTCCCCGACGGGCAGGGTGACGGCCTGGAACGGGATTCCCTTGCCGCGCAGGAGCCGGCGCACCATGCCGCATTCATGGCACTCGGCGAACTGGTACAGCGTGATGGACACGCATTGGCCGACTTGCGCAGTCCTCTTGAGCGTAGCCCCAGCCCGCGGCCAAGAATGGGTCAAGCCCCGGCTTTCGGTTCCGCGTGCCAAGCCTGCGCCACCCAAGTCGCACGGCTCGCCGTCGCCTCGACGTGCGCCTGATCGATGACCAACCGTTTGCCGTAGTGTGGCGCATCCAGCACGAGGGTCTCGTATTCGCCGCCCTCCCCCGCCACGTGCGGACGGGCCCGGTGGCGCTCCATGTCCTCCACCTTGGGCAAGTCGAGGCGTTCGCCGCACCAGGAGTTCGGCACGCCCTCGGCGGCGGTGCGCGTGAAGCGCAGGTCGTATCCGCCCGCGAGCAGGCCGCGCAGGTACGCGGCCGGCGGCTTGTGCCACAGCGGCGCGAAGGTCTTGATGCCTAGGCGGTGGCCGACTGCATCGATGCGGGTGCGCTGGTACTCCGACGCCAAGGCGCCCGACACGATTCCCTCTGCGCCCCATTTTGCGCATGCCGCCTGGATGGCCGTCTCGAGATCCTCGACTTCGGCGGCCTGACCGTCGCGCACCGGGGCCTCCATGAGCGGGATGCCGAGGCAGTCGGCAACGCTCCGCACGACGTCGAGGAACGGCGTGTGGAACATCCAGGCATCGTCCTTGGCGGGGCGCAGGACGAGGGCGCCGACGACGTCCCAGCCGAAGCCCTGGGCGACCTCGATGGCGGCGACGGAGTCCTTGCCGCCGGACAGGAGCGCGATGACCCTCAAGGTTCCCCCTTCGCGGCGTGAGTCCGGCGCGTGGGACCGGCGCAAGCGACGCCGACCCATCCACCGATGCGCACCGATGACACCGATGCGGTTGCATCGTCATCGGTGAACATCGGTGTCATCGGTGGATCGGTTCGTGTCAAGCGCCGAGGTCTCCGAGGTCCTCGCTGCGAACATCCCGGAGGGTGGGCCGGAACTCGCGCGCCGGCGTGAGGTCGTCCCAGTCGAGGTCGACGAGGACCTTGCCCGGCTTCATGGGTTCGCTGCGGCCGAGGCGGTGGGCGCGCGGCGTCCAGGCCTGGGCGCCGCCCCAGAACACGATGCCGTCCTGCGGGCCGACGAGGTTGGTGTACGCCACGAAGCAGGCGTTCTCGATGGCGCGCGCCGGGATGAGGGCCTCGAAGAAGCGCTGGCTCGTCGTGGGGGACGCGCTGATGTTGAGCAGCAAGTCGGCGCCGTTGAGGACTTGGCGGCGCTGGAATTCGGGGAAGAACAGGTCGTAGCAGATCGACAAGCCCACTTTGCCGAAGGGCAGGTCGAAGACCGGCGTTGTGCGGCCGGGTTGGAAGAACAGGCCTTCCTGGAACGTCGTGTAGTTGGCCAGGACGCGTTTGTCGTACGCCTCCGTGGTGCCGTCGGGTCGGATGAGGAAGGCGCTGTTTGCGGTGACTCCGGCGCGCACCTTGCGCGGCCCGCCGGCGACGATGTGCGTCTTGCTCTTCTTGGCTGCGGCGCGCAAAGGGTCGAGGAGTTCGTCGTCCAGCGTGAGCGCGAGGCGTTGCGCGTCGTCGCCGATGTTGTAACCGGAGAGGAACATCTCCGGGAACACGACGAGGTCGGCCTTGTCCGCGGCGGCGGCTTTGGCCACGGCCGCCACGTTGGCCGCGACGTTGCCCAACCGCGGTGTAGCGGCGTGCAGGGCGAGCCTGGTGGGCTTGGTCGTGGCCATCGGTCGCCTTCAAGGCCACCTTTGACTTGAGGACTTCGTGCCCAAGGCCAAGCGCGCGCGCACCGTGCCTTCGAAGGCACGCTTGATGCGTCGTGGGGCGCAGCCGCGCGAGGAACCTTTGTTTGTCGAGGCCGGCTCCGTGCAGTGGGAAGCCACCATCACGACGTTCATCCAGCGCCACATTGCTGCGGCCGGGGCGAAGGGCATCGTGCTCGGGATGTCGGGCGGCCTCGACTCGGCCGTCGTCGGAGCCTTGTGTGCCCGCGCCCTGGGCAAGTCGAAAGTGCTCGCGCTCTGGATGCCAGCCCCGGATTCCAACCCCTTGGATGCCAAGCACGCGGCCCTGGTGTGCAAGGCCATTGGCGTCAAACTTGTGACGCGGCCCATCGGCCCCATCGCCGACGGCGTCCTGGCAGCACTCGGGACAAAGCCGCCCGCCCACGCCTCGGCCAACGCCAAGTCGCGGGCCCGCATGATCCTCCTGTACGCCACGGCGCAGACGAAGAGCCTCCTCGTTTGTGGAACCGGCAACAAGTCGGAGCTGCTGGCGGGCTATTTCACGAAGTGGGGCGACGGCGGCTGCGACCTCAACCCGATTGGCGACCTGTACAAGACGCAGGTGCGCGACCTGGCTCGCTACCTCAAGATTCCCAAGCCCGTCATCGCCAAACCTCCGTCCGCGGGCCTGCGCCCCGGCCAGACCGACGAAGGCGACCTCGGCGTGACGTACGAGGAACTGGACGCCGTCCTCAAGGGCATCGAGCTCAACCACTCGCTTCCGGCCATTGCACGCAAGACCGGGCTATCGGCTGCGAAGGTCGCGAAGGTCAACGAACTCGTGCGCCGGTCGGAACACAAGCGGCATCTGCCGCTGATCCCGAAAATTGGCGCGCGCACCGTTGGGATTGATTGGCGGCGTCCCGTGCACTGGGACGGTTAGCGGCGCGCCCGCACGGCGACCACTGCAAGGGCGACCACGAGCAGCGGCAGCGTCGGGCCGGGGATGTACGTGCCCTTCACCTTGGCGCCCAAATCGATGGGGGTGGAGGGGCCCATCAGTTCAGGGTCGTCCGCATGCGCCGTGCCAATGACGAGGTGGATGTCGGTGGACCCCCTCACGTAGCCGTTCTTGAACGGCGTTGACACCACGAGGACGGCCGTCGTCGTCTGTCCCGGTTCCAGAAGCAAATTTTCGGGAAGGAGGACGTTCCACCTGCCCCCCGGGCGTTCCGGCATCGTGAACGTCACCAAGGTGCGTGCGTTGCCGGTGTTTGTGATGTCCATCGGATAGGGAATCTGCTTCTGCGGCCCGCCGGTCTTCTCCGTCACGATTGTGTTGACCGTGATCCCGCCCTTGTAGACGACCACCAATGGCGCCTGGACGGTGTCATGCACTTCGGTCGAGGTCCCCGTGAAGTTGCCCGTGATCTGACAGGCGATGGGCTTTCCGCCAACGGCGGCGGGGTCGGCTTGCACGGAAAGCGTGGCCTTGCCCTCGTAGCTGGCCACGCCGGCGGTATAGGCGAGAGGGAAAGCGGTGGGCTCCATGGTGATGGGCTCCGGGCATTCCAACGTCCACCGGATTGAGCCGCGGTTGGTTGCAAGCTCTTCGGTTGCGGACGCGGCATCCTCGAAGGTCAGCGTCCAGCCCACTTCCATGGTCCCGGTGCCACCGAACGGGATGCCGTCGGACGTTTCGCCGGCCTGGTAGGGCTGGTCGATTGCCAACGTTGGGGCCAGCCTCTCCGTCTGGGCCTGGGCAGGCACGGCGACCGCAGCGAGCATCGCCAACGTCATGGCGGACAGGAGCACGCGCATGCCGTCCGGGCGGCTTCTGGCGATTTCAGCCTTCTGGCCGGCTGGCTTGACCATTCGCGGACGCGACCAATGCGGCCACGTCGGCCACGCAATCGTCTCAGGCTGCGGCGGCGACGGTGGCCTGCTCGCCTTCTGTGCCGGCGACCCAGTAGTAGGTCTGGCGCGTGTCGCGCAGGCTGGGGCGCTCGTTGAGCATGCCGAGTTCCTTGAGTTTCTGCAAGGCGGCGTACACGGTGCGGCGGGGGAGGTGCGTGGAGTCGCGCAGCTGCTGGCCCGTCATGGGGGCGTGGCCGTACATGGCGCAGTACACGGATTGCACGGAGGGCGGGACCTTGGCGACGCATGCGAGGGCGTCGTGGCAGGCGCCGTGCGCCGTGCCGTTGGAGTTGGACGAAGCGTTGGCGTTCACGCGGCGACCTCCGAGGACTTCATCGAGGGGACAACCGCCTCCACGGGTGTAAAGGGGGCTGCTGTCCGGACCAGTCTGCCCTCGACGCGTTCGTAGAGGTAGACGCGGCCGGCTTGCTCGTCCAGGGTGGCCTTGTGGGATCCGTCGCAGAACCCGTTGGCATTGGCGGAGAGGCCGCAGCGGCACAGGTATACGGCGTCGCCGGCCAGCATGTCCGTCTTGAGGACCCGGAGGGGGCCGCGGGCGGTGTGGGGGATGAGACGTGTCATCGCTAATGGTATACTTGCTGAACTGCTTAAGGTACAAGGTTTATAGCGGTTAACTGACTATACCACTGCATGGACAAGGACACGGACTGCTCCCAGGGAACCTGCCCGTTCCAGCAGGCCATCGACTTGCTCTCCAAGAAGCACGCCTTGACCATCATCTGGCTCCTGCAGCAGGAGGAGCCCCGGCGCTTCAACGACATCAAGCGCACCCTGGCCATCAACCCCGTCAGCCTGAGCCAGCGCCTCGACGAACTGCAGCAGGCCGGTATCATCGCGCGCAAGACCTTCAAAGAGATCCCGCCGCGCGTCGAGTACCGCCTCACGGCGAAGGGCAAGGACCTCTTGCCCCTCATGGACCAGCTCGACGCCTGGGCGACGAAGCACCAGGTCCTCGAAGTCACCGTGTAGTTCGCGGGCGCGTCCATCAGCTTCATCTTCGCATCGACCAAGCCCCTGTCGTGCGTGCGGTGCTCGTCGCGGCCTTGATGCTGCCGCTGGCAGGTTGCATCGGGGGCACCTCGACACCTTCGGCTGCGGACCCGCGGTTGGAAGGATTTGTGGCCACCTATGAGCAGGATGGCGAGCCGGCGTGGCGCTTGACCATGGACGGGCCGCATCCCCGGATGGGCATGGACCTCCTGCATCGGCCCGCCTACCGTCTCAAGGCTGAACGTCTGTATGGCGACGGCAACTGGGATCATCGCGACGCTTCCTACTTCGACGGTCGCGGCCAGCTCGTGCGTGCGGACATGTGTGTCGAGTCCTTGGGGACCTGTTACCGCTGGTCGGTCGCCTGGCGAGGCATGTTCTTCGCAGGATACGAGGCGGAGGCCCATGGGGCGTTGTGGCCGTTCTCCGACTCGGAGTCACTCAAACGGTCGTGGCGTGGCACTACGCTGGTCATCGACCACACGGGCCCCGTCTTCGACGAATTTTGTTTCGAATACGAGGGTAGGTTGCCCGTGCCCGTCCGCTCTTGTGACGGCAGCATCCGCTTGGCTTCCTATGAGTCCCAGGAACTCCAGCCCATTGAGGCGTGGCCCGATGCGTCCGCCCGCATCGCTGCCGGAACGGGCAGCAACGAACTCTTCCCCGGCGCAGAAATGGACCTGCAAGGTCACGGCTTCACGACCTTGCAGGCACTCGAAGCATTGCGTGTGAACTCGGCCGAGGCTGCGGCGACCCTCCTGGCTGGTGGTTGCGTCCTGACGACGTTGTTCGGCCACGGCAGCGGAGGATTTGGCAATGGTCTGAGTCTGGCTGGTCGCGCGTTCGAACGCCCTCTGGCCAATACCAGCTTCACGCTCCAGAATCTCGAAGGGGGCCAAACCAAGCACACAGTCACCTGGGTGGAGGACCTCGCCAGTGGGGAGCACCGGTTCTCCCGCGAAATTGCCGTCAACGAACCGGACCTCAAAGGCGGCCCGCAGTGCGGCGGTGAATTCGAGCCTGCGTGGCCGGCCATTCGGGCGGACGAATTCCTTGCCCTGATGGCGGCCCGGTTCGGCCAGGCTGGCGAAGAAGGGTTCTTTGTCACCCGCCAATCGACTTTCTTGGGTCCGGCCGCGTCATTGAAGTACAGCTATGATGGGACGCATGAGCGGAACCGGCCGTGCTGGTGCGGCGCCGCCATGACCTTGGACGCCGACCAGGGTCGCATGGTTTATGCGCAGTACATCAGCGACAACGACCTCGAACCAGATGAGAACGGTTAGGTTCCCCTCCCGGCTCAACAGGGCATGGCCCGCCTCCTGGTGGCGACCGACCTCACGAGCCTCGCCCAGCGCGCCATCGCGCACCGGCTGGCCGAGACCGCGTGCGCGCACGGCCACGAGGCCCTCGTCGTCACGGATGCCCCGCTCGCTGCATGCAAGGAAGCGGACGCCGTCATTGCCCTCATTGACGGCTCCGACCCGGGCGGCATGCCCGTCGCCGTCGCGGCCACGGCGCATGCCCTCGGCCTGCCGACGCTCGCGTTGCACACGCACGCCTTGCCCGACGCCCTGGCGAGCCTGTTCACGCAGGCCAACGCGGTGACGCGCGAGGAGGATCTTGCCGCCGCGCTGCCGGGCTTCTACGCCATCGTGCGCCCGTTCGCCGGCAAACTCGTGCGCGACCAAGTGCCTCGTCTGGTGCGCGAGGCTGGGCATCAAGTCCAATTCCGTGAGGCCTCTCTCGACGAGAGGCCTCGCTACCTCAAGCGCAAGGTCGCCGACGAGGCCGCCGAACTGTTGGCCGCCGACCCGGGGCAGGAGCGCGAAGAAGTCGCCGACCTGCTCGAGGCCCTGGAATCGCTGCTGCGCGTGCGCGGCTACGACCGCGACGACCTGAAACTCGTCAAGGAAGCCAAGCGCAAGCGCCGCGGCGGCTTCGAGCGCTTCCTCATCGTCGAATCCGCAACGAGCGTGACGGCTCCGCCCCCCGAACCGGCCGCCAACGCCTGGCCCGCCGAAGAGCCGCGCCTGATCCGCGGCCGCGCGCCCGCGCCAACGCCCGAACCCGAACCGGAGCCCGACGCGATTTCCGAGGTGCCGCCCTTCCCCGAGCCAGAACCCGAAACGGTGGAGGCGCCGGAAGCGGACTTCCAGATGCCGACGGCCTTCCTCGACGCCGAACCCCAAGCCGCAGCCCCGGAGCCCGAGGTCGCGCTTCCCTCCTGGATGTCCACGCCGCCCATCGCAGCTGCGCCCACGCATGCCCCCCAGGCGTACACCTACGACGCGCCTGCCCGAAGCGAGCCGACGCGGACGTACGAAGCGCCAGCCCCCATCTTCCAGCCACCCGCCATCCCGTCCTTCCGCATCCAGACCCCGCCCCCGGCGCCCCACAACCGCGCCAAGCTGTGGAACCTCGGCGCCAAGGGCGAGAAGCAAGAGGTCCCCGAGGTCTACGACGACCCGGACCGCATCGATCCCAAGGTCCGCGACATCTAGCCGAACAGAGCAGGGGCCCCACGTTGGGGGGCCTTAGATTTAGCAGAAAAACTGCAAACTAAGCGGGCGCCAAACTTCGCCTGAACCCGCGTCACCTTTGCAATTTAGCCGATTCAGGCCGCGGCTTTGGGCGGCCTGGGAACGCACAGAAACTCCACAGAAATTTCCGTGAGTTCCCAAGGTTCTGTGGTTTCCCAGGCCGCCCAAGGGGCCACGCAAGTCTGCCATGGATTTGTTTGGGTCGCGACGGCGCGCGTTCGGTGATTCCGCAAGTCCAACGTCTTCCGACGGTGACTCCGACGACCACCAAGCCTAGAGAATCGGCGCCCCGCGCCCATTGCATTCCGGTCTGGGTGTCGTCGTCGGAGGCGTCACAAGGCGAAAAGATGGTCGTGGCCCAGGAACGGGCGCAGTCGGCCGCGGCTGAATCTGCTCAATCCAAGGTCCCCCGAACCAAGCCCCCACCCGGAAACCTTCAAGCCAAGCGGTCGTGGGCCACTTCGTGCACGACGGCATCCTCGGCAAGCGCCTGCCGCTCGTGCTGTCTCCCATGGTGGACGTCACCGACGCCGCCTTTCGCTCCATCGCCATCGAGTGGGGCGCCGACGTCACGTGCAGCGAGATGGTCGCAGCGACCGGACTCGTGCATGGCTCCGAGAAGGCCTGGAAGCACCTGCAGCCGTGGCCCAACGAGTCGCCGTACGGCGTGCAGTTCATGTGCGGCGACCCCGGCGAAATGGCCGAAGCCGTCGGCACGTTGGCCACGCGCATCAAGCCCGACTTCGTCGACGTCAATCTCGGCTGCCCCGCGCCGAACATCCTGAAGTCGTGCGCTGGCGGATTCCTGCTGCGCGACCCCGCCAAGGCCGGCGAGGTCGTGCGGGCCGCCAAGGAGGCGGCCGACGAGGTTGGCATCCGCCATGTCTCGGCCAAGATGCGCCTCGGTCCGTCGGCCTCGCGCCTGACCTACCTTGACGTCGGCGCGGCCTGCCAGGACGCCGGCGCCTCCTGGGTCACGCTGCACGGCCGCACCGTCGAGCAGGCGTACGCGGGCCAGGCCGATTGGGACGCCATCGCGAACCTCGTGCGCCATCTCGACGTCCCCGTCATTGGCAACGGCGACCTGCGCACGCCGGACGACGTGGCGCGCATGAAGGCGCAGACCGACTGCGCTGGCTTCTTCATCGCGCGCGCAGCGATGCATGATCCGACGATCTTCACGCGCCTGCGCGCCGGACTCGACGCAGTCGAGGCTGGCGACGGGTCCCGACCGGGGGGTGGGTCGTCGGCAGAGCCGCCCACGATGCACCAGCGCCTCGAGACGCTGCTCGCCTACCTCGACCGCGCACCGGCGGCGGGCGTCACCGCCATCGGCGACCTGCGGCGGCAGGCCACGCGCTTCGTCGCCGGCGGGCCGGGGGCGAAGAAGCTGCGCGTCGCCTTCCAGGACGCCCCCGACGAGACGACGCTGCGCGAGCGCGTGGCCCAGGCCCTCGTTGAACGGCTAGCCGAACAAGATCCAACGGATTGACCCTCGTGGAATCCGTGCAATCCGTGCGGGATTCGTGCAATCCCCCTACTCGAAGTTGCGGCGGTTGACGCGCAGGATCGAGAAGCCCACGAGCAGGCTCGTGTAGGCCAGGCCCATCACGACGGACAGCCAGGTGCGTTGCGGCGCGTGCTGCGGGATGAGGCCGGAGAAGGCGCCCACCTCGTCGCGGTCCTCGGCAGGCAGGAGTTGGCCGGGCGCGGCGCTCAACGTCGTCCCGGGGTACGCGTAGTGGCTCCAGTCGTACTTCCAGTCCTCGGAGTCGAGCACGCGGTCATCGTTGCGCTCCTTGAACTGGTCAACGCTGTACTGAATGTCGCCAATGGCGCTGACGATGGGGAACACGATGAGCGCGCTCAACAGCGTCAACATGAGGGACAGAACGTTCGACCGCGTCAACGTCGAGAAGAACAGCGCCACGGCCGCCATGGACATCGAGCCCAACACGAGGATGCCAAGCATGCGAACGAAGCCGAGCACGTCGTCGCCGCTGGGCTGACCCTTGTACACGAGCATCATGACGAAGTACTGCAGGATGTAGATGCCCAGGATGACCGGCATGATGCTGATGATCGAGCCGATGTACTTGCCCACGACGAACGCCGTGCGCGACACCGGCTTCGACAAGAGCAGGAAGATGGTGCGGTTGCTCCACTCCGAACACACGGCGTCGGCTGTGAGCACGATGCACAGCAGCTGGATGGCGAACAGCCCGCCGAACACGGACGCGTTGAGGTGGATGAAGAACCACGTGTTCTCATGCGACGTGTCACCGGCGTCCGGCGCCTCGTCCACCTGGTCGAAGGCCAACGGGAACACCATGGTCACGACCTGCAGGACGAGAATGAAGAATAGCCCAATGATGAGCAGGCGCTTCGTGCGGATGTGTTGCTGAACCTCCTTGCGCGCGACTTCGTACGTGCTGCGGAAGAAGTCGCCGGCGCCCGTGGATTCGGGGACGGGGGCCCGGCGGGGCGTTGCCGCGCGCATCGAGGCCGCGGGTGGCGGGGCCGGCGCGCCCGGCGTGGACGGCGTGGCGTACGACTGCCAGGTCACGGGCGGCATGCGAGCGGCGGACGGCGCGGCAAGCGGTTCGGCCGCTGGGGTTGCGGGGCGTTTGGTCGCCGCAGACTTGGCTCGCTTGGGAGCGGTGGCGGCGGGGCTCAAAGGGATCCCCCCGTCACTTGCAGGAAGACGTCTTCGAGGCTGGCGAGCTCCGCGGTGACTCCCGTGATGCGGCCGCCTTGGCCGACGATGCCGGCGACGAGGTCCGGCACCTGATCCTGCGGCAGGCTCGCGTGCAGCGTCGAGCCCTGGAGGGTGACGTTGGCGCGCGGGAAGGCCTTCGCCAAGGCGCCAGCCAGCGTGCGGCCTGGGTTGACCAGGGCGACGGCGACCGATTGGCCGCTCGACTTGCGGCGCAGGTCGTCGACACGGCCCGTCGTGATGACCTTGCCTTTCTGCACGATGGCGACGCGTTGGCAGGTCTCCTGCACTTCCGTCAAAAGGTGGCTGTTGAGGAACACGGTGGTGCCGTCGGCGGCGAGGCCCTTGATCATCTCGCGCAACTCGTAGGCCCCCTTGGGGTCGAGGCCGTTGGTCGGCTCGTCGAAGAAGACGACGTCGGGTTGGTGCAGAATGGCCTGAGCGATGCAGATGCGCTGCTTCATGCCGTGGCTGTACCCCTTCGTGCGCGAGTCGGCGCGTTCCTCCATGCGCACCAGGGCGAGGACTTCGGCGATGCGGTCGCGGCGCTCGCGGGATGGCATGCCCAGCAGGCGGCCGTAGAAGTCGAGGTGCTGACGCCCGGTGAGGTTGCTGTAGAAGTCGTACTGGTCGGGCACGAGGCCGATGTGGTGGGCGACGCGCGTCGGGTGGGCCAGGGCGTCGATGCCGCACACCTTGACTTCGCCGGCGTCGGGGCGGACGAAGCCGGTGACGCACTTCGTGAAGGTCGTCTTGCCGGCGCCGTTGGGGCCGAGGAATCCGAAGACCTCGCCGCGCTTGACCTCGAGGTCGAGGCCTTGCAGGGCGACGACGTTCTTGTAGGTCTTGCGCAGGCCCCGCGTTTCGAGCACGACGCTCATCAAGGCGCAGCGATGGGGGGATTTAGAGTCGTTCTGGGCCGATTGGCTGGCGACCTTCGGTGGGGGGACTTGGATTTAGCAGATGACCTTGCAAGTCAACCTCTTGTCGATGTTCCCGTTTTCCGTCGTCGCTGGCTGGCAATTCAACCGATTCGGCGCAGCGGACTGAATCGGCAGCCCTCCCACAGCCCAACGCCTTCTTGGAGGACCAGCCTTCCGCAACGCGTTGCTCCTCGCCTTCGACGACACGGACGGCCCCGTCGGGGGCTGCACGACTCACTTGGCGTTCCACGTTCTGCTTGCTCTGCCGGAGCTCGCCCTGACTGGCATGCCCCGCCTCGTGCGCCTGAACCCGAACGTGCCGTGGAAGACGCGCGGCAACGGCGCCGTCGTCCTGCCCCTCGGCATCCCGCGCGGCCCCCAGGTGCGCGTCGGCGAATTGCGCGGCAGCGAAATCCTGGCCTTCCCGGAAGCCGCGCCCGTGCAACCGTCACAGGACGTCATCGACCGCGTCTGGGCCGTGCTTGCTGCCCAGGCGCAACCCGGCGCCTCCCCCGGTGTGGCGCTCTTTGCCGACGCCCCGCCCCAGGCCGCCTACTGGGAAACCGTGCGCGCCTTCGTCGAGCCCGCAAGCGCCAAGGCAGCACTCGCCGACCTCGACGTCCTCCACCACGCCAAAGGCGACGGCCGAGCCCTCGTCGGTTGCCTCGGCGCCGCCGCGTGGGCCGGCCCGCCGTCAAGCTACGAGGTCATCGCATACCGGGAGCCGGCGCGTTGGGGAACGGCGCGCGCCGTCGAGCCAGGCCCCCTGTTTGGCCTCGACGCCTCGGGCGCGACCTTCCACACCGAAGACCCCGTCGCCAAGCGCCTCGCGTGCGTTCCACACACGCCCGACCCCGTGCTCATCGGCTTGCGCGGCCGCGACCCCGAGCGCCTGCGCGACGCCGCGCTGCGCGTGCTGCCACTTGCATTGCGCGAACCCGTGGATGGCTGGCTGTTGTGGGCGACGAACCATGCCAGCGGCGACCACGTCACGCCGGTGGCAGACTTGTCGCAGTCGCCGCCCCTTGGGACGCTGGCGCTGGAGGCGACGGTCACGGCGACGGCCGAGCGCCGGCAAGGCGGGCACGCGTTCGTCCCGTTGCGGGACGCGGCGGGAGCCGCCTTCGAGGCGGTGGCCTTCGAACCGACGCACGCCTTCCGGGACGCCTTGGGCGCATTGCTGCCCGGCGACCGATTGGCAGTCGTCGGCGCCTTCCACGAGGGCGTCCTGCGCCTGGAGAAGCTGCGCATCGTGTCTGCGGCCGTGCAGACCATTCGCCGCAACCCGGATTGCCGGCGCTGCGGTCGGCGCATGCGGTCCAAGGGTCCCTCCACGGGGTTCCGTTGCGACGCGTGCAAAGAGAAGATGCCGTCGACGGCCGCCGTCGTCGAAGAAGTCGCCCGTCGCGTTGACCGGGCCTGGCATGAGCCGCCCGTCATGGCGCGGCGGCACCTGCACCGACCCGTGGCTTGGGGCTGACGCGGCTTCCGCAAGCATTAAGGGGAGTTTTCCTCACTTCTCGAACCGTGCGCGTCGCCTTCGCCGCCGCTCTGCTCCTGCTGACGATGCTTGCCGGCTGCGCCGATGACAAGGATGACGGCGCGGGATCGCAGGACGACCCCTGCACGTTGGAACCCGTTCTTTGCGACCCCGACAGCTACCTGGCCAATCACCACTGCATCGCCAACGACATCCGCCCACGCATCTACGCCCCGGACACCCCGGGCCCCGATTCCGAGGCGGACCCGTGGCAGGCCGGCGACGCCTGGACCTACCGCGTGCGCAGCGGCGACCGCGACTACAGTTCGACGCTTGTGTACTACGAGGACATCGATTACAGCAACGGACAGCCGCAGCACTACCTCGTCGGCAGCTCCTCCCGGGACGAAGCCTTCGACCACGCCTTGTTCTCCATCAATCCCATGCTGGGACGCATCCACCGGACCCTGTACTCGCCGCACGAGTCCGGCCTGCATGCGGACATGTTCAATTTCCCCCTGTGCGAGGGCGCCACCTGGGTCACGGCGTTCTACGATGCAACGTTCGACCTCACCGCCCACCAAACTCCCCTGACGCTCCCGGACGGCACGCAGGATCCGCTCGCGTTCACCATGGACGGCACCTCGCCCGACGGCTCCCGTCTCACGCACACCTACAGCCCAGCCGCCAAGTGGTTCACGAAGATTGACTTGCAACGCGCCGATGGACTGCGCGTCCAAATGGACCTCACCGCGATTGCCCACGGCAAGACGGGCGAGCAGTACTTCCTGCGCGGACAGCAGGACGAACGACTCGACGTCTCCCTCATCGACCGCTCCATCACAGTGCCACGCGCAGACGGCGGCGAAGGGCCGTACGACTCCATCGGCGTCTGGATGGATGTGCAGCGCAGCGCGGGCACCGGCCGCTTGGAGGTCCACCTGCGCGATTCGGGCGGAGTCTCCCGCGCATGCGTCGGCTTCGCGGGCGGTCTGCTGGGCACCACGACGTGCCCGGCGGACCCCCTCAAGGCCGAGGTTGGTTACGCCGCCGGCGACTGGACCGTGACCGTGGAGGTCCAACCGGGCGACCTGCAGACGAAAGCCTCGGGCACGGTGCAACTCGTCTCCATCTACGACCGCAGCGGAACCGTGTAGCGGAATCGCTCGGCTGACCTGTTCCCCCTGGACCTCCTGATGCGCGCGGTCTGGACGTGGACCCTCGCCGCTCTCGTCCACGTGGCGATGCTCGTCGTCACGGCCTTCCCGCCGTTCGCGCAATCCACCTCGCCCTCGGCCCTCGGCGTCCCGACCTGGCACCACAACGCCAGTCTCGCCCTCGTCGTCCTCTTTAGCGCCGTCTTCTGGCGCCGCATGACGACGGACCGGCGCTTCCTCGGCATGGGCGTCCTCGTCACGACGTTCCTGGCCTTGGCGAGCGCCTTCCTGCTCCTCTACCTCAAGCAGGAGCTCAAGGTTGCCCAATTGAAGGACTGGGCCAAGTTCTGGCACGTCGCCTGGTCGTGGTTCGGCCTCGCCTTCTTCCTTGGACACACGTGGGTCAACCGCAGCGGCTTGGGGCGCTCGTTGCGGCGCATGACGGGCGGTGGCGGAGGCTGGCTGTTCTATGGCTTGCTGACCGTCATCGTCGTCGCCATCCCGGTCACTTGGTCGCCGTGGGGAGCCCGGGTGTTCACCGATCCGGCGTACATCCCGTTGACCCTGTACACTTGGCTCGTGTTCCTCGTCCCGTCGTACGCGGCGTGGATGGCCTCCGTCGTCCAGACGCGCAACAACGAAGGAATGCGGCCGGCGTGGTGGCCGCGCGCGGGAACGCAGGCCTTCGTGGATTCCTGGCTCCTGCCCGTGACGATCCTTGCCAATCTCTCCGGCTTCCCCATCCTGTATTTCGGCACAAAGGACACGGCCCTGAAGTACGTCGCCAAGTACTGGCATACTTGGCCCTCGATCGCCATGGGCATCCTCGTCTTCGCGCACACCATCCAGTTCCTGCCCGCCGTCGCCCGCTACGCCAAGGCCCGTCCCGCGGAGGCTTGAGATGGAGCCAGTCGTCGAGGTGTCCGCCCTCAACGCCGGCCTCGTGGCCCTCCTGTGCGCCATCATCGCGGCCGCGTCCTGGCGCGCCATGCAACGCACGGGCAACCGCGCCATCGGCTACGTCGTGGCCGCCTTCGTTCTCCTGAGCCTGAAGAACCTCGTCAAGGCCCTCACGCTCGCCGCCGTCGGCGTCGAGACCGGCTGGCACGAACTTGCCTTCAGTTTGGCCGACCTGGTGGCCGTCGCCCTCATCGCAACACCGCTGCTGCTGCGGCGCGGGAAGGCGCCGCCATGACCGAAGCGCGCAACCATGTGCTCGCCTTCGTGCGCAGCTACCCCGGCGTGCACGTGCGCGAAGTCGAACGCCGCCTCAACCTCTCCAGCAAACTCGCCAACTACCACCTCGCGGC
This sequence comes from Thermoplasmatota archaeon, assembly GCA_038046725.1. GTDB lineage: Archaea > Thermoplasmatota > E2 > JACPAO01 > JAHFTW01 > JAHFTW01. Next base: position 6,970 of record JBBSVQ010000041.1, on the reverse strand, counting down.
CCTCGAACACGACGGCATGCTGGAACGAATCCAGGAGAAGGGATATGCCCGCTTCCTGCCGCGCGTCACGAAGCCGCGTTGGTCGCCACGCGACATCGCCTTCCTGTGCCTGATGCGCCGCGCCGTGGCGTTCCGCATCACGCTCCTGCTGCTCGCAAGAGGTGAGATGACGCAGGGCGACCTCGCCCGGACGCTGGATTTGGCCAAGCCGTCGACGACGTACCACTTGCACCTGCTGGAGGACGACGACGTCGTCTCCGCCGAGGCCCGCGGCCGCGAGCGCTGGTACTCCTTGGCCGAACCCGACCGCGTGCGTGGACTGCTTGCGGACTTCACGCCGCTGCGCGAAGACCTCGACCCGTTCGCCAAAGTGTGGGACGACCTGTTCGGGTAATGCGAAACGTCCTCGAACGGCCGGCGTCGTCGCTGGTTCATGGTGGATCGTCGCCCCCTGGCTTCGTCGTTCTTCGTCGGCATCGCCCTCATGGCCCTCGGCATCGTGTTCTTGATGGGCTGGTGGCAGTATCTCATGCGCTGGGGCGACGGCAACCAGCGCGCCTGGAACCAGGCACCGGCGCAAGCCAACAACTAGCGAGTCAGCTAGCGCGGATGCTGGTTCCCTGCACGCTGAATCGGCTCAATGCAGAAGCCGGCCGCCGAGGCAACAGCCGAAGCTCGCCTCCAGGTTGATTGCCAAAAGAATCTGTTCAATCCGAGGTCCCCAACGCTAAGGGAGTTGCTACAATCCCCAATACCGGTCTTCCTTGCGGCGGACCCGGATGAGTTCCATCAGGGTGTCCTTCTCCTCGGGGGAGATTTTGCCCTCGGACAGCAGCCACTTGGCATCCGTCTCGGGGATGTCCATGTGCAGGATGTCGCCTTCCGAGATTTGCCGGCCGATGGTTGGGCCGTGCACGGAGATGGCAACCTCGTCGCCGAGTTTGGCCTCCTCGACGGAGCGCTTGTCCTTCTGGATGGACTTGACGTTGCCGACCGGCTTGCCGTCCTCGCGGATGAGTCGCCGGCCCGCAAGCAAGGTCCCGGCCAGCACGCGCACGCCGAAGACGGCGGGGTCGCGCATGCGGAAGGAGTGGTTCTCGAGGAACTTGATCTTGCACGGGTGGATGTGGGATTGGCGGTTGGCCTTCTCGATCTTGGCCTTCTCCGCCGCCGTCCACGCGTCGAGCTTGTCGAGCAGGGCGTAGATGATAGGCTCCGCGAAGACGGGCAAGTCGCGGCTCTCGGCCTCCAAGGCCACGTCGGGCAGCAGCTTGACGTTGAAGCCCAAGAGGACGCGGCTCAGGGGGTCCGTCATGCTGGCGGCCTCGATGACGTCGCGGCGCGAGATGTCGCCGACCTCGGCGCGCCGGATGGGGACCTGGCGGTCCTTCAGCAGAGTCGCGAGGGCCTCGAGGCCGCCGATGGTGTCTGCCTTGAGGAAGACACCCGTGTCGTGCAGGTCCACCTGCGGCTTGGAGGCGGCCTCGACGGCGGCGTACGCCTCCTCCACATTGTCCTCGCTCAGCACGCGCAGGGGCGCGCCCGCGACGACGCCTTCCGCGTTGGGCACCAGGAGCTTCAGGCCGCTGGCGGCGATGACCTGGTCGACGGCCTTGAAGGGCTTGCGCGAGTCGCGCATCTCGTCGAGAGGGGCAGGCTTCAGCAGGGCCTTGATGCGCGTCTCGAGGGGCGCGTTCTTGGTTCCGACGAGGATGGTGTCCTCCTTGCGGATGCTACCGGCGTACAGGATGACGTCCAACACCATGCCGAGGCCCTGGTCCTGCTTGACCTCAAGGACCGTGCCTTCGCCGGGGGACTCCTCGTCGGTCTCCAGGCGGCCTTCGAGGAACTTCTGCGCGAGACCGACGAGCATCGCGAGCAGGTCGGGGATGCCTTCGCCCGAGCGTGCGCAAGTGGGCACGATGGCGATGTTCTTGGTGAAGTCCCCGATGCGGTCGTAGCGCTCCGCGTTCAGTCCCTGCTCGTACAGGGCGGCGATGAGGCGGTAGAACTTGTCGTCAAAGGACGCCTGCGCGCTCGGGCCCTGCGCCTTGACGTTGAGGATGAAGGGCTTGTCCGCCGTCTCCCAGCCCTGGCAACGGTCCACCTTGTTGGCGGCGATGATGAAGGGCGTCTTCGAGGAGCGCAGGATCTGGATGGCCTCGATGGTCTGCGGCATCAGGCCCTCCGTCATGTCGACGACGAGGACGGCGATGTCGGCGAGGGCCCCTCCCCGCTTACGCAGGGAGGAGAAGGCATGGTGGCCGGGCGTGTCGATGCACAGCAGGCCGGGGACCGTGAACTTCTTGCCCTTGAGCAGGACGCCGCAGCGCTCGTAGATGGTCGAGAGCGGAACTTCGGACGCACCGATGTGCTGCGTGATGGCGCCAGCCTCGCGGTCGAAGACCTTCGTGCCGCGGATCTTGTCGAGGATGCTGGTCTTGCCGTGGTCGACGTGCCCGAGGACGGACACGATGGGATGACGCGTGTAAGCGGTGGCCGACTTGGCCTCGAGGGCTCCGAGAGCGGCATCGACGTTGCCCTCCGTCGCCTTCTTGCCTTGCTCCTTCGCCTTCGCGATGGCCTCCGGGCTGGCCTCGATGGGCTTGGCTTCCGGCTCCTTGTGCGTCGAGGCCGGCGGGGGGGACGGCGCCTTGGGCGCCTCCTCCATTGCCTCGCCGAACTCGGCCTCGAACTCGGCCGCCAGCTCGTCCGCAAGGCGCTCCTCTGCCGTGCGGTCGTCCTGGGCCATGATTCGGCCCACTGGAGGGGCCTAGTTGACGGTTTTGCAGTCAACCGAGGGCGAAGCCCAAGCGTGGTCGTCGTGCTCGACTAGGCGGTGCGCACCCCGAACAGTTCGGCCGTGATCGACCCGACGCCGGCTGCAGTGACCTCCAACGCCGCGGGCCCGGCCGGCACCTGGTGCGAGAGCGCTTGGTAGCTCCCGGACGGTCCCGACGGCGGCGCGCTCGCGCCCTGGCACGTCAACAGGCTCCCGTCCAACGCCGACAAGGTCGCGCGGTATGAGCCCATTCCGCCGTCATAGTCGAAGAAGCAAGCCATGACCATGAAGTTGGCCGTGGCGTTGATTGTCAGGGGGGTCGGGGCCATCCCCTGCGGCTGCCCGGCACTGACGCTTCCGCGGTACAAGTCGAACGCCTCGAAGGGCGTCCCGCTCGTGCCGTGACCCGTGCTGACGAGCGTCGCGGTCGCGAAGTCCCAGCTGCCACCGAAATAGGACGCCACGCGGGTGAACTGCCCCAGCGTGAACGAATACTCCGCGGCAAGGAACAGGGCGTCGCTTCCAGCGTACCTAACCTGCACGGTCGCGCCGGGCCCACCGCCAAAGCTGAGGACCGGGCCGAAGGTCAGGGTGACCGTTGCGCCCGGCGCGCCCCAGAAGTCCGCCGTCCATGCATCGCCGTCCTTGAGGGGGAAGCGCAGAAGCTGCACCGGGCCGCCATGCGCTTGCCATGCCAACGTGCCATTGTCGACCTGGCCCAACCCGATGAGATGGAACGGGTACACTTGGGCAGCCTGCGCCACGTCGGTCGTGCCGACGTCGTAGCCATCGGCGCCCGCGGCAAGGACCACCGTCGTGGCTTCGAACGCTTCCGGGGCGTCCGCCTTTTGCACGGTCCATGTCCAGGATTGGCCAACCTGCCACTTGGGCGCGTCGAGGGAAGCATTGGTGGGCGCGCCTCCGCCGAGGGGCGCACCAAACGTCGGGGTCGCGGAGCCGTCCCCGGGGCCCGTCAGTCCCCCGCCGTCATCCGAGCAACCTGCCACAAGCAAGGCAGACAGGACAAGGACGGAATGCCGCCGGGCCAGCACGCCGAGCATCGGGTTCGTGACCTCCCGTCCGGGTTATCGCTGTTTGCTCACCCGGAACGGCCAGAGGCCAAGACCGCCGAGGCTATCGCCGGCGCCCCACTGCGCAGCTTGTGTCGCTCAACATCCCGGTCATCCTCGGCACCGAACGCGACGGCCGTCAATCCGAGCACCTGGCCCGATTCGTCGTGGCGCGCCTGCAGGCTCGAACCGGCATGCACGCCGTCCTCATCGATCCTGGCCTGCACCACTTCGGGAACCTCCGGACGCGGGCCATGGACGTCGAGCAGGCGCCCAACCCGGAGGTCCGGTCCTTCATCGAGCAAATGCACGCCGCCGACGGCTTCGTCATCGTGACGCCCGAGTACAACTTCAGTTTCCCGGGGGCGCTGAAGAACCTCCTCGACGTGACCTTCAAGCCTTGGAACAAGAAGCCATTCGGCCTCGTCGGTTGCGGCGGCATTTCCGGGGGCATGCGTGCCATTGATTCCCTGCGCCAGGTCGTGTCTGGGCTAGGCGCCGTGTGCGTCCCCGCCCATGTCCCGGTGCAGTTCATCGGCAAGACGTTTGGCCCGGACGGCCCCCTCGTCGAGGCCGAGGCGTGGACGAAGCGCGTCGATTCGTTCCTCGACGAGGTCCTGTGGTACGCCGAGGCCCTCAAGGCGGCCCGCGCGGGGCCTGTGCAGGCCTGACTTTCTGGCCTTCGGCCCGTTGGGGGACCTTGAAGCGCGGGTCACACGCGGGACTCACAGTCCAGCCAGGAACCCAGCCACCGTCGCGTTGTACGAAGCCGCCATCCACCCATCGAGGTGATGGTCCGTGCTTGGCCCGCGCGGGCACGGCTCGTTCCACGTCGTCGTCCCGGTTGGCGCGAGGTGCTTCAGGCGTTCGAAGCTCGCCGCCTCGATCCGCGTGTCATCGTCGCAATGCGCCAGCAGAAGTGAAATCGCGAGGCCTTGCACCGCGAGGTCGGGCCGGCTCTTGGTCGGCGGCGACGGCGCCAGGGCATCCATGCGGTCCAGGACCCAGCCGACGACGAAGCCAGGGTAGCCTTGCTCGTCGCCGTCGAGGTGGGCCTGAAAAGACAGGCTCGCGAAGGACGAATCGGACAGGACGCCGATGACGCCCGGAAGGCTGCGGGCGGCGGCGTTCAGGACGGTGGCGCCCCCCATGGAGCCACCGTACAGCACGATGCGCTCGGGGTCGATGCCGGTCTCCCCGGCATGGGCGCGCACGTAGGCCACGGCGGCGGCCACGTCGTCGGCCTCGTCGTTGCCGTACGTGACGTAGGGAGGGTCCGTGTCTGGGCTGGCGCCGTGATTGCGCAAGTCGATGCTGAGGAGGTTGTAGCCCAGGCCGTGCAGGTGCGGGGCCCACATGCGCACCACCTTGCTCATGTTGGAGCCGAGGCCGTGCACGAGGACGACGGTGAGGGCATCCGGCGCCGGACTGGTTGCGGGCATCCACCAGCCGGCCAAGGCCAGGTCGCCCGATGGCACCGTGACGTTCTCGTAGGGGATGCCGAACTCAGATGGCAGCTGCTGGTGCCCGCGCACGAAGGTCCGATTGGCCAGGTTGTCGCGGGCAATGCCGTCCACCTGACGGAACACGACGGCGCCCGATACTGCACCGACCGCGAGCAGGACCGCTGCGACGATGGCCAGGATTCGCGTCCGGCGCTGCATGAGCACGAATCTGGCTTGCCCGGTTCAGCGCTTCGGCGGGTTCGCCGGTGTTGACGGGCGGCCGCCGCAGACGGCCCGTCAGGTCTGCTTGCGAGCGCGGTTGGCCGCGGGGCGCTTGGCGGGTGCCGACGGAGTGACAACGGGGGCCGCGGCGTTCATGGAGCTCCAGATGGACCAAGCCAGCAGACCGCCGCCGATGACAAAGAGCATGTTGCCGATGGCGAACCCAGGGGTCCAAGACAGAATGGCATTGTCGGTCACGTACCACAAGTGCGCCACGATGGCGAGCGAGACGCCCACCAGTTCCAGGATCGGCCGGGACCAGCTGATTCCAAGAGTGAGCAACACGAAACCTGCGGCAAGGACCCCGGCCATGATGGTCGAGATGAGGGAGATGCCGGCAGGGTAGAAGCCAATGGCCCAAGCCATGCACATGGCGGCGACCACCCACAAGCCGATGCGCGGCCAACGGATGGCGGCCAGGCAAGCAAATCCTGCAACGACGGTCGTCAGCGCGAAGAACGTGAGGTCGAATGCCAGGTATCCCCAGACATACAGCAGGAACGCGACGCCGAACAAGGCGTACGCCACAGAGCGCTTCTCCATGCCTAGCCGAGCTGGACGGCGCCTGTTAAGGTTTGGCGACTACTCGAAGAGGAACTCGTCGCCGCCGCGCTTGTACTGCGGGGCGCCCTCGGGGAACCACAGGCCGAGCTCGAACTTGGCGGTCTCGGCGGCGTCGGAGCCGTGCGCGATGTTGCGGCCGATGTGCTGGCCGAAGTCGAAGCGGATCTCGCCGGGCTTGCCCTGGACGGGGTTCGTGGCGCCAAGCAGGGCGCGCACGACGCTGATGGCGGACTCGCCCTCGACCCACATCGGGACGACGGGGCCCGAGGTCATGTACGCGATGAGGCCTGGGTAGAAGCCGCGGGCCTTGTGGACCTCGTAGTGCTTCTCCAGGGTCTGTTTGGAGGGCATCTCCAGGCGCATGGCGCGGATCTTCAGGCCCTTCTGCTCGAAGCGGGCGACAATCTGTCCGACGAGGCCGCGTTGCACGGCGTCGGGCTTGAGCATGACGAAGGTCGATTCGAGGGCCATGGCTGCGGCGACAGAGGGGTGGTATTTGGCGATAATGGCGTGATTTGCCTGGGTTGTCTCTGAAGGCAATCGTTGGAACAGGCCAAGGCGTGTCCGTTCCTCCTCAAAGGTTATTACGTAATAACAACCACATCATGCTCATGGAGATGTTCCGGGCCCGGTTGCGCCGCGTCGGCAACAGCCTGAGCGTGCTGGTGCCGAAGAAGGCCCTCGAGGACCTGGGCGTCGGCGAGGGCGACGAGGTCGATGTGACCCTGTACCGGCGTCGCAACGACCAGTTGGACTGGTTGCGGGAAGTCGCAGGAACCTGGCCAGACCTAGGTCCCTTCCAACGCGAGCGCAACGACCGATACTAG
>JBBSVQ010000040.1:0-77435 GCA_038046725.1 Thermoplasmatota archaeon | reverse complement strand
GTCGCTGAGGTACAGTTGCCGGATGTCCTTGAGTCCCAGGCGCAGCATGGCCAAGCGCTCCAGGCCCAGGCCCCACGCCAGGACGTTGCATGGGACGCCGAGGGGCTTCGTGACCTCGGGGCGGAAGACGCCGGCGCCACCGAGCTCGAGCCACTTCTCGCCCCACTTCACGGCGACGTCGAGGGAAGGCTCCGTGTAGGGGTAGAAACTGGGGCGGAATTTGACTTGCGGGAATCCCATGCGTTTGTAGAATTCGCGCAGGACGCCCATTAGCATGCTGAGGGTGGCGCCTTCCTCGACGATGATGCCTTCGACTTGGTGGAATTCCGGCAGATGCGTGGCGTCCATCGCTTCGTTGCGGAAGACGCGGCCAATGCCGAACGTGCGCACCGGAGGCTTCGGGTGCGCAGCGAGGTGGCGAATCGTGGTCACCGTCGTGTGCGTCCGCAGCAGCATGCGATCCGATTCCTCGCGCCGGAACGAACCGCCCCAACCCGCCGACCCCGTGCCGCCACCCTTCTGGTGGACGTCGCGCACCGTGTTGAACAACGCGTCGGGCACTTGGCCCTTGGCGGGGGACTTGAGGTAGAACGTGTCCTGCATGTCGCGCGCCGGGTGGTCCTGCGGGATGAACAGGGCGTCCATGTTCCAGAAGGCGGGCTCGACGTAGTCGCCGGCGATCTCCGTGAAGCCGAGGGCGACGAAGATTTCGCGGATCTCCTGGATGATGTGCGTCATGGGGTGCGCCTTGCCTGGCGCGGGGACGGTGACGGGGACGCTGAAGTCGAAGGGGCGCAGCACATGCTTGGCGCGCTCGGCTCCGGACAGGGTGCCCCACTTGGCGATGAGTTCAGGCGTGACTTGATTGACTTCGACGGCGCCGGCGACGTCGTCGGCTTTCAGGCCCTTGGCCAAGGCGGCGCCCGCAGGCGTCAGGCGCAAGCTGCGGCGGGCCACCTTCAGGGGTGCGGCAAGGCCACGCTCAACAAGCTGAGACAATTCCGGGCAAGCCGCGACTTCGCGGCCCTCGGCGGACAAGGCGCGCAACTGGCGGCCAACCGCGGATTCGCCGGCGACGCCGTTGGGCTTCAGTTCGGGGCCCGCGGCGCCCTTGCCGACCTCGGCCCAGCCGTTCTTCTTCAGCAGGCCGACGATGATTCGGGCCTCGCTGTCCGTGAGGGCGGCTGCGGCGGTCAACGCAGGGACCGACATGGGCCCCGTGAGGGCGGCGCGGGCGCGTTCCTCCGGCAGGCCGAGGGCGTGGATGCGCTTGCCCTCGGCCGTGAGGACGTGCAAGACGCGCACGTCTTCCGTGACGTCGAGCAGGCCGTGCCGTTGCGGGCCTCCTGCGGCCTGCAGGGCCTCGCCTTCGTTGGCGAAGCCGGCCTTGGCGGCGACTTCCGGGGCGGCATGGCCTTGGCCGTCGCGCAACGCCAGCAGAAGGCGCTTCTCGGCGACGGACAGGGTCGCGTCCACGGGCGAACGACGAAGACGTTGGTCAAAAGCCCGCCGTTGGCCGTCGACCGCGCCCGTTCGGTGCGTCACTCACGCAAACCTCCTTGTGACGCCGACTCCGACGACCACCAAATCCTGACCCAACCATGGCTGCGCGGGGCGCCGGCTCGGCTCGCTTCGAACGCCATTTCCGGGGTGTTGCACGGGCAAGTCGCCACCGTCGGCGTCGGAAGACGTTGGGCGATGGTCGGGGAGGAACGCGCCACGTTGCCGCTTGGACTTGCTGTGCCCAAGTCTGGACGCCGACCGCTAAAGCAGCCCGCGGCCGAAAACGCTCATCAGCATGACCAGCAGGATGACTCCGACGAACATGTACATGCCCCGTTTCTTGGCGCGCAGGGCCACCTGGAACTTCTCCTCGCAAGCCTGACTGCCGCAGCGCCGCTCACCCACCGGCACCGACGTGCTGCACATCTCGCAGTGCGCATGCTCCGGAACCCCGGCGACGGCCAGGAGGACGACGGGAAGCATCAGCGCGACCCCCGGACTTTGACCGCTTTTCCGGAAATCTTGGTGCCGTGGAACTTCTTCCCCAGGACGGCCTTGCCGAGGTTCTCCAGGTCGCGGCCGTTCACGATGGACGTCGGGACCGCCTTCGTGGCGATGAGGACCGTGCTCGGGCCGTCGACCACGCCTGCGGCGCCCGCCGTGCTCCACTCGCGCTCCTCGATGATGCCCAACAACTCCTCGAAGGTGAGTTCGGGCTTGAATTTGGCGTCCTTGTGCTTGTTCGGGTCGCTCGTGTAGACGCCGTCAACATTCGTGGCGTTCACGAAGCGCTCGCATTTGCCCTCCACGGCAAGCTCGACTGCGACGTAGTCCGTCGAGTGCCCGGGGACGGTGCCGCCCATGACGATGAGGTCGTGTTGCTCCGCCATGCGCAAGGCCTGCGCCGTGGAGTGGGGAATCTCGAGGTTGCAGTTGGCGCCGCGCTTGCGCAAGATGCAGGCAAGCGTCTGCGCGTTCAGGCGCGTGGCCTGGATGCCGATGCGGTCCAGGTCGCCCTCCGCAACGCCGCACGAACGGGCGGCCTCGATGGCCTTGCGGGCCGGGTGGCCGCCGCCGATGACGACGAAGAGCCGGCGCTCCTTCGACCAGGCGGCCAGCTTCTCGGCGACGGCGCCGAGGAAGGCCGTGTCGGGCTCCGGCGGAGCCAGGATGCTGCCGCCCATGACGAGTGCCACGCGTTCCATCGGCCAAGGCACTCGGCCGGCGGCTTTGAGGCCTGCGCTGCCCACCTTGCCCCAACATCCATTCGTCTTTTGCCCGCCCCCAACGGTTTCGCCCACCCCCCAGAAGGGAACTTCTATGTTGTAGAACATTCTACTTCTTGGTGTGAGCACGTCCGTCAAGATGACCGAGGCCGACAAGCGGAAGCTGGATGCCTTGCAGGCTGACGTGACGAAACGACGGCGAGCGAAGATCTCCCAGGAAGCCCTTCTGCACGAGCTCGTCCGGTTGGGACAGGAAAACCTTGACAAGCTGGCCCCGGAAGGCTGGAAGCTCAGTGCTGCCGCCCGGCGCAAGCTCATGGCCAGTCCCCTGAGCACCGGGACGGCGACGCGCGAAGAGACCATTGATGATGACCTGTATGGCGGGGCAGGTGGCAAACCGTGATCCTTCTGGACACCGGGTTCCTCTTTGCCTTCCTCAACAAGGACGACGCCCACCATGCCGAGGCGTCAGCAACCATGGCCGGCATCGCGGACGGCGAGTGGGGCCAACCCCTGGTCAGCGACCTCGTCGTCGCCGAGTTGTTCAATCTCCTGCGCGCTCGCAAGATGCCCCCCGAAATGGAACGCAACGCCGGGCAGATCCTCTTGGGCGAATCCCCCTTGCTTGAACCCGTGCGCTCAATCACCGCACCATCGGCGGCCGAAGCCGGGCAGGTCTTTGCCTTGTACCGGAAACACCGCCAACTCTCCTTCACCGACGCCGTCATCCTCGACGAAGTCCAGCGACGGCCCACAAGTCGGCTGGCGACCTTCGATTCTGGCTTCAAGGGGTTGTGCGACATCATCCCGTAACGCTGGGACCGCGGGCCTGGCGACGCCCGCGACCTGACCGGCGGCTTGATTGATTCACGGCACTCGCAACAGGAGGGTGCTTGCGCCGCTGCGCCCTCCTTCAAATATCATGGCAACGTCGCCGCCGCGTGGCAGGCCCCGCCAAGGAGCCGGAATGGACGGAGCGGCAGCGCTACGTCTTCAAGCGGACGCTCGAAGAGCTCGAGCAGTACCGCGGGGTGGGAACCACCCTCGTCACCCTGTACGTGCCGCCGACGCGGCAGCTGTCCGACGTGGCCGCCATGGTGCGCAACGAAGTCGGCCAGGCCTCCAACATCAAGTCGAAGTCCACGCAGGACGCGGTCTCATCGGCGCTGACGTCGATCTTGGCGCGATTGAAGAACTACCGCGAGACCCCCAAGAACGGCCTCGCCATCTTCGTCGGCGATGTCAACATCGGCGCCAACAAGACGATGAGCGTCGCCCACCTCATCGAGCCTCCCGCGCCGGTCAACACGTACCAGTACCGCTGCGAGTCCACGTTCAACCTCGAGCCGCTGAAGGCCATCGGCGCCGTCGAGGAGCAGTACGGCCTCATCATCCTCGACCGCAAGGAGTGTTCCATGGGCTTCCTGCGCGGCAAGACCATCGTCCCCGTCTACAACCGCGGCTCCCTCGTGCCGTCCAAGCACGGCCGCGGCGGTCAATCGGCGCAACGCTTCGAGCGCCTCATCGAGATCGCCGCGCACGAGTGGTTCACGCAGTGCGCCGAGAAGGCGACGGAGATCTTCCTCAACGCCGACATCAAGGCCCTCCTCCTGGGGGGACCCGGCCCGACGAAGGAGTTCTTCGCACGCGAGGAGTACCTGCACCACGAGATTCGCAAGAAGCTCTACCCGCAGTTCTTCGACACCGGCTACACCGACGACGACCAGGGCCTCAAGGAGATGGTCGAGAACGCCGGCGCCGCCATCGAGGAGATCGGGCGCATGCAGGACCGCAAGCTCATGCAGCAATTCCTGCGCGAGACGGCCAAACCCGACGCCGGCCTCGGCACGTACGGTGAGAACGAAGTGCGCAAGGCCCTCGACGCGGCCGCCGTCCAGCACTTGCTGCTGTCCGAGAACCTGCGCAAGGAACGCCTCGTCTTCACCAACCGCCAGACCGGCGAAGTGGTCGCCAAGTCGGTGCCACGCGGCGAGGCCACCGACGCCGCCATCAGCGAGATGTCGAAGAAGTGGGGCGGCAACCAGACCGAAGTCGAACGCAAGGACCTCATCGAAGAACTCTCCGACCTCGCGGAAGGCTCCGGCGGCGAAGTGCACATCGTCAGCCCAGCCAGCGAAGAAGGCGGCATCCTCGACCGCGCCTTCGGCGGCATCGTTGCCCTTCTGCGCTACAAGTTGTAGGCGCGTCGCGACCAGCCGACCCAATCCGCCGATGACGCCGATATCGCCGATGAACGATTCCTGCATCGGCGGGTTCGGCGTCATCGGCGGATTGTCGCGGCACGACGGACCCATCCACGGATGACACCGATTTCCACCGATGGGGAACCGCATCGGTGCCATCGGTGGGCATCGGTGGATTGCGGCTAGTGCGCGGTAGCCGTCGCCGCGGGTTTCACCGACGCGATGGCGTCGACGATGGCCGGGATTGCGCCCACGAGGTCCGCTTCCTTGATGTTGAGGGCCGGCGCGATGCGAAGCACCGACTTGCCCGCCTGGCCGACGAGGATGCCCTTGCCGCGCAAGGCGGTCACGACGTCGGGGGCCTTGGGGCCGTCGAGCGGGACGCCGACGAGCAAACCGCGGCCGCGGGCAGGCAAGCCCTGCTCAGCCAACTCCGCCATGAACTGTTCGCCGAGGCTGCCGGCGCGGGGCACGAGGGAATCGCGCTCGAGGACGTCGAGGACGGCGTTGCCAGCGGCGCAGGCCACGGCGTTGCCTCCGAACGTCGTTCCGTGGGCGCCGGGGGCGAACAGGGTCGCAGCCTTCGGGTGGATGAGGATGGCTCCAATGGGCAGGCCGCCGCCCAGGCCCTTGGCGAGCGTGATGACGTCCGGGGTGAGGCCGTCGTGTTGGAAGCCGAAGAATTTGCCCGTGCGGCCGACGCCGGTCTGGACTTCGTCGGCGACGAGGAGGGCTCCGTTGGCTTGGCTGAGTTTGCGCAGCGCCCACGCGGTGTCGGCGTCCATGGGCAGCACGCCGCCTTCGCCTTGGACGGACTCGAAGAAGACGCCGGCAACCTTGTTCTGCGCAAAGACGCGCTCGAGGGCGGCGGGGTCGTTGAAGGGCACGTGCACGATCTGCGTCGGCAGCGGGTCGAAGCCTTCCTGGTACGATTTCTGGCCCGTCAGTTTGACGGCGCCAGTCGTGCGGCCGTGGAAGGAATTCTCGAAGGCGACGACGACGGCTTCGGGCATTCCCTGCGCGTGGGCATGGCGGCGCAGCAGCTTGAGCGCGCCCTCGTTGGCTTCCGTCCCCGAGTTCTGGAAGATGGTCTTGTATCCGCCAGGGGCGAAGCCAGCTGTGCGTTCCTGCAGTCGCTCGGCCAGCCGCAGCGAAGGCGCGTTGGCGTAGAGGTTCGACGTGTGCGCAAGCAGGCCGACCTGCGTCGTCACGGCCTTCACGATGGCCGGGTGCGCATGGCCGAGGATGTTGACGGCGATGCCGGCGAGCAGGTCGAGGTATTCCTTGCCGTCGGCGTCCGTGACGCGGCTGCCGGTTCCCGACAGGAGCTGGATGGCGGGCGTCGTGTAGTTGGGCGCCATCGCGGTCTCCCAGCGTTTCGCGGAGTACGTCATGCGGCGACCCCCGACGACGAAGCCGCGAATTGCGCGAAAAGCGCGAACAGGGCTTCGCGGTCCTTCGCGAAATTCGCGGCTGGGCGGGCGTGCATCAGGCCAGCCCCATGACGGCGTCGTTCTCGACGAGCGTTCCCTGCACTTTGCCGCGCAGGATGGCATCCACCAGGAGGCCCGGCTGCACTTTCGTCACGATGACCTTGGACACACCGCCGGACAGCGCGTTGACCGCCGAGGTGAGCTTGGGAATCATGCCGCCGACGGCGGTGTTCTCCTGGATGAGCTTGCGCGCCGAGCGCGGCGTCAGGCGGGACAGGGGTTCGCCTTCGGCGCCCCGGACCGCGGCGACGTCGGTGCCGAGGATGAGCCACTTCGCCCGCAAGGCGGTGGCGACCGAGGCGGCCCCCTCGTCGGCGTTGATGTTGAGCGGACCCTGCGCATCGAAGCCGACGGGAGTCACGACGGCCAGTTCAGCGGCGCCATGGATGCGGTGCTGCGCCGTGAAGCGCTGCACGGTCCCGACGCGGCCGAGGTCGCCCTTGTCCGACCTCTTCACGGACGCCTGGAAGCCCTCCGCGACGCCGGGCACGTGGTGAGACTTGACGCCGGCCGCGCCGAGCTGACTGGTGAGCTGCTTGCCGATGGCGTCCATGACGTCGAGGACGACCTTGGCGGCCGCCTTGCTGGTGACGCGCAGGCCATCAATCTTGACGGCCGCTTCGCCCAGGTCCGCGATTGCGGCGTCGAGTTGCGGCCCGCCGCCATGCACGAGCACCACTTGGTGGCCGGCGGCTTGCAGGGCCTTGACTTCCCCCGCGACGGCGTCCACTTGGGACGGATCGAGGCAGATGGCTCCGCCGAGCTTGAGGACGATTGTGGGCATGGGCAGTTCACCGGACGCGGGGGGAGGGTATCAAGCCGAGGTTGGGCGGCAGCGGAACCACGAATGGCACGAAATGCACGAAACCGTCGCGGTTCGTGGCCTTCGTGCAATTCGTGGTTCGCCTGTCCATGGACTGACCAGGCCTCACGTCGAGTACGCACTGTTGAAGGTGACGTACTCTTCGCTCAGGTCGCAGCCCCAGGCTTCCGCCATGTGGGGGCCGAGGCCGAGGGTGACCAGGATTCGGACTTCGCGCGTCTGCAGGACGGCGTTGGCGGCCTTGAGTTCGGTTGCGCCCAGGGGTTCGCCGTTGTCGAGGACGGGGACGGAGCCAAGGCTGGACTCGAAGCGGACGCTGACGCGGTTGGGGTCCACGTTGGCTCCGCATGCGCCGACGGCGGCGACGATGCGGCCCCAGTTGGGGTCCTTGCCGTGCAGGGCGCTCTTGACGAGGTTCGACTTCGCCACGGCGCGCGCGATGGTGCGGGCGTCGTCGAGGGTGCTGGCCCCTTCGACACGGACCTCGAGGACCGAGGTGGCGCCTTCGCCGTCGCCGGCGATGTGCTTGGCGAGGACCTTGCAGGCGAGGCGCAGGCCGGCCTGGAAGGCTTCGGCTTCGGGGGTGCCCTTGCGGAGGTTCGCTCCGCCGGCGGCGCCGTTGGCAATCAGGGCGCATGTGTCGTTCGTGGACTGGTCGCCGTCGATGGTGATCATGTTGAAGGTGGCGTTCACGGCCTCCTTCAGGTTCGCCTGCAGGAACGTCGTCGTGATTGGGGCGTCGGTGACGAGGAACGACAGCATGGTCGCCATGTTGGGGTGGATCATGCCGGCGCCCTTGGCGATGCCTGCGATGTTGAAGGTGCGCCCGGCGACCTTGACCTCGACGAAGACATGCTTGGGGTGGCTGTCCGTGGTCGTGATGGCTTCGGCAGCCTCGCCGCCGGTGGCGTCGCCCAGGGTGCGTGCTGCCTCGACGATGCCGGCGCGGACTTTGTCCATCGGCATGGGGCGTCCGATGATGCCCGTGGAGCAGACGATGAATTGGTCCGGCTGGAGCTTGAGGGCCTTGCCCGCGACCTCCGCCATCTCGCGGGCGTCCTTCAGGCCCTGCTCACCGGTGACGGCGTTGGCGTTGCCGGCGTTGCAAACGATGGCGCGGATGTCGCCGTTCTCGACGTTCTCGCGCGAGACGATGACGGGAGCGGCGCAGAAGGCGTTCTGCGTGAAGACGGCCGCGCCTTTGGAGGGGCGGTCGCTGACGATCAGGCAGACGTCCTTGGATTTCTTCTTGATCTGCGCCCAGACGCCTTGGGCCTTGAAGCCGGGGACGTGGTTGAGGTGCTTGTCCGCAACGATGGTGACGGTGTAGGCGCTGGTGGACTGGCCGTTGGCCGTGGGCACGCCCGGCGACTCCGGCGCGGTGCCTTGAAGCTTGGCGACGGTGCGCCGCCATCCAAGGAGCACTAAGGACCGCCTCCGAGGGTCGGCAGGCCAGCGCCCTCGGCAAGGCCGAGTGCGCGGTTCATGTTCTGCACCGCGTTTCCGGAGCCGCCTTTGATGAGGTTGTCGATGGCGCAGCGCGCGACGATGAGGCCGGCATCCAAGTCGACGTCCACGGCGACTTCGGCGCGGTTGCTGCCGCGCACGTTGGCGGTGTCTGCCTCGGCGACGACGTGCACGAAGGGCGTGTTCGCGTAGTGCGCTGCGTAGGCGGCCTTGACCTGCTCGGCCGTGACGCCGGACTTGAGGGGAAGGTACACGGTGGCAAGCAGTCCGCGGTTGAAGGGCGCCAGGTGCGGCGTGAAGCGCACGGCGCGCGGTGCCTGAGCGGCGGTGCGCGAGCCGGCCTTGTGTTCGACTGCGGCGGCGGCCAGGCGGATCTCCGCCAGGTGGTCGTGGCCGAGGACTTTGTAGGCGCGAACGGCCTCGTTGGCTTCCGGGAAGTGCAGGTCCCCGCGTGGAGTGGCGCCGGCGCCGCTGACGCCGCTGATGCCGTCGCTGATGAGCACGCCGTCGGCGACCAGGCCGGCGGCCAGGGCCGGGGCGGCAGCGAGCATCGTGGCCGTGGGGTAGCAGCCTGGGTTCGCGATGCGCTTGGCACCCTTGGCGACGGGCAGGAGTTCGGGTTGGCCGTACACCCACTGCGAGCCGGCCTCGAAGCCTTGGTGGCGGTGGGCGCGGCTGAGGTCGATGACGAGTTGGCCGTCCTTCGCGGCGGCGACGGCCTTCTTGGCCTCCTCGGCGTCCGTGGCGAGGAAGAGCACGTCGGCGGCGGCGACCTTTGGGTCGTTGGAGGGCGCGAAGGTCAGGGGGCGTCCGCGGAACCCGGGGACGAGGTCGCCGTAGGCCTTGCCGGCCTCGGTGTTGCTCACGGGCGTGATTGAGGCGACTTGCGGGTGGGCGAGGAGGATCCGGACGCATTCCCGGCCGAGATAGCCCCGGGCTCCGATGACGGCGACGTTGACCATTGCCAAATGACGCAACAACACTCGTCCCTTCCACTTATAGGGTCGATGACGACGTGGGAACAGGTCTGGGCACACGTGTCTGGAATGGGACATGCGTGCCCAGCGAGGGCTGGGCGTGCGAATCGGGCCCCGTCAATCGGCGCGGGCCACGTGCGCTGCCCCGTCGGCCCGTCCCTGCTCGAGGGTTCGCCGGATCTTGTCCAAGTCCCGCGTCAAGCGACTCAAGCCAGTTGCCTTGCTTGGCCTGATTACGGTCGCCTGCACGCCCAGCGGCGGCGAGCTCGCATACGCGATGGCTTCCTCCTTGATGTGGTGGTGGTTGATGATCCCGTGCCGCAGCGGCGGATAGCGGCGCGCCACAAGGGCGCTTGCGATGCGGCTGTCGCGCGCCGTCGCGTTGGGCGGCGTGTTGAGGACGACGGTCAACTTGCGAGCTCCGTCCGCGACCGCCTTGCGCACCGGGATGGGATCGAAGATGCCGCCGTCGAGCAGCGTGCGCGACCCGATGGTGACGGGCGTGCCCGCGCCGAACGGCAGCCGCCCCGTTGCCTTGAGCCACGGGATGATGTCGCCTTCGCGCAGGTCGTGGTAGACCGTCTCGCCGGTGTGGATGTCGACGGCGGTGACGACGACCGGGTGGCGGCATCGCAGGATGGCCTCCTGGTCGATGGGGGCCTCCTGGACGTAGACGATGTCGAGCAGGGCCTCGTGGTCGAGCAGGGGGCCGCCGCGGGCGAATCGCCGGTACGACACGATGCGCCGATCGGCGGCGTAGTCCCACGTGCGCTGGGCGAAGCGCGCCTGCCCGGCCGAGAACCATGCCCCCAAGGCGCCGCCAGCCGAGGTGCCGTACACGGCGTCGAATGGATGGTGCCCGTGTTCCTCGAAGGCCGCGAGGACCCCCGAGGCGTAGGCGCCCTTCATGCCGCCGCCCTCGATGACGAGCGCGTGTCGCGGGTGGGGCACGGCAAGGCAGTGGTCCGGCCAGGGAAAACACTGCGCCTGGGGCACCGGTCGCAACCAGGCCTTCACGGATGCGACCCCGCCGTCCAGGCCGGGCGAGAACACGTTCGGCTAGCCGATGGTGAACCGGCTTGCGCTGGCGCCCTCGTACCCAACGAAATAGGATTCGATGGCCTTGATTTCCACGTGGAGCTCAAGCTCTGCTCCTGCAGGAATGGCAGCCGTGAGCAGGAAGGTCACGGGGACCTCCTGGAAGGTTGCGCCGCCAGTCCCGAAGACGACCACGTCGGTCGCCTCGGCCACGCCAACCTCCGTCCCATCGGCTAGGAGTTGGACCCAGATGTCGGCCTGGTCCACGGCATCGGCCGTCAAGTAGAGCAGGACCTCGACGGGGGCTTCGAGGGCATAAGTCGGGGTCGTCGCGTTGCGGGCCACGAAGCACAGGTCGGCGCATGGTGTCTCGCCCAGCGGAGACAGATTGAAGCGGCGGCCGTGGGCGCCGCAGTCGCCGGCCGTGTCCTGCAGATCCATGTAAGGGTCCACGGTTCCGCAACTGGGCTGGCCGCTGGGGCTCGTTCCTGTCGGGGCATGATGCAAGTACCAGGTCGTTGGTGTCGTCTCCGGCATGGCCAAGTCGGGGGCAGGGTCCTCCGTGGTCGGCACCTGATTTGGGGTGTCCTGGAAGCAGCCGCTTGCCAGGAGAGGAACGACGAGGGCCAAGGCTCGTGCGAAGCGCATGGCACGGCATCGGGGATTCCGCATATGAGCGCTCGGTTGCCTGCGGCCGGGCTAGGACCGGTTGAGCGCGTGGATGGCTTTGCCGTGCAGCGCCTCGGCGGCTTCCATGATGCCTTCCGACATCGTTGGATGCGGGTGCACGGTGAGTGCGAGGTCCTCGGCCGTGGCTCCCATCTCGAGGGCAAGGACTGCCTCCGAGATGAGGTCCGACGCGTTGGCGCCCAGGATGTGCACGCCGAGCAGGCGGTCCGTCTTGGCGTCCGCGATGACCTTGTAGGAGCCATCGGGTTCGCTGGCGGCGAGGGCGCGTCCGAGAGCGGCGACGGGGAACGTGCCGACCTTGACTTCATGCCCGGCGGCCTTCGCCTGCGCCTCGGTGAGGCCCGCGGTGGCAATCTCGGGGTCGGTGAAGATGACGCCGGGGATGGTCGCCCAATCGGCCGCGGCGCTGGACTTCGTTCCCTTGATTGAGGCCGCGATGGTTTCGGCGACGACGATGCCTTCCTTGCTGGCCTTGTGGGCGAGCATGGGGCCATGCGTGATGTCGCCGATGGCATAGATGTGCGGCACGTTGCTGCGGCGCTGCAGGTCCGTCGGCACGAACCCGCGCTCGTCGAGCTTGACGCCGACCTTCTCCAAGCCGAGTCCCTTCGTGTTCGGGCGGCGGCCGACGCTGACGAGGACGTAGTCGGCCTCGACGACTTGCTCGGAGCCGTTGGCCTCGAAGGTGACCTTGACGCCGCTGGCGCTCGCCTTGGCTTCCTTGGCGCGCGCCTTGAGGTGGATGGCGAAGCCCTTGCGCTTGAGGATGCGCTCCAAGCCCTTGGCGATGTCGGCGTCCACGCCGGGCACGAGTTGGTCCATCATCTCGACGACGGTGACCTCGGAGCCCAGGTTGGCGTAGGCGCAGCCCAGTTCCAGGCCGATGACGCCTCCGCCGATGACGACGAGGTGCTTCGGAACGGATTGGATCTCGAGTGCGCCCGTCGAGGACAGGATGCGCTTCTCGTCGAACTTGAATCCGGGAATCTCGATGGTTGACGACCCCGTGGCCACGATGACGTTGCGGGCGTTGATGGTGCGCTTGCCCATCGGTCCGTTGACTTCGACGAGGTCCTTGGCAACCAGGGTGGCGCGGCCGTTGAGGACCTCGACCTTGTTGGCCTTGAGGAGACCCGCGACGCCGGAGGTGAGCTTGTCCACGACGCCTTGCTTCCACTTGACGAGCTTCGGCATCTCGACGATGGGGTCGGCGAAGGTGATGCCCTTGTCCGCGGCTGCGGCGGCGTGCTTGAAGTCCTTCGCGGCCGAAATGATGGCCTTGGAGGGGATGCAGCCGACGTTGAGGCAGACGCCGCCGAGTTTCGTCTCCTCGATGATGACGGTGCGCAAACCGAGTTGCCCGGCGCGGATGGCCGCGACGTAGCCGCCCGGCCCGGCGCCGATGATGGCGACGTCGTATGTCCCGTCCGTGGCCTTGGTGTCCCGCTTCTCGTCGCGCGCCTGCGGCATCTGCTCCACGACGCCCATCTCAGAGACTCTCCAGCAGGAGGAGCTGGGGGTCCTCGAGGTAGGAGACGAGGGTGTTGGCGAACATGGCGCCGTTGTAGCCGTCGACGATGCGGTGGTCGAAGGTGAAGCTCAGGTTCATGCGCCAACCGATGGCAAGTTGGCCCTCCTTGACGACGGGGACCTGCTTCATCTCGTGGACGCCCATGATGGCGACCTCGGGGTAGTTCAGGATGGGCGTGGCCAGGACACCACCGAGCTTGCCGAGGCTCGTGATGCTGAACGTCGAGCCGGTGAGCTCCTCGAGCTTGGCCTTGCCGGCCTTGGTTCGCTCCGACAGGTCCGCCACTTCGCGGGCGATGTCGAGGACGCCCTTGCGGTCCGCGTCCTTCACGACGGGAACGATGAGGCCCGCGTCCGTGGCCGTGGCGACGCCGATGTGCCAGTACTTCTTCTTGACAATCTCGGAGGTGTTCTCGTCGAAGGCGACGTTGACGTCCGGGTGGCGCTTGAGCGCCGCGACGGCGGCCTTGACGAAGAACGGCATGAAGGTGAGCTTCACGCCGCGCTCATCGGCGACCTTCTTGGCGGAGTCGCGCAGGCGAACGAGGTTGTCGCAGTCCACTTCCGCGACGTACGTGAAGTGCGTCGCCGTGAACTTCGAGCGCTCCATCGCCTTCGAGATGGTGCGGCGCAGGCCGCGCAGCGGCACGCGCTCCTCGAGGGCCGGGTTCGTGCTGTACTTGACGTCGGTGTACCCAAAGCGGGCACCGCCGACGGCCATCGGGGCGGGGGCGTCCTGCGGCGCGCGGGCGCCGCCCGACTGGAACGCGTCGAGGTCTTCCCGGGTCACGCGGCCATTTTGGCCGGTGCCGAGGACCTGGTTGAGGTCGATGCCCTTCTCGCGGGCGTAGCGGCGCACGGCGGGCGCGGCCGTGGCCTTGTAGCCGGATGGCACAGCCGGCTTGGTGGGCGCGGAGGGCTGGGCCGGGGCCGACGGGGCGGCTCCGCGCCGGTTGATGACCTTCGTCGCTGCGGCCATCTCCTTGGGGAGCTCGAAGAGGGTCTTTTCCTCCTTTTCCTCCTTCTTGGCCTCGGGTTTGGACTCGGCCTTGGCGTCCTTGGCGGCGGACTTCGCCGGGGCCGCAGAGCCCGCAGAGGTCGCAGAAGACGTTGTCTGCGGACTCTGCGCGCTCTGTGGCTCCGTCGGATTGGCAGTCGCGCCTTCCTCGATCTCGACGATGACTTGGCCGACCTTCGCCATGTCGCCCTCGGCGAAGTGGCACTTCTTGATGACGCCCTTGCGCGGGCTGGTCAACTCGACGGTGGCCTTGTCCGTCATGACTTCGACGATGGGCTCGTCTTCCTTGACGGCGTCGCCCTCGTTCTTGATCCAGCGGACGATTTCGCCCTCTTGGATTCCTTCGCCGATGTCGGGCAGCTTGAATTGGAATGTCATGTCAGGCGCCTCCGCTAGAACCACGAATTGCACGAAACGCACGAAGCGCTGCGCTCTCGTTCGTGCGCTTCGTGGGTTTCGTGGTTCGGCGGGCGAACATGTGGGAGAGCATAGCCAGCCTCAGAAGTTGATGACGTCCTCGATGGCCTGGACGACCTTGTTGGCGTTGGGCATGTACAGGTTCTCCAGCGTGTACGGGAACGGCGTGTCGTAGCCGGTGACGCGCTTGATGGGGGCCTCGAGGTGCTCGATGCAGTTCTCCGCGATGGTGGCCGAGACTTCGCTGGCGAAGCCGCCGGTGAGGGGGGCTTCGTTGACGATGACGGCGCGGCCGGTCTTCTTGACGGAGTCGAGGACGGTCTTGCGGTCCCAGGGGTTGATGGTGCGCAGGTCGATGACTTCGCAGCTGATCTTCGATTTCTCGGCGGCGATGGCGGCCTGCTCGCACAGGGGGAGCATGGCGCCGTAGGAGACGAGGGTGACGTCGGTGCCTTCGCGGGTGACCTTGGCCTTGCCGAGGGGGACGGTGTAGTACTCCTCGGGGACCTCGCCCTTGGCGGCGCGGTAAATCTTCTTCGGCTCCATGAACATCACGGGGTCATTGGAGGCGATGGAGGCGTGCAGGAGGCCCTTGGCGTCGTACGGCGTCGACGGGATGACGACGGTGATGCCGGGCGTGTGCGCGAAGTACGCCTCGCCGGATTGCGAGTGGTAGTGGCCGCCGCGGATGCCGCCGCCGTACGGCGTGCGGATGACCATCGGGACGGAGTACTGGCCGCCGCTGCGGTAGCGGATCTTCGCGGCCTCGGACACGATCTGGTCGAAGCCGGGGAAGATGAAGTCCTGGAACTGGATCTCCGGCACAGGGCGCAGGCCGTACGTGGCCATGCCAATCGCAGCACCGATGATGAGGGACTCGTTGAGCGGCGTGTCGAGCACGCGGGCGTCGCCGTACTTGGCCCACAAGCCGTCGGTGGCGCGGAAGACGCCGCCGTTCTTGCCGACATCCTCGCCGAGGATGACGACGTTGTCGTCCTTGCCCATGGCTTGGTCGAGGGTGTGCGTGACGGCCTGGATGAGTGTCATGACGGGCATTAGTTGGCGACCTCCTGCTGCGGCGTGGTGAAGGGAGAGAAGCGCGCGTTGAGGTAGGCGATCAAGCCGGCGAACAGGAACACGAAGACCTGGCCGAACGGGAAGATGCTGCCGACGAGGGAGGCGATGGCGAGGGTGACCAGGATGAACGTCACGGCCTGCCAAATGGTCCGCCAAGTGACCTCCGTGTCCATTCAGGCGGCCTCCTTCTTGTTGGACCGGATGATGAGGATGACTGCCGTGCACGCAGCTGCCAACAGGGCCATGGCGACAAGGGGGCTGAAGAAGGTCGCAGACAGGCCGATCGCGAAGCCCGCAATCAGCATCGCAATTCCCAAAGATTCCATGGCGGTGGACCCGTAAGTCCGGAGCCGCGCGTCGCGGCTGGCCGTCGTCTGCTTGCGGTCCTTCACGTAGGCGAGCAAGGCGTTTTCCTCAAGGGTTGCTGGCATCTCAGTTGCCTCCGAGGACGAAGCAGGCCCCGGCTACACAGCAGCCGGCGCCTGTGAGGAGGAGGTAGAGGATGGTGGAGCCGGCCATTCAGGCCACTTCCTCGCGCGATTTGCGCTTGCTCCAAATGCCAAAAGAGCCTGCAATTCCGGCGACGAGGCCCAAGAGAATGACCTCGGCGAGCGTCATGACTTGGAAGAAATTCGTCGTCACGTGCACAAGTCCAAGGACCATCGGCGGGCCGAAGATGCAGATCAAGACGCGCACCCATTCGTTGGTGGTCAGCATCAGTGCGCCCCTGGGATTCCGTGTTCCTTGTAGTCGCGCAGCATCTGCTCCTTCTGGTCCTTGAGCAGGTCAGGCAGGTGCTCGTAGACGTCGTCGAACATCGTCTCGACGGGCGGCATCGGGCCGTTCTTCTCCGCGGCCTTGATGGCGGCGTCCACTTCGGCGACGGCGTCGGCGCTCGTCTTCTCGATGAGTTTGGCGTCGATGACCTTCGTCTTGAGCAGGTACGCCTCGAAGCGCTTGAGCGGGTCCTTCGCGGCCCACTCCTTCAGTTGCTCGGGCGGGCAGTAGCGGCTCGGGTCGTCCGACGTCGAGTGGGCGCCCATGCGGAAGGTGACGAGCTCGATGAGCGTCGGGCCCTCGCCGTTGCGGGCGCGTTCCACGGCGTCCTTCGTGACCTTGTAGACGGCGAGGATGTCGTTGCCGTCCACCTGGATGCCGGGCATGCCGTACGCGGCTGCCTTGATGGCGTACGACTCCGACGCGCTCTGCTTGCTCGTGGGGACCGAGATGGCCCACTGGTTGTTCTCGAGCATGAAGATGGTGGGCGACTTCGTGACCGCCGCGAAATTCATGCCGGAATGGAAGTCAATCTCCGAGGACGAGCCGTCGCCGAAGGAGGTCATGGCGACCTGCTTCGTGCCCTTCAGCTTCATGGCGTACGCCGTGCCGGCGGCCTGGATGATCTGCGTGCCCAGCGGGGAGCTGATGCTGAAGAAATTGATGTCCTTGAACGAGTAGTGCACGGGCATCTGGCGGCCCTTGATTTCGTCGGCGGCGTTGCCGAAGCACTGGTTCACCATGCGCAACATGGAGACGCCGCGAAGGAGCGGGGTGCCGGGGTTGCGGTAGTGGGGGTAGATCCAGTCGTCCTCGTTGAGGGCGTAGGCGGCGCCGATGTGGCAGGCCTCTTGCCCGAGGCAGGAGAGGTAGAAGCCGATGCGGCCCTGGCGCTGCAGCAGGATGAGCTTCTCGTCCATGCGGCGCACGCGCACCATCGTCGTGTACAGGTGGCGCAGGTCGGCGTCGCTGAGGTCCAACTCGAGGTCGGACTTCTTCTTGGACTCCAGGATCGAAAGCGGCTTGTCGGCCATTCCACTCCTCGCAAGCGGCGCGAAGTCGGGGGTTCCTTTAAGGGTGAGCGTCCAAAGATGAACAGCCAATCATGTGTGTGGCACAACGCTGGAAAACGTTCAGGTTCCAGGTGCACGCCCTAGAAGCAGCCGACCGGCAAGGTTGAACGCTGCCGGCCCGATGCCAAGGTCATGCGAACCCTCGCCAGCCTCCTCACCGCCTCCCTCCTGACCCTCCTGCTTGCCGGCTGCGGCGACACGGCCGGGGACGACGGCAACATGCCGATGGGCACCGACAGCTACCACATGGAGTTGTCCGGCGTGCCGATGGCGCCGATGGCGCCGGGAGGCATGTTCAACGTCACGGTCCGGTCGACGGCCGAACACCAGAACATGCACGGCATGATGAGCGACCACATCGGCGCCCACTTCTGGAACAACACCCAATCCGACCCGACGGCGGCCTTCACGGCCTCGACGGGCTGCGTCCACACCAGCGGCGAAGTCCCCGGCACGTTCACGGCGCGTTGCACCGCACCGATGCAGGCCGGCACGTACCACATGCGCGCCCACACCCGCATGATGGACGAGGACCAGCAGATGCACCACTACTGGAGCGACGAGCAGACCTTCACGGTCGCCTAAGGGCGACCCGCCCCCACGGTCCAGCGCGTCGGCTTGGACCGGTGCAAGTCAAGACTCATGCGCCCCACCAACCGCAACGCGCCATGACGGCGCGCATTCCTCCTCGCACGAGTCCAACGCCTTCCGACGCCGACGACGGGGACTTGCACACGCAACAGGTGCCGAAGCGCGCGCCGAAGGCGCGCGAGGCGGCGCCCCGCGCCGCCAAGAAATCACTGGCTTGACCTCGGCGTCGGGGTCGGCGTCACAAGACGTTGGTTGCGCGTGGGCACCGAACGGGCGCGGTCAGGCCTTCCACTCGCGGAAGACCTCGTACGCACCTTGCTGGCGCCTCGGGTTCACGGCCAGGTGCTCGAAGAGCCACTGGTACCACTCGCCCCAACGCGCGGAGCCGATGGCCTTGCGCTTCCACATCGTGTACGGCTCCAGGCGGCGCCAGGACTCGCGCAGGAACCCGCCGATGACCTGGTCCACGAGTTCAATGGGAACGATGCGCGAATGCACGAGAACACCGAGCGTCTCGAACGTCATCATGATGGTGCCCGCCGCAGTCTCGACGCGCGGGTCGGCGCGCACCTGGTCCGCCGTCGCCCCGAGCGGCAATTCATTGACGAGGTTGAAGGCGTCGCGGAACTCCTGCGTCTGCAGACTCGTAATGACTTGCAGCGCCGCCTCCGAATGGCGCGACTGGCGCAACTGCATCAGCTGGTAGACGGCCACGCCGGCGCCGACGACGAGGGCAATCTGTCCCACGAGCTGGAAGTAGGGCAGCAGTTCGGTGGGCTCCATCACGCCACCTTCGGGTTCGCGCCGCGAATCATGCCTTCAAGGAACAACTCGCCCGCCTTGTACGATGAACGCACGAGCGGCCCCGACGCCACGTAGAGGAACCCCAACGACTCGGCCATGCGCTGGTACTTCGCGAACTGGTCCGGGTGAACGAATTCCGTGACCGGCAGATGACGGGCCTCCTGCGTCGGGCGCAGGTACTGACCGAAAGTCACGATGTCGACGCCGGCGGCGCGCAAGTCCTTGAGAGTCTCGAGGACCTCCGCTTCGGCTTCGCCAAAGCCGACCATGATGCTCGTCTTCGTGTACTTCGCCCCGGCGGCCTTGTAGGCCCGCAGCACGGCAAGGCTCTGCTCGTAAGCGGCCCGGCGATCGCGCACGAGCGGCGTGAGGCGGCGCACCGACTCGATGTTGTGCGCGACGACGTCCGGCTTGGCCGCCACGATGCGGCGGGGCCCGTCCGGGTTGCCGGCGAAGTCCGGCGTCAGCACTTCGACGAGGACCTCCGGGTGGTCAGCCTTGCAGCGCTCGATGACCTTCGCAAAGTGGTCGGCACCGCGGTCCGGCAGGTCGTCGCGGTCCACACTCGTGATGACGACGTACCCGACCCCCATGATGCCCACCGTCTCCGCGGCCTTCCTCGGCTCCTCCACGTCGAGAGGGCCCGGTTTGCCCGTCGGAACGGAGCAGAACCGGCACCCCCGGGTGCACACGCCACCCATCACCATGATGGTCGCCGTCCCCTTCCCCGACTTCCCCCCCGACCAGCATTCCGCAAGGTTGGGACAACGCGCCTCCTCACACACCGTCGACAAGCCGCGCTCGCGCAACGCCTGCTTAATCTCCGTGTAAGCCTGCCCGCTGGGCGCCTTGACCTTGAACCACTCCGGCAACCTCGGACGACCACTTCCGGGCAACGGGCTCGCCCCAGCCAAAGGAAGGTTCGGCAGTCCCGTCACGTCGGCGCCGACTCGGAGGAAGCCGATAAGACTTCGGCCCGCGGCGTCCCCTCACGAAGGAGGTCCTCATAGACGTCGAGGGCCTCCTCGATGACTTCGTGGCAGGCCTGACGCTCGTGGACCTTCAACCGCAGGAGACGGTCGCGCAGGACCACGGAGAGTTCGATGGTTGTGGCGTCACGGGTTCGGACCATGGCTGAGGAAACACGAGGCTCCTCGAGGAACCTACGGCGAGGTCGGTGAATGGGCTGCGTTCCCCGGAACTGTCAGAGAATCCGCGTCTCGCCGAGGCCAAGGTCCCACAGGTCCTCGCGGCGGCGCCCCGTCTTCGCCCAGGCGTCGCGGGTCCGGTGGAGGGGTTCCAGCAACGGCTCGGCGGTGAGCACGAACGTTCCCCAATGCATGCAGGCCATGGCTTTGCCGCCGACGTCCTTCAGGGCTTGGATGGCTTCGTCGGGGTCGGTGTGGACGGGTTTCATGAACCAGCGGGGGGCGTAGGCGCCGATGGGGAGCATGGCGACGTCGATGCGGGGGTAGCGTTTGCCGATTTCCGTGAAGAAGTGGCCGTATCCGGTGTCGCCGGCGTGGTACAGGCGGTGCTCCTTCGATGTGATGATCCATCCGCCCCAGAGGTGGCGGCAGGTGTCGAGCAGGCCGCGGCGGCTCCAGTGGTGGCTGGGGACGAAGTCGAACTTGACGCCCTGGAGCTCGGTGGATTCCCACCAGTCGAGTTCGCGGACGTCGGTGAAGCCGAGGGCGCGGAACCATGTGGCGGATGCGCCGGGGACAAGCATTGGTGTCGTCTTGGGCAGGCGAAGCAGGGTGGGCTTGTCTTGGTGGTCGTAGTGGTTGTGGCTGATCACGACGGCGTCGATGCGCGGCAGGTCCTCCCAGGGGAGGCCGGGTTCCGTCATGCGGCGGGAGCGGGCGGGGAGTTTGGGGGACCAGACGGGGTCGGCGAGGATGTTGAGGCCGCCGGTGCGGATGAGGAACGTTGCGTGCCCAATCCAGGTGACACTGGATTGGCTTGGCTTCAGGTCGGGGAGCTTGCGGTCGCCGCGCGGGACCAGGGCGGCGTCGCGGACGGCGTTGCCGTCACCGCGGAAGCCCCCTTCGCGCAGGATGCGCCACATGTGCGAGCGGCCGGGCAGGGGCGTCGTGAGGCGGTCCTTGAAGTCCTTCGGCCATTGACGTTCGGGCACGGCACGGGGCCAGCGGCGCGTCCGGGTTAGGTCTTTGCCTGCGAGACCTTGCGCTTCAGGCTCATCCCTCAATCGACCGCGCCCGTTCGGGCGCCACGCCAGTCAACCTCCTTCTGACGGCGACGCCGACGCCGCCGTCAAGCCTCTGATGACGTCCCTTGGCGGCGCGGGGCGTCGCCTCGGCGCGCTACGCGCGCCGCTTCGCCAACGCATCCCTGGGCAAGCCGCCACCGTCGGCGGAGAAAGCGCCATTCGGTCGCAAGTTGGAACGCGCGCCGTCGTGCCGCCACCCATCGAACCCTTGAAATCAGAGGGCACCTGGCCAACCTGTGCGCATTGCTGTCCTTCTGGCCGACCGGTGCCAACCGAAGAAGTGCCAGCAGGAGTGCATCCGGTTCTGCCCGCCCGTGCGGTCGGGGGTGGTGGACACCATCAAGATGGACCCGGAGAAGGGCAAGCCCGTCATCTCGGAGGAGCTGTGCATCGGGTGCGGCATCTGCGTCAACAAGTGCCCCTTCGATGCCATCCGCATCATCGGCCTGCCCGAGCAGCTCGGCGACGACCTCGTGCACCAGTACGGCAAGAATGGCTTCCGTCTCTTCCAACTCCCCGTGCCCCGTCTCGGCGCCGCGACCGGCATCCTGGGCCCCAACGGCATGGGCAAGACGACGGCCATCCGCATCCTGGCCGGCGAAGAGATTCCCAACATGGGCAACTGGGAGGCCGAGGCCACGTGGGACGGCATCCTCGCGAAGTACAAGGGCACCGAACTCGGCGACTACCTCAAGATGGTCGTCGACAAGGGCGTGCGCACCGCCCGCAAGCCGCAGTACGTGGACCAGCTCCCGAAGGCCTTCAAGGGGAGCGTGCGCGAGCTCCTGAAGAAGACCGATACGGATGGCCGCTGGGACCTCGTCGTGCCCCGGCTCAACATCTCGGGGGTCCTCGACCGCCAGATGGACCAGGTGTCGGGCGGCGAATTGCAGCGCATCGCCATTGCGGCGACGCTGCTGAAGGACGCGGACGTGTACTTCTTCGACGAGCCGTCGTCGTACCTCGACATCCATGAGCGCTTGCGCGTCGCCCAGGTCATCCAGGACCTGGCCACGAAGAAGCGCGTCATCGTCATCGAGCATGACCTTGCCGTCCTCGATTTCCTCACGGAGCAGGTTCACCTTGTGTACGGCGAGGAGGGCACGTACGGCGTGATCACGGAGGCGCGCAACGTGCGCCACGGCATCAACACGTACCTGGAGGGGTTCCTGCACGAGGAGAACATTCGGGTGCGCGAGGAGGCCATCCGCTTCGAGGCTCATCCGCCCAAGCAGGCGCATGAATTGATGGATCTCCTGGACTTCCCGGCCATCACGAAGGACCTTGGCGGCTTCCAGCTCTCGGCCGACGCGGGCACCATCCACCGCGCGGAGGTCGTGGGCGTCGTCGGTCCCAACGGGACGGGCAAGACGACGTTCGTCAAGATTCTCGCCGGCGTCATGGAGCCGGACGGCGGCACCAAATTGGGCAAGGTGTCGGTGGCGTACAAGCCGCAGTACATCAAGGCGGAATTCGACGGCACGGTGCGCGAGATGATTGCGGCCCAGGCCCCCGAACTGATGACGTCGGGGTTCTACCAGAGCGAGATTTTCCGCCCCATGACCCTGAAGACCCTCCTCGACAAGGACGTCAGCCGCCTGTCCGGTGGCGAACTGCAGCGCGTTGCCGTTTCGCTCGCCCTCTACCGCGATGCGGACATGTACTTGCTCGACGAGCCGTCAGCGTACCTGGACGTCAACCAGCGCATCAATGCCGCCAAGACCATCCGGCGCGTCATGGAGAAGAAGGGCCGCAGCGCCCTCATCGTGGACCACGACGTGTACTTCCTCGACCTCGTCTCGGACTCCATGATGGTCTTCGGCGGGGAGCCGGGAAAGAAGGGGCACGCCACCGGCCCGCACACGCTGCGCAACGGCATGAACCGGTTCCTGAAGGACGTCGGCGTGACGTTCCGCCGGGACAACGAGACGCGGCGGCCGCGCATCAACAAGACCGATTCCCGACTCGACCGCGAGCAACGGCAGGCTGGGGAGTACTACTATGCCCCGGAAGACGCCTGAAGACGTCGGCGGGTTCGACGCCGACCCCGAGCCGGGGCAAGCAAGCGCCGAGGGCGGGGTGGTCGACGCCGACGAGCAGTCGCCGACGCCTGAAGCCGTTCCCGCCCGGCCGGTTGGCAAGCGGGGGCCCCGAAAGGTGCTCGGCCGGGTCGCGGGCTTCCTGTTTTCGGTCCTGTTCCTCGTCGCCATCCTCGGGGCCCTGCTCTACGTCGCGGACTACAAGGTGGACGCCACCGTCGAGGACACGCGTTGCGACGTTCTGGAGGTCACGGTGCGGACGAAGCAGTTTGGCCTCGAACACACGGTGCGCGGCATCCCCGTCACGCAGTGCCTCCTCCTCGAGCCGGGCAACTTCGTGGAGTACCGCATCCGCACGCAGCGGACGACGCTGTACGAATCCGAGGGCGGGGACTGCATCTACGACTCCAAGACCGGGCCCTGCTGACGGCTGCGCGAGGCTCCGGCGCAAGTTGCAACGGTTTAATGGGGCCCGGCAATTGTCAAGGCCGTGGAAAACAACAAGATCCTCGGAATCGTCCTCATCGTCGTCGGCGCCCTTCTCCTGCTGGGCTGGCTCAACATCCCGTACTTGACGTTGATCCTGGGCGTCTTGCTGCTCGTGGTGGGGATTCTGATCCTGACGGGCAAGGTCTCCGGCGCCTCCTGGTTGGCGTGGACACTCATCGTGCTCGGCGCGATCGCGATCCTCGCGAGTCTCGGATTGAACTTCCTCGACGGCATTGCGAACATGCTCATCACCATCGTCGCCATCATCCTCATCGTCGTCGGCGTCCTGAAGCTCGTCGGAAAGATGTAGGGCGCTGACGCTTGACGCAGGAGCTCTCTGAAGGCACCGTTGCGCGGCTTCTCCTCGTCCTTGGCGTCGCCGTCTTCGCCGGTCTGTTGCCTGTGCCTTGGATTGACACGGCGGTCGCCATCGGCCTTCTCTTCGTCGGCTTGGTGCTGGCCGTGGCTCGCCCGCGCGGAAACCGCGTGCTTGGCCTGGGCATCGCGGCCCTCGGCCTGATGCTTCTCGTGGCGGGCTTGCTGGAGACGGTCATCATCCTCAATGCCCTCACGGTCTTCGTCGCCGCCATCCTCCTGGTGGCGGCTTGGCTCAAGTACCAAGGGAAATGGTAGGCTCCCGCCCTCGACCACCCAACCAGTGATTCCGGTGATGCCCAGTGATGGGGTGCGCCGAGCCAGGGCCGGCGTCACCGTCATCACCGCAATCCCGGTTCGGGAGTCGTCAGGTGCCCGCGGAACCGGGTTTTTGTACCCGCCCCTTGTCGCCGCAGCCATGGCCTCCAAGGATGCCGCCACCACGCAGACCGCCCCCGCCGGACTGAAGGACGGCGACGTGATCCGCTTCGACTACACGCTCTGGGTCGACGGCAAGCTCGTCGAAACCTCGCAGGAGGACGTCGCCAAGGCGAACAACATCCACCGCGAGGGCCGCGGCTACAAGCCCATCACCGTCACCCTCGGCGCCTCGCAGATCATCAAGGGCCTCGAGTCGCACATCCGCTCGCACGGCAAGACTGGTGCCGCCGTCAAGACCGACATCAAGGCCGAGGACGCCTACGGCGCCCGCGACCCGAAGAAGGTCCAAACCATCCCCATGGCCAAGTTCAAGTCGCAGAAGGTCGAGCCGCAGGTGGGCATGCAGCTCAACCTCGGCAACGAGCGTGGCGTCGTGACCCAGGTCGCGGGCGGCCGCGTGCGCGTGGACACGAACCACGACCTCGCCGGCAAGGACCTCACCTACGAGTACACCATCCGCAGCATCGTCACGGATGAGAAGGAGAAGCTCACTGCGGTCCTGGACAACTTGTTCCCGAAGGACTCCTACAAATTCGAGGTCAGCAAGGACGCAGTCACCATCGAGGTCCCCGCCCAGGTCACGTTCGACCAGAACTGGGCGATGGCGAAGTTCCGCGTCGTCGCCGACGTGCGCCGCGCCACGGGCAAGGGCAAGGCCATCAAGTTCGTGGAGACGTTCCCCGTGATGCCGGACGAGCCGGGGCACGAGTTCCACAACCACCCGCCCGGCGAAGGCCACGACGAGTGACGACGAACGCCTAAAGGGGCCGGCATCGGCAAGAACCGCCGTCTTGCCGCGCCTTTCGCCAATCCCCCCAAACGTCATGCCGGCGCCCGTTCATTGCCACAGAATTCAACCTCCTTGTGACGACTCCGACGACGCTCACAAGCCAGAGATTGGCCGCGGCGCGGGGCGCCGCCTCGGCGCGCTTCGCGCGCTGCTTCGAGTCTTGGTGGTGCAAACCGCCGCCGTCGGCGTCGGAAGCTGTTGCACGGTTGGGGCCAGGAGCGCGCGCGGGCAGACCATGAGCATGTTGCTTGACCGCGTCCTGGATGTGGGCTAGGCCGCCCCGCTTTCCTCATAAACCGCCCCTCTGTCGCGCCGCCAAGGAAGGGCGCACGTGAGCACGACCTCCAACCAAGGCTTCCAGGTCATCGTCGTCGGCGCCGGCTTCGCCGGATGCTCGGCCGCCATCCGCCTCGCCCAGAAAGGCGTCAAGGTCCTCCTCGTCGAACGCGCCGACGAAGGCGGCGCCAAGAACCTGTCCGGCGGCATCCTGTGGGGCAACGACCTCGCGAGGATCCTGCCCGACTGGAAGGCCACGTTCCCCTCCGAGCGCCCGGTCACGAACAAGAAGGTCGGCTTCCTCTCGGAGAAGGGCCCGGCCTTCGTCATCGACTACCACGACGCCGGCATGAAGGCCGAAGGCGTCGGCGTCGCCGTCCTGCGCGCCAAGACCGACAAGTGGCTCGTCGACCAGGCCCGCAAAGCCGGCGCGACGGTCATCTCGGGCGTCAACGTCGAGGGCCTGCACCGCGAGAACGGCCACGTCGTCGGCGTCATCCAATCCGGCGAAGTCACGCGCGCCAACGTCGTCATCGTCGCCGACGGGGCAAACTCCCGCCTCACGCTCCAGGGCGACTTGCGCCACGGCGACAAGAAGCTCGACATGGACCACTACGCCCTCGGCGTCAAGGAAGTCCTCAAGCTCCCGCGCAACGTCATCGAGGACCGCTTCCACGTCGGCGCCGACGGCGGCATGGCGGGCGAATTCGTCCTCGGCCGCAGTGACGGCGTCATGGCCGGCGGCTTCCTGTACACGAACGCGGACACGCTCTCGCTGGGCGTCGTCATCAACCTCAAGACGATGAAGGGCCAGGGCGAATTGACCACGCACCACATCATCGAGCAGTTCCGCAACCACCCGTACATCCAGCAACTCGTCAAGGGTGCGGAGATGGTCGAGTACGGCGCGCACCTCGTTCCCGAGGGCGGCTACGCCAGCTTCTCCGAGTTCTACCAGGACGGTGTCCTCGTGTGCGGCGACGCGGCGGGATTCTGCTTCAGCAATGGCATCGTCATCCAGGGCATGAACTACGCCGTGCGCAGCGGCATCGCCGCCGCCGACGCCTGCGTGCACGCCATCGGCAAGGGCGACTTCACGGCCGTCACCCTGCAGGCCTACGAGCGCATCCTCGAGAAGGACGGCGTCGTATCCGACTTCGAGCGCTTCAAGAACGTCGGGAAATTCATGTGGAACCCGCGCCTCTTCCAGAAGTACCCGGACTTCCTGGCCTCGACCTTCAAGTCGATGCTGGCCGCCGAGGGCCCGAAGAAGAAACTGCGCGACCACTTGCGCGGCGCCATGAAGAAGCACGGCATCAAGGCCACCGACTTGGCCGCCGACGGCCTCAGCGCGGGAGTGAACCTCTAATGTCGCACGCCCCCGCAGCGCACGCGCCCGCCCAGACTGGCCCGACCACGGCCCCGAAGCCGCGTTTCGCAGCCGGCGAGCCCTCCATCCTGGCCAAACTGCCCATCTTGGACGTCAAGGCCCGACTCGGCACCTCCAAGTTCGTCACGGACGCGCACGAGTACCAACACATCACCGTGGACCCGGAGATCTGCGAGACGTGCCCGCACACGATGTGCGTCAACTCGTGCCCGGCGAAGTGCTTCGAATTCGTCAATGACAAGATGCAGTTCACGTACGAGGACTGCGTCGAATGCGGCACCTGCGACATCGTGTGCACGCCGGGCTCCGTGAAGTGGAATAACCCCCGGGCCAGTTTCGGCGTCAACTACCGCTACGGGTAGCGGCCCCGCATGTCCGCCACGACGGTCGTGAACCTGCGGACCGCGCCGTACGACGTGTACATCGGCAAGCCGCGGCCGGGGCAGGACGGCACCTTCGGAAACCCCTACTGGGTCAACCGCGAGGAGATTCGCCTGCAGGTCATTGAGCAGTACCGCGGCTACTTCCACAAGCGCCTCGCCGAGGATCCCGTGTTCAAAGCGAAGGTGCTCGCCCTCAAGGGCAAGCGCCTGGGTTGCTTCTGTGTGCCAAAGCCCTGCCATGGCCAAGTCATCGCCGACTACCTCAACGGCCTGCCCTAGGCCGGGGTCGCACCGCTTAAATGACCCCCCCAAGTCGGCGCAGCCAGGGCCGGTTCCAGCGTTGAGCCGGGGCCAGGCCCAACCGGTGCAGCCATGACTTCGGTCCCCCCGTCGAGCAACGGAGCCCAAAAGGGAACCCCGCAGGCCGCCAGCCGCAGGGTCTCGCAGCCCGTCAACATCCCTTCGCTCGGCCGCCCGCTGCACGTCGTCGTCTGCATGAAGATGACGCCGGACGCCACCGACTTGACCATCGATCCCGTCAAGAAGACGCTCGACCGCACCAAGGTCAAGAACATCATCAACCCCCCCGACGAGAACGCCTTCGAGATGGCCTTGCAGTTCAAGGACCGCTTCGGCGCCCAGGTCTCTGTGGTCACCATGGGCCCCCCGTTCTTCGACATCATGCTGCGCGAATGCGTCGCCCGCGGCGCCGACCGCGGCGTGCTCATCACGGACCGTGCCTTTGCCGGCGCCGACACTTGGCCGACGAGCATGACGCTCTCGGCCGGCATCAAGAAGATCAGCAAGACCTGGGGCGACGTCGACATCATCCTCTTCGGCGAGGAGACCACGGACGCCTCCACGGGCCAAGTCGGCCCCGGCGTCGCAGGCCAACTCGACACCGAGCAGGCGACCTACATCCACAGCGCCGAGTTCGACCCGGTGTCCGAGACCGTGACCGCGGTCCGTTCCATCGGCGGCGGCCACGAGACCCTCCGCCTCCCGCTGCCCGTCGCCTTGACGTGCGAGTTGAAGATCAACACGCCGCGCATCGCCACCCTCAACGGCAAAGTCAAGGGCGCCCAGACGCAACTCGTCGTCTGGAGCCTCGCGGACCTGACCGACATCAAGGACCCTTCCTGGGTCGGCCTCAAGGGCAGCCCCACCATCGTCGGCAAGGTCGATATCTCGAGCGGTTTCGAGCGCCACGCAAAGAAACTCGGTAACGCCGGCGAACTCGTCAATGAACTGTTCACACGCGGGAGCGTGGGCCAGTGACTCCCGCCCACGAAACGAATCCACCGATGTCACCGATGACACCGATGGCCGGCACGGCAACCGCATCGGTGACATCGGTGTCATCGGTGGATCGGTCCCGTCGCAAGGGGAGCCGCTACGACGCCATCCAGTTCCGCGCCTGCAAACCCTGCGACTCCTTCGCGGACTGGAAGGGCGTCTGGGTCATCGTGGAGCACCGCGACGGCCAACTGCGCCCGGTCACCCTCGAACTGCTCGGCGCCGCGCGCCCCATGGCGGAGAAGCTGCACCACAAGGTCACCGCCGTCATCCTTGGCCACCAAGTCACCGACCTCGCCGCCCAGTGCCTGCACGCGGGCGCCGACGAAGTCATCCTGGCGCAGCACCCTGTCCTGAAGACCCCCCTGGCCCGCCCCTCGACGGACGTCCTGAACGCCCTCATCGAGCAACACAAGCCCAACATCGTCCTCATCGGCGCCACGCACACCGGCCGCGACATCTCGTCCCGCGTGGCCGCGACCCTTGACGCCGGCATGACGGCCGACTGCACGGAACTCGACGTCGACGCCGTCAACGGCGAACTCCTCGCCCGCCGCCCGGCCTTCGGCGGCAAAATGCTCGCCACCATTCGCTGCGACCGCCACCGCCCCCAGATGGCCACGGCGCGCCCCGGCATCTTCAAGCCCCTCCACCCCGACACCAAGCGGTCGGGCAAGGTGCACAACGCCGACACGAAGTGGCTCGACGGCAAGACGTACGCCGCCCAAGTCATCTCCTACGTCGTCGATGACGTCAAGGCCGACATCACGAAGGCCGACGTCCTCGTCGCCGGCGGCGTCGGCATCGGCGGCCCGGAAGGCTTCGCCAAGCTCGAGGAGCTCGCCCAGGCCCTGGGAGGCCAAGTCGCCTGCTCGCGCCCCGTCGCCGACAAGGGCTGGATGGAGCGCGGCCGCCAAGTCGGCCAGACCGGCATCTCGGTCCGTCCCAAGCTGTACATCGCCGTCGGCATCTCCGGCGCCATCCAGCACATCGAGGGCATGAAGGAGTCGGGCACCATCATCGCCATCAACTCCGACCCGAGCGCCGCCATCTTCCAGTACTCCGATCTCGGCCTCGTCGGCGACTGGAAGGGCCACGTGGACGCCCTCATCGCGGAGGCCAACAAACGCAAGCTCGCCACCGCCAAGTGGATGGTGCCCACGAAGGACACCCTCGACGCCGACCGTCAGGCCGCCGCCGAGCGCGCGGTGAAGTCGGGAACCAAGCCGGCCGCCGTGCCCCCGCCGGGGACCGCGGCTACCCCGCTCCCCAAGGCACAGAGCGCGCAGAAGTCTGACTCGGTGTCCTCTGTGGGCTCTGTGCCGCAGGCGGCATCGCCCGTCGTGCACGAGGCGCCCAAGCAGGCGAAGGCCCCCGCGGCCACGCCGGCTCCGCCCACGCCCGCGTCGAGCCCCGCGGCGGTTGTCGCGCCCGAGGCTGTCGGTGGCAAGTTCACTGGCAACCCGAAGGACGTTCCCGCAGTGAAGGCCTTCGCCAAGACCCTCCCGGAGGAGAAGAAGGCCTGGGTGCTCGCCGCGGACTGCATCGTGTGCAACGGCTGCCAAGCCGCATGCCCCACGGACGCCGCCATCGTCACCGACATGGCCCGCGTGGATCGCGACTTGTGCATCGCCGACGGCGCCTGCTTCGATGCGTGCCCGACGGGCGCCATCCGGCCCGGCCTCGAGGTGCAGGCGACGTCCGGTGGCTGGCCGAAGGGCTCCCGCCTGGCCGGCAAGTTCGGCACGCCGGAACCCTAGCGCCAGGAACCCACATCGGCGCGTTCGGCGCCATCGGCGGATTGGTCACCCAATGGGCCAACCATCCGCCGATGTCGCCGACGACGCCGATGTTGTTTCGTGCCGGTGCTAGCGCTTCTTGCCCGTCTTGGCGTCCTTGACCTTGCGCTCCTTCGCCGCCGCCCGCCGCGCATCCGGGACCGTGCTCGTCTTCAGCAGGTGCCCGTACAGTGGGAAGTCGTCGTCGAAGCCCTCGTAATCGTCCGTGAGTTCCTCGCCGACGGCGATGGTACGGATGGCGACGGTCTGGGTTCCGTGCCCGCTCTTGCAGTTGGGCGCCTTGGAGTGGTTGAAGTAACGCGCATCGTCGCCGCACAAGACGATTTGGTCGTCTTCGCGGTACCCGTACACGGCGATGTATTTCCGCACGTGTGGCGCCAGATTCGGCAGCTGCGTCACGGGGATGATCTGGTCGATGGGCGGGTCGTAGTCCCAGACGACGGTGCCCGCCGGAATGGGCTCCGCTGCGTGCAGGCCCAGGCCGTGAATCTTGCTCGGACCCAGCTTCACGGGGACGCGCATCATGGCTTGGAGAGCATCAGCGCTCCGAGCCCTTGAACCCGCCGCCCGCGTGCCGGCGAGTCTCCGGGCAAACGCGGGGAACCCGAGGAAACTGGCCAATTCGGTTTCCCTGTTTCCCCGGGTTCCTCGGAGGCCTGCGGCTGGGCGCAGGCCCGCGTCGGCACGCCCATCTAGGGGACCCGTGTCGGCAAACCTGCCCATGCCGCTCATCCACGCCGAAGGCCTGGGCAAGGGCTACGGCGGCCGCACCCTGTTCGACGACGCCACGTTCGTCGTCGAGCCCGGCTGGAAAGTCGCCCTCGTCGGCCCCAACGGCGCCGGCAAGTCGACGCTGCTGCGCATCCTCGCCGGCCGCGAGAAGGCCGACCATGGCTCGCTGCGCCTCGAGGAGGTGCGCACGCATTGGTTCGACCAGCACCCGCACATCCCGGATGGCGCGACGGCGCGGGACATCGCCTTCGCGGGGGCCTCCGCGCCGCCGCACTTGCTGGCCGAGCGCGCCGAGCTTGAGGCCCGCATCGCGGACCCCGCCCTCTACGAGGCGCCCGGCTACGAGGAGGTTCTGGAGCGCTTCGCCGAGGTCGAACAGATGGTCAAGGCCGCAAGCATGGCTGGCGCGGACCCCGGCGTGGCGCGCCTCGTGGCCGACATGGGCTTCGAGGAGGCGCAACTCGACCAACCCGCAGCCAAGCTGTCCGGCGGCGAGAAGACCCGCCTCGTGCTCGCCCGCGTCCTTGCCGGCGCACGCGAAGGCGACCTCCTGGTCCTCGACGAACCCACGAACCACCTCGACGTGGACGCCATCGAGTGGCTCGAGAGCTGGCTACAGGAATACAACGGCACGGTCCTCGTCGTCGCGCACGACCGCGCCTTCCTCGACAACGTCGCCGACCACGTCCTTGAGGTCTCGCAAGGCCGCATCAATGCCTTCACGGGC
This sequence comes from Thermoplasmatota archaeon, assembly GCA_038046725.1. Taxonomy (GTDB): domain Archaea; phylum Thermoplasmatota; class E2; order JACPAO01; family JAHFTW01; genus JAHFTW01. The sequence goes on along the minus strand of JBBSVQ010000040.1, from coordinate 45,757 downwards.
AACTACGAGGACTACATTGTGGCGAAGGAGGAGAACCTGGAGCGGGCCCGGCGCGAGAACGAGAAGGCGCAGGACCGCATGCAGGCCGCCAAGGACATCATTCTCCAATACCGCCAACAGAAGCGGTTTGACGGGCAGTACGCGTCCAAAATGAAGGCGTTGGAGAAGTACCAGGCCGCCCTCGACCACACGCCGGACCCCGTGCTCGAGAAGCTCGGCTTCGGCCTGTCCTTCGACTCCGTCGAGAAGTCTGGCCACGAGGTGCTGCGCATCACGGGACTCGAGAAGTCCTACGGCGACACGAAGATCCTCAAGGGCGCCGAATTGGAATTGAAGAAGGGCGACCGCGTCGGCCTCGTGGGCGGCAACGGGGAAGGCAAGTCCACGCTCCTGAAGATTCTCACCGGCCGCGTCAAGATGGATGCCGGCGTCGTGCGCATCGCCCCCGGCGCGAAGGGGATGTTCTTCAGTCAGGAGCACGACGACCTCGACGTCAAGCGCACGCTGTTCGAGGAGATCCTCGACGCGCGCCCCAACCTCGACGAACGCGACGCCAAGGCGCTGCTCGGGCGCTTCCGCTTCAAGCCGGACACCGACATCTCGCGCAAGGTCGGCACGCTGTCTGGCGGCGAGCGCCAACGCATGATGCTGCTCAAGTGCATCCTCAAGCCGAGCAACCTCCTTATCCTCGACGAGCCGACGAACCACCTCGACTTGTGGGCGAAGGACGTCGTCATCCACGCCCTGAACGCGTACCACGGCTCCCTGCTCGTCGTGAGCCACGACCGCTTCCTGCTCGACTCCGTCACGGACACGACCGCCGTCCTCGAGGGCGGCAAGGTGACCACGTATCCGGGTTCGTTCACGGCGACGCGCGACTTGTACAAGGCACGCAAGCAGGTCAGCGACGCCGAACCGTACGTCGTCAAGAAGCGCTTCACGGACTGGACGAAGGACGCCCGCTACCTGGTGGGGCAGACGCTGTCGTTCACGCCGGCGCAAGTCAAGGAGTCCATGTCCTTGCGCAACGCCATCTCGCAGGGTTGGCTCGAGAAGGCCTGAGCAGACCGAACAACGTCATCGGTGGGTATCGGTGCGCATCGGTGGATGGGCCCGCCAACGCGCCAGACCATCCACCGATGACACCGATGTCACCGATGTGGTTTGCGGGCGCCCACATGAACCTTCAAGGCAAGTCGCCGAGTGGGCACGTCGTGGACCGGCATGACCGCCAGACTCGCCTCGACGGCATCGGCGTCAGCGGCCAGGCCCGCATCCGTGAGGGTCGCGTCCTCGTCGTCGGCGTCGGTGGCCTCGGTTGCCCCGCGGCCATGTACCTCGCCGGCGCCGGCGTCGGCCACCTCACACTCGTCGACCCCGACCTCATCGCGCCATCAAACCTGCACCGCCAGATCCTCTTCACGTCCGCTGACGTGGACAAGCCCAAGGCCGAAGTTGCTCGCCGACGCCTGCTCGCCCTGGACGCCAGCCTGGACATCGACGTCAAGCCCGTCGCCCTCGACGCTCGCAACGCCGCCGAACTCGTCGCGGGGCATGACGTCGTCCTCGACTGCACCGATGACCTGGGAGCCAAACTTGCCCTCGCCCGCGCCTGCGCCCAGGCCGGCATCCCCCTCGTGCACGGCGCCGCTGCCGGCTGGGAAGGCATCGTCGCCGTCTTCGACCCGCCGCGCACCCCCTGCTACTTCTGCGCCTTCCCAAACCCCGCACCTGGGGCATCGTGCTCCGACGTCGGCGTCCTCGGCCCACTCGTCGGCCAACTCGGGGCCCTGCAGGCGCAGGAGGCCATCAAACTCCTCGCCGGCCTTGGCTCCAGCCTCGCTGGCTCGCTGCACCTCGTCGATGCTCGGTCTGGGCTTGCGCGCACCATCACCCTGAAGAAGCGGGCCGGGTGCGAATGCACCATGGAGAAGCCCACGTACGACCTCCCCGCCGAAGGAACCCCCGTGGCCTGCCCCCTGCCGTGGGCCGCCCCCGAGGTCCCCGTCGTCCTGGCCCAGGCCCTCACCGGCCACGAAAGCGAAGTCTTCCTGCTCGACGTGCGCGAGCCCGACGAGCACGAGGAGCAGGCCATCCCTGGCTCTCACCTGATTCCCCTCGGCTCCCTCCAGCGCCGCGTTGCCGAGGTCCCCAAGGACCGGCAAGTCGTCGTGTACTGCGCCGTCGGCGGCCGCAGCGCCCGGGCGACCGAGTTCCTGCGCCGCAACGGCGTCGAGGCCGTGAACCTGCACGGCGGCATCCGGGCCTGGCTGCAGTTGCAGGATTAACTGGACCCTACAATTCGGAGCCAAACTGAGCGAGGACTCCACCCACCAACCTCATCACGGCCCCGCGTGCTCGCGGGCCCGTGCGCGAGTGGCTGCACTTCCACAGTCCCACCGTGGGAGCGTTCCTGGCGCTGACCGTCGTCGCGGGGGCTCTCTCGATGGCCATGCCGGTCACAAGCGTGGCCGGCGAGCATGGTTCGGTCTTGGCGGCAACCGCGATTCCCCTTCCAGGTCCTGGCGAGGACGCTGACCGCGACTCCTACTCCGATGCAGTCGACCGCGCCGACGGCGACTTGCAAGTCGGTGTCCGCCTCCTCGAACTGGAGGTGCCAGGCCGGAATGCCGAACCGTACGTCCTGCTCGGGACCGAGGACGACCAGTGGCGCAACGGGGCCGGCGCGGAACTGGAGTGGACGCACGTCGTGGACCCGGATTCGCTCGGCCGCAAGGCCGGAAGCCCCGCTTGGCAGCGCGACGTCCTGCGCACCGGCGCGTGGTGGATGAGCCGGCCAGGGGATGGCCTCGACATCGCCATCGCCGAAACCGGCTCGCTGGGCGCGGCAGGCGTGTCCGGGGCGCATTGGCCGCAGACGATGTGGGCCAACGTGCGCGACGACCGGGCGCTGGTCACCCTGGACGTCGAATTGCGCGACAGCTCCGACGACCCGCACACGCTTCGCGGGACCTGGGCCATCGCCGTCGACTTGGACCTCGGCCTCGCCCGCGTGGGCGAGGAGCCCTGGAGTCCCCTGCCCGCCAATCTGACTCTCGAGGAGGGGGACTCGCGCCTCGCCGTCCAGGTCAAAGCCTCCGCAGGGCCGCCGCGGGCCACGCTCGAAGCCATCGCGGCAAGGTGGGCGCCTACGCTGCTCCTCGACTCCGAGGAGGCATTCGTCCCGGTGCGCGGCGACTTGCTCGAAAGTTTCCATGGCTTCACGCGCCGCGGACCGGACGACGTGGACTTGCGCACCTGGAGCTTCGACTTCAACGCGGGCCGCGACGGATACCGGCTCTTCCTTGCCGACTTCGATGGCGACGGCCGCACGGGCCACAGCGACGCCAAGCAACTCTCCGACGCCCTGGTGTGCGGATTGGTTTCGGGGAATCCCTGCGTGCCCAACGACCCCACGGCGCCCACGGTCTACGCCCAAGTCGGCGTGACGACGGACGACCAGGTCGTGGTGCAATTCTGGTTCCTGTACTTCTACAACTTCGTCCTCGACGACTCCGGCGCCGACATCGAGAAACTGCAGCACAAGGGCGACCGCGAATTCCTGCAGATGACCTTCGATGGCTGGGAGGCGGCAAGCAACGGGACGCCCGCGGCCATCGCATTCAGCCAGCACTACGAAGGCCTGCGCCTGGATGATCCGCAGCCGGGGGCTGCGCCTTTGGACGGTGGCTTCAACGTGTACATCGCCCGCGGAAGCCACGCCACCTATCCCTCCCCCGGCGACGATCGCCGCCTGCGTTCCTCGATCACCTCCATCTTCGACCGTTTCGACGGCAAGGGCATGGTCTTGGACCCGGGCAACTACTCGTTGGAATTCCTCGGCGACCAAGCGTGGCACGCCGGCTACAAGTGGGGGCCGACCACGCGCTACACGCGCGACCTCGGCACGTCCGCCCGCCCTCTATTGCAGCACGACTTCCGGTACCCCTTCACGGATCCCCTGTGGTGGCAGGCCGGCCTGCGCAGCGCAGGATCCGACGACCTCGAGGCGCTGTACGGGAGGATCCCGTGAGGGCCGGCATCCCCGACGCCATCGAGGGGACCCGTGGCCTCCTGCTCGGCACCGCCCTCCTGCTCGTGGCCGCCATGCTGGAGCCAGCCCTTCCGGCCACGTTCCCCCGCTGGCTATTCACCATCCCCGCCCTCACCTTGCTCGTCACGGGGCTGTGCACGCTGCCGCGCGAAGGCCTTGCCGCGCAGGAACGAGCCCTGACCCTCGCCGAGGCTGGCGAATGGCGCCACATTCTCGCCCGCATCCCCTGGCTTGCCGTGGCCGTCGTCCTGCTCCTGCCGCGCCTCTTCCTAGGGGCCTACGGCATCCCGCACCTCAACCCCCTCGTCGGCCTCGTGCCGCAGCAGTGGGTCGTGCGCCTCGCCACCGTGTTCCTCTTCGTCGTCCTGCTCGTGCCCATCCTGTACCTGCGCGCCGGCCGCCACGGGGCCGTTTGGCCGCGCCAATCCGATTTGCACGAAGGCGACCCGAAGCTGCGTCGCCGCGACACCCTGCTCGTCGGCGTGGCCGCCATGCTCGTCGTCTGGGCGCTCCTGCTCGAGCCGTTCTGGGCCCCCTTCAGCCTCCTGCAATGGCCCCCGCAACTGTGGAGCCTGGCCGCTGGCAGCCGCGGCGTGGCTGCCCTGGCATTCGCCTTGTTGCCCCCCGTCGTGCTCTTCATGGCCCTGTCCGCGCAAGTCGCCCTTGCCAGGCGCCTCCTGCATCAGCCGCGCACGCCAGCGCGTGACCGCTGCATCGCCGCCGCCGGGGCACACCTTCTCTTCATCCTCACGGCGGCGTTCCTGCATGGCTACGATTTGCTGTGGATTGCGCGGTACGAAAGCCTGGCACAGTTCTAGAGCGCGACCCAACCCCCGACGAGCCACGGATTTCGCAGAGTCCCGCAGATGCCCGGGCTCCGTGCGCAAGACGTGACGGCGCGCGTTCCTCCTCGGGACCACCCAACGCCTTCCGACGCCGACGGCGGCGACTTGCCCAGGCATCATGCGTCGAGGCGGCGCCCCGCGCCGCCAAGACATGCCTTCAGCGGCTTGACCTCGTCGTCGGAGTCGGCGCCACAAGGAGGTTGACTTGTAGGGCCAGGAACGGGCGCTGCTGAGCGTGTCAGGGAGGCCCCCGGAATCGGCCCCCGCGCCGAAGCGCGAAGGGGCCTTCCGCCTGGAATCGAGGGGCGGACCGCAGCGAAGCCCCTCCGCGCCAGCCGAACGTGATCGACCTTCGTTTGAAGGTCGGACCCAACCTTTTTCCGACGCCTCCTGTGGGCAGCCACATGAGCGACGTCCCGAAACCCCTCCCCCTCGCCGGCCCCGGTGCCCCCATGGGCGAGGGCATGGGCGGCCCCGCCGACCCGAGGGCCGCTGAGCGTCTCAAGCGTCGCCTGCGCATCATCCAGAACATGAAGCGCATCAAGCACAAGCTCATCGTCGCCTCCGGCAAGGGCGGCGTGGGCAAGTCCACGGTGGCCACGAACCTCGCCGCGACGCTGGCGGCGGCGGGCCACAAGGTGGGCATCCTCGACATGGACCTCACCGGCCCCAACGTGCCCCTCATGCTCGGCGTCAAGGCCGGCGTCATGATTGAGGGCCCCGACGGCCTCGTGCCCGTGCAAGTCACGCCGAACCTGGCCTGCATCAGCATGCAGTTCCTCCTCTCCGACCCGGACCAGGCGGTCATCTGGCGCGGCCCCATCAAGATGCAGATCATTGGCCAGTTCCTCGGCGACGTGGCCTGGGGCGACCTGGACTACCTCGTCATCGACCTGCCCCCGGGCACCTCGGACGAACCCCTTTCGGTGGCGCAGAACATCCCGGACGCCGACGGCGTCATCCTGGTCACGACGCCGCAGGAGGTCGCCGTGGGCGACGTGCGCAAGTCGGCCCACTTCGTCGAGAAGCTGCAATTGCCCATCGTCGGCGTCATCGAGAACATGTCCGGCATGACGCTGCGCGGCAAGACCACGCCGCGGGCCCCCGTCACCCTGGACACGGGCCACGAGGCCATCGTCGCCACCGCGGACGACAAAGGCGACTTCACCGTCGTCGTGGACGTCTTCAAGCGCGGCGGCGGCAGGGCCATGGCGGAGAAGCTCAACGTGCCCTTCCTCGGCGCGGTGCCGCTCGACATCAACATCATGCACGGCGGCGACGAAGGCAAGCCGTTCTCCCTGGCCGCCGGGGAGACCCCCACATCCCAGGCCTTCAAGGCCATCGTGGCGAAGCTCACGCAAGGTCACTGAAGTGGCCTAGGCGGGACCAAGTGCCACATCGGTGACATCGGTGTCATCGGTGGATGGTCAGACCCATGCCAGGCCCATCCACCGATGTCACCGATGCCCACCGATGAAGAAGTCCTCGCGTGTCGCTCAAAAGCCCAATTTCTTGGTTCAGTACTCGCGGTCGAGGTCGCGGCGGGCTCGCTCGGGGCGCTGCCCAGCGCGCTGCCGGCGCTTGGCGGCCAGTTTGTCGCCCATCTTTCCAAGGGCATCCTGGACCTTCTTGCCAGCCTCTTTCACGCCGCCTTGGATCTCGCCGGTGCCTTCCTGAATCTTGCCTTCACGCACGAGGTCTTCGTTGCCAAGGGCCGCGCCGACGGCCTGCTTCGATTTGCCGACGAGCTTGTTGCTGTGCTCATTCATGACTGCCAGTTTGCCCATCCGGGCGGATGAAGCCTGCCCTCGGGGGTGACTTGCCCGCCACGTGGAGGTTGAGTCCATTCGCCACCATCGCCACGCTTAAGGGCGTGGACGGCACAGGGGGACGCATGAGCCAGGCCCAGACGACCGGCGCCCCTGAGGGGTCCGTCAAGATCGAATCCACCCTCACCATGTCCGTCACGGACATCGCCCGCCGCAAGCTGCAGGAATTCCTCGGCGACAAGCCCCTGTCCGCCGTCGGCGTCCGCATCTCGGTCCAGGCCGGCGGCTGCTCCGGCGCCAGCTACGGCATGGAATTCGCCGAGACCCCCGAGTCCGGCGAAGTCACCCTGAACGCCAACGGCGTCAAGCTCTTCGTGCACCCGATGCACGCCAGCATGCTCAACGGCATCTCCATCGACTTCGTCGACGAGCTCATGGGCGGCGGCTTCAAGATCGGCAACCCCAACGCCACCGGCGGCTGCGGTTGCGGCAAGTCGTTCAGCGCCTGAAGGCGCGATTCACGGATTGAAGCCCGGATTCCGCAGATTGCCTAGCGGGGGCGCTCGCTTCGCTCGGCCCCCGGGAGAACCCGGATCGGCGCCGGCCGCTTCGCGAGCCGGCGGCCAACCCACGTCGCCTGCAGGACGCAAACAAGTTTGCAGATTCCAGACCGCGCCCGTTCATCGCCCCACGGGTCAACCTCCTCGTGACGCCGACGGGAACGGCCAGCAAGTCCTAGCCATCCCTGGCGGCGCCGGGCGCCGCCCGCCGCGCTTCGCGCGGCGCTTCGAACGCTGTTTCTAGGGCAAGTCGCCGGCGTCGGCGTCGGAAGTCGTTGAACGGGTGCGAGGAGGAACGCGCGCCCGTGGGCCTGCTACAACCAGTCGAATTTGCGCGCCATCAGGTAGAGTGGAATCATGAGCCCCACGCTGCCGAGGACGACGGTCCAGAAGTTCCAGTCCGGGAACCCGCGGGGCAGGTTCATGCCGAAGAACGTGCCAATGAGCATGGGCACCGTGAGCACGATGGTGTACCCGGTGAGCAGCTTGACGACGCGGTTCGTCTGGTTCTGCGTCGTCGCGTTCCACGTTTCTTGCGTGAGGACGGCGACTTCCTTGACGTGCTCGAGGCGTTCGACGAGGCGCGTCATGTGGTCGGCGACGTCGCGCAGGTAGATGCAGGTCTCCTCGCGGATGTTCGGGTGCTCACCCTTCTCCAGCACCACCATGGCCTCGCGCATGGGGTACACCGTCTTGCGCGTCTGCGAGATGATGCGCTTGAGTTCCATGATCTTCGCCAATTCGTGGCGCTCGGGCGACTCGACGACGCCGACTTCAAGGTCCTCGATGCGGTCCTCGAGGTCGTCCATGAGGGGGAAGTAGGAGTCCACCATGGAGTCCAGGACTTGGTAGAACACGTGGTCAATGGTTGACGTCTTGGGGCTGGCCTTCGTCGTGGCAATGCGTTTCTCGACGAGGTCGAGTTCGACGACGGGGTCCGTGCAGCACGTGATGAGGAAGTCGGGGCCGAGGAACAGGCCGACGGTGAGCCACGTCATCTCCTCGGTCTCCGTGTTCCAGCGCGGCGCCCGGGCGACCACGAAGGTCAAGTTCGGGTAGTCCTCTACCTTGGGGCGCTGGCGGTGGTTGCGCACATCCTCGAGCGTCAGCGGGTGCAGGTCGAAGACGGCGCCCAAGGCTTCGAGCTTCGACTGCGCCAATCCCTCGAGGCGGATCCAGACGTGCGTCGGGCCCCAGGCCAGGTCGCGGGCCGCTTCCGGGGCGAGGTCGCCGGATTGGCGCCACGCTCCCCCTTCGAAAGCCAGGACCCGCATGGCCGCGCCTATGTCTGAATGGAGCATATAACGGAGTCCGGTCGGAGCCAACGAACCATCGTCGGTCCGAGGCCAGCCAGTCAGCGCGACCGGACATCGGTGGGCATCGGTGCCATCGGTGGATGGGCGAGTGAAGAGTCTGAACCATCCACCGATGCCCACCGAGGGCACCGAGGAGGTTGCCTTCAGCTGACTGCGCCACGTTGGCCTGCAGAGGCCTCGCTCCGCAACGGTCAAGTGGTCCACCTCCTGGAAGGGTTCGATGGCGCAAGGCAAAGGCTCCGGCCTCGGCATCCGCGGCCTGGACCACGTCGACTTCGTCGTGAACGACCTCGAGCGCAGCCGGCGCTTCTACGCCGACCGCATGGACTTCGCCGCAGTGGCGGCGTCAAGCCCGCAATACGAACGCGAGACGGGCGAGAAGGCCGTCGTCTTCGACGCAGCCCGTGTCCGCGTGCAATGCACGACGCCCACGCAGAAGGATTCGCGCGCCGCCAAGTTCCTCAAGGCGCACCCGGACGGCATCCGCGCCGTTACGTTCCGCGTGGACTCCGTGGACGCCGCACGCAAGGTGCTGGAGTCGCGCGGCGCGAACTTCCTCGGCGAAGTCGAGGGCAAGCCGGGATACCGCTGGTTCGCCATCGCGTCCCCGCTCGGCGACGTCGAGTACCATTTCCTCGAGAAGGACGGGCCCCTCGTGGCCGAGGAATCGCCCGGCAACAAGACGCAAGGCGCCTTCGACCCACGCCTGTCCCCCGTCGTGTCCGCGATGAGCGGCGGCAACCGCCACAAATTCACCCACATGGACCACGTCACGTCGAACACGCGCGAAATGCGCAGCCTGACGAACTGGTACCGCGACGTGCTGGGCTTCGAGCACTTCTGGGACATCCGCTTCCACACCCGCGACGCGAACCCCGGCATGGCCGGCGGCTCCGGCCTGAACTCCATCGTGATGTGGGATCCGCAGTCGAACGTCAAGTTCGCCACCAATGAGCCGCTGCGCCCGAACTACTACGCCAGCCAGATCGCCAAGTACGTCGAAGACAACAACGGCGCAGGCGTGCAGCACATCGCGTTCTCCACGCGCGCCATCATGGACGTCATCCCGCAGATGCGCAAGGATGGCCTGAAGTTCCTCGAGACGCCCGACGCCTACTACGCGATGCTGCCCAAGCGCCTCGCCGAGCGCGCCGTGGACAACCTCAAGGAGGACATCCAGGAGCTGCAGCGCAACAAGATCCTCGTCGATGGCCGCGACCACCGCTACCTGCTGCAGATCTTCATGCAGGAAGCCGCACTCCTGTACAATGAGGCCGCGGCGGGGCCGTTCTTCTACGAGGTCATCCAGCGCCACGGCGAGCAGGGCTTCGGGGAAGGCAACTTCCGGGCCCTCTTCGAGTCCATCGAACAGCAACAGAAGGGCGGGGACGAGGCGCACGGCAAGGGCGTGCGCACCGTCCAGAACCCGTACCTCGTCGACTGAAAGGCTCAAGGTCGGGCACGGCCATCATCCGGGCATGAGGTTTTGGCGCTGGGTCCCGTTCGCCGCGAACACGGTGGGCATGGCCGCGGCGCTCTTCAGCATCGCCCCGCTGACGGACGCCCTGAAGGTTCGCCAGCGGCGCCCCGCGCCGTCCCTCCTCGGCTTCAAGAGTTTGATGCCGTCGGCGTCGTCACCGTCGGAAAGAGGTTAACTCGTGTCGGCGGCCCAGAACGGGCGCGAGCGGGACTAGACGCCACGCTTGGGAGCGCGCGCAACGGCCGGAGCCGATGGGGCGCTGCGGTCCTCGCCCGAGCCGCTTGGGCGCAGCATGGCGAGGGCGAAGGTCAGGATGGCGAGCGGCAAGGCGATGGCGATGCCCGCCTGGCCGATGTCCTGCATCGCCTGGAACCAGCGCGCGCGGTCCTGGTACGCCTCGACGCTCTGGACGGACGAGACGCCGGACATGGGCGGGTCGTTGAAGGCCTCCGCGATGCCGAAGGCGATGACGAGCAAGGCCCCTGTGCCAGCGATGCAGGCCGTCAGCATGAGCATGCGGTCGAAGCGCGCAAGGAACCCCAGCATGCTCCCAGCAGCCGGGCGGCGGGGAAAAACCTGCGCGCCCGGCCGCAAGGCCTTCCGTTTGCCCCTATGCGCAAGGCCAATGCCAATGCCGGCCGAGAGTCAGGGCATGAAGCCTAGCTTCGACAAGGACGACAAGAAGCAGTACGGCGCCCTCAAGCAGGAGGAGCCCAAGGACCGCAAGCACGAAGGGGCCCGCGAGACCCGCCCCGAGCGCCCGGAGACCAACGCAAACGCGCAGCCCCTGCAACGCGAGGTCCACAAGCGCGACGAGGAACAGGACAAGAAAGTCCCCGAGAAGCGCGACGACGAGCAGCCCAAGGTCCTGACCGGCAAGCCCGCGAAGGCCGGCCACAAGCCGGACGACGCAGCCAAGCACGGCAAGGGCAACGAGGCGCCCGACATGGCCGAGACCGAGTCCGGAAACGTCGAGAAGACGGAGCCGGAAGGCGACGAGGCCCCCTCGCAGGGAATCTAACCGCGCCGACGGAAACCCTTCATTCTGCCCCAACCTGGCGCGGGCATGCGACTCTGCGTGTTCGACGCCGGGCTGGGGCCCCGGCTCGGGCACGTCCGCAAGAACCACATCGTGGACATCGCGGCGCTCGACCCCGCCATTCCGCGCGACCGCGCAAGCCTCGCAGCAGCCGGGAATGACGCTCGCGCTCGCCTGGCAATCGTGGCCGATTCCTGCCCCATGCCGAGCATGATGCTGCGACGCGACGCTGTACGCGTCCTGGAAGAGTGGGACGAGCCCGACGCGCCGACGTGGCAACGTCATGGGGCCCGTTTGGTCTGATGACAACGTATCCGACGCCGGCGTCGGCGGCTTGCAGCACAAGCATCCCAAAGCGCGCGCCGAAGGCGCGCGAGGCGGCGCCTGCCGCCGACAAGGTACGTCAACATCGGCTCGAAGTGGTGGTCGGAGTCGTCGGAGATGGTTGACTGGCATGCCTTGAACGGGCGCCGTCGCGCAGCCAGCTCGCCCGGCACGGTTATGCCGAGCCCGCCGGTGGCCGCCGCGTGAAGCTCGCGACGCTGCGCTTGGACCGCCCGACGACGGAGTCCGAGCGACGCGACGGTCGCCTCGCCCTCGTCGACGACGTGGCCGGGCGCGTCCTGCCCGTGCCGGCCGCCGTGGCGCCGAACCTCCTGGCCGCCCTGCGCGAGTGGGCTGTGGCCGAACCCCGGCTGCGGGCCCTCGACAAGGAATTGAAGGCCGGACGGGCGCAGGGGTCCGTGCCGTTGGCCGGATGCCGATTCATGGCGCCCCTGCCGCGCTCGACGTGCTGGCTCGACGGCTCCGCGTACATCAACCACATCATCCTGGTGCGCAAGGCGCGCGGCGCCGAGCCGCCGGCGGACCTGCGCACGGTTCCACTCCTGTACCAGGGTGCCTCCGATCCCATGCTGGGGCCCAACGACGCCATCGAGGCCGACGAGGCCTGGGGCCCGGACCTTGAAGCCGAGGTCGGCGTCATCCTGGACGACGTCCCCCGCGGCACGAAGGCCAAGGATGCCCTTGCCCACGTCCGGCTCATCGTGGCCATGAACGACGTCAGCCTGCGCGAACTCATCCCGCGCGAACTGGCAGCTGGCTTCGGCTTCTTCCACGGCAAGCCCCCCACGGCGTTCGCGCCCTTCGCCGTCACCCCCGACGAACTCGGAGCCGCCTGGAAGGACGGCCGCGTCCACCTGCCCATGGTGAGCCACGTCAACGGCAAGCCCTTCGGCCACCCCGACGCCGGGCCGGAGATGTTCTTCTCATTCGCGCAACTCGTCGAGCACGCCGCCAAGACGCGCCCGCTGCCCGCCGGGACCGTCCTCGGCTCCGGCACCGTCTCCAACGAGGACGCCTCGAAGGGGTTCAGCTGCATCGCCGAGGTCCGCATGCTTGAGACCATCCAGCACGGCAAACCCAGCACGCCTTACCTGCGCCACGGCGACACCGTGCGCATCGAGGTCCTGCAGGACGGCCGCAGCGTCTTCGGCGCCATCGAGCAGAAGGTCGTCCCGCTCGCAGCAGCGGGCGGGACGGGTTCCGTAGGGACGCCGCGATGATGGACGACCGCCGAACGGAGCCCGCCCTGCGTGGCCTGTTCGACCACGCCGGCATGTTCCCCCCGGCAGCCAAACCCCTGGCCGGCGCCCTGCACGACGCCGCCCGCTTCGCCGCCGCGCTGCGTCGCCCCGGCCTCGTTGGGGCCGACCTCGTCATCGCCTGGAAAGACTGGCCCGGACTCGACGGCGCCGCCCTGCGGGCCGCGGGGTTCTCGGGCACGTGCCGGGTCGCCGTCGTCGGCGTCCCCTGCGCCCAAGGGCCCGCCATCGCGCAGGCGCTTGCGGCCCGGGCCGCCATACCGGAGGCCGTGCAAGTCGTCAGCCTCGAAGTGCACTGCGAAGGCGACCTCGACGCCGCCGCGCTGCGCGCCACCGTCGCCGCCGCGCACGGAATCCCCGTCTTCGTCGAGCCGCGCTGGCCCGCCGACCGCGTTCGGACGCACGTTGGCCACGTCGCCCTCGTCGCCAAGGCGTGCGGTGCCGGCCTCAAGGTGCGATGCGCCGGTCCAACGGCCCTCGACCGCCCCGCCTTGGCCGCCGCCGTGCGAGCCGCCGCGGACGCCGCGATTCCGTTCAAGGCAACGCAGGGCCTGCATCACCCGGTGCCGCGCCCGGGATTCCCGCACGGCTTCCTCGGCCTCCTCGCCGCGCTGCGCCTGCGCCAAGCCGAGGGCCCCGCCTTCGACGACGTCGAGGCCTGCCTCGCGGAATCCAACCCCTCGGCCTTCGACGTGCGCGACGGCATCACCTGGCATGGCCACCGCGTTGCCGCGGCGCGGCTGGCGCAATTGCCGGCCTTCGCCATCGGCTCCTGCTCCCTTGGGGAACCGGACGACGACTTGATGGAGGCCTTCGGCCCTGCGGAGCCTCGCTGATGGCCACCCTCGCCTCGCGTCCCGCCGATGCCTTGCGCCTGCCCGCGGACGCCGTGCTTCTCACCATCGACGTGCAGAAGGGCTTCGACCAGTTCCCCGACCGCAACAACCCCGAGTGCGAAGGCAACATCGCGTCTTTGCATGCGGCATGGCGCAAGGCCCGCCGCCCGCTGTGGCACGTCAAGCACAACTCCGAGGAACCTGCCTCCGTCTTCCGCTTCGGCCTGCCCGGCAACGCGTTCAAACCAGAGACCGGGCCGGAACCCGGGGAACCCGTCGTCACGAAGGCCGTGCACTCCGCCTTCATCGGAACCGACTTGGAGGAGCGCCTGCAGCGCGCTGGCAGCGAGACCTTGGTCCTGTGCGGCATCCAGACGAATTACTGCGTGGCCTCCACGGCGCGCATGGCTGGAAACCTCGGCTACAAGACGTTCGTCGTCGGCGACGCCTGCGCCACGTTCCCGCAGAAGCTCCTCGGCGGCGACGTGGTGGCGGCGCAATTGGCGCACGACCTCGCCTTGGCGGAACTGCACGGCGAGTTCGCGACCGTCGTCATGACCGCGGACGTGCTGGCCGCCGTGCGCGGCGGCCCCGCACGATGAGGGCGATCACGACAACGCCGGCCACCAGGGCCACCGCGAGCATGCCGACGACGAGCCAGAACTGATTGAAGCCCCCCGGCCCGACCTCGATGCGGCCCTCGGAGTCCGGCGTGCGGAAGCCGTCGTATTCGACGTGACCGACGATGCGGTAATTTCCTTCACGCGCCGGCGTCCAGATCGCCGTCAGGTTGGCGTGCGCCCCGGCGACCACCGCCAGGCCGTCGCTGCCCAGCGTGGCTTCGACCTTGCCGTCGCGCAGGACTTGGGCCGACAGGCGCGCGGAGCCGATGTCGGAGCGGCCCGTGTTCTCGAACCAGGCGTTGACTGTCACGGGCTTTCCGGCCGGGACGCGGATGGGGTTGACGATGGCCCGCAGGCGGCCGTCCGGGGCGTCGCCGGACACCGTCACCTTGACGTCGAGGTCCACCTCGAACCCCGCCGGATCCGTGGAGGTGACGCGCACGAGGTACTGGCCCACGGGCAAGGTCGAGCCGAGGCTGATCACGGCGTCGCCCGTCTGGCCGGGGTCGAGTTCGACGGAACCGTTGCCTTGGGCAAGCGCCGGGCCTCCGCCGAACGCACTCACGCTGGCGTGCGCCTGGGCGCGTGTGCGCACGTTGCCGTCGTTGCGGGCGGTGACGTTGGCGAAGAGGGCATGGCCGACTTGGGCGTCTTCGGCCGTGGCGGCCTGCCACGTCACCTTGACGCGGCCCTCGCCACCCACGCTGACCTCGAGCAGGACGCCGACGCCTTGCCGCGTGCTGCCGCGGACGTCGGCAAGGAAGGAGATCTGCCCCGTCTTGTTGCCCGGCCCGGTGTCCTGCGGGATCGCAATGGCGAGCGCGACGGTTTGGCTGGTGCGGGCCGGCACCGTGAACTGCGGCCCCGGGTCCACCGTCGTCCAGGCGCCAACCGTTCCGTTGCGCTCCACGGTGAACGGCGTCGGGGAGTCGTATTGGTTCTGCAGCGTCACGGTGGCGCGGTAGGTCTGCCCGGGCTGGGCGTCGGCAATCGTGATGCGCCCCGGGGCGAGGCCGAGGGACTCGCTGCTCTGGGCACTGGCGACGATGGCCGCTGCCCCGATGAGAAGCAGGGCGAGTGCGGCAGGCATCGCCCGGGCCACGCGTTGGCAACGCGCGTCGGGCTGTTATCCTTGTGCTCGATTCGACTCGGACCTAACCCGAAACGGCCGTGACGGTCAACGTGCCCGAGTAGGTGCCCGCAGGCAGGTACTGGCTGGCGGCGCTGGGGGCCGTCAACTGCAGGTACAGGGTCTTGGAGCTGGAGGCGCCGGCGGCCAGGTCGAAGGCGGCGAGGCTGGTGGCGGACCCCGACAGGGCCGTGCTTGAGCTCATGTCGCTGTTGACGCTGTACGCCACGTTGCTGACGGCGATGCTTGCCGAGGGGCTGGACAGGGTCAAGGCGGTCCCGGAGACCTGGGCGTCCATCACGCCGTTGCCTTTGTTGGTGATGTCGATGCCTTGGCTGACTGCGGTGGAGGCGCCGGGCGCGACTGCCGCGGAGAAGCTGAAGCTGGCTGCGGTGGTCATGGCCACCAGGCTCCCGTAGGTGAACGTGGGCGCCGTGACGAGGGACGCGCTGACGGCTCCCGCGGCCTGGTCGGTGGCCGCGACGCGCACCTTGTAGGTGCCGGCGGCTGCATGGAATGGCATCAGGGCGTTGCCGCTGAAGGTGGCGGCGACGCCAAGGCTGCACGAGGCGTAGGTCAGGGCTGCCGGGGAGACGAGCACGACGTCGCCACTCGTGTACACGGCGACGGTTACGGAGGAGCTTCCGGTCGTGAGGTCGTTGCAGCCGTTGGTGTCGGTGATGACGGTGGTGACCGGGATGGAGGTGGTGGTGCCGGAGGTGGGGTCGAACGACGAACCGGTCACCGTGACGCTGGTGACGACCGGGACGACGTTCGTGATGTCGCCTCCGATGGGCAGTTGGGCCGAAGCAAGGGGGGCAAGGCCCAGACCGAGCAGCAACGCAACAATTGCCGAAACACCAAGGATTCGCATGAGTCCTCTTCCCGCCACCGGGGCGGCGAGGCCGGTTTTCGCCGCCGTAGGACCATCCCCTTTCCGCATAGAGTTTAAATATGACAATTCGCGGCGGCCCGCGCCTCTCGGAGTGGGGTGCCCCCGGATTCGTCCTGAACGGAGTCTCCGCCCGCAGTTCCCTTATGAAGGCCAGGGCGGGTCGCGCCGTCGAGATGCTCGACTACCACCGCCTCGGCCAGGTGCCGGCCAAGCACCACATCCAGTTCCCCCGTGCGGCCGGTGACGAGACCGACGGCTGCCCGGTGTACTACGAGCATTGCATGACGCGCAAGGGCTTCGACGGGGCCTACACCATTGCGTACCGGAAAAACAACCCTGGGCGCGAAGCCGGCTACCGGGCCTCCAAACTGCTGGACTCCTTCACGGTCGTCGATTCCGGCCCGCTGCGTCGGCGCCACTTCAGGACCCCAAAGGCCGCCGCCAAGGGGACGCTGTGGGAGTCGTTGCGCATCTTCGTCGGCAACGAGGACGTCCGCATCGGCACCAGCGAGCCCACCGTGCTCGACACGGGGTTGCTGCAAAACGGCGACGGCGACACGCTCCTGTTCCTGCATGAGGGCTCCGGCGTCCTGCACTCCGAACTGGGCGACCTCCCCATGCGCCGGCATGACTACGTCTGGATTCCGCGCGGCCTCGTGCACCGCATCCGGTTCGATGCCGCATCAGCGGCATCGAACAAGGCCAAAGGCGACCCAGGCGCCGGAACCACCCAAGGCGAGACGGCCCCCCGTGCACCGCACGTTCTGTGGATCGAATGCCGCAGCGGCCTCGACATCCCCGCCAATTTCCGCAACCCGACGGGGCAGCTCACCATGGATGCGCCGTACTCGCACCGCGACTTCCGCCGCCCCGCGACCCTGTCGCAGCCGTCCGAGGACGACGCCGACGACCAGGGGCACTACGTCGTGCTCAACAAGCGGGGCGACAAGTACACGGAGCGCCTTCTCCCGCACCACCCATTCGACGTCGTCGGCTGGGACGGCGTGAACTACCCCGTGGCATTCAACGTGCACGACTACCAACCCAAGACCGGCCTCGTGCACCTGCCCCCACCCATCCACACGACGTTCCTCGGCGGGCGGGGCTCCTTCGTGGTGTGCTCCTTCGTGCCCCGCAAGGTGGACTACCACGAGAAGGCCATTCCGTGCCCGTACCCGCACTCCAGCGTCGACTGCGACGAGGTCTTGTGGTACGTGGAGGGCAATTTCGCGTCCCGCAAGGGCGTCGGCCCCGGCAGCATCAGCTTGCACCCGGCCGGCATCCCGCATGCACCGCAGCCCGGGCGCTACGAGGCGAGCTTCGGCCACGACCGCGCCGACGAGTTGGCCGTCATGGTGGACACGTTCAAGCCACTGCTCGTCACGACGTGGGCGCTGCAGAACGAGGACGCCGAGTACCATGGCTCATGGATGGGTGCCCCCAAGGGCGGGGCGTACGTCGACTGATGAAACGAGCCCGAAGGCTCGCAGACGTCGCAGACCTACCACGGCGGCCAATCGGGGCGGGCGATTCGCGGCAAGGTGCCGACGACCGATTCGCCCATGCGCATCGTCTTCCAGGCCTGCGGCGGCGGTGCTGGCCCAGTGACGGTGGACGATCGCGCCGAACTCGCGCCGCGCCCCGACTCCTAGGCGTCCTTGTACGCCGTGGCCGTGAGGTGCCACGTCTCCACGACGGCGGAGTCCGGCCGGGGGCCGTCGATGAAGATGACGAACTCCCACTGGCTTTGCTTGGCATACGGGCCGTCGCCGCCGCCCTCGACGGGGATTGTGTACGTCGTCACGGTGTCGGTCTGGTCCTTGGTCCCAAGCTCCGCGAAGTCGCGCGTCACCGCGGAATGGGCCTTGACGCCCAAGCGGATGGGCGTCGTGCCGGTCTCGCGCTCCAGCACGATGGTGACGTGGTCGGCGTTGAGGGGAACGAGCGTGCCGTTGTCGGGGACGATGAAGAAGGGGCAGTCGCCGCCGAAGCAGGACCACGACTGCGTCGTCGTCTCCCCGATGAAGCGGGCCTCGCCCGCCAGGTTCACGAGTTGGATCTCGGTGCGGTTCTGCCACTGGTCGGGGTGGCCGGGGTACAAGGGGATGTCCAAGCCGCGCACGGCCACGGCTTGCAGGGTCACCGTGCCGGTGTAGGCAATCCAGTCGAGGCCACCGAGGGAGTTGTCGGACAGGAGCACGAGCTGGAATGCCCAGGCGGACAGGAGTTGGTGCGGCAGGTCGTTGCGTTCGTTGGTGGACGTGACCTCCAAGGTGTCGCCGCTTGCGACGGCACCAATTGACGTCGGGGCGGAGTCGGCTGCGGTCTTGACCCAAAGCTCGGCGCCGTCGTAGCGATTCGTGGGGTCGTCGTTGGTCCAGGAGACCGTGACGCGCACCTTGGCGGCACCTTGGGGGACGACGTCGCCGGATTCCGGGCGGAACTCGGCAACCGACAAGGACGGGCCGGTCCACGTATACCCGGGCGCCTCGAATGACCCATCCATCACCGTGAGTTCGGTCTTGCTCCCCCAGTAGTCGTGCAGGTGGGCGCCCATCGTCGGGTCGGTTCGGCCCTGGTTGGGGTCCGTGATGATCGTGACGCTGCCCGTCCCGTCGTCGTCGGCAGACGGGCTCGTGCAGCCTGCCAAGAGAAGGGCCAGGGCGATGGCTGGCAACGCGTTGCGCATGCACCCCGGTGTGGGTCCGAGACAAAAAGGTGTGTGGCAAGTCCGTCGTATCCTCGCGGCGCGCCGGCCTCACGCTTTAAGCCCTGGATGGGGTCGGCGCGGCCATGGACGAGACCGCCGGCGCCGCGCCTGCCTCGCCGCCCGCCCAGCCGAACACGCCGCCCGCCGCCGAGGGGCGCTCGAAGCGCATCTCGCGCTTCGACAAGCTGTGGGAGCCGGTTCGCCGCTTCATGTCGGGCTCGTCCAGCGACGCCGTCGCGCCCGCGGGCACCGTCACCCGCAAGAAGCACCGGGACCCCCGCGTCCTCTTCGTCTGCACGGGCAACGCCGCCCGTAGCCAGATGGCGGAGGCCTTCGCGCGCCAGGCCGGCCTGTATGCCGAGTCCGCCGGCACGTGGCCCGCGCCCGCGGTGCCCACCGAGGTCGTCGAGGCCATGAGCGAGAAGGGCTTCGACCTGTCCGGCGTTCGGCCGAAGCTGCTCGACCCCGCCCGCCTGGGGGCCTTCGACCGCGTCATCCTCTTCGAGGCCCGCATCCCCGATGCCTGGCGCGAGGGCGCACGCATCGAGGAGTGGAACGACGTGTGGGACCCGACCGGCCTCCCCCTGGAAGGCCACCGCCTCGTCGCCGCGGAACTGGAGAAGCGCATCAACCGCCTCGCCAAGGTCCTCAAGGGCAAGCAGGCCAAGGCCGCGCAAGCCGTGGCCTGATTCTCCGCGCGCAGGGAAACCGCATCGGTGACCTCGGTGTCATCTGGATTGGCCCGCTCCTGGCAAGGCCATCCACCGATGTCACCGATGCCCACCGATGACGCAACGCGTGCACCCTCTCTGGGCATAGCGGCTCCTTTAGGGCCCGAGTGCGTCCCGCGTTCGTGCCCGACCTGCGCCCCGAGGCCGCCGAGGCCCTCGGCGTGTTTTTCCTCGTCCTCGCCGGAGGCGCAGCAATCCTGGACGGGGCCGGCTCGCTCGCGGTCGCCCTCGCCTTCGGCTTTGCCGTCGCCGTCTTGATTTACGCCCTCGGCCACGTTTGCGGCGCACACTACAATCCGGCCATCACCATCGCCTTCGCTCTGACGGGCCACTTCCCCTGGCGCCGCGTCGGCCCTTACTTGGCTGCGCAACTTCTTGGTGCCTTGGCGGCGGCTGTGCTGCTCGACTGGGTCTTCGATGGCGTCGGCCCGGTCACGACGACGCTGCGTGACGGACTCGGCATCCCCGCAGCGGCCGCCGTCGAGTTCCTGGCGTCGTTCCTCCTCGGCCTCGTCATCATCGGCGTCGCCACCGACAAGCGCGCGTCGCAGGGCTTCGCCGGCATCGCCATCGGGCTCACCGTCGCCGTGAACTCCGTTTGGGCCGGGCCCCTCACGGGCTCGTCCACCAATCCGGCGCGGACGCTCGGCCCCGCCCTCGTGGACCTGCAGGGAGACGCTCTGTGGCTCTACCTTGCCATGCCCGTCGCAGGTGCCTGCGCAGCCATGGCGACGTACGAGTGGCTGCGCGGTGCCCGCAAGCCGCACCCCGGCGAAACGCTGGGCGCCCTCGGCCCCATTGACTTGCACTCAACGGGGGCGCAGTGAGCGTGGCGACCACACCGGCGCAGCGTCCCCGCCAGCCGCCGTTCCGCGTCCTGTTCGCCTGCGTGGGGAACAGCGCCCGCAGCCAGATGGCGCAGGGCTTCGCACGCGCCTTCGGTGGCGTTCGCGTGGAGGCGCGCAGCGGCGGCAGCAAGCCCCTGGGGTACGTCCTGCCCGAAGCCATCGCGGCCATGCGGGAGAAGGGCATCGACATCTCCGGTCATCCGAGCCAGGGCTTCGATGAGGCCTGGGTGCGCGACGCCTGCGACCTCGTCGTCACCATGGGCTGCGGCGACGACGCCTGTCCAGCCTTCATCGGCAAGCCGCTCCTCGACTGGGACTTGGACGACCCCAAAGGAAAGCCGCTGGCGGAATTCCGCCGCGTCCGCGACGACATTGAGCACCGCGTCCGGGCTCTCCTCAAGGAACGTGGCGTGAACCGCGCCTGAGCCTGCCCAGGCTCCATCGCCGTGGAGCGTGCCGGATCGGCTCGGTCGAAGACCCGTTGGAACAGCAAGGTTCCGTTGACATCGTGGATGCGCGTCGTGAGGACGTCCCCGCGCACCTCCATCCACGTGAAGCCCAGGGTGTCGCGGCAGCCGGCCGCGGGAACGACGAAAATGGCCAAGGCCAGTGTGCGCACGCCGCTCGACCCCTTGGCCGGGACTTAGGGTTTGGTGGCCAATTGCTTCGCGAGAAAGCCTGCCTCCGACGTCGGTGCCTGACAGGCCTGCCCTTCGCACAGGTAGGCTGCCGCGCCGGCGGGCAGCGGCTTGTGGTCCGCCGTCCAGGGGGCCACCTTGGCCAGTCCGGACCGCGCATGCAGGACCGCCAGGCGTGGCTGGAACCCGTGCCGCGCGACGTCCAGCAGGCGTTGAGCGACCGGGCCTTCGCCGGCCACCACGAGTTCGCGGGTGGGGCCGATGTCGAGGTCCAGCGCGCACAGCAACATGGTGAACGCCTGCGGGTGCTCCCCCGCTTGTGCGGAGAACGAGTCGAGGACGCCGCGCCCCGCAGCAGACCAGCGGTCCTCGCCAGTCAGCAGGCCCAGGCGCAAGAGGGCGTAGGCCGCAGCGGAATTGCCGGACGGCAGCGCGCCATCGTAGGCGTCGCGGCGCTTCACGCCGAACTCCTCTGCGTTCTTGGGGCTGAGCGTGAAGCCGCCGCGCCCGTCGCCGAAGCGCTCGAGCAGTTGGTCTGCCACGTCCTGCGCCCAGGCGAGCCAAGCGGGGTCGAACGTGGCCCCGTACAGCTCGACGAGGCCCCACAGCAGAAAGGCGTGCTCGTCGAGGAAGCTGCGGTCGTCCTTGCGGCCGGCATGCCAGCGGTGCAGCAATTGACCGTTGCCGTCGCGCATCTCGCGGCGAAGGAACGTCGCGGCTGCAACGGCGGCAGCAACGTAGCGCGGCTCCTGCAAGGCGTGCCCGGCTTTGGCGAACGCGGCGATGCCGAGTCCGTTCCAATCGGTGAGGACCTTGTCGTCGAGTTGCGGGCGCACGCGTTTCGACCGGACGTTGAGCAGCTTGGCGCGAGCCGCGGCGAGGCGCGCCTCGAGATCAGGCACGCTGAGGCCGTTTGCCTTCGCGACGTCAGCCAGGGGTCGCGGCAGGTGGAGAATGTTGGCGCCCGTCAGCCGGTGCGTGGCCTCGTCGTGGAAATTGCCCTCGGTCGCGACGCCGTACGCCGCAGCCACGAGGTCGGCGTCGGGACCAAGGTGGGCCTTCAGCTCGGGCCGCGCCCACACGTAGAACTTGCCCTCCTCGCCTTCGGAGTCCGCGTCTTCGGCGCACCGGAACCCTCCGGCCGGGTCTTGCAGGTCGCGCAAGACATAGTCCAGGATGCCGCGCGCGACGTCGGCGAAGCGCGAGTCCCCGCTTGCTTGCCAAGCCTCGGTGTACGCCATGGCCAGCATCGCCTGGTCGTACAGCATCTTCTCGAAGTGCGGCAGCAGCCACTGCGCGTCGGTGGAGTAGCGGTGGAAGCCGCCGCCGACGTGGTCGTGGATGCCGCCGTCCGCCATCGCGTGCAGCGTGTGCGTCACCATGCGCAGCGTCGCCGCGTCCCGCGTGTGTGACCAGCGCCGAAGAAGGAAGAGCAGCGTGTGCGGGGAGGGGAATTTGGGTGCGACGCCGAAGCCGCCGCGCGCAGCGTCGTAGCGCTTTGCCATCGCCTGCTCGGCCGCGACCAGGGTCGCCTCGCCAAGCTCGATTGCCTCGCGGGCGTGCTCGTGGCCGACGTGGTCGAGGATCTCCTGCGCCTGCCCCATCAATTCAGCGCGCTTGCCGACCCAGGCCTCCTGGATTCTGGGCACGAGGTCGAGCATGCCGATGCGGCCATGCCGCGACTGCTTCGGGAAGTACGTTCCCGCGAAGAACGGCTTGCGGTCCGGCGTCATGACGACGGTGAGCGGCCATCCGCCGGAGCCCGTCATGGCTTGGCAGACGGCCATGCAGGAGTCGTCGATGTCGGGGCGCTCCTCGCGATCGACTTTGACGTTGACGAAGGCGGCGTTCATCAGGGCGGCCACGGCGGGGTCCTCGAAGGACTCGTGCGCCATGACGTGGCACCAGTGGCAGGTGGCGTACCCGATGGAAACGAAGACGGGGACGTCGCGGCGGCGGGCTTCCGCGAAGGCAGCGTCGCCCCAGGGCCGCCAGTCGACGGGGTTGTGCATGTGCTGGCGCAGGTACGGGCTCGGCTCGGAAGCGAGCGCGTTGGGTTTCCCGGTCGCCTGTTGCGCCACGCCATGGCCAGGGGGGCGTCGGTGAAGGCCTTTTTCGCACGGGCGCCATCCTTCACCAACCACGAATTGCACGAACCGCACGAAGCCTGGTTCGTGGCCTTCGTGCAAGTCGTGGTCCGGTCGGCCCCACGGCAAGCGCAACGTTCTTGCCCGAGGGACGACCATCGGGTCCTCGTGCACGTCAAGGAATTCCAGGAAGGCGTCGGGTCCTCCGGCCTGTTCGGCGAGATCTTCATCGGCCTCGGGCTGCTGATTGGCCTCTTCGGGGGCATCACGTGGGGCCTGAGCATGACGGGGTTCTTCGACGACTCCCCCATCGGCGCCACCGCGGTCCGCGGCGACTGGATTGCCCTCGGGTTCCTGTTCCTCATCGAGGGCATCGGCTTCGTGCTCTTCGGCGTCATGGCCCTGATGGCCGGCTGGGACCGCCACCACCACCCAGACAGCGTCCACTAGCACGAAACGCATCGGCTTCTTCGAAGCCTCACGCGTTTCGTGCGAAACCTAGGCTAGGGGGCCCTGCGGGCCCCCTGAACCCCCATGCGCTCGGCTCGCGTTTCCAACGCTCGCCTCGCCGATTGGGCAGGCCCGCCTCGCGCCGCATCTCGCGGCGTTCGGCCTCGAGTTCGTCGGCTCTCGACCAAAGTCGGCGTCCTTTCTGAACAGCCGACGGCGCCCGTTCGGTGACCCTCGCCAGTCAACCTCCTTCCGACGACGACTCCGACCGCGACCTCAAACCGATGAATGCAAACCTGGGCGGGCGCGGGGCGCCGCCTCGCCGCGCTTCGCGCGGCGCTTCGGGAAATGGTTGTGGAGCAAGTCGCCGACGTCGGCGTCGGGAGACGTGGGAACGGCGGGGCCAGGAACGCGCGCCCCTGGAGATTTGCGGGCGTTGCGTTCTGCGGCGCTCTGCGAAATCCGGGACTCGTCGGGTCGTGCGGAAGCGCTTTCCTGATGAGGGTTCCCGAGGTGGACCGCCCGTGGACGCGACCTTGCTTGCCGTCAAGCTCGTCGCCACCCCGCTCGTCATCCTCCTCATCTACGCCATCGAGCGCCGTTGGGGCCACGCCGTCGCCGGCCTCGTCTTCGGCCTCCCCCTGACCTCGTCCCTGGCCACGGCGTTCCTCGCCGCCGAGCAGGGATCCGGCTTCGCGCGCGACACTGCCGCAGGGATGCAGGCCGGCATCGCGGCCGTCGGCGCCAGCGGCGTCATGTGGCGGCTGGGAGTGTCCCGTCTGCCCGCGGGTGAGGTCATCGCCTGACGCACGACGCCCAAACCGATCCACCGATTCCCACCGATGGCACCGATGCGGTGACCGTTCATCGGTGGGCATCGGTGTCATCGGTGGATGGGTTCGCCATGCAGCGACGAACCCGCGATGACGCCGAACCCGCCGATGTGGGAATCGTTCATCGGCGTCATCGGCGGATTGTTGGGCGGCGAGCGCCACGGCCTTGAACCGCCTCCCCCTCTCCCGAGCATGGCGCGCGAGTCGAAGGCGGCGAGACTGCTGCGCGCCCGCCGCATCGCCCGCCACCTCGAAGGGGCCTACCCGGAGTCCGCGTGCGCCCTCATCCACGAGACGCCGTTCCAACTCCTCGTCGCCACCGTCCTGTCGGCACAGACCACGGACCTCGCCGTCAACAAGGCGACCCGGGCCTTGTTCGAGGAGTATCCAGATGCCGAGTCCATGGCTCAGTCGCCTGACGGCGCCATCGCCATGCACATCGGCGGCATCGGCTTGTGGCGGGCCAAGGCGAAGAACGTGCGCGAATTGTCGCGCCGACTCGTGGCCGACTTCCACGGCGAAGTCCCCGCCGACCTCGACGCACTCACCTCCCTGCCCGGCGTGGGCCGCAAGACGGCCACCGCGGTCCTGGGAACCGCCTTCGGCCTCGCGGCTGGCGTCACCGTGGACACCCACATGGTGCGCATCAACCGCCTTCTCGGCTTGACGCGCAGCAAGACCCCCGACGCCATCGCCGCCGACTTGGAAGCCTTGCTGGCGCCCAAGCAGTGGCCCAGCTACACGCACCGCGTCATCGATCACGGCCGCCTCGTCTGCGTCGCGAACCGCCCCCGCTGCGGCGTGTGCCCGCTGAGCGAGGAGTGCCCGTCGGCGTTCTCGGCGCGGGCCGGGTACAAACCGCAGAACGACGACAACGAACCAGCCAGCGCCAAGGGACTCAGTTGGCTGCGCTTCCAAGCCCAGGGCTAGCACGCCGGCACGCGGGTCGAAGCCGTCAAATCCCGAGACGAAATGTGCGACTCTTGCTTCGGAAAGCCTCCACCGCCGACCTCCCGGCGGTCCGACGCCTGCTTTCGGCCGCCAAGTTGCCCTTGGAAGGCCTGGACGACTACCGCGAACGGCTCTGGGTGTGGGACCTCGACGGCGACGTCGTCGGCGCCATCGCGTACGAGGCCTACGGCGACAAGGGCCTCCTGCGCTCCCTCATCGTGGACCCTGAGCAACGGGGAACTGGCCTGGGGGCCGCCTTGTTGCACGCCGGCCTGGGGGAGATGCGCAAGTCCGGCCTGCGCCACGCGTACGGCTTGACGACGACGATTCCCGACTGGTTGGCCCGCCTCGGCTGGACGGAGGTTCAGAAAGACACGTTGCCGCCTGGTCTCCACCAGTCCATGGAGTTGCGCGGCGCATGCCCGGACACGGCGCGCGCGTTCCACCTCGCCCTCGCGTGAGGTCAAGCTACCGAGGGGGTTCGACGAGCCGCAGAGAACGCAGAGGACGCAGACGAGACCGGTTCGCGATTGCTCTACGTTTCTCTGCGGCCCGGCCGGCCCGACGCGGCAGGTTCATCACCCCGCGACTTGACGCGCCCATCCCGACCGCCATGCCTGCCGCGCCCAGTATGGACCGCCGTGAACTGCACGGCCTGCGCTATGCCTGCATCGAGGGCTGTGGCTTCTGCTGCACCTTCACTCCCGAGGCGTCGGCGCCGGAATTGGCCAAGCTCAAGACCCGGTTCCCGCAGTTGCCCATCACGCGCACCGGAGAGATGGTTCTCCTCGCCCCGCAAGGTGGCTGCGGCGCCTGCACCCTCCTGAAGAACAAGCGGTGCACGGCGTACGAGGACCGGCCGGCCCATTGCCGCTACTTCCCCTTCCACGTCTACTTCGGTCGCCGCACCGAGGTGTACGTCAACCGTTGCTGCCGCGGCGTCGAAGTGGCCGCAGGAGGCAACCTGCAACGGGAATTCGACGACCAAGTCAGCCGCGTGGCGCCCGCGTACCGCCTCCAGAAGGGCCAGGAGCGCGCCGACACGGTCAACCGCATGTTCGAGAAAGCCGCGCGCGAGTCCGGGATGTGGGGCGACGTCGACCGCGAGATCAAGACCAATCTCGAACGCGGCGCACGCTGGTTCCAGCCGGCATCGTGGCCGCCCACGCCGACGGGGTCCGCCGAAGAAGCGGGTTCGCCCTCGGAGGCCTGGGCACTCGCGCTCGCGCCCCTGGCCGCCGAGGACCCCATGGTTCGCCCCTACCACCTCGCCGCGGACCTCACGTGGTTCGGGTTCCGCATGCAGGGCGACGAGGTCGTCGCGGAGACGTTGACGGAGGACGGCCGACTGGTGCCGCACAAGGCGCTCGGCAAGTTCCCTGCCTGGCCGAAGCTCCCACCGGAGGTGCAGGAGGGCCTGCACGCCATCATGGTCCGCCTTGCGACGCGGGACCTCCTGGCGGGCGCCATCCACTACTTCGTCGATGACACGGGGTACGAAGTGTCGGTGGCGGACGCCACGGGCATCAAACTCGGAGACATTGCAGCGGACCTAGCGCTGCGCGCGGACATCCTGCACCGCATGGGCATCCCATGGACGGACGTGCCCGCCGAGGCCGAGCGCTTCTACGACTCCGCGTTCCTCGACTTGCCGACCATCGGCGGGTGGCTGTAATCGCCTAGCGCAGCAGGTGCTCGCAGGACGAGATGGGGGCGCCCTCGTAGGGGCATTCGTAGACGTCCAGGCTGCAGGAGTCCTTGCGCACGATGCTGATGGTGCCGACGTCGGTGCGTTGGTAGACGGGCATGCACTGCGGCTCAGGCGGGGCGGCGTCCGCGGCGGGGACGACGGCGAGGGCGGTCAGGAGCAGGAGGGCGGCAAGCAGGATGGCCTTCATGTTGGGAGTTCCGCCACGATTGTGGCGCCGGCGCATCGGGGGTCCGGCTCAAAGCGACGCGGCGACGGTTCCCAACTGCCGAACCAGGGACCCGTTACAGTCAAGAGCCGGAAGGCAAGTCGGATGGCGTGCGTGGGTGGTGTTGGCTTGCAATTGCCTTGTTGCCGACCGCGGGAGCCACCGTCGTGGCCACCGACCCGACGATGGACCAAGGGGGCATCGATTTGCGGGCGGACCTTGTCCAGCTTGAGTACCGGGACGCACCGACGACCCTCAACGTGCTGCTCGACCATTTCTCCTACGTTGACCCCGACCCGAACCCGGGCCTGCAAGACCGCTACTGGTCGACGATGGCGTTCAGCGTCCTGCACGGCGCCAACCGGACGTCGTTCCGCATTGAAGCCGACGGCACCGTTCTGCGCCTCCTGCGCGACGGCCAGGACATCAGCGACCGGCTGCAGTTCTCCGGTTCCCCCACGGCCTCGGAATTCCACATCCTGCTTGACACCAAGGGCTTGCTGGGCGAGGGGACGGACCTCATCGAGGGGGACCTCGTCGTGGACACGGTCGCCTGGCTCAACAGCACCGGACCGCTTGGCGCCACCGCAGACCGCGCGCCGGACTCAGGTACGGGAATCAACCACGCTTTCCTGCGCTCGGACGTCGACGATCGCCTGGTTGGACCCTACCAGGCTGCCGGCGCCAGCATCGCGTTTGGTGACGGCCCAGATGCGCCCCTGCATGCCGCGTCATGGGTCACTGGCACGGGACCTGAGATGCCAGACCGACCCACCCAACCCGGCCTGTGGTATGCCCAACAGAACGAGACGGGATTGGCATGGCAGCGTCTGTCGACCCAGGCCGGCGGTCAAGACGACCGCACGGTGATTGCCGTCTCGGGGCCCCAAGTGGCCCTGCTGGCGACGAGCGCGACCCGCCTGCAATTGCACCTCTGGAACGGGACGGCGTGGAGTCAGGAGTCGCCGACGGCCACCAGCCTGCGAGCCGGGACGGCGGCCGACCTTTCCTGGGAAGGGGGGCGCATGGTCCTCTCGATGCCCATCGCGACCGGGCACGCCATCCTGGAACGCAAGGCCGGCAACTGGACGCAGATTCATGCCATCGGCGGCTCCGCGTCGCTCGAACTGGCGCAGGCCGGCGACGGCACCGTCCAGGCAGCCTGGTCCAAGGGCGGCCAGCTGCACGTCGCCTCCGAGGCCGATGATTGGCGGATCCGGGACATCGCCGACGTCTATGAGGAGGGCCGCAGCGTCTCCGACGACGGCTCCTTCGGGTTCGCGGTTGACCTGGCGGGCGACCCGGCCTTCGTGTGGGATGCGGGCGACCGCGACCCGCGCTTCCTTTGGGAACGGGAAGGTGGCGCCGTGCGCGACGGCTTGCCGGCGTGCCCGGGCGGGAACCCCTGTCTCCAGATGCAGTTGGCCGCTGGGGCCGCCGGGGACATGGCCGTCGTGGGCGAATACGGAAGCACCGGTGACGCCTGGGTCCGCTGGTTGGACGGCGATGTCCAGCTCATCGACCTCGGCAACCTCCACAACCACGTGGCCCTCGCCGTCGCGGACGACGGCCGACTCGCCTTCGCAGGGCGCCAAGGCAACGGAGGAAACGCCCTCGATTTCCTGATCGTCCATCCTCCGCAACGACCGCTACCGGATCCCCTTTGGTCGCCACCGCCGCCGGACGCCCCCGGGTCCGCATCCACCCCCGGCCTGGCCTTCGGGGCGACCCTTGCGGCGTTGGCCGTTGCCCTCGTGCGGCGCCGCTAGGTCGAAAGCCTTCAATCCGCGACGCCCGTGGCCAGAGGCGATGACGTTCAGTCTGGCCGGCAAGCGCGCAGTCGTCTTCGGGGTCGCCTCCGAGGACTCCATCGCCTGGGCCATCGCCGAGGAACTCGCCCGCCACGGCGCCAAGGTCACCATGGGGTACCAGAAGCGCTTCCTGTCGCGCATCATGGGCCTCTTCAAGGACAAGCCCTGGATTGAAGGGCAGTTCGAGTGCGACGCTGCCATCGAGGAGTCGGTTGCCTCCTTCTTCCAGCAAAGCCACGCCAAGAACCCGGCCGGCTTCGACATGATGGTGCACTGCATCGCCTTCGCCCCCGCCTCGGCGCTGCAGGACGAAGTCGTGCGCACCACGGAGGCCGACTGGAACACCGCCCTCGGCGTCTCCGCCTACTCCCTCGTGCGCCTGACCCGCCACGCCATGCCGCACATGAACAAGGATGGCGCCATCGTGTGCCTGACCTACCTTGGCGCCGACCGCTTCGTGCCCGGCTACCGCGTCATGTCCGCCGCCAAGGCCGCGTTGCAGGAACTCACCCGTGAATTGAGCTTCACTTGCGGCCGCGAGAAGGGCGTGCGCGTGAACGCCATCAGCGCCGGACCCATCCGCACCCTTGCCGCATCGGGCGTGCCGGGGTTCAGCATGATCCTGGACTGGATGAAGCACAGCGCGCCCCTGGGCCGCAACGTGTCTCAACAGGACGTCGCAAAGTCCGCCCTGTTCCTCCTGTCGGACCTGGGCTCCGGCGTGACGGGCCAGACCCTGTACGTGGACGGCGGCTACTCCATCATGGGTGTCCCCCCGGACCTTGACAAGATGGTGCTGGGCGGCGCATCAGCGCCGGTCAACCCGTCGGCCCCAGGCACGCCCACGCCCGCCACCACCGCCACCCCCGCAACGGGCGCTGCGCGCCCGCTGGTCTTCGGGCAGAAGAAGGCATGAGCACGGCGGCGCAGGCCAGCCCGCCGCGCCGCGGATGGGCGCCCGCCCGGCCAGCGCTCCTGGCGGCCGCCCTGGTTGCCCTCTTCCTGGCCCTCCTCGTGGTGGCCACCGCTTGGCCTGGGCCGGACGAGGCTGCGCACGACTGGGTCCTCGACCACGTGCCCGCCGCGCGCCGCGTGGCGTGGGAGGAAGGCTCCTGGCCCGGCGAGTCTCTCGTCGGCCTCGGCGTCGGCCTTGCGGGAGCTGTAGCCTGTGCGTTGCTGGGCGCCCGTCGGCGCGCTGTCGTCGCCGCTGCGTCGGCCGTTTTCCTCGCCGCCTCGGTGCAGGTCCTCAAGGCCGCCGTCGGTCGCGACCGCCCGGACGGCGCTGAGGAGGCAACCGCCGCGTTCCCAAGCGGCCACGCCGCCACCGCCCTGTTCGCCTACGGGCTCATCGTGCTCGTGGTGATGCCCGCGTTGGTGCAGCGCTGGCCGCGCATGCGACCCTTCATGCCGTTCGCGGTCGGGCTGTGGATTGGCCTCGCGCTATCCGTCGGCGTCGCCCGCGTCCTGGGCGGCGTCCACTGGCCAACCGACGTCCTGGCCGGGTGGGCCTGGGGCGGCCTTGTCCTGACCGGTGCGGACGCCGCCGCTGCTCCGGGGCCCAGGCCGGAATCGACGCGTGCACCACAGAGGATTTGAGGCGGGCGCCAAACTCCTCGCCATGCGCGCAGCCGTGCTGGCGTTTGGATTCCTGCTCGCCGGCTGCGCCGGGCCGGCCCCGGCGGCCCGACGGCTGGCGGCAAACAACCCACACGCAACGGCACGATGAGCATCCAATTCGACTGGACGGACGCCGACTACCCGCAGCCGACCATGGTCCTCGGCTACCGGGCCCCAGGCATGAAAAGCGTCGTGGACTCACCGCGCATCGCGCGCGGCCAGCCCTTGGACCTGCGCATCGAGCCCGGCGGCATCGACCTCGAGGGGGCTTGGCAGTTGTTCGCGTGCCTCAACCGCTCGGACGACGCCTGGGGCGACCCGACGTGGCAGCCGGGGCCGTTCATCGGGTCCTTCACGGTGCGCGCCACGTTCCAAGGCGACCCCGAGCCGCCCGCCGAGGAACCCGTGGACGACGGCCAACGCACGTCGCAGAGCTAGTGCGCAAGGCGTTCTGCGCTCGCATCGCTGCTTATAGCACACATCGGCCTGAGGGCCGATGTGCGCGTGCTCGGCTTCACCGGGATGCCTGGCTCCGGCAAGTCGGAGGCCATGGAGGTCGCGAAGGCGCGCGGCATCCCCGTCGTGCGCATGGGCGACCTCATCTGGGAGGAAGTCGAACGCCAAGGCAAGCCACGCGACGCCAAGCACGTCGGGGAAGTCGCCAACGCCATGCGGGCCTCGCACGGCAAGGACGTCTGGGCCAAGCGCACCTGCGACCGCGTCCGCGAAGAAGCCCCTGGCCACAAACTCGTCTTGATCGATGGGATCCGCAGCCACGAGGAGGTCGACACGTTCCGCCGGGAGCTGGGCGACGAATTCGACCTCGTGGCCATCCACACGGACCCGGAGCACCGCTTCGACCGCATGGTCAAACGCGGCCGCGCCGACGACTCCAGCGACCCCGCCGTCCTGAAGGCCCGCGATGAACGCGAGATGACTTGGGGAATCGCGCGCACCATTGCCTTGGCGGACGAGATGGTCGTCAACGACGGCACGCTGGCGCAGTTCCGCAAGAAGGTCGAGCATCTGCTCGACCGGTTGGCGAAGTAGTCGCCTTCCCGGCCACCGTCGGCCACGCCGGTTCCTGGTCGCGAAGGTGCAACGTCTTCCGACGCCGACGCCGCCGACCTGCCACGGATTGCACGGATTGGCGCGGAAACGACGGATTGGCGCGGAAACGACGGTCCGTGCGCATCCGTGCAATCCGTGGCTCGTGGCTGGGCGTCGATTGGATCAGAGGCCTTCGCGCTGCTTCTTGCGCCGTTCGGCCTTCTCCTGTGCCATGCGGCGGATGAGTTCCGCCCGGTTCGGGTCGTCGCGCAAGTTGCGCACGCCACGCGCCGACGGGCCCGATGCGTCGTCCGGCACCTCCTCGCCGGATTGCTCCTCCGGCTGGGGAGGCGGCGCGGGCACAGACGGGGGCACGGATCGCAGACGGTTGGAGGGTTGCGCGCCGCCGCCCTGGACCACGGGCAGGCGCTTGCCGATGACGGCTCCCGGCGCGGGGGCTGCGTGGAATTCGCCGGCCTTCCACTTCTTGCGCAATTGGTCCTGCGCCTGCTCGAAGGTGTTGCCCTTGATGCGGTGCAGCTTGTTGGCGGCGTGGTCCCAATGGTACATCTCGACGCCGGCCGTGGTGAGGATGCCGGTGGCGAGCGGATCGGGGTACTCTTCCGCGAAGATGACGCGTTGGATGCCGCAGTTGGCCAGCATGCGGCTGCATTGCGTGCACGGCTGAGTGGTGCAGTACAGGTCGGCGCCCTCGATGGAGACGCCAGTCGTGGCGGCTTGCAGGATGGCGTTCTGCTCGGCGTGCAGGCACGGGCAGATGTCCGCGAGCATGCCCTTGGGGACCTGCAGCTCGTCACGCAGGCAGCCGACGTCGATGGGGTGCGGGAAGTTGCGCGGCGCGCCGTTGTAACCCGTGGTGAGCAGGCGCTTGTCCTTCACGATGACGGCGCCCACCTGGCGGCGGGGGCAAGTGCCGCGCGCCTTGACGAGGTGCGTCATGTCCATGAAGTACTGGTCGACGGATGGGCGCTCGTCGCTCACAGGGATGGGACTGGATGGGTGGTCAAGAACGTGTGGGGCGACCTTCAAACGAAGGACGAGCACGTTGGGCGACGGCGGGGGCGCTCGCTGCGCTCGGCCCCCGGGAGAACCCGGCCCGGCGCGGGCTCTCGGCCACTCCTGGTGGAACGCCTACACGCCCGCCGGCCGCAGCGCTTCATGCGAGGAAGATGGGGCGCTTGTCGGCTTCGATGGTCACAGTTCGGCCTTTCTTCTGCTTGTGCACGAGGCCGTGATGCACCAGGACGTCGACGTCCTTGCTGACCGCGTGCTTGTCCCGACCCATGGCGTCCGCCAGCTCCTGAATCTGTTCGTAGATTCCGTGGCTGCGGATTTCGATGAACAGCGCGATGCGCGCCGGCGTCAATCCGTTCGGGCCTCCGAGCATCGTCAGAATGGGGATGATGGTGAGCCTGTCGGGTGCTCCAGCCGGATTGGCCAGGAGGGCCAGCATTTGCTGTTCGGCCAGGTCGAGTGCCCTGTCGGCTACTTGCTTGCCATCCATGCTTTGTACCTTGCTTGGTAAATCTCTCGGTTCATCTTGAGGTCCTGGATGGCTCGTGTGACCACTTTGGAGTAGTCGCTTGGCCATCCCTTGAGTTGCTTGTGCCGGAGCTCCCCCTCGTCGTCCCACGCGACGTGCTTGTGGGGTTTCCCGCCGTGCGTTTCGATCCGGACCAACCATTGGACCGGTCCGCCCGATTGCGTGTGCAGGACCACCTTGAGTTCCTGCACGTCCCTGCCGTCCACCAGGAACTCGGCCGTGACCTGCAGGTCTTCCAGGAGTTGGACTTCGATGACCTTCCATAGCACAGGTGACATTAGCGCACAACCATATGAAGGTTGTTGATGGACGACAACAATCCTGAACACCCCTTGTTTCGATGCAAACTGAATGGAGGGTTGGGTGAAATCGAGCGCTCGTTGGCCTTTCGAGTCCCAGCCGGCGCCCGTTCGGTGCCCCACGCAAGTCAACCTCTTTGTGACGACGACGGCCACGGCAACAAGCCGATGGTGGATTGGCTAGGCGGCGCGGGGCGCCGCCTCGCGCGCCTTCGGCGCGCGCTTCGAGGGAGGTTCCATCAGCAGCACGCCGACGTCGCCGTCAGGGGCGTTGGACTTGTGCGAGGAGGAACGCGCGCCGTTGAATCCACGCCGTCGTTCAGGCAATCCACTGAACCTGCTGACGTGTCGAGTTGCACCGAACGGGTCGTTCGGTGAGAATCCGTGCAAATCGGTGGCTGGGGCGTCAGAGCACGGCAGTTGCCTTGCACAATTTCTGCGCCGCTTCCTTCGTCAGCCCCGACTCGCCCAGGATGGTGTAGCGCTCGGGGCGCAGGCTGTGGCACGTCGTGAGGGCCTCGATCATCTTCTTCGGCGGCACGCCGAGCTCCTTCGCCGTCGTGGGGGCACCAATCTCGCGCAGGGCGTCGCGGATCATCTGCCAGTCGCCGCCGTGCAAGTGCATCATGAGCACGGTGCCGACGCCGACGGTCTCGCCGTGCATGGGGCCGGGGGCGAGGCGGTCGATGGCGTGCCCGAAGAGGTGCTCAGCACCCGAGGCCGGGCGGGAGTTGCCCGCGACGGCCATGGACACTCCGGACACGACGAGGGATTTGACCACGAGCCAGGCGGCCTCCTCGATGCCGGGACGGATGAGTTGCTTGTTCTCGAGGATCTGGTCGGCTGCGGTCTTGGCCAGGACGGCTGCGAAGGAGGAGTATTCCTCGTCCTTGAGGCGGTGCGCGAGTTTCCAGTCGAGGACGGCCGTTAGGTTGCTGATGACGTCCGCCGACCCCGCGGCCAGCATGCGGAACGGGGCCTTGGAGATGATTTCCGTGTCGGCGACGATGGCCGCCGGGGGCTTGGCCTCCATCGACACGGAGCCACGCGTCTCCTTGATGCTGGCGCGACCCGAGCAGATGCCGTCATGGCTGGCGGAGGTGGGCAGCGAGAGGAAGGCCGGGCCGTGCTCGAAAGCGGCGAGCTTGGCGACGTCGATGACGGAGCCGCCGCCGGCGCCGATGTACCAGTGCGCGCCGACCTTGCGGCCGGCCTTGATGGCGGCTTGCACGGAGGTCATCGTGGGGCCGGAGGACTCGTAGAAGTGGCCGACGAGGCCGGCTTGGCGCAGGGAGGCCTGCACGCGGTCGCCGACGAGCTTGCGCGTGTTGGAGTCCACGACGATGATGCCGTTCGTCTCGAGCTCGAGGTCCGCAATGGTCTCGCCGACGCGGTCGAGGACGCCGTTGCCCACCAGGACGTGGCGCGGGAACACCATGTGCTTCTGCTTCTCGTCGGAAGGCATCGACGCTCCCACAGGGTCGCCGCCTTAAACCTCAACGGTCGGCCATCCAGGGAGCGACGGCCGCCTGGGGCCCCCCGGTACGGCGCTTGCCGTCAGGCGGTGGCGTAGCCTTGGCGCTGGCCAGTCGACTGCCGGGCGAACCAGGCGCGGCTCTCCGGCAGGCACAGGCCGACGATGATGAGCACGTCGAAGGCCAGGGAGAACAGCGTCGTGAAGTTCCCGCCCATGAGGCTGAGCAGGCCGAACGCGCCGGAGATGCTGGACAGGACGATGCTGGTGATGCGGGCCCAGTCGCGGCCCTTGAGCACCTGCATGGCAAGCAGAACGTACAGAACGCCGAAGATCACGATAACGAGTCCGATGGCGACCAGCAGGCCGCCCAGGGCCCCGAGCGGTCCGAAAAAGGCGGACATGATGGCCGCGAACAGGGTTCCGAAGAAGGCGACGGCGAGGCCGCCGAGAATCGCGAACCCGCCGTTGATGAATTGCAGGATGGCGACGGCGAGCACCCAACCGGGGCGTTGCTGCGGCCCCGCAGACTCCGCGGAACCGAAGTGAGTTGAGGGGTTGGCATTGCCCATCGTCACGGCTCCCAGGAAGCCGCAGGCGGGGCAGCGGGGCGTCGTCCCGGCGGGGGCATCAATGACGTTGGCACAATTCGGGCACTGCAGGCGGACCATCGCGACCGCGCAGCCATTCCAGCCTGCGCTCTTAAGCCGTGGCGGCCAATCCCCGTCGCATGCCCGACATCACGCACGACGACGCCGCGGTCCGTCGCCTCCTCTCCGGCAAGCCACGCATCGCCATGGTGGGCGCCTCCGACAATCCCGCCCGCGACTCCAACCGGGTCTGGAAGTACATGGCCAGCCACGGCTACACCCAGATTCCCGTCAACCCCGTGACGCCTGCCGTGGAAGGGGTCCCGACGGTGCCTGACCTGGCGGCCGCCGCCAAGGGCGGACCCATTGACATCGTGGACGTCTTTCGCGCCCCCGACCAGGTCGTGCCCGTCGTGGACGCTGCCATCGCGGTGAAGGCGCAGGCCATCTGGTTCCAGCTCGGCGTCGTGAACCCTGAAGCCATCGAGAAGGCCACGAAGGCGGGCCTCCAGGTCGTCGTGGACCGCTGCATCAAGATCGAGCACGCCCGCCTCGGACTCCCCTGAGCGCGAACGCCGGCACTCCCGTCGAACGTCTGCACTCACGCTCAGTAGTAGCGGCGCGGGAGCTGGACGTCGCCGAACCAAGCCGTGAAGGTCCAGGGTCGTGCCTCCATGCCGAAGTCGCGAACGCCCCTGCGGTCGGACTCGACGTCGACGGCAGCCCAAGGGAAAACCTGGGCGGCTGCTCCGGCCAGGAAGCCCAATGCGGAGACGGTGAGCCCAACGGCCCGCAGTGCGTGCACGAGTGAGCCTTGGACCCTCAGAAGGACGCCTTCGCGCCCTGGTTGC
The DNA here is from genome assembly GCA_038046725.1 of Thermoplasmatota archaeon. Taxonomy (GTDB): domain Archaea; phylum Thermoplasmatota; class E2; order JACPAO01; family JAHFTW01; genus JAHFTW01. Next base: position 9,187 of record JBBSVQ010000040.1, on the reverse strand, counting down.
TGGCCATCAGGGAGACGAGGCCGCCGCCGACGGCGAGGGCGCAGGCGACGATGGCGAAGTAGAAGCTGACTGCCCACGAGTAGTCGGCGTCGCCGTACAGGTTGTCCGTCCCAATGCCGAACAGGATGGTGCCGACGGTGAGCAGGACGCCGCCGGCCAGCGTGAGGACTGCGCCCGTGGAGCCAGGGCGGGCGGCTCCGAGCAATGCTCCTGCGAGGACGACGACGCCGCCGACGAGGAGCATGGGGATGGCGGTTCGGATCTGGCCGATGCCGTCCGCGTCATCCATGTCGCTGTCGTACCAGCTCGTGTCTTGGCTGCCGCCATTGACGGTCGTCTCGGCCTCCCACAGGAAGGACGTCATCTCGACGTCGAAGTTGAAGCCCGGCGTGCTGCCGAAGCCGAAGTCGACACCCGGACTGGAACTCGACGTCTCGAAGGAGGCCCACGGGGCGAATTGGACGACGATCATGGACAGGACGGCGACGCCGGCAAGGGCGGCGCTGGTGGTCTTGAGGGGGTGCATGTCAACCAGACCGGAGGGCCGGCCACGCAAAGACCCGCGCGCCCCTACTAAAGCCCTCAGGGCGGACCCCCGTGGCGGGGGCGGCCTCCGCAGCGGTGCGCGGCGCACAATCCATATTCTGGCCTTCCGGTCGCGGGTCATGCGGTGGTTGGCGGCGGCGTGCCTGTTGGTCCTGTTCGGGTCGTCCCTCGTGGCGCAGGCCCAGGTGCAGCCAGACTCGCCACCGGATGCATCGGCGTTCACGGCGCGTGAAGACCTCGCAACGGCGGGGTCCCTGCAAGGCGCCCAACGCGTCCTGCGCTTCGTGCAGGTCTCGGACGCGCACATCCTCGACGACGACGCGCCGTACCCCATGCGTCAGGAGCAACTCGACCCGTACATCACGGCGTTCTCCTCCTCGGCGCAGCGGCCGCAGGACGAGTTCACCGACGAAGTGCTGGAGTCCACGGTGCGCGCAATCAATGCCCAACACGCGTCGGACGGATTCCAGTTCGTCATCAACACCGGCGACAACATCGACAACGACCTCGAAAATGAGCTCATGCGCTTCATCGACTTGTGGGACGGCACAGCCACGACGACGGGGCCGGTGTCCGGTCTCGCTTGCGCCCCCGACGGCCAGTCAACGGACGTCACCGACGAGGGGCATGATGTCGAGGACAAGTGCACGTCCCTGCCTGAATCCCTGCTGGCCAACCGGACGGCCCTTGCCCCCGGCCTGCCGTGGTATTCCGCGTTCGGAAACCATGATGGCCTCATCCAGGGCAACGTCAACCCCAACGAGGAGTTCGACGCCGTCGCGGCCCAACACGGCCGCCACTTCCTCACGCAGCCGGAATACGTGTTCATGCACTTCCCCGGTGGCTACGCCTGCGACGGCGGCCCCGTCACCAACACGCCAACGGACGGGCATGGCTACGCGTTCGCCGGCGAGCGCCTGTGCGACGACGACCCCGACAACGACGGCTACTACGCCTTCGAGTTGGGCGGCGTGCGCTTCCTCGTCCTCGACACCCTCAACGACGACTTCGCGTCCGCCAACGGCTTCGCGCAGGGCACCTTCAACCCGCAGACCATGGCGGGCGCCGACGTCATCGGCGGCTACGCGGAGGGCGCCATCGATCCAGCCCAGATGGAGTGGCTGCGCGCCGAAGTGGCCGCCAACCCGGACAAGCTCATCACCGTCTTCAGCCACCACACCGTGAACTCCATGTTCACCAACCTCGCCGACGGCTACTGCCAAGAGGGGCTCGGGTGCCTCGGCGACATCCTGCAGCAATCCGGTTACGGAACCGGGGAGCAACTCACGGCGGAGCTGGCCGCGCAACCGAACGTCGTGGGCTGGATTGGTGGACACACGCACCGCAACCGCATCGAGGCCAAGGGCGCGGATGCCAACGGGTTCTGGAACATCGAGTCGAGCAGCCTCATCGACTACCCCCAGCAGGCCCGCGTCGTCGAACTCTGGGTCACCGACAACGGCACGAAGGCATTCTGGCTCCTCAAGGCCTTCACGCACGACTTCCAGTTGTCCAAGGACCTCGAGGCCACGGACCCGCAACGCGTGCCGGAAGGAATTGGGGACGCGGACGACCAGGACACCATCCTGTGGTTCGACGTGCCGGAGGGCGTTGACCTGACGCCGATGCCGCCCCCCGTCGTCCCTGGATTCGAGCTCGACTGGGGCGCCATCCGAGACCCGAACTGGGTTCGCCCGGGGGAACCATTCGTGTCAAGTTTCCGCGTGGTGCCCACTGGGGACGCTCTGCCGACTGGCCTCAGTGCGCTTGGCAAGGTAACGCGTCTCGACGAGGGCAAAGGCAACGTGACGGACCTGCCCCAAGGGCCCATCGACCTCGTGCCAGGCTCCCTCGGCGACGGGCGCCCAATGCTGCGCGGCGAGGTCAAATTCACGGCCACCGGAGAAGGCCCCGTCTTGGTCGAGGTCCGCGTGCTTCGAACGGTGCATGGCGTCACCATCGAGGTCGCCTACAACAGTGAAACCCTCTACGCAAGCAACGATTTCCCCTATGGGAACCACACGGGGGCGAAGGGGTCGAAGACCCCGATGACCTTGGCAGTGCCCTTGATGGCATTGACCGCGGCGCTGGTCCTGGCTCGCCGCCGCTAAGTCCAGCCTGCGTTCGCGCCTGACCATCCGCCGATGCCGCCGAGCCCGCCGATGCGGTGCATGCGTGGCCGTTCGGCGTCATCGGCGTCATCGGCGGATGGGGCGGGCTGACGGCTCAGAACAAGTGCTTGTCCACGAGGTGCGCCGGCCCCGCCGGCCGCAGGCGCAGCAGCTTCGACACGCCCGCAATGCCTTCCATGGCCTTGGCGACCTGGTCCTCGTGCGCGGCGTCCGTGTTGAGGTACGCCGTGGCGCCGGTGTCGATGCTGAACCAGACGGGGACGCCGTCCTTGCGCAGGCGGCGCACGCGGTGGATGACTTCCAGGGTGGGCGGCATCCAGGTGATGTGGCCGGATGCGGCGGTCATCGTGATGGCGTGCAGGTTGAGGGTGTCGCGTTCCGCGATGGGCGCGATGTCTGCGACCTTCCCCGACTTGACGACCTTGCGCATCGCGGCGAGCGGGCCCTCGATGTACTTGACGCGGGCGTCGAAGAGCGGACTCGTTGCGACCTCGGCGTGCACGTTCTCCGTGGGTTCCTCGTGCTGGACGAGGGGGACCACGATGCGCCAGTCCCCTAGCTCCTCCGGCGAGGCCAGCATCTTGGCGTACGACTTGGAGCCCTTCACGACCCACTCCGAGATGCCGCCCGTGACTGCGCGGGAGGCGGAGCCGGCGCCGAGGCGGGCGACTTCGGAGAGTTCCTCGAGGCTGGCCTTCCAACCGTAGGCCGACGCCGCCGCGACGGCGAGGGCAGCGAACCCGGACGCTGACGAGCCGAGGCCGACGTATTGCGGGAAGTCGTTCTTGCTCACCATCTTGAAGGGGCGGTCGTCGCCGGCCTTCTCGCGGATTGCGTCGATGACCACTTGCACGCGCTCGAGGGCGCGGCCCGTCGTCTTGCGGCCATCGATCTCGACTTGCGGCGTCCCGACTTCCAGGAGCTGAATCGTCGTGTGGGTGTGGATGGGGCCCGTGCACAGGCTGATGGAGTCGTGGAACGGGATGCGACGGACCGGGTCCTTCAGGCCGTGGTACTTGACGAGGCCCTGGATGGGGTACGCGATGGCGCTGGCCTTCTTCATGAGGCGCCTCCGATGACGGACCCATCCACCGATGACACCGATGAGGTGACCGGGCATCGGTGGGCATCGGTGGGCATCGGTGGATCGGCAAGTCGGGGCATCAGCGCACTTCCGGGTCGTCTTCGAACTCGATGAGGTGGCGGCGCACTTCGCGCTTCAGCCGCTCGCTGAGTTGGAACAAGTAGTCGCCGAGGGTCTTCTGCACGTCGATGGTGCCCTCGACGAGGGTGCCGGTCACGATGATGTCGGCTCCGGCCTCGATGGCGTCATGCGCCGCGTCTGCCGTGCGCAGTCCGCCGCCGACGATGACGGGGATCTTCACGGCGCGCTTGACGGCGCGAATCATGGCCGGGGGCACGGGCGTCTCGGCGCCGGAGCCGGCCTCGAGGTACACGAAGCGCATGCCGAGGTACTGGGCAGCCAAGGCGTAGCGGATGGCACCGTCGAGGTCGTCGCGCTTGATGAGGTCCGCTTGCCCGACTTTGCCGACGGTGCCGCCGGGCTCGACGACGATGTAGCCCATCGGGATGGCCTCCATGCCGATCTTGTCGATGAGTGGCGCGCCTTTGACTTGCTCCCCGATGAGGAAGTCGCGGCTGCGGCTGTTGAGCAGCATCATGAACCAGATGGCGTCGGCGTGCGCGGACAACTGCGTCGCTCCGCCGGGGAAGAGGATGACGGGCAGGCCGCTCTGCTTCTTGATGAGCTTCACGGCCCGGTCGACGATTCGCGCCCGTTCCGGCGTCGAGCCGCCGACCATGATGGCATGCGAGCCGGCCTCGGCGGCGGCCTTGGCCATCAGTCCCGCCTCCTTGGGGTCCTGGCGGTCGGGATCGATGAGCGTGAGGTGCACTGGGCCATGGCGCAGGTGCCGGTGCAAGTAGTCCTCCACGAAGTGGTGGCGGGACCGGGGCCGAAGCCGCACGCTCGGGCCAGCCGAATGAAGGTCAAGAAGATGATGGAACAGATGGCGAAGGGCCGACCGCCCCGTCAAGTGCCGATGCGGCCCCGCGCCGGCCACTAGGGCCCAGCGCTTGCCCCGCTCAGGAAGGCCAGCAACGCCACCATCATGGCGAGCTTGAGCAAACGCTGCGCCAGGCCCACGTTGACCCAGGCCAGGCAAGCACCCAGGAGGAACACGGCGTCTGCCGCCGCGAGGAGGATGAGCCAGGGAGTCCACCATCCGGCCGGGGTGCGCACGAAGGCCACGACGGACGTGACGAGGGCCAGGTTGACGAGGGCGAAGGCAAGAAGCCGGGTCTGGCCCTGACCGACGCGCAACGGGAGGGTGTCGCGGTGGCCGCGGTCGGCGTCCACGTCTTCAACGTCCTTGAGCAGTTCGCGCGCCAGGTTCGTGAGGGAGGCCATCGCGGCGAGCAGCAGAAGCATCGGGGCCGCAGGCGCCTGCCCCGTGGCGACGATGCCGCCGTACAGGAACGTCGAGCCCACGAGGACGGCGACGAGGATGTTGCCCGGCAAACCGGTGGCCTTCAGGCGCGCTTCGTAGGCGACGAGAAGCAACGCATTGGCGCCGGCGAAGGCGACGGCAGGCCAGCCGCCGGGGAGCGCTGTGGCCAGTGCGGCCGCGAGGGCGAGGCTGGCCAGCACCCAGGCCGCGCGACGTCCGAGGCGGCCCGAGGGCAGGGGACGGTTGGGGTGCGCGCTGCGGTCCAGTTCGGCGTCGCTCAGGTCGTTGATGGCGTTGCCGAAGGCCGCGACGAGGAACGGCGGCAGGGTGGCGGCGACGACGAGGGCTGGCGACACGACCCCGCCGGCGAGGACGAAGCCCGTGGCACCGGCGGCCGCGGCCATGGCGGCGTTGCCGGGCCGGACGAGATCGAGGGAAGCGCGCAGCCTGCCAAGGCTTGCCATGGGGAGGCCTACGCCTCCGCCTTCAGGGCTCCCGTGCCCAGGCGGCGCTCGACGTCGGCGAGCAATTCGTCGACCTCATCCCAGTCCCGCTTTGCCTTCTCTTCCTCGAGTTGCTTGACGGCGAGGATGTACTTGCGCACCAGGGGCGCTAGCGTCGGGAAATGCTTGAGGAGGAGCTTGACGAAGGTCGGGAACTTGGCGTTGGCGACTTCCATGATGACCTTTCCGTCGAGAATGTCGGCGAGGCGCTCGAAGTCCTTGTCCGTGAGGTTCTCCATGAAGTAACGCATCTTCAGGAGCTTCTCCGTGACGGCGCCTTCGTCCTTCGTCCAGTACTCGGTGACGTAGGGTTGCAGGCGGGCCTTGCTGACCTCGCCGTGCCGCAGGGCCTCGCCGCCGACCTTGGCCGCAATCAGGGCGGCGCGCATGGCGATGATGATGCCGCCACCATGGATGGGATTGACGAGTTGGGCCGCGTCGCCGACGAGCATGACGCCGTCGCCGATGGGTTCGGGCACGCGCGAGGAGACCGGGATGCCGGAGCCGTTGATCTCCGTGATGCTGGCGTTCTGGAAGTACTGGGGGTTGCGTTCGATCCAGCGGTCGAGGTAGTCCTGGGCGCGATTGCCCCACTCGGATTCCTTGGCAAGGATGCCGATGCCGACGTTGGAGACGCCTTTGCCCTTGGGGAAGATCCAGACGTACCCCTTGGGGGCGACGTCTTCGCCGAAGTACAGGTGCAGCCAGTTCTCCTCGTACCCCGACACGCCGACCATTTCGTACTGGAAGCCGGCGTGGTAGTCGCGCACGCGGTTGAGCGTCTTGAGGCCGGCCCACTTGCCGATGAAGGAGTCGATGCCGTCGGCGCCGATGGTGAGCCGGGCCTTGATGTTGAACTGCGTGCCCATGAACTCGGCCCGGACTCCGGCGACGGCGCCCTGCTTGTCCTTCAGCAGTGCGACGGCTTGGGTCTTGACCATGATCTTGCCGCCGGCCAGGATGGCGTCGCGGGCGAGGTGCTTCTCGAAGATCTTGCGCTCGACGACCCAGCCGTACGTGGATTCGTCCTCGAGGACGACCTTCTTGCCCGACGGCGAGTACAGGGCGGCGCCTTCGATGCGGCCGTATGCCCAGGCGGGGTCGGGCTTGACGCCGCAGTGGGCGAGCCCCTCATCCGACACGCCTTCGGCGCAGCGCTTGGGCCAGCCGAGTTCCTGCTTGCGGTCGATGCCGAGGACCGTGAAGCCTTGCTTGGCGAATTCGCGCAGCGCGATGAGGCCGCCGGGGCCGAGGCCCACGACGAGGACATCGACTTCGGTGTCGACGGCGCGCGGGATGGTACCGAAGGGCAGCGTCGAGCGTTTGTCGGTGACCGTCATGGACGGCGTGCCGGCGAGGTCAGGCACCTATTGCCCCCCGTCGCGGCGAACCACGAATTGCACGAAGCCCCACGAACCCACGAGGTTCGTGTACGACTTCGTGGGATTCGTGCAATTCGTGGTTCCGGCCGCCGACGTCATACGAGCACCACGCGGTTGACTTTGGGCGACGGCGTGGCGCCGTAGTCGGAGCCCGGCGTCAGGGCCCCAACGGGGCACATCTGGATGCACAGGCCGCACGAGATGCACGGGTCCTGGTCGATGGTGAGGTGGAGTTCCTTGAGCGTGATGGTGTCCACGGGGCAGACGCCGACGCAGCCCGCGCAGCTGATGCAGCGCCCATGATGCACGTCGACCTTGGCCATCGGCGCTCCGCCCAGGAGGGACCGGCATAAAGGCTCCATGGCTCGCAACGGCAACCCGGTTTGGCGGGCGCCTTGCCCTTCGCGCTCCTACGACGGCGGCTGCGGGACGCTGTTGGTCTCCGTGAAGAGCCAGTCTGTGGGAGGCAGGTAGCCGTAGAACAGCGTCGAGAAGACCTGGTATTGTTGCTCCAAGACGAGGCCGACGCCCAGGTTCTGGTACACGCAGGGGTCGCAGTTGGCGTAGACTCCCACGGTGAATCCGGTGCGGTTGTCCTGCATGGCCTCAACCAGGCCGACGCCACCACCGCCACCCCCCTCCGTGCCGTTGACGCGACACACGAGCGGCTTCACCCCGCGCACGTTGCACATGCGATTGGCCTTGCCTTCCGTCGACGTCTCCCCGCACGGACCGTCCTCGCAGGCAAGTTGGATTGTCACGAGTTCGTCGCCGGCGGGTTGCGTCGAGTCCCAGATGATCTCGCTTTGGAAGTAGGTCGGAATCCCGTCGACGTCGAAGAACGGGTTGGCGTCATCGCGCCCCTGGTAGCCAGCGGCGCCGGTCGGGTCGCACGACGAGGCGTCGAAGACGAACATGGCAATCTTGTAGGAGCAGCTGATGTAGCCGGTGTAGAGGTACTGGACCGGGTGAGGGCTGATTGTCGTGCCATCCGGGGTCAGTTGCACTTTGACGATGGGGGGCTCGGCTTCGCCGGCAATCACATCAGCGCTCTGCTGGATGTTGGAGTAGCCCGCCCGGGAAATTTCAAGGAAATACGTGCCCGGGTCAAGGCCGTCGAAGCCGAAGAGGCCGTCCTCGCCAGTGGTTGCCGTGAGATTCTGGAGCCGGATGACAATCTGGGCGCCGACGATGGGCACGATGGCGGGGTCGACGACCACGCCGCGAATGACGCCCGTTGTGGCGGTTGCTTCGAGGCCGAGCTCAGAAAAGTCCTCCTTCGAACCGCCCCCGCCGCCGCCACCGTTTCCGCTGCAACCCGCCAGAACCAAGGCGATGACGCTCGAGACCACCAGCACGCGCATGCCTCGCCACGCCGCATCGGGGAGCATAAGCGTTGTCGTCAGGCCGACGAATGATGCCCATGAGACCGGAGCCGCCGCGCGGGCGGGACGAAGGGGCCTTATACCGAAGGCAAGTCGCCGCGAATGCGCCATCTCCCCCTGAAGGAGATGGCCGGCCCGGTGTCACCCCGGCGGTTGAGTCCCCGTCCCTTGCGGACGGACCCGGACGATGGAAGCCGCTGCAGCGCATTCGGGCCGACGGGGCCATGGGGTAGCTTGGTATCCTAGCTGCTTGGGGTGCAGTTGACTTGCGTTCAAATCGCAATGGCCCCATACCTAATGGGTCTGACACATTAGACCTAAAGTGCCGCGACCCAGGTTGTGGCTTCGGCGCTCACGTAGCTGTATTCTGACCCGAACCTTGGATGAGCGATCCAGCCTGGAGGGAAGGCCACACGCCTAGGCTTGAAGAATCACAACGGTTCCGGTTGTCAGGCTGTATATGTTCTTCCATTCTTGCGAATTGAGACTTAGCCAATCGGCGTCGGTTCCCCACGCCAGGTTTGGTAGGAGGCTAAGGGCCGGAGGTTCCTGCGGGTCGAGCTTCATCTCAACAATCGAGCTCGAGGGCTCAACGTCCAACAGATCCCGGAGGGCAGTGCACCAGGGAAGTGTTGCGGGGGGCACCACCCCGTCGTGCCGCGGGGACCCCATAATCCGCGTGTAAGCCAGACTGGGCGCTGCCGCGAGGTCCTTAGAGACTGTTTCATAACTTCCTCACGGTGATGACCATGAAGGCGGCGTGGAGCA
>JBBSVQ010000039.1:0-1393 GCA_038046725.1 Thermoplasmatota archaeon | reverse complement strand
ACGTCCTTTTTCTCGTACAGGATGCGGTAGATTTCCGCGGTGAGGGGCAGCGGGATCTTCTCCTTTAGCGCCTGCTCGTGCACGAACTTCGCCGCGTACACGCCTTCCGCGACTTGGCCGCCCATCGTGGCGAGGGCTTCCTGCATGGTGAGGCCGCGGCCGAGGAGTTCGCCGACGCGGCGGTTGCGCGAGTGGCTGCTCGTGGCGGTGGCGATCAGGTCGCCGAACCCGCTGAGGCCGGTGAAAGTCTCCTTGCGCGCCCCGTGGCTCACGCCGAAGCGCACCATCTCGTCGAAGGCCAGCGTCAGGACGGCGGAGATGGAGTTGTCACCGAAGCCGATGCCCTTCGTGACGCCCGTCGCGATGGCGGCGATGTTCTTCAGCACCCCACCGAGCTCGACGCCGACGACGTCGCGGCGCGGGTACGCCTTGAACCAGTCCGTCGTGAAGATGTCGCACATCAGGTTGAGGGCATTGGGGGACTTGCTTGCAATGACCGTGGCGGACGGCATGCCGCGTGCAATTTCCTCGGCGTGGTTCGGCCCGGACAGGCTCGCCACGGGCACGTTGGGCCCGAGGACGTCCGTCAACACCTCGGACATGCGCTTGTAGGTGTCGTGCTCGATGCCCTTGGCGACGTTGAGGACCTTGGAGCCCTTCTCCAGGTGCGGCTTCAGGGCGACGGCCGTCTCGCGCATCGCCTGGCTGGGGACTGCGGCCACGGCGACCTCGGCGCCGGAGACGGCGTCCTGCAGGTTGCTCGTGATCCACACGTTGAGGGGCAGCTTGACGCCGGGCAGGTACTTCGCGTTCTCCCGCGTGTTCTGCAGGGTTGCCGCATAGTCGGCGGACCGGCACCACAGCCGGACCTCCAGCCCGTTGCGGGCCAGAAGGTAGGCGAGACACGTGCCGAACCCCCCGGAGCCGACCACGGCAACGGGGACATCGTTCTGCCCTTCGATCAAGGCAGGTTCCCACGCCGGGGGTCCGATAAAAAGACCCCACCACGGACGCCCGACGCGCACAACGCCTTTTTACGACGGTCCTGTCCCGCGGCCATGCGCATCCTCGCCTTGGCGTTGCCCCTGCTGTTCCTCGGGCTCGCGGGCTGCACCGAACCCGACGCCGGCGACGGCGACGGGACCGCGGCAACGGGCCGCGACTCCTGCGACGGCGTCACCCGCACCGGCTTGACGCTGTCCAATGCCACGGCACCTGTCGTCGCCCTGGCCACGAGCAAGGGCTGCATCGTCGCCGAGCTGCATCAGGGCAAGGCCCCCATCACGGTGGCCAACTTCCTCAACTACACTGACGAGGGCTTCTTCTCCGACCTGCTGGTCCACCGCGTCATCGAGGACTTCATGATCCAGACGGGCGGCATGAAGAAGGACGG
>JBBSVQ010000038.1:0-36169 GCA_038046725.1 Thermoplasmatota archaeon | reverse complement strand
GGGGTGCGCCAGCCGAAGACGACGGCGGTGCCGAGGTCGCTCCACAGCATCTGCGCCTTGCGGTACCAACGGTGGTCGCCGTAGTGTTGGAAGATGTAGGCGCGGTGGACGACGCGCATGCGGGCGCGGTCGAGGCGGGCGATGCGGTCGGCGGGGCTCTTGGCGTGCCGGATGCGGGCCGCGGGGTCCATGACGAAGTGGCCGCCCGGGAATTCGGACAAGGCGTGGGCGCAGTAGTCCAGGTCCTCGAGGAAGGCGTAGCGCAGGAATTGGTCGTTGAAGCGCACCTTGGACAGGACGCGGCGCGGGAACGTCATGTTGCAGCCCCACAGCCAATTCGTTTCGACGGGGAGGCGCAGGTCCACGGGGTAGAACGTGTAGATGGCGGGGTGCATCCAGCAGCGTTGCTGCGTCGTGGGGCGGCTGAGGCCGAAGGTGGCTGCGAAGGCGCGCTTGAAGGGCCCGATGCGCTCCTGATCCGTGACGAGGCCCATCCAGCCGAGGGCTGCGGGGTCGCGTGCGGCGGCGTCCTGGATGCGTTGCAGGTAGTCCGGTTCGGGGACGGCGTCGTTGTCGAGGAAGGTCAGCAAGTCATCCGGGCTTCGTCCCGGCGCGGTGGCGTCGATGCCGTGGTTGCGCGCCGTCGTGATGGAGGCCGGTCCGGGGTTGCGTTGGTACTCGGCGCCGTGGGCAAGGGCAACCTGCTGCACGGAGTCGTCGGGGGTGTCGTCGACGATGACGATGCGGTCCGGCGGCCGCGTCTGGGCCTTCAGCGACTGCAGCAGGGGCGCCAGCTCGTCCGCCCGCCCGTAGGTGACGAGGACGACGTCGTGGCGCACCACCTGAGCGACCCCCGGGCGGTAGAAAACTGGAGCGGACCAGCCCCCGATGGGCCCCCCCAACAGGGATTCCGGTGATCCTCGTGATGCTGGACGGTAGCCTCCGGGACAATCACCGCGCATCACCGTCATCCCTGTTGGGGAGTGCGTCGGACCAAGAACGATTCGGGAACCTCTTTGACGGCGAGGCAATCCTGAGTGCATGGACGGGTTCGGGGCTTTCGTCGAGCGGGCCCGCAAGAAGGGGCCGGACCCATACTGGGTCATCCTGACCCCGGTCCACCGCCTCTTCTCGTTTCCGCTGTCGTACCTCTACGCCGCAGCCGGCATGACGCCGTTCACGGTGTCCCTCATCGGCCTGGCTTTCACCCTCGCTAGCGTCCCCCTCGTCCTGCTCGGCAGCGGCCTCGTCGTCTACGTTGGCATCGCAGCGATGAAGCTCGCCAGCATCCATGACTACTGCGATGGCGAGGTGGCCCGTGACCGCATCCGGCGCGGGGTCCAGAGCCCGAACGTCACCCGCGTCGGGATGTTCGCCGACATCTGGGTCTTCACCATCGTCCTGCAGGGCCTCCTCCCCTTGATCGTCGGAGTCTACGCCTGGCGCCATGGCGCCCCAGGCTACCACGCTGTGCTCGGCGTCGGAGCTGCCCTTGTCCTGTTCTCGGCCTACTCCGTGCAATTCGGCCGAAGCGCCTACTGGCCGCAGCGCGCCCCCGACCTCACCAAGTCCAGCCCCTCGATGGCCAGCGTGGGGATTCTCGACGCTGCCCGCAAGGTGTACTACCAGGTCTTCGAGATGTCCACGCTGAGCACGCACGCCGCCATTGTGCTCGTCCTGTGGGAACTCCAGGGCGGAACCCCAGTCTGGGGCGTGGCGTACTCGCTCGTCGTCTCCGGCGTCACCTTGGCAGCCTTCCTCGTCGGACACATCGTCGGCCTGCGCGCCTTTGACCGGGTTGAGTGACGTGAGCGGCCAGGACACGCCACCAGGGAGGGCTTGATGCAGGTCGGGCGGAAGGTCGTCTTCGTCATCGCGGCCAACGCCGCCGGCGCCGTCCTCGGGTATGGAGCCCTCCTGATGATCGGCCGATACTTCGCACCGGCAGCCTTCGGGTCCTTCGTCTTCGCCAGCGGCATCGCGGGCCTGTTCGCCCTTGCCACCACGCTTGGCCTCGGAACGGCCCACCAACGCCTCGTCGCCCGCGGGCAGCCGGAGGCCGTCGTCATCGGCACCGCAGCCCGCCTGCGCCTGGCCCTCGTTGCGGCAGGCATCCTCCTCGTCGTCGGGGTCGCCTGGGTCATGGCGCGGCTTTCGCGCCCCATCCTGACCGACGCCACGACGCCTCTCGTGCTCGCGGGCGCACTCGCCCTCCACATCATCGCTATGGCTCGCCAGTTCTTCGGGGAGACCTGGGGCGGCCGCCAGCACGTCACGCGCGTCGAAGCCGGAAAATTGCTCGACGCTTTCCTGCTCCTGGTCGCGCTGGCCAACGCTGGCCTGATGGTGGCCTCCCTCACGGGGCGATGGTCGCCCCTGCCGCAGGTGGGTGCATGGTGGGCCGACCGGTTGGGCCTGGAGGGGCCCCTGACGACGCCGCAGGCCGCGCTCCTCCTGCTTGGCTGCTACCTCGCCGCCAAGGTCGTCAGCTTCCTCGTCGCCGCGGCCTGGGCCGCACGGGACGGCATCGCCTTCGGCCCCTACGACGCAGCCGTCGCCCGCCAACTCTGGTCCTTCGGCCTTCCTCTGGCCCTCACGGCCGCGATCGGGCTCGTCCTGCAGTACACGGACGTCGTCCTGCTCGGCTTCTTCTGGACGGCATACGAGGTCGGCCTGTACGGGACTGCCCAGAAGCTCTCCGTCCTTGCCGGGCTCGCCGCGGTGGCTTCCTCTGGCGTCCTCCTGTCGCGCTTCGCTCAACTCTCCGCCCTTGGCGACGCGGCCGCCGAGGCGCGCACCTTCCAGGACTCGGAGCGCTGGCTCCTCATCGTCGTCGTCCCCGTCGTCGCGGCCCTCGTCGCCTTGGCCGTCCCCGCCATCCACATCGCCGTCGGCGACGCCTATCTGCCCGGCGCCGACACGTTGCGCGTCCTTGCGCTTGCGACCCTGGTGGGCGCCTTGCAGGTCCCGCTCGGCGCGCGCCTGATGGGCCACGGGCGCACGAGGATCCTCGTCCAGGCCGGGCTCCTCAACGCCGTCGCCAACGTCGCCCTCAATCTGGCCTTCATTCCCCGCTTCGGCTTGGGACTGGGAGCCGTGGGAGCGGCGGGGGCGACCCTCATCTCCAACCTCCTGGCCTACGCCTGGCTGCGGCGGAATGGACGCCGCGAGTTCGCCATTCCGTGGATTGGAACCCCGGCCGCACGCGTGGGCCTTGCCGCCTCCGGCGTCGCCATCGTCTGGTGGCAGGCGTCGGTCCGGTGGCCATCCTCGATGGATCGCGTGTGGGAACTCGCGGGTTGGGGCCTTGCGGGAACCATCGTCTACGCAGCCCTCCTCGTCGCCCTTCGTGCCTTGGAGGCCAAGGACCTCGACCTCCTGCGCAAGGCGGCCCACCCGCGCGCCCTCTGGCACGAACTGCGGGGACGCTGAGCCCGCGGACAGTAACCTCCTAAACGGACACCTTGGTGCAAACTCGTGGCCGTGGCCCAGGTCAGCGTCATCCTGACGGTGCGCAACGAGGAGGCGAACCTCGGCCACCTGCTGGACTCCCTCGTCAACCAGGAGGGCCTGCACGAGGTCATCGTCGTCGATGCCGCAAGCACGGACCGCACCGTGGCCGTCGCCGAATCGTACCGGTCCCGGTTCCCCTCCATGCGCATCGTGGTGCAGCCGTGCCACCGCGGCGAAGGCCGCAACATCGGAGCCCGCCTGGCCACCGGGGACCTTCTGGCCTTCATCGACGGCGACTGCATCGCGAACACCTTCTGGTTGCGCCGCCTCGTCGATGCCTGGGACGGGGACCCGCTGCGCATCGTGGCCGGCCGCAGCATCCTGACTGGCTACTGGGCGTTCACCAAGCTGCACCGCGTGGAACTCGCCCACCGGGGCCAGGACACGACGTGGCCAAGCTGCAACCTCGCATACCCCCGCGAACTCTTCCAACGCCTCGGCGGGTTTGATGCAGCCTTCGTGACGGCGGAGGACATCGACTTGAACCTGCGCGCCGTCGAAGCCGGGGCCCGCATCGTGCACACGCCGGACGCCATCGTCTACGCCCGAGCCCGCGACTCCATCAACGGCTTCCTGCGCCAGGCCTACTGGAACGGCTACGGCCGCAAGCAACTCACCGCCAAGCACGGCCGCATGTGGAGCCAGTACTCGTTCCGTGACCTCGCCAAGCGCCAGGGCGCGTCGTGGTGGGGCTGGATGCGCGCCGCGTCCGGCATGGTGGGCTACCTCGACGCCAAGCGTGGGAGGCCGCCGCCGTGAAGGTCACCATCCTCCTGCCGACGCTCAACGAGGAGGGCGGCATCGGTCCAACCCTGGACTCCCTCGACCGAGCGGCCTTCGCCCGCGAAGGCTGGGACCTGGAACTCCTGGTCGTCGACGGCGCCTCGACGGACCGCACCAAGGAGTTCGCCGAGGCCAAGGGGGCGCGCGTCGTCGTCGATGCCCGCCGCGGCTACGGCCGCGCCTACAAGACGGGGCTTGCAGCCGCGACCGGCGACGTCATCGTGACCGGCGACGCCGACGGCACGTACCCCTTCGACCAGGCGCACCGCTTCGTCAAGCACCTCTTGACGCACGGCCGCGACTTCCTCAGCGGCGACCGCTACGGCCGCCTCGAACCGGGCGCCATGAGCCGCAAGCACCGCTTCGGCAACTGGGTCCTGTCGTCCTCGGCCCGTGCCCTGTTCGGGCTCGCCCTGCGCGACTCGCAAAGCGGCATGTGGGTCATCCGGCGAACGGCTCTGCCGAAACTCGACGTGGACAGCCTCGCGGACGGCATGGCGTTCAGCCAGGAAATCAAGATCCGCGCCATCCGCCGCCTCGGTGGCCGCTTCGAGGAGATTCCCGCGACGCTGCGGCCGCGCATCGGCGAGCCGGTGCTGTCGAGTTGGCGCGACGGATTGGGCAACCTGCGCCGCCTGTTCGCGCTGCGGCTGCGTCGCGAGTGACCGCCAAGCCAGCAAGAGCAGGCGCCAAGATTGCGCTGTTCAGCAGCATCATCGGTCCGCCGGCACCGGGGTGGCCGCGGCTTGGCGCCGACGGACCCACCGATACGCACCGATGGCACCGATGGGGTGGGCCGGTCGTGCCCGGCTGCCGCATCGGTGACATCGGTGTCATCGGTGGATCGGGTGGCGTGGGCTGGCCCCGCCCACGAACTGCCAACGTCGCCGAGGTTAGGGCTCTGTCAAGGGCGCCGCTTCCAGCAGTTCCAGATCTGTGCCCAAGGTGGCGACGAGTTCGTCATGCAAGGCCTGGATCTTCGCCCATGCCTGCGGCAACCCGTTCACTCGGTATTTGTCGTGCAGCGCGGCCAGCGTCAGTCGTTTGTCGCCGCTGAACAAGTTGTCGGCGTGCGCCACGATCTTCTCCTCAAGCGAACGCGGCGTATAGTCCTTCACGGGCAATCCGAGGCTCGCTGCCTCGGTCGCATCGATGCCCGCTCCGGTGTGCCGTTCGACGGCGAGCACGACGGGCTCCGGCCAGCCTTCGCGGCGCAGCAGGTCGGCCCCGATGCTTGCATGGCGTACATCCTGCGTGACGCTGCGGCCAATGTCGTGCAGCAGGGCACCCTGCTGGATCGTGGTGCGGTTGGGGTGCAGGCCCTGCCGCTCGGCGCAGTCGCACATCGCCAAGGCAAGAGCCTCCACGCAACGGCAGTGGCGCAGGACCCAAGGTGGCGGGCTGGCCGAGGTCAGCCGGTTCCATGCGTCCCGACGCGAGCGGGCGGCGGGCGAGCCCGAGGCCCGGCGGTCAGGCGACGAGTTCGGGGAAATGCGGCGCCAGCTCCTCGATGCGAGTGCGCAGCGCCTTCTTGACCTCGCCCGTGCGCACGGATTCCATGGCCTCGTTGCACACGGGGCAATGGAAGTTGAGGTCGAGGGCGTCCTCGAACGTGATGCGGCGGTGCTGCTGTTTGCACGAGTAGAATTGATGGTCTTCCTCGAACTTCAATTGTTTGCGCAAGTGGCGCAATTCGTCGGCCCAGCGGCGGCGCAGGATGTACTTGACCTCGTTGAGGTCGAGGTCCCAGTAGAACGTCTCCCATCCCTTGGCGTCCGTGTCCTTGTCGTACTCGGCCACGTGCGCCTCCATCATGCGGTAGAGCACCTTGCGCACGGCGGACGGCTTCTGCTCCTTGTAGGTCTCCAGGATGTCCACGCCGCTGACGCGCGGGTGCTCCTGCAGGTACTTCGCCATCGCGAGGCCTTCCTCGCCGACTTCCTCCTGGATGTAGGCCTGGACCTCTGGGTCGTCCAGCGACGGCTTCCACTCTTCGTCTCGGATGCTCACGGCGGTGGGGCAAGGGCCGTGGGCGGGGATAACGATTGCTCCGAGGTGACCGCACCCGTCTGGACGACCGCTGGCTTTACGAGCCGGAGGCGACGCGCTTTCCCTTCGCCGTTGGGACGACCTTGAGCTGCGCCCCAGGGAACTCGTCGGTCTCCCAGGCGCCTTCACGCAAGCGGTCGAGAAGCAGCGCGAGGGCGGCCACTTCGGAGTGCGGCTGGTTGCCGACGGCGACGTTCTCGTCGGCCATCTCGTAGAGGTCGCCCGGCACCTTCTCGGCGCCAACGACGACGAGGACGGGTTTGCCGCGGGCCTGGACGGAGGGGACGGCCTCGGACAAGGGGCGGCCGTACATGGTGAGGTGCACGACTTGACCCCCGGCTTCCTTCCACGCCTTGATCGGGCCCTTCCAGCCGGTGCCGGCCTCGATGCGGAAGTCGCCCCCGAAGCGCTTGGCGACCGCGCGGATGCCCTTCACGAGGGCGTCGTCGGTCTCCGCGATGCGCACCGCGGTGGCGCCCAAGGCGCGGGCGGTCAGGCAGACGTGCGTCGTGACGCGCTTGTCGCGCTCCGGGCGGTGGCCCAGGCGCAGGACCTCGATTGCGACCCCGGCCGACGACCCCGGACGGGCCGCGGATTGCGCCGACGGCGCTGATCCATCTTCCGTGGTCTCTGCGCCATCTGCGGCTCGTGGTCGGCGCGGGGCGGAGGCGGTCATTCAGGCGACCTCGCGCAGGGCCGCCTGGACGGGGGCCTTGAGTGCCACGTCAACGGTGACGCGCGAGCCGTCGTCGCAAGGCAAGGCGTCGCGCAGGCGTACGGGGGCGATGATCTCGAGGGTCGTCGTGTAGTGGCTGCGGTGCGGCAGGATGGCGGCGCATTCCTGGCCCTTGACCTTGGCGGGGTAGCAGTGGACGCCGCCGAAGGTGCGGCCCTCGGCCTGGAAGGCATCGATGGTGAACACGGGTGAGCGCTTCAGGATGCGCAGCTTGTTCGCCTCTGCGCCGGACAATTCGAGGTTGAGCGTCCCGGGATAGGGTTCCCAGCCGAGGTGGCGCTGGAACTGCGACTTGTATCCCGGGCGCGACAGGTAGTAGCGGCCCTCGCCCAGGCCGGCCTTGACGACGCCGGCGATGCTGATGCGGTCCTGGCCGCCGAAGATCTGCTGGTAGAGGGCGTGCTCGGATTGCAGGACGCCGCGGCCGGTCTCGGTGATGCGCAGGCGTTGGCGTCGGATGCCCATCTCGCGGGCCACGAGGCCCGACTCGGCGAGTTCGATGAGGCGGCGGCTGGCGCTCTGCTGCGACAAGTCGAGCAGGGCGGCGAACTCGGCGGAGGCCAGTTCGACGGCGTCGTCGAGGGCCCCGAGCAAGGCGAGTTGCTTGAGTGCCTCCACGTCGGCCGGCCGGGTCACGTCGTCGTCCACACCAAACCCCTTCTTGTGCTCTTGCCCAGGTTCGGGGGAACAAAGATTGCACAGACCCAATGCAAGCCAAGCTGGAGAACTGGTGAAACCTCCACGACGGCGCGCGTTCCTGGCCACGTGCATCCAACGACTCCCTACGCCGACGTCGGCGTGCACAACCAAGCCGCCTCGAAGCGGCGCGCGAAGCGCGCCCGGCGGCGCCCCGCGCCGCCATCCATCATGTCGTGCTAGGCGTCGCCGTCGGCGTGATTCCGGTGATCTCCGTGATTTTCGCGGTCATCACCGAACATCACCGAGATCCCTGTTTGGGGCGGCGGGCCGGCGTGGCCTTGGCCGCGAACAAACCCAGCAAATCCTGGTACAGCCCCTGCTGCGGCCCCTTCGCCGTCGCCGCGAGGCGCTGCAGGATCAGTTCGGGCGTGCTGCGCGCGAAGCGGCCCATGACGGGGCTGCGGTCCACGACGAGGCGGAACTGGTCGTCCAGCCCCGTGGCTTCGATGCCATCGACGCGGACCGGGGCCGTGGCGTGGCGCAGGACTTCGCTGGCCATGTGGCTCACGACGACGGCGAGGCTGCCGGGGCTGCGCGCGAGGCGGTCGACGAAGAAGCCGAGGATGCGGCCCGCCGCCTCCAATTCCGTCACACTTTCCACTTCGTCGGCCAGAACCAGGCGGGGCTTGTCGCCGAGGGCAACGGGGAGGAACGACTTGAGGAACGACTCGAAGGCGCCTGCGTCCAGGCTGCGGCGCGCCGTCACGTAGTGCAATTCCTCCACCCAGGGCACGGTGACGTTGTCGCCGACGACGGGCAGGCCCAGGCGCGCCATGATGACGAGTTGCGCGATGTGCTCCAGCAGCGTGGTCTTGCCGCCGGAGTTGGCCCCGGTCAGGACGGCGACGTTGTCCTCGGGGCCGAGGCGGTAGGCGATGCGTTGCGCTGCGGGGTTCACTGCAAGGTCAAGGTGTACGGAGGAGGCGAATTCGAGGTGGCCGGCGAGGCGGGCTGGGCGCAGGCCGTGCTCGAGGGCGAAGCAGCCGAGGGCGAAGTCGGCGTCGAAGTCGAGCCAGCGAGCAAGTTCGGCTTCGACGGCGGGGCGCAAGGCCGCGAGCCGCTTGGCGCGCTTGACGGCGTCCTGGAAGGCGTCGAGCCGGCCGCGGGTCTCAATGCGCGCGGCGATGCGTTCCACTTCGGTCTCGTCGATGGTGATGGGGAAACCCGCGGTGAAGGGTTGCAGGTCGTGGCCCGTGCGCTCGAGCAGGCGGCGTCGGCCCTCTGCGAGGGTTTCGTCCATCGCCTTCTGCAGGGGTCCCGGCAGGCGTTTGCCGAGGGCTTCGAGGACTTCGACGCCGGACAAGTTGAGCCCGAGGACGCGTTCGCGCAGAAGGGCATCGAGTTCCCCTCGCACGGCCTCGACTGCTTTGGCGAGGCCCCGCGCGTCCACGGGGGGCGCCGCCTTTGCGCCGAGGACGGCGAGGACGTTGCTGGCCTGCGACGGCCGGCCCGTGAGTTGGGCGAGGCCTGCAGCCGCGTCGAGGGCGCCGCGTTGCGCCTCGAACCAGGCGAGGGTGGCTTCGGGCGCGACGTCATCGAGCGCGGCATCGGCCGGGGCGTCGATGGCGTTGTCGTACGCGGCGAGGTCCAACTCGCGTTCCGCCACGACGACGACGAGGTCGTGGCCGCCGGAGCGCTCCAGGTCGCGCAGCGTACCGAGGCCGGCCCAGCGTTGCAGGCCGGCCTTCTGCAGCCGGGCGTACGCGTCGTCGTCGGCCAGCACCATGCGGCCGGACTCGAAGCGCGGCGCGGGCTCCGTGGGGCGGTGCATGCGGCGCAGCAGTTTGCGCACCTCGGCGCGGTCCACGAGGTCGGCTGCGTCGGCATGCGACATGACGCGGCGGGCCGCGGCTTCGGCGGAGGCCTGCGTCGGGTGCGGGGCCAGGAGCCGGAGTCGGTTCTTGCCGTGCGCCGTGCAGGCGTAAGCCAGGAGTTTCTCGAGGAGTTCGTCGTGCACCTTGCGGGCGGCCGGCGTCGCAAGCAAGTCGGTGCCGTGGCGGTCGAGGCCCTGCACTTGGCGGATGAGGTCGACGGCTTTGCGTTCGCTGACGCCGTCCACTTGGCTCAGGGCGGCGACGTCGAGGCGCTGCACGGCGGCCAGGAAGCCGGCGTCGCTGCGGAAGTGCTTGCGCAGTGCTTCGGCGAGGTGGGGGCCGACGCCGTCGAGGCCGTCGAGGACGTTGCTCGGTCGTGCAGAAGGCGGGGCCGCGAATTGCGCGAATGGCGCAGAAACCTTGGGTTCGCGAGCTTCGCGCAATTCGCGGCTTCCCTTGCTGGCCTTCGCGGGCTTCACACCCTCGTTCACGTCGCGGTGCCCCCAGGCGTCGGCGCGGGCGGGTTGAGTTGGATGCGGTCGTCCTTGCGCAAGGCGTACGCGTGGTCGAAGTGGTAGAGCTGGAAGTACTGCCGTTCGAGGAAGGCGCCCGTCGTCTTGTGCTTGCGGTTGTTGCCGCCGACCCAACGCCAGATCTCCACGGAGTCGTGTTGCGGATCCCATGGGACTTCGTCGAGGTCCTTCTTCTTGCGGCCGATGCCCGAATCGGCGGTGACCTGAATCCAGCGGGTGCGTGCGCCCTTCTTCTTGGCGACGAGGTCGATGCAGCCGAAGACGTCGTTGGACTGGCTGAAGTAGAAGGGGCCGCGCTTGACGCCGGTGCGCACGCAGCGGTGCACCTTGTAGCCCTCCGCCTCGAGGAGCTTGATGGCGGCGAGTTCAATCGCGGTCCCTTTGGCGCTCGTGTTGACCTTGCGCTTGGCTTTCGGGGCGGCGGGTTGGTCGACGGCGGCGGGGGCCGTGCGCAGGGCCTGCAACTCCGGCTTGGAGAGGGTCACCGGATACGTTGGGTCGCCGACCACGTTCCTAAACACTGGGCCAACTTCAAATGAGTCCTGGCGGGGAAGGTGAAACCACTTCCCACTTCCCTTCGCAACTTGCCCACAAAGTCTTAGCTAGATGCTGGAATCCTTCGTCGAATGGCCGCCAACATCAACTCGAGCCTGATTCTGCTCCTGCTCGTTTCCGCCGCGTTGTTGGTTCCAGGTGCTCACGGTGATGATGAAGCCGCAGTTCAATGTGTCCTGGCATTGAACACAGTCGTTGTCCCATCCCGACTCGTCGGTACATCGTTCCTCGTCCCCGCCGATCAGAACTGGCAAGCTGTCGGCCCCCTAACGATTGTGGCCACTACCCTGATCCAGGTCCGGGGTTCGCTTCAAACCCTAGCTGCGGATGTGCCTGCGAACATTCAACTGATTGCGCCGAGAATTGAGGTGTTGGGGTCAGTTCTTGCCGCAGATGGCGCCCGGGGCGCTTCCTTTGACCTGTTGCCAATGCCCGGGGGCAACGTAGTCTCCGCGAATCCGGGCCAAAACGGTGGCAGTGTTTCAATGAATGGCATTGTGGACTTGCAAGCCGGCTCATGTATCCAAACCGGCAATGGTGGCGCGGGCACTTCGCTCCTGGTTCGCCCTTGCGACGGCGCGACCGAATACGGTGCCGGAAACATCGCGGTCCACGGTGGCTCTGGTGGAACTGGTGGCAATCTAGTTGTTTCCCCGGGAACACCCCTTGGCCGCGCACAATTGGTGCTGGGAAATGGCGGAACCGGTAGCGATGTTGCAGTCGTTGGTTCGGTCGTAGGCGGCGGGCTGCGCGCAGCGGCTTCTGGTGGGAGCGGTGGCGCTTCAGGGTTCGTTCAAACGCCAGGGGGCAATTTCTTGTTCCCCCAAGTCAGCGGAGCAAATGGTGGCCATGGGGGCCTTGGGTTTGTTGACCAACGCCCTACAAGAGATTCATGCCAGTCGAATGCGGCTTCGTTTGCTGCTATCGATTGCAGTTTGTTTGATGGTGACCTGGAAATCCTTTGTTTTGATGGCCTAAGTGGCGTGAACACATCGTCCAACAACCCCACCGCGTGTGTTCCGGGGCAGGATGGCGCACCTGGTGCGGACGGAACACCCGCCAGTCTGACTGGGCAGCCCGGTGAGTCTGGCACCTCTGGTTTGGAAGGTACCGAGGCCGGGCCGATTGATGGTGGCGCGGGCGGCCCCGGACTCAACAATGGGGGCAACGGCGGAAACGCTCATGCCACGGGCGGCTGCGGAGGATCCGCAGGTTGGGGCGGGGATGGTGGTGACGGCTGGCCGAAGTGTGGCTATGGCGGACATGGCGGCGATGGCGGGCAAGGCCGCAACGGCGGCGATGCTACTGCCACGGGTGGCCTAGGCGGTGACGGAATTGTTGGTCGCGGCGGGGACGGAGGCGATGCCACGGCAACCGGTGGCGATGCAGGATACGGGGGCTGGACCGGGAATGGCGGAAACGGCTACCTCCCAGGTACTGCAGGTGCATTCTGGGGCTATGCGGGGTACGCAGGCGGCGGCTTCGCATACCAGGGCGATGGGGGTTTCGGACCACTTGGTCATGGCGCACCCGGAGAAAGCGACAATGAACCGGGTGCCACCGCAACCAACGGACAGGGAGGCGTGGGGGGGAGCAACACCGGATATGGCGGCGCTGGCTGCTAGCACCGTTGTTGCGTTCGCAATCATGGCAACGTCCATGCAGGCCCTTGCGGGGAATGCCGGTTCGCCTCCCGCAGAGGAGCCCTTGCTCGTGCATTGCCATGGCGCGACCGACCTGGACTCCCTGGCAATCACATCGATTACGACAATCGTGCTAGACTGTCCGGTTGCAGGTCAAACCGTTGTGGTTCGCGTCGACCGATTTTTCCTGGCGACCGGCGCAACCCTACGACTTCCTGACGCCCCCGACCAAGAAGCCATGACGGCCGGATGCGGTGGCCCGGCCATCTTCGGGTTGCCGGGACCGGCGGGGCTGCGCCTTCAGGTCTGGGCCAGAGAAATCATTGCGTTGGGCACCATTGATCTATCTGCGGGCGGGGCTGGACAATCGGTCCGAGCGCAGGGCTGCAACGACCGGGATATCCAGGCCCAGGGTGGAGATGGCGGCCAGACTTTTGACATCGAGTTCATCGGCGAATCTGTTACAGATGCTGCCACCAGAACGGGGGGTTTTGGCGGCTCCGGCGGCGACGCGTTCGCGATTCAAGGCGCCCCTCCGGACAACGAATCGAATGGCTCCAATGGAACAATCTTGGCACCAGACGGAGGCAACGGCACCGTGGTCTTGTACACCGCTCGTGGCAACCAGGCAGACGGGGCCGACGGCCGGAATGCAACAGCCCGGGGTGGATCCGGAGCTGCTGGCCCGACGCGGGCCGGTCACGGGGGGAACGCGGTGGCAGTTGCTGGCGCTGGACTCAATGGCTCGATTGTCGGTGGGAGCGTCGGTCGGGGAGGCAATGGCGGAAGGGCCCTTGCTTCAGGGGGTGGAGCCGGCACTGGCCCGCTTGGTGCACATGCCGGCAATGCCACCGCGTTAGGTGGAAGGGGCGGCGACGCCGCGAACGTTACCATTGAACTTTCTGGAAACGTCAGCGCCGGCAGCGGGGGTCGTGGCGGGGACGCCCAAGCCTTCGGCGGGGACGCCAACGTCAGCGCCATCCAGGGCGGTCATGGAGGCAATGCCTTTGCGTTCTCGGGATTTGGCGGTCGAGGCGGAAGTGACCGAACACTTCAGAGCCGACCCGGCGATGGTGGCTTCCCAGGTTCGGCCCTAGCGGTGGGTGGAAGCGGAGGGACTTGCCCCACGTGCAATGGTGGCGCTGGGGGTAACGCGACAGCCTATTCTGGCAAAGGAGGGGACGGGGGTGGCGGCGTTTCACGACCGGGACTTGGTGCCCCCATGCAAGCAGTGATTGCCACCGGAGGCGAGGGTGGCTTCGGCTTCAACGGCGGCCCAGGTGGGAGCGCGATTGGGGTTCAGGGAAATGCCGGAAATGCGGGTCCGCGCCTAGAGCCATTCCCGTCGGCCGTTTTGAGTGCGACAAATTCGACCACCGCGTCGAAGAAGGAGTCGCCCTCGGTTGGACCAATGATTGCTGGCGTTGTTCTTCTGGTGCTCGCGGCGCGTCGGCGCCGGTTGTAGTATCCCAAATTACTTTCCTCCTGTTGCCCAGGAGGGAAGTTGATTCGTGGTGGACAATCCAACGACGCTTCTTGGGAGTCAATTCAGCCAAGCTCTCACCCGGCCGTGAAGAAGACGCTCTCGAAGTCAAGCTATTCCGGGATAGTACAGCGCGTCGGCGCCGGTAGCAAGGCTGATAGAGCGAGTGCGCCATACTCTAGGTACCGTGTCCGAGGAGTCGGGGCGGACTTGTTCTTGGGGGCCTCCTGCCCCCTCCCATGCGTCCATTCCATCCTAGGGCACACCCTGCAATTCACCCCAACCAACGGAAGGAACCTGACATGAACGTACGCGATGTGATGTCGACCGACCTCATTACGGTCGACAAGGACCAGAACCTGAAGGACGTGCTTGCCCTGATGGCGCAGCACCACATCACCAAGATCCCCGTCACGGAAGGCGGCGACCTGGTGGGCATCGTCACCGACGGCAAGATCGCCGACAAACTCGGGCGCCAACACAACAAGGGCGTCCAGACGACCAGTCTGCGCGCCTCCGCCGTCATGGAGAAGGACTTCGTCGTCGCCCATCCGGATGAGGCCCTGGAGAACCTGCTCGCCGACGTCGGCAAGCCCGGCCTCACCATCATCCCCGTCGTGCAAGGCAAGAAGCTCGTCGGCGTCGTCACGAAGGCCAACCTCCTGCGCCTCGTGAAGTCCAGCGCCAAGCTATCGAGCATCATGAAGAAGGAATTGCGCAGCGTCTCGCCCGGCGAGCGCCTCGTGCATGCCCGTCGCCTCCTGCTCGACCACGACATCGCCCGCCTCCCCGTCCTCGAGGGCGGCAAGGTGGCCGGCATCATCGCCGAACACGAAATCGCCAACGCCTTCGCCGGCTTCAAGAACGCCGACGCCCACGTCCAGAAGGCCTCTGTCCGAGACCTAGCGGTCTCGGACTACATGCGCCGCAAAGTCATCACGGCCAACCCCGACATGACGGCCAAGGACGCAGCCAAACTCATGCTCGACAACCACGTCGGCGGCCTGCCCATCGTCAATGCCCGCGGCGTCATCGAGGGCATCGTGACGCGCACTGACCTGATTCGCACTTTCGCACCCGAGAAGGTCGTCGTGGCCAAGGTGGCACCGACGCCGATTCCCAAGAAGTCGGCCAAGCCCCAGAGCAAGGCGGCGTCGCGCAACCGCTGACGGCCCGCAAGGGCGAAGAAGGGCGGCCCCGCCTGCCAGGGCATGCGCACCGCCGCCCTCCTCGCATGCCTCATCGCCCTCGCCGGCTGCTTCAGCGGCTCAGACGAGGGCGGGGACGACGAGGGCACTTCGGGCACGCCGGTGGGTCCCCGCGTCCGCCTTGACCCGCCCACCGACCTGGCCTTCGCTTTGCCGCAGGTCCTGGGCACCGTGGGCGGCGGAGCTGAGCCCAGCATCGCCGTCGGGCCGGACGGCACGCTCTACGTGACGACGCCGCTGGCCCTCTGGCGCAGCGACGACGCAGGCGCGACGTGGCAAGGCATCGGGACGCCCGGCTGCTACCTGGGCCTGCCCGCGTGCCCGGTGCCCGAGCTGGAGGAGGCCCCGGCCCCCGACACGCTGCGCGGCGGCGGCGACGCCGACCTCTGGGTCGCCCCGGATGGGACGGCGCACTGGCTCGGCCTCTTCGACGGGGACAACGCCATCCCGTACCAGAACTCGACGGACAAGGGCGCCACGTGGAGCCCCGTCGTCGACCTCGCAGGCGAGGACTCCGGCGACCGCGAATGGATCACCGGACGCGCCGATGGGACGATCTTCGCGGCGTGGCGCAACTTCCCCGCCGAGGACGACGCCACCATCCGCCTCAAGCGTAGCTGGGACGGGGGCAAGTCCTGGGAAGGTCCCTTTGACATCGCGGACGACACGCGCCAGGGCGGCGTCGCCGTCGACCCCTCCTCGAACGCCCTCGCCCTCGCGTACGACGTCAACGGCCCCCTCTTTGTGGCGCACTCCTTCGACAACGGAACGACGTGGGAGTCCGTGCAGGTCAGCGACGGCCCGCGCCTCGGCCACGTCTTCCCCGTGGCGGCCTTCGACACGAACGGCACCCTGTACCTCATCGACGCCCGCGACTACGGCGAACCCGATGTGCCGTCGAACCCCGCGGTCAGCAACCGGCCGTTCGAGCACCCCGACCTCTACTTGTGGGTGAGCCACGACAAGGGTCTGACCTTCGATGGCCCCACGCAGGTCAACGCGGAAGGCACGACGGCGTGGTTCCCGTGGATTGCTGCCGGTGGCCCCGGCCGCATCGTGATCACGTGGTACCAGAACGACGACGGCCTGCCCCGCGGCATCGGGGGCGACGTGTACGCCATGGCCGGCGTCAGCCTCGACGCCGACTTCCCCGAACCGCGCTTCGCGCGCACCCGCATGAGCCCAGACCCCGTCCACACCGGCCCCGAGTGCCGCGAGATCACGGGGCCTTGCACGCGCAGCCTGCTGGACTTCTTCGAGGTCGCCATCGACCCCCAAGGGCGCGCCGTGAGTGCGTGGGCGACGGACACCTATCCGGTGCCGCGCGTCTCCGTGGAGGCCGGGGTCATGTCGGACGGGCCGAACCTGTGGGAAGGCGGACAGTTCCACACCTGAGGCCGCCCACCCCGGCCCCGGCCAGGCCGGTCGCCGGCTGCGCAAGCCTTTTGGCCACGTCCGGGAGGACACTTGCCGGTCTTCGTCGAATCGTGCGGCCGGTTTTGCTCGGTCACGCGATGGTGGAACGCGCGCGAAGAGCGACGCGGCGTCTCTGCGCCTCTGCGGGCTCTGTGCTGGCCCGTCACCACTACTTCGGGCTCGTTCCCGCGACGTCCGTGATCTGGTTGCGGACCTTCCACAGGGCCGGCCACAGCATCATGTGCACGTCGGTTTCGAGTTGGTGGACGGCGTAGCCCTTGAGGGACTTGACGTCGCGGCCGATGACGCGTTTGACCATGGCGAGGTGGTTGAGGCGCCAGACGTGGAAGAACATGTCAAAGTCCGTCAAGTGCTCCAGCAGGCGTAGGACGTCGGGTTGCGTTGCCGGCTTGGCGTAGACCTCGAGCAACGTGGTCTTGCGGCGTTTGAGCAGGGCTTCGACTTGCGGCCACAGTTTGGGTGCATCGCGTTGGATGTTGCGGAAGCCGGGGGATTCGGCGCCGGAGCCTTGGCCGAGGGCGGCGCGGATGACGTGGAAGTCCATGGGCGTCATGCGTTCGAGGACGTGCATGGCGTCGGTGTTGAGGCGGATGGCGTCCGTGCAGCGCTCGATGAGGGGGTAGGCCTCGATGAGTTTGTCTTTGGCGACGAGGTCGCCGATGCCGCGCAACTCGAAGAGGATGAGTTTGCACCACAGTTCGAAGGATTGGTGCACGACTTGGAACATGAGTTCGTCGTGGTGCGCCATGTCGGCTTCGGGCTTTTGCAGCGTGAGGAGGTCGGGCACGCGCATGTAGTGCTCGTAGTCCGTCACGGAGCCCTGCGTGAGGCGCTGCGGGTTGCCGGTCCCGATGGGGCCGACGCCGGAGACCGCGGACGCGGCGGCGGCGACCCAGTCGCCGGCTTTGGCGGCGGCGCGCCGCGTGCGTTCGCCAAGACCATCCTTGCCTGAGGACGACGAAGCCATTGTACAGAACCGCACATTCTTCGAGGTCGCGTCTCTAGAAAGGCGTTCCCGTCCGAGCCCGTCCTTCCGGCGACGCCATGGATAAATAGCGGCCAAGACAACTGCAGCACCATGTTCTTCCGGCTCCTCGGCAAGACGGTGTGGTTCGCGGGCAAGATGACCGTCAAGTACGTCGTCATCCCCATCGCCATTACGGCCGTCACGGCCGCCGTCCTCGAGAAGCTCACCGAACGCCTCGACAAGTCGCCCAACGGCACCACCGTGACGACGACCACGACGCGGTCGCGCCCCGCCCGGGTCAACGCCGATTAACCCCGCCTTGCCATTGACGGCGACGCAGTCGCGTCGTTTGCGAAACAAACAGTCAAGCATGCGATGAATGGTCGTGCCATGTGGAACGCATGGCAGAGTCTGCTCGCCGGATGACTCCGATTCAAGCAGCCCAGGTCATCGCGACGGCGCAAGTGGATGCCGATGCGGCCAAGCGGCGGGCTGCCGGCTACACAGACATGCTGTGGGGCTTGTTGCTGGCTTACATCCTCTTGGCCAACGCGTCGACCGTAGGGAATGACCTCGGGACTGCGGGACCAACGTTCTGGAGTCCTGGGGGGGCGTACATTGGGCCCGTGCTCGCGATTGGAGGGCTCGTGCTGTCCTTCCTGGTGACCCGCAATCAGGCCATCAGCCTGGCTCCGCCGGTGCGATCCTTCTGGTTCTGGCTTGGCTTGCCCATTCTCGTGTTGGTTCCGGCCTTTGCCGTGCTTGTGCAGGTCCTGAATGGCAGCAGGATACCGGCAACGTCGTCCGCCCTGTGGGGCCTGTTCGACTGGTGGTTCGCCTTCCTGTTGGGCGCTTACGTCGTCGGGCGCGGGCTGTTCCTTCGCAGCCAACCCTGGTATGGCCGTTGGTGGGCCCTGGGGGTCGGCATCGTCTTGCTGTGCGGTCTCACGGCGGTTCTCCTCGTTGACCTTCAAGCTCCGATTGGAGACGCGGGGCGCGCGTACATTTCAGCGTGGTCCATCGGGTTGGCTTGGTTCGGTCATGGCGTTTTCCTGTACACGCGAGGTTGAATGTCCTTCGCGTTGCCGGAGCACCTCGAGGTCCTGCACCAGCCAGTGCGCCTCGCCGTGGTAACGGTCCTCCACCGGCAGCCGTCGATGACCTTCGGCGAACTACGGAAATCCACTGACGTGACGGCCGGGAACCTCGCTTCACACCTCGACCGCCTGGCCCACGATGGGCTGGTGCGCCAGAGGCGCATCTTCGGCAAGGACGGCCTGCAGACGCGCGTCCTGCTCACGCCCGTGGGCGCCGCGCGCTTCCAGGAGTACCTGGCCTTCCTGCGAGCCTACCTCGACGGCCAGGGCGCTCGGGCCTGACCCGGTCCCTTTTTTGCCCGTTCGCGGTCGCCGCCGCGTGGCCGTGGAATTCACGCTGACCGATGAGCAGCGCATGATTCAGCAGATGACGCGCGAGTTCGTCAACGAGCACATCACGCCCGCCATCGTGCGCAAGTGGGAGGAAGACGGCGACCACCCGCACGACATCTACGACAAGATGGCGGCGCAGGGCCTCCTCGGGGCCCCGTTCCCGACCGAATACGGCGGCGGCGGCCTCGACGCAGTGTCCTACGCCATCCTCACGGAGGAACTGGCCAAGGGATGCTCCTCGCTGCGCACGAGCATCTCCGTGCACGGCTCCTTGTGCGGCTCCACCCTGAAGTACTTCGCAAGTCCTGAGCAGAAGAAGCGCTGGCTCCCGGCCATGGCGGAGGGCAAGAAGCTCGGCGCGTGGGCGCTCACGGAACCCAACTCCGGCTCCGACGCCGGCGGCATGCAGACCCGCGCGGTGCTCAAGGGCGACCACTACGTCCTCAACGGCACCAAGGCCTGGATCTCCAACGGCGGCATGGCGGACTACGTCATCGTGTACGCCAAGACGAACCCGGACCTCAAGCACAAGGGCATCAGCTGCTTCATGGTCGAGAAGGGCACCCCCGGCTTCGAGTGCCTCGGCGTCGAGACGAAGAACAAGCTCGGCCTGCGCAGCAGCCCCACCGCGACGCTCGGCTTCACCGACTGCAAGATTCCCCGCGAGAACCTCATCGGCAAGGAGGGCGAGGGCTGGAAGAACGCCATGCACGTCCTCAACCACGGCCGCCTATCCGTCGCCGCTGGCGGCGTCGGCATCGCGCAGGCCGCCTACGAGGCCAGCCTGAAGTACGCGGTGGAGCGCGAGGCGTTCGGCCGCCCCATCGGCCGCTACCAACTCGTGCAAGCCATGCTCGCGGAGATGGACATGAACATCGAGGCCGGCCGCCTCCTCGTGTACAAAGCCGCCCGCGCCCGCGAGGCCTTCGACCGCGGCGAGATCACGCGCGACGACTGGACGCTCGCCGTGTCCCGCGCAAAACTCTTCGTGGCCGAGATGGCGCTCAAGGTGTGCGAGGACGCCATCCAGGTGCACGGCGCCAACGGCTACACGGACGCCTACCCCGTGGAGCGCTACTGGCGCGACGCGAAGATTCTCGGCATCTACGAAGGCACGAACCAGATTCAGCGCCTCATCATCGGGCGCCTGGTCACTGGGTTCCGCGACTCCTAGACAATGCACGCACGCCGCGAAGCGGCCGGCCTGCGCAGGCTCATCGCGGAGCTGCCTCCGATGGAGCCGGCCGAACAGGAATGACTGGAATGCGGGGACGGTTCGAGGAGATTCCCGCGCGTTCCCGGACCCGCATGGCCCGGTGTTGCGAGCCGAGCCGCGAATTGCGCGAAACGCGCGAAGACCGTTCGCGTTCTTTCGCGAAATTCGCGGCTGGTCGGCGTATGTCTACCGTTCATCGATGAACATTGTGTACAGTAGACATGGGAGCGCGCCTAGGCCGGCGGCGGCCCGACGTACAAGTCGCGCTTGATGCGCGGCACGAACGCCATCAGCACCGCCTGCTGCGTCAGCGCGGTCCGATCCAGACGGCCGTCCGACAGGTACCCGATAGCGCCCGTCGTCGACCCGATGCGCGGGTCGTTTGCGACGGGCCCGAGGATGGCGCTCACCATCTCGCCGCGCAGCGCGCGCTCCGTGACCCACGCCGGATAATGGAAGCCGGGGCCGAAGCCCTGCGTCTCCCAGCCGTCGCGGTCCACGACGACGCAGGCCTGCACCTCGACGTGCGCCGACTCGCCGGGCAAGCGCATCAGGCCCGCCTCCACGCCGACGGCGTAGTCGCAGGCCGGGTCGGCTTCGCGGGCGAGGCGGGCGCGGTTGCGGGCGCCGCGCACGACCTCGTCGTCGCGCGGCTGCTCCGGCACGCCGGAGGCGACGGCGTGCCCATGCGACTGGACCTTGGAGGATGCCAGGATGGCGCCGACCTCGCGGCGGACGGCCTCGACCTTGACGGGGTTCGCGGAGCCGACCGCGACGACGACGGGCGTCAGGCGCTTGCCGCGTGCGTCCATGAGGCCAGCCGCGATGCGCGTGGCGGAGATGGGGAGCAGGTCCTGGGCGAGGACGTGCGGGACGTGGATCAGTCGCAGGGGCGACTTGCCGTTCGCGGCTCGCTGCGCATTGATGGCCGCGGCGCCGCGGACGGTCTCGGGCGTGGCCGCGATGGCGTCGTAGTCGCCGGTGACGGCGGGTCCGTACGGGTCCGTGAGGGCGCGGGTGACGAGCTTGCCCTTGTATCCGGATTCCTTGAGGAAGGACTCGACGCGCCCGGCGCGCTCCTGCCAGGTCGGCACCGTGCGCGTGGGACGTGCGGCGAGAGCGCCGTCCGTGATGCCGATGAAGAGCTCCGTTGCATCCTTTGCCGCCGCGGCAAGCAAAGCTTCGTGCCCGACGTGGAAGGGGTCGAAGGTGCCACCCAGGCAGACGCGCACGCGGCTCCCAACCCCGAGGACTTGAAGCGGGTTTCGAACGAAAGCGGGCGGGCCGAGGGGCGAGGCGGGCCTGCCCAATCTGCGAGGCGAGCGTTGGAAACGCGAGCCGAGCTCAAGAGGCTCGCTGCGCTCGCCACGCCGACGGCGCTGCTGCGCCCTCGGCTGGGGTCCAGGGGGCCCGCAGGGCCCCCTAGCCCAGGGTTTCGCGCGAAACGCCTGAGGCTTCGAAGAAGCCGAGGCGTTTCGTGCTACGGGAGGCGGACGCCCACGCGGGGCCGCAGTTCCTGGTGGCGCTCGGCCTCGCGGATGGTGCGCTCGATGCGCTGCTTCCGGCTGGTCGGGCCCGTGGCGCTCTCGATGGCGACGATGAAGTCCTTCTGGGAATTCGGGCGCATGGCCTCGAAGCCTTCCCATGCTTGCGGCTTCTCGCGGAACGCATCTGCAAGGTCGACAGGAAGGTCGATGCCTTTCGAGGTCCGCATGATGGGCCATTTTGTTGGCTGGGGAAGAACCTTTTGCCTTCCGCTTGGGCGGCCTCAGGAGGGCCCGGTTGGCTGGAATGTGGGGCTCGGGGCAGCAGGCTAGCCGGCTTGGGTGCCGCGCCCGGTCGAGCCAGCAAACGCCCGCAGCAACTCGATGACGGCGACGGTGACTGCCGCGGCACCGACCGCCACCAGCCAATCCAGGGACGAGAGCGGCACGATGCCGAGTGCCGAGCGCAAGGGAGGGACTGCAAACACGAGAGCTTGCAGGACCATCGAGCCCGCCACGGCGCCAAGCAGCGGCCGGTTGCGCCACCAGCCCCGGCTGAAGGCGTGCGGCGTCGAGCGCGACGTGTACGCCATCAACAGGTGCACGAGGATGAGGGTGACGAACATCTGCGTCTGCACGAGGCCTTCGGAGCCGTCTTGCGACTTGGCCCACAACCCCGTTGCAAGCACGGCCGCCGCCATCAATGCGCCGCGGCCCAGGAGGGCGCCGATGCGGCGCGGCGGAAGCAACGCGTGAGCAGCCCCGGGGCGATTGCGCAGGGGGTCTCCTTGCGGCTGGTCGACGCCGAGGGCGATGGCGGGCAGGCCGTCGGTGACGAAGTTGATCCACAGCAACTGCACGGCGGCCAAGGGGACGACCAATTCCGGGAAAAGGGCGAGGCCGGCGAGCACGACGAGGACTTCGCTGGTGTTTCCGGCGACGAGGTAGGAGACGACTGCCTGCAAGTTGCCGTAGATGCGCCGACCCTCGCGCACCCCTTGCACGAGCGTGTCGAGGTCGCCGCGGGTGAGCACGATGTCCGCCGCCTCGCGGGCGACGTCGGTGGCGTCGGGTCCGCTGACGGCGACTCCAACGTCGGCCTTGCGCAGGGCGGGGGCGTCGTTGATGCCGTCGCCCATCATGACGACGATGTGGCCCGCCTGGCGGTGGGCATCGACAAGCAGGACTTTCGTCTCGGGTTCGACGCGCGCCACGACTTGGGCCTCGCGCAGGGCCGACAGCCGGCCGGCGTCGTCGAGGGCCGCAAGCTCGCTGCCGGTGACGCAGTGCGCTGGGTCGAGGCCGACGGCTGCGGCGACGGCCTTGGCGGTCCCAGGGTGGTCGCCGGTCACCATGACGACTTGGATGCCGGCGTCGCGGCAGGCGAGGACGGCGGCCCGTGAACTCCCGCGGATCGGGTCGCGCAAGCCGATAAGGCCGAGCGGGCGCAGGGGCCGCGCCTTCGGGTCGGCGGTGCGCGCCGCAGCGAAGGCGATGACGCGGCTGCCCGATTCCGCCATGGCCTCGGCTTGGCGCAGCATCGCCGCCAGGGCCGCGTCGTCCCCGCACGAGGCGGCCACGGCTTCCGGCGCGCCCTTCAGGGTCACAATGGGGCCATCGGCCAGGCGATGCACCGTCGTCATGGTGCGCCGGGCCGCCTCGAACGGGACCTCCGCGATGCGCTCCTCGGCTTCGCCCGTGCGTCCGTGCTGTCGGGCACCCTCGAGGAGGGCAATCTCGAGGGGGTCGCCGATGCCGGCGCGGGCGTCGTTGCAGCGGCGAGCGGCGTCCCACAAGTCCGCGTCGTGGCCGTCGACGGCCCAGGCCTCCCCGACGGCAAGCTTTGCCTCCGTCAGGGTGCCCGTCTTGTCGACGCACAGCACCGTGGCCGAGCCCAGCCCCTGGATGGCCCGCATGCGGCGCACGATGGTTCCCGCGCGGGCCATGCGTTGCGCGCCGAGCGCGAGCGCGAGCGTGACCACGGTCACGAGGCCCTCGGGGATGGCGGCGACGGCGAGAGCGACGGCGGCGAGCACCGCCTGACCCAGCGCCGCGCGCTCAAGGCCGGTGCGGACCACGACGATGGCGAGGAGGATGACGGCGGCGACGACGGCGCCGGCCGTGATGCGCCAGGCAAGTGTGCGCAATTCGGCTTCGAGCGGCGGCGGCGTGTCCACGGCAAGGCCGTGCGCGATGGCCCCGACGCGCGTGCGGGCACCCGTCGCGTGCACGACCCCCTGACCGCGGCCGCGCAGCACCAATGTGCCGGCGAACAGGCCGTGCTGCATGGGGGCGGCCTTCTCGACGGGCAAGGACTCGCCCGTCAGCATGGATTCGTCCGTGGCGAGCGCCTCGGCGTGTTCGAGGTGCACGTCGGCGGGGACGCGGTCGCCGGCTGCCACGTGCACGACGTCGCCGGGGACGACGTGGCGCGCCTCGATGACTTTCAGTTCGCCGGCACGCACGACCTTCGCCGTCGGCGAGGTCAACTGGCGCA
This sequence comes from Thermoplasmatota archaeon, assembly GCA_038046725.1. Classification (GTDB taxonomy): domain Archaea; phylum Thermoplasmatota; class E2; order JACPAO01; family JAHFTW01; genus JAHFTW01. The sequence goes on along the minus strand of JBBSVQ010000038.1, from coordinate 12,122 downwards.
ATTGTGCCATGGCCTGGTCGGCGCGCACCTGCTGGACGGATGAGATGACGATGTTGAGCAGAACGATGGCGAGGATGGCGCCCCCTTCGAGGGTCTCGCGCAGGATGACGATGCTCAGAAGGCCGGCTGCGAGCAGCACGGCGGAAAGGGGGTCGGCGAGTTCGCGCAGAACGATGCGCGGCCAACCGGGTCGCTTCGGCTCCGGCAATTCGTTGGCCCCGTGGCTGCGCAGCAACGCCTCGGCTTGCTCGTGGCTCAACCCGGCCGTTGCCTGGGGCGCCATCAGCCCTCCCCCACGCGCAGGCGGGCGTCGATGGCCACGAGCCCCTTTCCTTGCGCAAGCACGCGCAGCGGATTGACCTCGAGCTCAGCAATGCCTGCGTCGTCGCAAGCGAGTTGCGCAAGGGCGACGATGAAGTCGCGCAAGGCCGCGGTGTCACGGGGGGGCTCGCCGCGGACGCCGCGCAGAAGGGGAGCGCAGCGCAGCGACGCCAACATGCGTTCGGCCTCCTGCGGGCTGACGGGCGCGAGGCGCGTGGCCACGTCGCGCAGCACCTCCGTGTAGATGCCGCCGAGGCCGACGGAGACGACGGGGCCGAACTTCGCGTCGCGCACGACGCCGACGAGGAGGTCGAGTCCCTCGGGCGCCATGCGTTGCACGAGCACGCCCGTGGGAACGTGCCCGGCCGCCTGCACGCTCGCCCATGCGGCCCGGCCCTCGCGGGCGACGTCGTCCACCGAACGCAGGCCGAGGCGGACGGCGCCGGCTTCCGTCTTGTGCACGAGCCCGGTGGCCTGCACCTTGACTGCAACGGGGAAGCCGAGGGCTTGCGCTGCCCCCGCGGCGGAGGCCACGTCCGGGCACAGCCGCGATTCCGGCGGGCTCGCGCCGAGGGCGGCAACTTCCTTGAGGGCCTCCTCGGCCGGCAGCCATCCGGCGCGGGCCGGTCGACTGGTGGGCGGCTTCGACGGGGCTGGACTCGGCTCACCCGGCGTGGCGCGGGCGCGGGCGAGGCGCTGCATCGCCGCGAGAGCTTGCGCCGCGTTCTCGGGGAACGTGTACGCGGGCACGCCCCCGGAAACGAGGGCCTGGAAGCCCGCCGAGGACGGATCGCGCCCGAAGAGGACGGCCACCAGCGTCTTGCCAGGGCTTGCTGCGCGGGCTGCGAGGATGGCCTGCGCCCAAGGCTGGTCGTCAGGGGACAGTGGGGTGACCATGGCGACGACGCTTCCGACGCCGGGGTCGCTCAGCAGGTCGGCGAGGCAAGCGGTCAGGGTCGCGGGTGATGCGCCGGCCAGCATGTCGAGGGGGTTGGCGATGGCGGCGCCGTGTGGCAGTCGCGCCCGGCAAGCCTCGAGAGTGGCCGGGGAAAGGGTTGCAAGCTCCAGGCCACCGGCCGGCAGGGCGTCCGCGAGCAGGATGGCGGGCCCGCCCGAGTTTGTGACGATGGCGACGTGGCCGGTTTTCGGAAGCGGTTGCAGGGAGAGCGCCAAGGCTGCGTCGAAGAGTTCCTCCACCGTGCCGACGCGCACGACGCCGGCCTGCTGCACCATGGCGTCGACGAGGGTGTCGGCGTCCATCATCGCTCCCGTGTGGCTGCCTGCCGCCTTGGCGCCTGCCGCCGTCCGCCCGCCCTTGACGAGCAGGATGGGCTTGGTTGCCATGACGCGACGCGCGATGCGGACGAAGTTGCGTGGGTTTCCGACGGATTCGAGGTGCATGAGGACGACGCGCACGCCGGGGTCGGATTCCCAATGCAGGAGGAGGTCATTGCCGGAGACGTCCACCTTGTTGCCCATGCTGGCGAAGCGTCCGATGCCCAAGCCGAGACGGTGGGCGCGCTCCAAGAGGGCGATTCCGAGGGCGCCGGATTGCGTCATCAAGGCGACCGGGCCGCCGTGGGCCGGGGTGTCGGAGAAGATGGCGTGCAGAGGGGCGGCCGGGTCGGCGTTCACGACGCCGAGGCAGTTCGGTCCCACGATGCGCATCCCGGAAGCGCGCGCAAGCTCACCCAGCCGGCGTTCAGCGTCCGCCCCCTCGGCGCCCGCCTCGCGGAAACCGGCCGTGACGACGACGAGGGCCCGCACGCCCTTGACGGCGCATTGTTGGGCGACCTGCAGAACGGCGGATGCGGGGACGGCGACGACCGCCAAGTCGATTGGTCCCGGCACGTCCGTGACGGTGGCGAAGGCGGGAAGGCCTGCGATGTCTTTGGCGCGGGGATGGATGGGGTACAAGGGTCCGATGAACCCATGGCTGCGGATGCTGGCCAGCAGGCGGTGACCAACCGAGGCTGGGTCCGGCGATGCCCCGACCACGGCGACGGAGCGCGGCGAGAACACGGCGTCGAGCCCGGCCCCGGACTGGACGCGTTGCGTCGCGTGCGGGGGCATCGTCAGCCTGAGCGCTCCACCGCTTAATGACCAAGCGGCTGCCGGGCCGGGTCGCAAGGAGCCTGCAAGGCGATGGTTTATGGCAGGCCGAAGCGGATGGTGGGTGGCATGCGCGTCGAGCTGGTCGTCATGCGGTTGTTCGACGTCGGGGCGGAAGTTGATTTGCGCGCCGTGCGCACGTTGGCCGGGCTCGCTCCCAACCCAGCCCCCTTGGAGGCCAAGTCTGCCCTGCCGCGCTCCACGGCTTTCCCGCGGCCGCTCGAAGCCGTGCTTGCGGTCCCACAGGCAAGCCTCGTTGGAACGAAGGTCGAGGTCCGGCTGCACGCCCTGGGCGTCTTGGCGCTGCGCTACCGGGCAATCGTCGAAGCCCCTGCCATCGCTGGGCTTGATGCCATCTTGCACGGCCTGCTCATCGGAGGCGACTCGGTCGATGCCGCCGCGGAGCGCATGGCCAAGCAGGTGCGCCTCGAGATTTCTGCGGCCCTGCGCGACCCCTACGAGCCCCGCATCGGGTTCGAGGCCTACAACGTGTACTGCGCCCACCTTGGGCCTGGCGACGTGCCCCGCGTCCTGGCCGGGGACGCCGACGCCATCGCGCAACTCATCTCCGATTCGGCTGGGCAACCCCTCGTTCCCGCACGCCGCGCTGCGGCTGCGAAGCACACCATGCAGTACACGCCGGGCGACGCCGTCGTGGTGGGCTGGGACCACGCCGTCATCCTGGACGAACCCGGCGAGTACGAGGACGTCCTGGACGTCATGGAGCTCGCGAACGTCGAATTGCTGGAGTTCCGCACCTACGACGACTACCTCGACCGGCGACTGGAGTCGTCCTTCGATGCCCTCGACCGGCTGTGGCGACCCGGCGGCCTCTTCCGCTCGGCACGCGCGGCCCTGCAGGACATCAGTCGGCTGCGCGTCGAGGTCGCTCGCCTCACGGACAACCTGCACGATACCGGGAAGGTCTTCGGCGACTGGTACACGGCGCAACTGCACCGTCGCCTGCACGAACGCTTCCACCTCGCCTCGTGGGAGCGCGCCGTTGCCGCCAAGATGGACACACTCGAGGACATGTTCCACCTCGCCCAGGAGGAAGCCAACCATCGGCGCAGCCTCGCCCTCGAGATCGCCATCATCCTGCTCTTCGTGCTCGACCTCGCAATCCTCCTGCGCGTGGGGGGGTAGGACATGGAGCTGCCCGGAAAGCCTCAAGACGCCGCGCATCGCAAAGGAACGGTTGCAGTGCCCACAAGCATCGCGGCGACGGCTGCCGCCATCCGGTCCATGCAGGTGCGCGGCGCGGCCGCCATCGGAATCGCCGCCGCCCAAGCCCTCGCCACGCACGTTCAGACGCTGCCCGAAGCCCGCGTCGTGGCCGGAGCGCGCAAGGCGGCACGCACCTTGGACGCCGCAAGGCCAACCGCCGTGACGCTGCACAACGCCCTCGGCCAGGTCCTCGCCGCAATCCAGGACGCCTCGCCCAGCGACCGCAAAGGCGCGGCAACGCGGGCCGCCGAGTCCATTGCCCACGACGCAGCGGTCTCGCGCCAAGCCATCGCCAAGCACGGGGCGCGCCGCATCCCCGACGGCGCCGTGGTGCTCACGCATTGCCACTCCAGCACGGCTGTCGCAATCCTTGCCCGCGCACAGTCCGACGGCAAGGCCGTCGAAGTCATCGCGACGGAGACGCGGCCGTTCCGCCAAGGTTTGCGCACGGTGCGCGACCTGCACGAAGCCGGCCTTCGCGTTTCGCTCATTGTCGACTCCGCCGTCGCCCACACGCTGGCGACGCGCGACATCGACCTCGTGCTCGTCGGCGCCGACACCGTCGCGCGCGACGGCTCGCTCTTCAACAAGATCGGCACCGCAGGCGTCGCCGCGCTCGCGCATGCACGCGACGTCCCGTTCCTCTCAGCCGCGGCAGCCTCCAAGTTCACGGCCCGCGCACCCAGCAAGGTCCCCGTCGAGCAGCGCGACGCCTCCGAAGTCGTTTCCCCCAAGGAGGTCCCGCGTGGCGTGCGCGTGCTCAACCCCGTCTTCGACCGCACGGCGCCCGACCTCATTGCGTCCTACGTGACGGAAGCCGGTTTGCTCAAGCCCACGCAGGCGGTCCGGCGCAACCGGCCCAAGGTTCCCCGTGAGGAGGTGTGGGGCTGACGCGCACCCCGGCCCGCAAGACCCGTGCCGGCGTGCGCGATGCCGTCGTCGCCACGTACCAACTCGCCGGCGACTTCCCCCTCGCAGACGGCGCCCGCGTCGTCGCCATGGAGCAATCAACGGGCACCTGGACCGCCATCGCCAAGCGCACCGGCTCCCTCGAGGACCGCCTCGCGGCCTGGGTCGTTTCGACGGACAAGCGCAAAGGCACGGCGCGCATCGCATTCCCGCTCGAGATTTTCGAGCCCGGCAACGTCGCCGGAGTCCTGTCCATCGTCGCTGGCAACCTGTTCGGCTTGGGCTCGCTTGGGCGCGCGCGGCTGGTGGACCTCGACGTCCCAGCGGCATTCGCAAAGGCCTACCCGGGCCCCGGCCCCGGCATCAAGGGCATCCGCAAGGCCGTCGGAAGCACTCGCCTCGGACGCCCGCACGGCGGCACCATCGTCAAACCCAAAGTGGGGCTCACGCCGGCCCAGACGGCGAGCGTCGCAGGGGAGGCGGCCCTCGGCGGACTCGACCTCATCAAGGACGACGAAACGCTCACCGACCAGGACTTCTGCCGCCTCGCCGAGCGCACGCCGCGCGTCATGCACGCCCTCGACCGTGCCCGCGACGAGACCGGCAAAGGCTGCCTGTACGCCGTCAACATCACGGCGGGCGGTGACGACATCCTGCGCCGCCTCGACGTCGTGCGCGACGCCGGCGCCAACTGCGTCATGGTGGACGTTCTGACCTCCGGATTTGACGCCCTGGCCGCGGTGCGCCGCGCCACGAAGCTGCCGATCCACGTGCACCGCACCATGCACGGCGCCCTCACGCGCTCGCAGGATTTTGGCATCGCCATGTTGCCCATCGCGCGCCTTGTGCGCCTCTGTGGCGGAGACCAGCTGCACATCGGGAGTGCGTCCGGCAAGATGGAGCACGACGAACACCTCGGAGACCTCCTGGCCGCGCTGCGCGACCCTTGGCATGGCTTGACCGCCACGTTCCCCGTCTCCTCCGGCGGCCTGCACCCAGCCAGCGTACCCGCCGAGGTCAAGGCCTTCGGCCCCGACGTCGTCTTGCAGGCCGGCGGCGGCATCCATGGCCATCCCGGCGGAACGACCGCGGGTGCGCGCGCCTTCATGCAGGCCATCGCCGCAGCCCACGCCGGCCGCCCCCTCGCCCGCAATGCGCCCCCGGAGCTGGCCGCCGCCATCGCCCTCTGGGGCAAGGAGACCTACGCCTATGGCACCTGACGAATCCGGCCGACCCTCCGGTGCAAAGGGCGCCGGTGGCACCCGCCTGAGCGCGCGGCTTCTGGACATCAGCGTCGGCGGGCCCGAGGTCTTCCTGCGCCCCGAGGACGCGGCAATCATCGGCGTGCGCGCCCTCGACCGCGTCCGCGTGCGCTCGCCCGACACCGCTGCCGAGTTCCCCGCCGTCGTCAACATCGCCGAAGGCATCGTGCTGCCGGGCTCCATCGGCCTGTCGCGCGAATTGGCCGCGCGCATCCAGATCCACGCCGCCGCCCCGCTTGAAGTGCGGCCGGCCCCGCGCCCAGCCAGCATCGAGGCCATCCGCCGCAAGCTCGACGGCCGCGAATTGTCCCCCAAGGAGATCGCCCTCGTCATCCACGACATCGCCGGCGGCCACCTGACCGCCATCGAGACCACCTGCTGGGCTGCCGGCGTCCATACACACGGCATGACGCCCGACGAGACCGTCGCCTGCGTCCAGGCCATGGTCGACACGGGCGAACGCCTCGACTGGGAAGGCATCACTTGCTACGACGTGCACTCCATCGGCGGCGTGCCGGGAAACAAGTACGCCCCCATCGTCGTCGCCATCGCCGCCGCCGCCGGCCTCAAAGTCCCCAAGACATCGAGCCGGGCCATCTCCTCCGCGTGCGGCACGGCGGACTTCATGGAAACCTTGGCTCCCGTCGCCCTCGGCGCCAACGAGTTGCGGCGCATCACGCTGGAGGTCGGCGCGACCCTGGCCTGGGGCGGCGGCTTCGCCCTGGCGCCCGCCGACGACGAAATCATCCGCGTCGAGTACCCGCTCGGACTCGACCCGCCCGCCCAAGTCGTGGCCTCCGTGCTATCGAAGAAGGTCGCCATGGGCGTGAGCCGCGTGCTCATCGACATCCCGATGGGTCCCGGCGCCAAGGTGCATGACCAGAGCCAGGCCGACGCCATGGCCGGCCGCTTCCACCTCGTCGGTTCCCGCCTCGGACTGGACGTGCGTTGCCAGGTGACCAAGGGGGGCCGCATCCTCGGCCGCGCAATCGGCCCGCACCTGGAGGCGCGCGAGATGCTCGCCGTCCTCGAGACCGGGACCGGCTCGCCGGCACTCGTTCAGAAGGCGCTCCTGCTTGCGGGACGACTGCTCGAGATGGGTGAAGTCGCCCGCGTCGGCGAGGGCCAGGCCGCGGCGGCCCGCCTGCTGGCCGACGGGTCGGCCTTGCGCAAACTCCTGGAAATCCTGCGCGCCCAGGGCGGCGACCCAACCGTGCGCTCCGACAAAATCCAGGCCGGAGCGCACACCTTCGACGCGATGGCGTTGCGTGATTGCCGCTTCGAACTCGACAACGCCTCCGCCGTCGCCTTGGCGCGCGCCGCCGGGGCCCCGCACGCCAAGGGCGCGGGCCTCCTCTTGCTGCACGAACTCGGCGAGCCCATCAAGGCAGGTCAGCCGGCCTTCCGCGTGCACGCCGAAACCTCGTTCCGGCTCGCCAACGCCTGGGACGCGGCGCAAGCCCTCAGCGCCTTCCAGTGCCGCATGCCGACGGTGCCCGAGTGAAGCTGACGTTCCTCGGCGCAGCCGGATGCGTCACCGGCTCGCGGACCCTCGTGGAGTACAACGGCACAACGCTTCTCGTTGATTGCGGGCTCTTCCAGGGGTACAAGCCGTTGCGCCTCCTCAACTGGAAGCCCTTCCCCGTGCGGCCGGCCAAGATCGCCGCCGTCGTGCTCACCCATGCCCACCTGGACCACAGCGGATGGCTTCCGCGTCTGCTGCGCGAGGGCTTCCAGGGGGAAGTCCTGTGCACGGCGGCCACGCGTGACTTGGCCCGCATCTTGCTCGAGGACGCGGCCCGCATCCAGGAAGCGGACGCCCGCCAGGCCAACGCCGGGGGCTACTCCAAGCACCGCCCCGCGCGCCCGCTGTACACCCTCGCCGAGGCCAAGGGCGTCCTCCGACGCTTCCGGACGGTCGCCCCCGGTGCCTGGCGCAGCGTGGGCGGGCTGCGCGTCCGGCTCACACCCAACGGCCACATCCTCGGTTCCACGATGGTCGAGGTGCAGGGGGACGAGACGGTCCTGTGGAGCGGAGACCTCGGCCGCGCCAGCGACGCCGTCATGCCGCCCCCCGAGGCGCCGCGGCCCTGCGACCGGCTCGTGCTCGAGTCGACGTACGGCGACCGGCGGCACGGGTCGGAGAATCCCGTGCGGGTCCTGGCAGCCCTGCTCGAGCGCACCGCGCAGCGGCGCGGCGTCCTCCTCATTCCAAGCTTCGCCGTCGGCCGCTCGCAGGCCCTCCTGCTCATCCTCGCCGAGGCCATGGCGGCCGGCGCAGTCCGCATGCCGGTCTTCCTCGACAGCCCGATGTCGAGCCGCGCCATGGATGCCATGACGAAGCACCTGCACTTGACGCACGTTGCCCCGGCGCGGTGGCGCGACGTTGTGCGCCGCGTCCACGTGGTGCCGGACGCCGAGGCTTCGGCGCGCATGGTCCACGAGCGGCCGCCGTTCGTGCTCATCTCGTCGAGCGGCATGGCCACCGGCGGCCGCGTGTTGTCGCATCTGGCCACCTTCGCGCCCGACTCCCGCAACACCATCCTCTTGGCAGGCCACCAGGCGGGCGGCACGCGCGGGGCCGCCTTGCTGGCTGGCGCCAAGGAGGTCAAGGTGCATGGCCGCTTGGTGCCCGTGCGGGCCTCCGTGCGTCGCCTCGAGAACGTCTCCGCCCACGCGGACCAGGAAGAACTCCTCGCGTGGGCGTCCCGCCTGGCGGTTGCGCCCAAGCAGACGCTCCTCGTGCACGGCGAGCCGGCGTCGGCGGATGCGTTGCGTTCCCTGTTGCGGGCCCGGCTTGGCTGGGACGTGCACGTGCCAAGCCTCGGCGAGCGCGTCTAGGTTCAGGCCCGGTGCCTTGGGTTGCGCTGGCCTAGGGCTGGGCCGGCAAGCTCAGGCGAAAGGTCGTGCCATGGCCGCGCCCCTGCGAAGACACGTCCAGGCGTCCGCCGTGCGACTCGGCAATGCCGCGACTGATGTACAGGCCAAGCCCGGTCCCGCGTTCCTTGATCTCCGTGCGTTCATGCACCTGGCTGAAGGGCCGGAACAGACGAGCCGCCTCGTCGGCGGTGAGTCCGCGTCCGCTGTCCGTGACCTCGAGGGCGAGCTCCGCGGGTTCCCGGGAGATGCGCAGCGTGATGCGGCCACCAGACGGGGTGAACTTGCAGGCGTTGGACAGCAGGTTGTCCAGCACTTGCGCGAGGCGGCCCGCGTCCCCCGTGCAAGGCGCGCTCGGAGGGCCGTCGTAGGCGAGGGCAATGCCGCGCAGCGTCGCCTCCTCCTGGTACGTGGCCACCGACTGGTGGGCCAGCTCAACCAAGTCGCAGGACCCCGGGAGCACTTTGAGGCTGCGCCCCTCGAGGTTGGCGAGGTCCTTCAGGTCCACGGCGAGTCTCTGCACCTGCTCGAGGTTGCGACGCACGATGTCGAGCGCACGCGCCTGGCGGTCGTTGAGCGGGCCCGGCGTGCCATCGCGAAGCAGTTTGACCTGGATGAGGACAGGGGACATGGGGCTGAGCAAATCGTGCGTGAGGTTGTTGAGCAACTGCGTGCGCAGAGCCTTCTCATCGCGCAGCTCCGCCACGGCGCGCTTCTCCGTTCGGGCCAGGCGCATGTTCTCGAGAAGCATCGTCATCAAACGCGCCGTCATGAGCAGAATGACGGTCAAGGCCGTCCAGAACAGGGTGTCCGTCAGCAGGCCGTCGCGCAGCACCGCATACATGGCCGCTGCCGTGCCCACGAAGAAGGGGTACAGGGGAACGAAGGCCAGGCTGGGGGTCTGCTGGGGCGGCGCGACACCGGATTCAAGGTTGATGGGTCGGACCGCGGCCAGTCCGATCAGTTGGAAGCCCATGACCCAGAAGGCGTCGAGCAGGCCGCCGGTGTCGTAGGTGCCCGCCGCGTTGACGACCAAGAACCACAAGTCGGCGATGGAGAGCATCACGAATCCGGACGCCAACAGGAGCAGGGCGGTCCGGGCGGCGCGCGGTGTCCGGCTGAGGCGCAGCAGAACAATGCCGAGGATCAGCCCGTCCCCAAAGGGGTAGAGCAAGTTGACGATGAGTGCGAGGTCCGACTGGTCCGAGGACACCAGCGTGTCTTCGAGACCGATGACGAAGCACAGGAAAATGAAGCTCGAAGCGATGATTGCGCCGTCCAGCAAGGGGGCGACTCCTTCGGAGCGGCCGTCGCCGCGTTTGCCGAAGCGCACGACGCCCCAGGCGGCCAGCGGGATGAATGCGAGGTACCCGACGTCGGCCAGGCTTGGCGTGTCCGGCGGCGCCCCGGTGCTCAACTCGACGGCCGTCCAAGCGGCTTGACCCAGGGCCCAGGCAACCAGGGCCAGCCCTAGGAGGGACCACGCCGTCCGCACATCCTGCGTGGTCTGTCGCGCGCGCAGGAAGCACGCCCACGAGGCCGCGAGGGGCACGACGGCGGATGCGATGTCGACGAAGGCGACGGTGGCTTGCTCACCGCCCCACCCGTTGCGGACCCAGAGGATAAAGAGCAGGGCAGAGGCCGCGGCGGAGGCCAATTGCACTCCGAACGGCGGGAGCCAGCGGGGCAGGGGTTTCGCGCCGTTGCCATTGGCTCCGGTCGCCGCGCCCTCCGGTTGACCTTCCGGCATTCAGGTCGCCAGCCGGGTTGACGGAGTTGAGGGTTCCGGTGTTCCCGAGGCGGGGCGCAGTCGGCAAGGCCAAGACGGGGCCGAGCGATGACCCGCCATGGCACAACCACCCGTTGCCGTCGCGCGTCCTGCCGCCTTCGCCCTGGCCGCGGCCCGCATTGCCCTTGGACTCATTTTCCTGTGGGCATTCCTCGACAAACTCCTCGGGCTGAAGTACACGACACCGCCCGCGAATGCCTGGACGGACGGCGGCGAGCCCACGCGCGGCTACCTCGGGTCGTCCTACGGCCCCTTGGAGAACGTCTTCCAAGACATGGCCGGCAACGGCCTCGTGGACTTCCTCTTCATGATGGGCCTGCTCGCCGTCGGCGTCACCTTGACGCTGGGCATCGCCACGCGCCTGGGCGGCTGGTCCGGCGTCGCCATGGTGCTCCTCATGTACGCCTCGCACCCGACGCCTTGGGCCGAGCCGAACGGCACGCACCCGTTCCTGGACTCGCACATCGTCGAAGCGACGATGCTTGCCCTCATTGCGCTCACGACCTCGGGCCACACGTGGGGAATGGGCGCCTGGTGGAACGCGCGCACGGCCAAGATGACTTGGCTGCGTTAGCGGTCGCCGTCCGCTGAAGAAGTGGGGCCATTGCGATTTGATGCGGAAGCGGAATCACGACTGTGCTATGAGCTCTCAAATGGGGACGAGGGCTGCGCCAACTAGCGTGACCCCGTGAACCGAGCCTCCCTCCTCCTTTTCCTTCCATTCCTTTGCGGATCATTGGCCGGCTGCTTGGACGGTGGGTCGCAGGACACGTTCAAGTTCGCAGCCCTCACCGAAGGGGCTTGGGCTTCTTATTCGGATTTGGGACTTGCCACCGAGGCTCGATTCGAAATCTCGGCAATAGTGCAAAGGATTGCTCCCACAGGTGCCCTCGCCGATTGTGTGCTCGTGCTGCAACGCGCCGCAGAGCACGGCGGCAGAGATGAGGATCGGTGCATCGACCAAGGAGCATCCACCATCAACGTCGGTGGCGGTCTAGGCACCTTTCAACACGAAATTTCGTGGACAAGGTTCTACGACGAAAAGTTCCCGCTCATTGCTTTGGCTTTAGCCGGGCGGGAGCTTTCCAAGGGCGAGCCGCTTGAGATTGGCCATTACGGTGCTCCCATCACCTTCCATTTGCTTGAAGCGACTGCCCACCAGGCCCGCGTCTCCTCTGACTGGAACGTCTATAGCACGGCGGGCGAGGTTTTGCACCAAAACCATATCGAATTCGTGTTCGTTGCAGACTCGCCCTGGCCAGTCAAGATCTACGACGGACGGATTCTAACCGCCGAGGTCACGGACCGAAGGTCTGGAGGCGAACCCGTGTTTCTGCCCGCGTTCGACTGGGCCAGCTTGCGAAGTCGGCTCAGTCCATGGGCCTCCCCATTGCCGATTGGCCGGGATTGCCCCAGCAATTGGATTCCGCTAGCAGATGCCATCGACTATGCGGCGAGCCAGGATGACGAGGTCGCGCAAGCAAGCACGTCCGGCATCGTCAGCCACGTCCGGCTGTCTCCCTGGCGTTCAGTCGAACCCGTGTTGCTTGGATCCGAACAGAGGCAGGCCGAGATCTCCATTGCTACGGATAGCGGCGGGGTCTCCTTCATGGTCGTTGAATCTA
>JBBSVQ010000037.1:0-12031 GCA_038046725.1 Thermoplasmatota archaeon | reverse complement strand
TGCGGGCCCCCTGGACCCCCATGCGCTCGGCTCGCGTTTCCAACGCTCGCCTCGCAGATTGGGCAGGCCCGCCTCGCGCCGCTCGGGCGGCACTCGGCCTTCAGTGCCCCAGATCCAAACAGGGGCCGTTTCGCCGCCGGCATAACCAAGTGATGACACAGCACAATCCATTCATAGCCAACCTTCGTCGCGCCGGCTGTGCTGCCCGCGTGCCTGCGCCTCGCCGACGACGTCTTCCCCCGCGTCCGCGCCCACGCCGCACGACGGCTCGTCGAAGCCGGCTGGAGCCAGTCCCGTACGGGCCAGGCCCTCGGCCTGAGCCAAGCCATGGTGTCGAAGCACCTCGCCTCGCCGCCGCCAGCCGACGCCCTCGTCGAACGCCTCGCCGACGAACTCGCGCAGGAGGCCCTGCAGCCGGAGGCGCGGGACGGCGCCTCGCCATGGTGCACGACGCTGACCGAGGCGCAGGGACGCCCCGACGCCGAAGCCGCCCTGAAGGACTTCCTCGGCGCTGAACGCGCGCTGCTCGCCGAGCCGCCCTTGCTCGTCGTTCCGCAAGTCGGGCTCAACCTCGCCCTCGCTCTGCCGGGCGCGGATGGCCCCGCCGACGTGCTGGCGTTCCCCGGCCGCCTCGTCGAAGCCGCCGGCCGCCTCGTGCGCCCAGCGCCGCCCGCATTCGGCGGCTCCGGCCACCTGGCGCGCGTGCTGTTGGCCGTGCGCCGGCGCACCGGCCACGCCGCCCTCGCCAACGTGCGCGGCGGCGCCGACGTGCTGGCCAAGGCTCGCCGCCTGGGCTGGACCCTGCAAGCCGTCGAACGGGACGCCAACGCAGCGGACGAGGCGACGCTTCTGCGCGCCATCGCGGCGGGACGAAAACCCGTCGACGCCGTGCACGACCCCGGCGCAGTCGGTCTCGAGGCCTGCCTGTACGTGGCTGGGCCGGATGCGCAGGCCGTCGCCAAGAAAATCCTCGCCCTCAACCAAGCCCTGGTGGACCCATGACTCCTCGATCCGTTGCCCTGTTTGCCCTCGCCGTCGCCGGCCTGTCCTTCTCCGGGTGCTTCTCGCCGTCCGCCGACGACACCACGTACGCGGAGATGGGCTTCGACGGCACGCATTGGCCCGACCTGCACGGCGCGACCGTCGTCGTCCTCGACCACGGAGCCTTCGACTACACCTTCGGCCCAGCCAAGGAGCGCTTCGAGGCCCTCACGAATGGCACCCTGGAGCACATTGCGGCGCAGGACACGGGCGACGCCCTCAACCGCGCCATCCGCGAGAAGGGCCGCCCGAGTTTCGACGTCGTGTACGGCCTCGACAACGCCTACCTCGGGACCGCCATCGCCAGCGGCGCCCTGCAACCGTACACGCCCTTGCTTGCGCCACGCGTCAACGCTTCCTACGTTTTTTTCGGCGACATCCAGCCCTGGCCCGCCACGCCGGTCGACCACGGCTACATCGCCGTGAACCTCGACACCCGCGTCAACCTCACCATCGCCGACCTGGGCGACCTGCGCGAGCATGCCAACGAGTTCGCCACGCAAGACCCGCGGACGTCGAGCCCCGGCCTCGGCTTCCTGCTGGCCACCATCGCGACGTTCCCCGAAGGCAGCGCCATGTACGATTGGCACGACTACTGGCAGGACCTCTTCGCCAACGGCGTCACCATCACCTCCGACTGGACGACGGCGTACACGCAGCACTTCACCGGCGGCTACGGCCAATGGGAGGACGGCTTCGTGGGCAGCAAACCCCTCGTGACGAGCTACAGCACGAGCCCCGCCTACGAGTTATACTACGGCGGCACCGACGAGAACCAACTCGTCCTTGCACCGAAGGCGACCTTCCACCAGGTCGAGACCGTCGCCATCGCCGCCAACGCCCGCGAGCTGGCCGGCGCGCAGGCCTTCGTCGAATTCGTCCTCACCGACGGCTTCCAGGACCTGCACGCCGAATTGAACGCCATGTACCCGGTCGTCGACGGCATCGACGTCGCCAAGGTGTACAACCACACCGACCCAGCCCCCGGCTCATTCCAATCCACCGAGCCCGACTACCAAACCCTCGCCGCCAACGTCGAACGCTGGGTCCGTGAATGGACCGACCTCTACGAGGCGCACCAGGCCTGATGCGCCCAAGCCTCCCGCTGGGTCTCCTGCCCGTGGCCGCCGTCCTCGGCGTCTTCTTCCTGTGGCCCATGGGGCTGGCGGTCCAGGCGGCCTTCACGTCGGCGGGCGCGTGGCACTGGCTGGCAGACGATTACGCACGCAACCGCATTGCCGGCGGCGTCCTGCAGGCGGTCCTCAGCCTCGCCCTCGCCTTGGCCGTCGCCTTGCCCCTTGCCTTTCTGCACCACCGCTGGCGCATTCCAGGCTCGCGCCTGCTGCTCGCCGTTCATGCCGCGGCGTTCGTGCTCCCCGTCTTCGTCGTCGTGGCCGGCTTGCGCGAGACCCTCGGCGCCGGCGGCTGGCTCGACCGCGCAATGGGCGTCGACGCCCTCAGCGCCCTCGGCCCGTGGGGCGCAGTCGCGCTGGCCAACGCGTACTACAATGCCGGACTCGCCGCCGTCCTCCTGCACACCGCCCTCGAGCGCCGCCCGCGCCGCCTCGAGGAAGCCGCCGCAAGTCTCGGGGCCGCGCCCGCCGCCGTCTGGAGCCGCGTGTCCTGGCCCCTGCTCCGCCCAGCCGCCATGGCAGCAGCGCTGCTGGTCTTCCTCTTCTGCCTCGGCTCCTTCGGCGTCGTCCTCCTCCTCGGCGAAGGCCGCATCGACACCATTGACACGCTGCTGTACGCCAACCTGGGCGGCGCGTTCCCGCCCGAGGACCGCGCGGCCGTCCTCGCCCTCGTCCAGATCACGTTGCAGGGCCTCCTTCTCGTGGGCGTGTTGGCTCTCGAGCGCCGCGCCGCCCGCAACGCAGTGGCCCCGACGCCGCGCCAACGGCCAAGCTCTGCGGCTGCCACGGCGACGGCGTGGATCCTCGCTGCCCTCGCCATCACCCCAGCCGTCGCAGTCCTCACCGGCGCGTTCCAGGTCGGCGGCGACTGGTCCCTCGACGCCTGGCGCGCCCTCACCGGCGGCCCAGACGACGGCCACCTCTACGGATTCAACCTCGCCCGCGCCGTCGGCCTCAGTGTCGGCTACGCCCTGGCCGCAGTCGTCGCCGCCCTCGCCCTGACGTTGCTCCTCGGCTACGCGGCGAAGGGCACCGCGGCCCGCGTCACCGAGGTGCTCGCGTTCCTGCCTCTGGGAACCTCAAGCGTCGTCCTCGGCTTCGCCTTCCTGTTCGCCTTCGCCGGCCGCACCTGGCTGCCCCTCATCGGCTCGCCGTGGGGAATCGTCGCGGCGCACACGCTCATCGCCTTCCCCTTCGTCGCCCGCACCGTGCTTCCCGCCTTGCGTAGCCTTGACGCGAGCCTCGACGACTCCGCCGCGAGTCTCGGCGCATCGCTGCCGGCGCGCATCGTTCGCTTGCATTTGCCGTTGCTGCGCGGGCCGCTTTCAGTCGCGGCCGCATTCGCGGCCGCGCTGAGCCTCGGCGATTACGGCGCCAGCCTCATTCTCATGACGGACGACACCATGAGCATCGCCGTGTGGATCGACCGCCATGGCGGGCCCGGCGCCTTCGACCCGCTGGCACGCGCCCAGAGCACGGCCCTGGCCGCAGTCCTGCTGGTCCTCACGCTGGCCTGCATCGTTGCGGCCGCCGCCCTGGGGCCCCGCCGGAGGCCGCACGCATGAGCCTGCAGGTGCGCGACCTGGCCTTCACGTATCCGGGCTGGCCGCCGACGCTGCGCGGCGTCAACCTCGACGTTCCCGCGGGCACGAGCGCCTTCCTGCTCGGCCCAAGCGGGTCCGGCAAGTCGACGCTCCTGCGCTGCATCGCCGGACTCGAGTCCGGTTGCACGGGCACCGTCCTGTCCGACGGCCTCGCCCTCGACGCCTTGCCGCCGCACCGCCGCGGCGTCGGCCTGATGGCGCAGGAACCCGCACTCTTCCCCCACCTCGACGTCGCGGGCAACGTCGCCTTCGGCCTGCGCTACCGAGCCGACGCGCGTGGGGCATGGCTCGGTCGCCGCAAGCGCGAGCGCGCCGAGGCGCAGGCCTGGCTCGACCTTGTCGGCCTTGGGGACCGGGCCTCGTCGCAGGTGGACGAACTGTCGGGCGGGCAGCGGCAACGCGTCGCCCTCGCGCGCACGCTCGCGGCCAAGCCCCGCGCAGTCCTCCTCGACGAGCCCCTGGCGGCCCTCGACCGCGACTTGCGCGACGACCTCGGCCTGCGCCTCAAGCAATTGCTCGCCCGGCAAGGCGTTGCGGCGCTGTGGGTGACGCACGACGAGGACGAAGCGCGACGGCTCGGGGACGCCGCATGGCGTCTCGTGGACGGCCGCGTGGTCTCGGCTTGACCGGCGAACGCTAGGGCGACGCGGCGTCAACCGTCGGGGCGCGCTTCGGCCACACGAGCGCAACAACTGGCCCGAGAACGGCGCCTGCGATGGTGCTGGCCAGCATCAGGTTCAAGGCGTCATCGTAGGCCCTCGGGTCGAGGACGGGGTGGTCCTGGAACAGGTACCGCAGCGAAAGCGCGAACGTCATGGCGGCAGGGGCGGACACGAAGGTCGTCAATCCGGCCATGGCGGGCGGGATGCGCTCCAGGAGCTTGGTGGGCGGGGGGATCGGGCGCGGTTTTCCGATGAGGCCCTCGATGCGTCGGGTGAGACGCCGGCGGTCGACGATGGCCGCGATGGCTGCCCCCAGTGCTGCGCCGAGCACGTTGTAGTGCAAGTCCTGCATCGTGTTGTCGTAGCCGCCCTGGTCGATGGTGTTGAAGGCCGATTTCCCCAGGTACTCGGCAAGCTCCACGCCGACGCCGAGGGCCAATCCGACGAGGACGGCGAGGAACCAGACGGTGCGCGCGCGCCACTGCAGTCCGCGTCGCATCTGGTAGGCTTCGAGGAGGTAGGCCGCCGCCATCGTCGCGGCTCCCACGCCGACGCCATGCGTCAAGTGGTCCCACCAGTCGAAGGTGTGGTAGGCTCCGTTGATGCCGTGGAAGCCGAACAATCCCATGTGGTACGGGTCCGTGCTGCCCAAGGACCCGCCGCCGTAGTGCAGCATGGCCGCCGCGGTGATGACCCACTGGATGTAGTGCGGGATGCGTGCGTTCCAGCGCCACAGGATCCAGGCGATGATGCTGCCCTCCACGAGGCCCGTGAGCGCGTAGTTGCGCCACAAGTCGAAGCCGCGTGCCTGGTTGATGATGGCGAGGAGGATGCAGCCTGCCAGGCCGGCGAGCGAGGGCAGGATGGAGTGCAGCGACCGCGGCGGCGTCGGCAGGGAAGTCACGCCCCCCGCCTGGCTTGCGGCATTGGACTCGGACACGGTGAACCACTTGCGCCGCCGTTTAAAGCGGCGCCGTTCCCGACAGGCCATGGGCCGGGATGGGCCCGGCAGTCAACGGGAAGCAAGTGCCTCCGCATTTATGGTGGGAACCCCCTGGCCGGCCGATGCGAAACCCCGGCGCGACTTGGACGGCATTCATCGTCGCCCTCGTCCTGAAATGGATCGGCGCGTCGTGGGACATTTCCTGGCACTTCCGTCAGACCAACGACGTCGGCAGTCCGGCGCACACCATCAACATCATCGGCAACACGCTGCTTGCCTTGACCCTCGTGTGGGCGTGGCGCACCCGATCTCCAGACGAGCGCCGACCCTTGATCGTCGTCGCCGTCGGCCTTGGGTTGGCGGCATTCGCGATTCCGCTCGACATCACTTGGCACAAACTCTTCGGCCTCGACTTGACGACTTGGAGCCCGACGCACCTCGTCCTATTCGGCGGTACCGCCGTCATGTGCTCCGGGTTGGCGTGGCTGGCCATGGCGCAGGCGGGGTGGCGCCCCGGGACGTCGCTGCGCGACCTGAATCTGACCCGGGGCCGCTGGGTGTTGGCGGCGTTCCTCCTGGCCCGCACGCTGAGCGTCGTCCTGTTCCCCGCCGTCTTCAACGAGTACGCAGGCGTGGCCGCGGAGAACCACGCCTCCGGCTACGCCATCTACCCAATCGCCGACGACATCAAGGACTTCATCGCCACGCGGGAGGACCTGCCCTACGATGACCTGCCCCACCTGCTCTATCCGGCGTACACGCTGGCCATCGTGATTGTGGCCAGCGCCATCATCCGCCGCGTGAGCGGCCTCCCCTACTTGGCGACGGCATTGGCTGCGTTCTACGTCGCCACCCGCGTCATCTCGGACGGCATCCTCGGCGCCACCGATTGGCCGGTCGCAGCCATCCCGTTCCAGCACATCCTCGTCGCCTTTGCCACCGATGCGTGCGCGACCTTGGCGGCGTCGCGACCGCTGCGGGCAGGCCTTGGCGCCGCCATCGGCGGCCTCGCGGCTTATGCGTACTGGGCTCTCGCGGACGACGTCGTCTACACGGTGCCCCTCGACTGGGACACGCTTCCCTGGGCACTGGCAATCGCCCTGATGGCCTCGGTTGCAGATTGGTGGCGTTGGGGCCCCGTCACCCCAGCCCAGGCCCCGTAGACGGCCGTCGTGTCGGCGTCGCCCTGGGATTGCTGGCTTTTGCGCTGGCCGCCGTCCGCCGCCGCTAGTTACCGGTGGGTCCGCATCAGCTCGCGCACGCCATCGAGGATCAGCTTCGTATGCTTGACGTCCTCGAGGTTGTACTCGCACAAGTCGCGCTTGATGCCGTCGCGAGGGGCGCGCTTGTAGGCCTGGTAGATTTTCAGCGCCTGGTAGCCATCCTTGATGCGCAGCCGCGGCTTCTCGTAGCCGAAGAACTTCGCCACCGTGTCCGAGGAGAAGTTGCGCACGGGGAGGTAGATGCGCTGCGATTCGACGTTGCCGGTGAAGACGACGTCCGTTTGCAGGTCGAACCACTTCGTCTTGGAGATCCACTTGCCGTCCATCTTGTAGCGCTCGCATGCCCGGCGCAACTGCACGAGGTCGGACGAGGCGCCGCCCCACGTCACGATGGTGGGGTCGAGGTCCTTGATGAGTTTCTGCAAGTCGAGCAGCATTTGCTCCTGGCCGCGCCGGCTGGCGTCGAACCACTGGTCCACCTTGCCGCCCTCATGCCACAGGAAGCCGTACAGGAAAATCTCGCAGGCGGGGCCGTCGAATTCCAGGTCGAGGTGGATGATGGGTTCCTTGAGTTTGAAGACGCGTTCGTCGGCGGCGTACACGACCGCTTTCCCGGTGGCGTGCGCCTTGGCGTAGCCTTGCAGGAGGGGCAACTGGCCGAGCAGGCCGTCGTCGGTGGCGAAGGCCGGGTGCTTGGCGAGGTCGGCGATGTCGCATTTCCACAACTTCTCCACGGTGTCGACGCCGGCGGCCTTGAGGCGGTCCGCCCGACCCTGCTTGATCATCGGGAGGTCGGTGAGCTGGGGCTCCGGGCGGTCAGTCAACGCCAGGAAAACCAGGGGTCCAGGGGAAAAGGGTGGCGAAGCCGACGGCGCGACGGCGACGTGGCCGGGTCTCCTGTTGGCCTACTGGTTGACAACCATTATATCGGACACACGGCTACCTAAGACTCAGAGGTATGACCGTGCCCGATGGAATCGACGAGGAAGCGGCCCGCTGGGCGAAGGAACTCGGCAAGGGAGCGACCCGGCTCGCCTTGCTGTCGGTCCTCGGCGGCGGGGAATCGTATGGCTACGGCATCCTCGCGACCTTGCGCGGCAAGGGCGCCCGCAACGTCGGCACGACGGAGGCCGCCATCTATCCCCTGCTCAAGGACCTCGAGTCCAAGGGCTACCTCAAGGGACACTGGAAGGCAACCGAGGACGGCGTGCCGCCCCGCAAGTACTACCAATTGACGGCGACCGGCGCCAAACTCCTCGTCGCCATGCGCAAGGAATGGAAAGAGTACCAGAAGGAAATGAAGCAACTCATGGAGGCCTGACCAATGGACATGCACCCCGACGCCAAGAGCCTGATCGACGACTACACTCGCGAAGCCGCTCGCCGCAGCGGACTGCCGGAGCCCGCCCGCAGCGAAGGCCGCATCGAACTGCAAAGCCACCTCGTTGAGTCCGCGGCGGCCAAAGCCAAGGACGACGGCGACGGGCAGGTGATGCGCAGCCATGCCCGTGAAGCCATCGCGGCCCTCGGAAACCAGGCAGACGTGGACGCAGCGTTCTTCGCCGGCCACCGCACCGACGGGCAGGAGGCCGGCTGGGGCCGTCGTTGGGGGGCGATCCTCATCGATTTCCTGATTGTGGGCATCCTGATGGTCCCGGTCGCGATGGTGTCACTCTCGGAGTATCTTAGTGACAACGTATGTGACACGCCTGGGCTTACCAAGTGTGAGCAGGCCGTCGTGGCGTCAGGCCCTTGCTTCTCCTTCTCCGTCTTCAATCGATTCGAGGGCGATCCCGACGCTGTCGCCGAAGCCAACCGGGAGGCCAACGACGTCGAGCCCGTAGCATGCGCAGGATTCATCATCGTGACGCTGGGCTACTTCGTGATCCTCGAGGCAACGCTCGGGCGCACGGTCGGCAAGATGGCCGTCGGCACCCGCGTCGTGCGCAACGATGGGACTCCCATGCATCTGGGACAAGCCCTCGGGCGCAACGTCGTGAAGCTCCTGTTGCCGTTCTTGCTGCTCGACTGGTTCATCGGCATGCTCACCTTCAAGCCGGCCCGGCTGCGCCTGTCCGACAAGGCGGCGGGGACGCGCGTCGTCCTCACCCGCTAGAAAGCAGCGTCCACCACCTTCAAGGGCCACAGGGACGTTGCGCAGTTCGTGCCCGTCCGCGTCCGCCCCCGCCAGGTCGGCGACATCGGTTGGGCCTGCATGCGCCAGGCGGAGCTGTACGCCAAGGAGTTCCGGTACACCGCGGTCTTCGAGGACTACGTCATCCGCAGCTTCGCCCCCTTCGTCGAGCACTTGGACCCCGCCAAAGACGGCTTTTGGGTGGCGGAACTCGACGGCCGCCGCGTCGGCTGCATCGCAATCCAGCATGATGCCGAGAAACCCGGCTGGGCGCAACTGCGCTGGTACTTCGTCGAGTCGGACGCACGCGGGCACGGCGTGGGGCGTGCCCTCCTCGACCAAGCCCTGGTCTTCTGCCACAAGGCGGGCTACTCTGGCGTGTGGTTGTGGACCGTGGACGACCTCGCCGCCGCGCGGCGACAATACGAGCACTCCGGGTTCCGCCTCGTGCACACCGAGCCGCACCCCTGCGCATGGGCCCCGTGGGGACGCGAGCAGCGCTGGGAATTGGCGCTGCACTAGCTTTGGGTATCCGCGTTAGCGCGACTCGAGCTCTTGCCGTTTGTCGAGGTACACGTGCTCCTCGAGTTCACCGTCGCGGTACCGCTTGTCAAGCCGCGCCAACGCACGCGCCTTCTCCTCCGGCGTGTACGTGACGATGTTGCTCGCCACCACGATGCGCGGCACCTTCTTCTCCGCCATGAACACGGTGGGCCGGTGGATGAGGGCCGCGACCGCCAACGCGGAAGCTGCCGCGATGTAGGCGTGCACGCTCGTTGCATAGATGCCTGCATCGGAGACGGCGGGCACGGCCGTGAAGAGGGCGACGGTGGCGGCTGCGACGAAGCCGTAGCGAGCCGGGCCCGCGACCAGCCAGACCGGCAACGCGATGGCCACCACGGCAAGGAAGCGGGCGGCGACGATGACGGCGTCCGGCAGCGGCGCGAAGGCGATGAGGAACGACAGCACGCTGGCACCGATGCCGGCAAGAAGGAGGCGCCGTTGGCGGGGGTCGGTCGTCGGCGGATCATAGGAGAACAACAGGTATGCGCCGAACAGACTCAAGCCCAGGATCCGGTGCAGGGCCAGTTCTTCGCGGATGGGAGAACCCGTGCTCAACGCGAAGACGCCGAGCAGAAGGGCGCCCCACGTCGCCTTGCGCATGGGGGAGGGAGAGGGGGAAGGGTCGTGAAGCTGTTGGCGGCGCGGCCGGCCTACATCATGGCGAAGACGGTGGACATCAGGGCCAGGGCGACGAGGTGGCCGCCGGCGTTGATGGCGAAGAGGGCCCACGGTGCCTTCTCCCAGGCGACGCGGCCGAGCTGGACCGGCACAAAGAAGCCAAGCCAGGTGAAGAACGCGCCAATGAGGGCGTCACCGACGGCCAACTTGCCCATCACGACTTCGGCGCCGTCGTGCGTGACGGCGAAGGCCTGCATGACGTGCCAGAGGGTGTACGCCAGAAGCAGCGTCAGTCGCCGGGTCGCCTTCGTCCCTCTCGCCTTCGTCCCCCGCCACTTATTGCGAATGCGCCAGGAGAAGACCTATTAGAGATTGGAGCCCCTCACTAGGTGGACTATACTATGGCAACCGCGAGCGGTCTCAACGTCGATGACTTGGGCAGGGCGACCCTCGAGAGGGCGGAAGAGCTCGCAGGCCTTGGTTCGTGGCACATGACGTTGGCCACCGGCGCCGTGCATTGGAGCTCCGGGTTCTACCGACTCACCGGCGTGGAGCCGTCGACGCCTCCGACCGTGGAGCTCTTCTTCAGTCTCATCCATCCAGAGGACCGCGCGGGCATGGTCGAGGCCTTTCAGGCGGTGACGACGGGATCCAGTTCGTTGCCGACCGAACGGGTCTTCCGCATCTTGCGCGGCGAGGAAGTGCGATTCCACCACGGCGAACTTCGCGTCGAACGCGGCGCCGACGGCACGGTCCTGCACGTTCTCGGCTACGTCCAAGACATCACGGAAAAACGACTGGCCGAGGCCCGCGCCCGAGAGGCCGACGCCGCCGAAGCCAAGACCAAGGTGCTGGAGATTGCCGAACGCGAACGCATTGTCTTCATCAACGCCATGGCGCACGAACTCAACAACCCCCTGACACCCCTGCAACTGCAACTCAAGGTCTTGCAGATGGAATCGAAGGGGCCGCTCACGGACGGCCAGAAACACGCCATCAGCCTGCTCGACCGCAACGTCAAACGCATGGGCGGCCTGGTGCGCGACCTCCTCGATGTGGCCCGCGTCCAATCCAAGCAGCTCAAGATCGAGCCCCACCCGACGGACATCGGCGCCCTGTGCCGTGAAGTCGTCCACACCTACGAGGCGCAGGCCGCCGAGAAAGGCATCGGGCTCACCGTCTCCGGCCCCGACGGCTGTGTTGCGAACGTGGACCCGTCGCGCATCGTCCAGGTGCTCAACAACCTCCTGTCCAACGCCATCAAGTTCAGCACCACGGGTGCGAAGGTCAACATCAGCCATGGCTCGCAGGACAACCAGGTGGAAGTCACGGTCCGGGACGACGGCCTGGGGCTCACGGCGCAGCAGATCGAGGCGCTGTTCCACCCCTTCAGCCAGGTCCTCGGGGACAAGCAAGCCGGCAAGGGCGGCCTCGGGCTGGGACTGTACATCTCGAAGGGGATCATCGAGCGGCATGGCGGCCGCATCTGGGTCGAAAGCGACGGGCCCGGCACGGGTTCAACGTTCGGGTTCACGCTCCCCACCTCCGGCCCCGTTCCCACGGAAGCCCCGAAGGAAGCCAAGCAGAAGGTGGTCGCTCCTGCCGCCGCGCAAGACCCGCGGCATCGACCACCCGACGTGCGTCGTCTGTGACTGCCCATCCGGGGCAGAGAGCTTACTTCGACTTCACCGAGACGACGGCCTTGCCCTTCACGGACTTCTTGGCGGCCTTGACGGCCTTGCCGGTGGCGGGCACGAACGGTGCGGGGGCCTCGTCGAAGGCGCCGTCGCGGCGGGCGATCTTCTTGCCGCCCATCTCGACGAGGTCGTTCTCGACGTACTTGGGGCGCAGGAGCTTGCGGGGCTTGCACGTAGCCAGCAGGTAGTTGGCGACGATGGGCCAGGCCAGGAGGACGTCGGCGTAGCAGGTGGCCTTGGTGGCGTCCTTGTGGATCTTGCCCCACGCCTGGGCTTCCTCGAGGGTCGAGCCGGACAGGCCGTTGAACTCGGGGCGGTCCATGGTGATGTTGACGGCGTACTCGTGGCCTTCGCGGTCCGTGTACTCCGTCGTCTCGCACACGACTTCGCAGTCGTTGACGAAGTTCTTCGG
>JBBSVQ010000036.1:10336-56286 GCA_038046725.1 Thermoplasmatota archaeon | reverse complement strand
CGGCCTTCCTCGCCGTCGCGACGGGCGCTACCCTGCTGTCCACGCACCAGGACCGACCGGTCGCCATCGAGCCGGCCTGACTACGTCAAGAGCGTCAGCGTGACGGTGGCAGCCAGACCCGACTGCGACAGGCTTGCCCAGTCGCTGAAGACGACGACCGTGACGCCGTCCGCAAGGGCTGCGGGGTCGTGCGGGCCCCAACCGACGGCGGCGACGACGGTCTCTTCGTGGGGGCCATCGAGGGCGAGTTGCTGCTGGTCGTTGCCGACTGCGGCAAGCCCCGTCGCAGGGACCTCCAAGCCGACGTACAAGTCGGCTCCGGCGGTGGCCCCGTTCGTCCACGCGAGTCGGACCTCGACGGCATCGACGCAGGACCAGGCGAAGCCGGCGGGAACGAGTTCACCAAGCGCGACCGGCACGTCGAAACGGTCCGTGGCACCGACGCGGCCGCCGCCGTTGAGCACGGGGACGACGACGTCGAGGACGGCGGCGAAGTCGTCAACCGGGCAACCCGCGTCGTCGAGCAAGGAGCCCCCTGGTTCCCCGGCGCCATCGGCGTCCAGGCATCCGGCGGCAAGCGTCACAAGCATCAGCAGGGCAATCGGTCGCATCGTCATCCTCCGTGGGCGTCGCAAAACGAGCTGGCATTCGCGGGGCCCGTGCAGAAGTGCCCCGTGGGCACGACGGCCTGGCACAGGCCGGGGGCGTTGGTGAACGGATCCGCCAGGGGCACCAGTCCGGCGGCCAAGGGAGCCGACGCAGCGCCGCCTGCCGCCGCCGCTGGAACGCCGGCTGTGGTGGCCGCGGATGAACTTGCGGCGGCGCCGGCTGCGGCCCCGGCCCCAAGGACGCCGAGTTGCTGCGCGAGCACGAACCCGCCCACGCCGAGGGCTGCGACGAGCGCCGCGCCGCCCACGACGACGGGGGCGTACTTCCACAGGCCGACGGCGGGCAGGGCGCGCAGTTCGGGCGGCAGTGCCGCCATCCATGCCGGCGCCTGGGCCGGGCCGTCGTCGGCGGGCAAGGTGCCGGGTTCGCGCAGCAGGCGGCGCACGGCTGACGGCGACAACTCGTCGCGGATGGCGGACATGCCGAGGCCAGCCTCGCGGCCGTCGAAGACGCGGTGGTCCTGCAGGCATCCGACCGTGACGGTCCAGGCCGGCACGTAGGCCACGCCGGCCCAATGCGGGCTGCGGTGGCGCCGGCCGATGGTGAGGTCGGAGCTCGGGCTGAGCGGGCCGCTGAAGGCGCCCGCGCCGGACTCCAAGCCGAACTTGCCGACGTTGCTCACGGCGACGCTGAAGGTGGCCGGGCCGGGGGCGACGAGGGCGTCAAGGCCGTCCGCCAGCGGCTCCGGCGCGGGCTTGCCTTCGGCGACGGCCTGCAGGCGCGCCTCGCGCAAGCGCAGGAGTTGGCCGTGCCCGTCGGCGATCAGGCGCGCGATGTCATGCACGCTGCGCTCGTTGGCGTCGGGCACGACGACGGTGGCCAGTTCGTCGTCCGCGACGAGGACGCGCACGCCGACGTTGATGCGGGGCAGTTGCCAGACACGCCCGCGGGACACGACGCGATTGAGGCGCGGGTTGCGCGCCCAGGCGCGGGCGATGGCGGCCACGAACACGGGGGTGAGCAAGCGCTTGGGGACGTGGCCGACGCGAACGTCCATGGCGCCCTGCATCGTCGGGTCGCGGGGGTTTGACCATACGCTGCGCGCCGCTCGGCGCCAGGGTGTGTCGGCCACGGCCTGAGGTTGGGCAAGCGGGGAGCTCAGCGACTCCCGCAGGGGCCGCAAGGCATCGAAGGACGGCGACGGCTGCAGGCCCACCTTGGCAAGCTGCGCGCGGTGGTTGGCTTCGAGGTCGTCGGCGAGGCGGCGGTAGCCGTCGGGGCCGGCGAGGTCGAGCATGGCCAGCGCGACGGCGGGGTCGGCGCCCACTTCGAGCAGACCTTGTTCGAGCGTGCGCACGGCTGGGGTGGCTGTGGCGGCGTCGAAGCCGGACAAGTGGCCGAAGGCCTCCTCGACGTGGCGTTCCTCGTCGGCGAGCACGGAGTCGAAGACGGCGTCCGCGATGCCCCACGAGCGGGCGTGCCGGAACAGGGTCTCGATCCAGGCTTCGGCGACGAGGTTCAGCAAGGTGGCAGCGACGGCGGCGTCCGGTTCGTCGCGGATGCGCTGCAACAACCGCTCAGCGGCCGCAATGGGTGGCGGCGGCTGGGCGGCGGGCAAGGCGAGGTCATGCGCCAGGCGGGCGAAGAGAGCTGAATGGAACACCTCGTCGGTGAGTTGGGCGCGCAGCAGCTTCGCCTGGGCCGGCGGCGCACCGGCAAGGGCACGCAAGGGAATTTCGATGGCGATGGTCTCGACTTGGGCCAGGAAGGCGAAGAGGCGCACGAGGGAGTCGCGGCCGTGCGCACCCAGTTGCAGGCGTCCGAGGACGGTGGTCAGGCGGGCCTCGACGCGGCGCCGTTCGGCGGGGCGCAGCGCTTGCCATCCACGCTCCACGTGGCGCAGGGGCGGCCAAGAGGGTCGGACCAGGTCCAGGACCGGGCGTTGCATGCGTTGCGAGCCCAGGCCGGGGTCTTCAACCGTGGCAACCGAAGGCCGGTCCATGGGCGTTGGCAGGCAACGGGGCTAGACGTCGTTTGCCGACGAAAACAACTGAGAAAGGGTTGTGCTGGGGGGGTCGTCGCCCACGCGCGAGGCCGAAGGCCGATGCGCGGCGTGCGCCCGCGAGGCCGTTTGGTCGGCTCAGAAGTCCCAGAAGATGCGCATCAGCACGGTGCCGACGCCGACCAGGATGCCGAAGACGAGGACGACCATGGGGGCAATCTTGACCGAGCTGGTCTCTTCCGCGTCGTAGTAGCGGATGAGGCCCGCGGCGGACTGGATGCCGGGTCCCTTCGTCTGTTTGGCCATGATGCGCCCACAAAAGGGGCCTTCATCAAGGCTTCGGAGGCAGCCCGCGCCGATTCCCCACGGGTCCGCCGATGACGCCGATGTCGCCGACCGGACGCCGCATCGGCGCGTTCGGCGTCATCGGCGGATTGGTGGGCCTAGCGGCGGCGGGCGACCACGAAGGCCGCGCCCAGGGCCGCCAGCAGAACCAGGAGTCCGACGCCGGGCGTGTCCTTGCCCTTGGCGTCGTCGTCGCCTGCGAGCGCGGCGCTGCCGTACAACGGGTCGAAGTCGTACGTCGGCACGAAGGGCTCGCTGATGGCCTGGTATTCGACGTGGCCGCCGAGGGAGTTCATGACGATCCAGTACGTCAAGGCGGACACCGAGTAGTCGGCCAAGCCGTAGCGGTGGTCGTAGGCCTGCGTCGGGCGCGGCAGGGCGGCGCCGAGGAAGTCGATGGAGCCTTGGCCGAGGGGGATGCGGCCGAGGCTTTCGACGAGCCCGTCGTAGTCGCTTTCGCATTCCTGCGTGTTTGGGGCGGTCGCGGCCGTTTGTTCGCCGGCGTCGTGCATGTGGCCCGGCAGGTCCGATGCGATGCCAAGGTCGCCGCCGCCAAGGCCGACGGTGGCGGCTCCGGTTGTTCCAACCAGGTCGCCGCCGAGAGCAGCCGTGCTGCCAGGCGTCAGGCCCCACTGCGGGTAGTCGTTGGGGATGGCGAAGCCGATGGCCGGGCCTTCTCCGGTGACGCGGGCATTCCAGTCAACGCCGGTGACGAGGGCGTGGTCGCGCGTCGCGAGGTCGGTGTGTCCCAGGTACACGCACTTCTTGGCGGACTCGGCGAGGTTGGCGTAATCGAAGAAGCGCAGGGCACCGTCGGTGAGCAACAAGTGACCGCCGCCTTCGACCCACGTCTTGATGGTCGTGACCTCGGCCTCGGACAAGGAATCAACGGCCTGGTCCGTGAGAGCCAGATGCTTGACTGCGCCGAGCGTGGCGGCCGTGATCGAGCCCGGCTCGATGGGCGTGAAGGGGTCGGCGCTGAAGCGGCCCAGGTCGCGCCAGAAGTTCAGATTGGAGACGTTGTAGGCGACCTGGCGGAAGTCGAACTTGCCTTCTTCGGAGTCCAGGCTGAACTCGGGCTTGGTCCAGGTCGCGTTGCCGGCATCCCAGCCGTAGGCGTTCGGGTCGTCGTTGCTGGAGACCCAGTCGGGCGCCCAGACGTAGCCGACGGGGCCGGTGCCCGCGAGGACGGGGGAGTCGAGGCGCGTGGCCTGCTCCATCTGCGTGCGGACGATTTCGCGCACGCCGGCGACGTGCATGTCGGTGAGCTTGGCGACGTACTTGTTGTCCGGCACCATGTGACTGTAGGCGAACTCGACGATTTGGCCGACGGCGCCCATGCCGCCCGTGGGGCTGCGCGGGCTGAGCGTCATGTAGTCCGAAGTGAACCCCGTGTCGGTGTAGCCAATCTGGTCCCAGCGGGCGCCCCAAAGGAAGGGGGAGTCAATGACGGCCGAGGGTCCGTTGGCGCAAATGTCGCCGAGGAGCGGGTTCGGGATGCACGGCGTGATGGGCGCCTCGCCGATGGCCTCCTCCAAGGTGTGGCCGGCCTGGGCGGCCGCGTTCCATTCCGCGAAGGACGGGTTGTTGTCGATGCGCTGCTGCATCTCGCGCAACTGGTCCACGACGAGGACCATGCGGCGGAAGTCGTAGTCCTGGTTGGGGATGATGCTGCGCACCATGTTCGGCGAGTTGAGCATCCCGTGCAGGTCGGCGCCCGCGACGAGGTTGGTGTGGTTGCCCGAGTACCGCAACTCGGAGACGACGGCGCGCGCCTCGGGCTGGCTCATCGGGTCGTGGTTGGGCAGGATCCAGCCGGGGTTGGGGAACTGGCGGTTGAGGTCGTACCCGTTGGCATTCTCGCGGGCGAATCCGGTTCCGCCGTGCAGGCCACCAATGGACGACGAATCGAAGTAGTCACCCGACGCCCACGAGTCGGGGTTCGGGAACCAGACGTTGAGGATAATGTTGTCCAAGCGGGGTTTGAGGTCGGCGCCGTACGGGCCCTTGCCGGCGGCCAGGTCCTCGATGACGCGCGTCATGCCCTCGCGGCCGGCGGCCTCGTTGGCGTGGATGGATGCGGAGTAGCCGAGCTGCAGTTTCTGGTCGCGTGGCACGGCGGAGTTCTCGTTGGTGACTTCGACGAAGAGGATGGGGCGGCCCTGCACGGAGGTGCCAATCTGGGTGACTTCGACGAAGTCGGGGTACTCGTCGGCGAGCTGGTGGACGCCGGCGACGAACTGGTCGAACTGCACGAAGCCCGCCGAGTCGAGGGGCTCGCAGAAGATGCGCGACTCGCGCACCGGCACGGGGATGGAATTCAGGGGGCAGACGACGCCCGGATCGACGCCTTGGGCGGACACGGGAATCGAGCCGAACGCCAGCAGAGCGAAGGCGGCAAGGGACAGGAGACGGGCGCGCATGCCGGCGCATCCGGGCGAGCTGCATTCAAGGCTTGTGGCCCCCGGCCCCGTCGCCATCCGTCCCGTTCCGGCCCCCGCGTCAGCCGAGCGCCCAGGCGAGTGTCAGGGCCCACTGCAGGGCCGCGATGCCCATGGCCACGAGCGACAGGGTGTCCCAGGACCGGCGCAGCACGAGCACCGGTAGGGCGACGGCCGCTGCGAAGGCGGCCCCGCCCGTCAACGCGAACGGGGGCGGCGCGCCGAAGACCAAGCTGGCCGTCGAGCCGAGGCCGCAGGCCAACCAGGCAACCTGCAGAAGCCGGCGCGTGCGCCGTGGGCCGAGACGGACCGCGAGCGTGCGCTTGCCGGCCGCGGCGTCGCCGTCGGCGTCCGGCAGACTGAGCACGGCGACGGCCGCGGCCACCTGCAAGGCCAGCGGCGCCAGGGGCCACCACGCAGCCGTCGCGGCGGGGCCGAGGCCGGCGGGCACGAGCACAAGGGCCGGCACGAGCACGGCCACGATGAGCCCCGTCGCGGCTTCGCCCAGGCCGCGCGCGCATAGGCGCAGGGGGGGCGCGCTGTACGCCCACGACAGGGCGACGAGCGGGACCGAGACCGCGAGGCTCGCGGGGGCGCGCCAAGCCAAGGCGCCCGCGGCGGCGGCACCCGCGCCGAACAGGCAGGCCGCGACGAGGCGCGCTTCGCCCTCGGTGACGCGGCCCGCGACGACGAGGCCCGAGCCGCCGGCGAGGCGCGTTCGGCGCGGGTTGGCGCGGTCGGCGTCGACGTCGTGCGCCTCGTTGCCGTAGTGCACGCCCCACTGCGTGAAGGCGACCGCGGCCATCGCGAGGGCGGCATCCAGCGGGTCCACTGCGGCGCCGGCGTGCCGCGCAAGGGCGATGCCCAAAGCGACGAAGGCGACGCCGGCGAGGAGGAAGTGCGGCCGGCCAAGGCGCAGCAGGTCGCCGAGCGTCGCCACGAAGCCCTCAGCGGGTGGCGGGCTCTTGCGTCTGCCGGAGCAGCGCGCGAAGCGTGCGCGCGAGGTCCGCCGGCGTCCTGGCAAGGGCGTTGGCGCCGGCGTCGCGCAGCGTCTTGGCGTCATGGATGCCCCACAACACGCCCACGGCGGTCGTGCCCGCGGCCACGGCGGCGCCGATGTCGAAGGTGGTGTCGCCCACCATGATGGCATCGGCGGGCGCGACGTCGAGGAGGCGGCAGGCCTCGAGGACGGGGGCGGGGTGGGGCTTGAGGGGGCGCACGTCGTCGTCCCCGACCACGACATCGAAGAGGTCACCCAGGCCGAGGTCGAAGAGGAGCGTCTCTGTCTCCTGCTGGCCCTTCGAGGTCACGGTCGCGAGCAGGATTCCTTGGGCGCGCAAGTCGCGCAGCAGAGGCAGGAGACCGGGGAAGGGATCGACGGTGACCCAGCCGACCTCGTTGTACGCCGCGCGGTAGCGATGCGTCATGGCCTCGATTGCCGCCGGGTCCGAGGATCGGGTGGCGAGGATGTCGCGCAAGGGTTTGCCGATGAGGCGGTCCATGTCGTCGCGGCTGAAGGGCGCAAGGTGCCGTTCGGCGAGGACGGTATTGAGGGTGTCGCGGATGCTCAGCTTGGAGTCCAGCAGCGTGCCGTCGAGGTCGACGAGCACGGCGCGGCGGGGGGCGGGCTTGCCGGGCGCGCGTCGGCGAATCAATCCCATCCGGGGCGCGCGACGGCGCGGTCCTTTAAGGCCGACGCCCTGGCCCGCGCGTGAAGCCTGCCGCGCGCGCCAAGGTCCTTGACGGCAAGGCATTGGCCAAGCGCATGGAGGAGGCGCTCGGCAAGGAGGTCGCGGCGCTGGCGGCGGCCGGCAAACGCATCCCAGGGCTTGCCGTCGTCCTCGTGGGCGACGACCCGGCGAGCCACATCTACGTCAAGCGCAAGCAGGAAGCGTGCGCCCGCGTCGGCATCCGCACGACGGAGCACCGCATCGCGTCGTCGGTGTCCGAGGCCGAGGTCGTGCGCCTCGTGCGCCAACTCAACGATGACGCGGCCGTCGACGGCATCCTGGTCCAGCTTCCCCTGCCCCCGCAGGTGCGCAAGGCGGCCGTTCTGCAGGCCATCGACCCCCGCAAGGACGTCGACGCCTTCCACGCCGAATCCATGGGGCACGCGCTCATCGGCGACGAAAGCCTGGCGCCGTGCACGCCGTACGGGGTCCTCCTCCTGCTCGACGAGGCGAAGGTGCCGCTGCCTGGCGCCGAGGTCTGCATCATCAACCACTCCAACCTCATCGGCAAGCCGTTGGCGGCGCTGCTCATTAACCGGGACGCGACTGTGACGGTTTGCCACAAACACACGCGCGACCTCAAGGCGCACACGCGGCGCGCCGACGTCGTCGTCACGGCCACCGGGGTTCCAGGGCTCCTCACGGCGGACCACCTGCGCGAGGGAGCCGTCGTCGTGGACGTCGGCATCGCGCGCGGCGCCGACGGCAAGGTGCGCGGCGACTGCGACGAATCCGTGTGGGCCAAGGCGTCCTGGGTGACCCCGGTCCCCGGCGGCGTCGGGCCCATGACAATCGCCGTCCTGCTGAGCAACACCGTGCGCGCCTACCGCCGCCGCAACCCTGCCTGATTCGAGGGTTGTCCCGCGGAGCTTGATTAGGCTCCCCAGGGTCCTGCATCCATGGCCCGCATCCTTGCCATCGTTGCCCTCGCCCTGACTGCCTCCTTCGCCGGCTGCCTCGACGGCGGCCTCGACGCCGACTTTGACGAGGACGGCCTGACAGTCACCGACTCCACGTCGTCCAGCCACGGGAGATCCTCCTTCTCGACGACGCGCGACCTGGGGTCCGTGTCCGGGTCCAGCGTGCAGCCGTCGCGCTTCGACTTCACGGTCGAGGTGCCCGCCGGCGGCGCCAGGAGCGTGTCGTGGCAGATGACCATCGAGACGTCCGGCAACAGCATCCTCAACGGCGTCGAGGGGCCCGGCTGCTCGGTCAGTGGCACGTCGCTCACGGTGCTCGGGACGAACACGTTCAGCGGCCGCTGCGACGACCTGGGGGTTGGCAACCACACGTTCACCGCCGTCCTCGGCTCGCCCGCCCTCGCCTTCGAGGCGTCCGTCCGCGGACAGATCACCGTGGTGACCGAATGGTGAACAGACCCATCGACAGTCGGCCCAGGAACTTCATGAACCAGACCACGCCGTAGGTGGACCATGGCCCTGCACTTCGCCGTCGTCATCGCCCTCGGCATCGCCGCCGCCTTCGCGGGCCTCGCCATGCCGGAACCGCGCCCCCGCCTTCCTGCGCTCTCCAAGCCGACAGAAGATTGATATTGCGTGTCCCTGCCTGCGTCCTCGATGGCCGTGCGCCCGATCGTTGTCCTCAGCCTCCTGACCTTCGCCCTCGTTGCCGGTTGCAGCGACGGCCCCGCGAAGGGCGACCTCGTGGCCATCCCAGGAGCCCTGACGGTTGAAGGCACTGCACAGAACGACTACGTCGCCGCGGTTTACCCCAACGGCAACAACCCCGTGACGGAGGACCCCCTCTGCGCCGACGTCGACGGCCTGCGCTGCACGGACCCCTCGTCGAACTACACGTTCCACTTCATGTCGCTGGAGGAACCCAGCGGCGATGGGTACGCGGTTTTCCAGGTGGGGGGCGCCATCGGCGAGCGCTCCTTGGTCAACATCGTAAGGAACACGGCCACCGGCATGTGGGAGGGCGCCATCGGCAAGGAGAACGTCGACGAGAGCACGATGTTCGAATCCTTCGAGCTGCGAATGGGCGACTTCACCCTCGCCAAGGCCAGCGCGGCCGCAGGCAGCCAGGCCTTCGTGCCCGAGCCCATTCTTTCCGGCGTCACGGTCACGGGCAGCTACAAGGGCCGCAACCTCGACATCGATGTCCAGGGCCTGCCCGCCGACGCCAAGCCCGACGCCTTCGTGGGCCGCTTCTACACCAAGGGCATCTCGGGCAACCTCACCCTGGCCGAGAGCTTCCCCCTCGTGCCCGGCGCCCAGACCCTCGTGACCGAACAGGCGGACGTCGGCGACTACGTGCAATTCCACATCCACGTCGGCTCGTCAAAGATCTACGTGTACCAGGCGACAATCGAGTAGCGCGAACGGCCAACTGGCGTTGCAACGGTTCGCCCCGCCCCCTTCAGCGCTCCCCTGGGCCCGCCGCTGGGGTTATGTACCACCCCCCTGTCGCCGCTTCGATAACGCCCCGGCCCCGGACTGACCTCCGGGACTTGGGTCGGCCAAGCTTGGCGGCTGGCGCCGACTCGCCCGGGACGGCGATCATCCCAGGCCGTGCCTCCCCGCACGGTCCAACCTCGGAGGAATCACCATCCCCACCGGCATCAACGCAGCCCGAAAGCTCCAGAAGAACCGCCAGAACGCCCGCTGGTCCGACCGCTACTACTCGCGCCGTGAACTGCGCCTGAAGCAGAAGTCCGACCCGCTGGGCGGCATCCCGCAGGCCCGCGGCATCGTCATCGAGAAGGTCGGCATCGAGGCCAAGCAGCCGAACTCGGCCATCCGCAAGTGCGTGAAGGTCCAGCTCATCCGCAACGGCCGCCAGATCACCGCCTTCGCGGTCGGTGACGGCGCCATCAACTACATCGACGAGCACGACGAAGTGCTGGTCGAGGGCATCGGCGGCCGCATGGGCCGTTCCTACGGTGACATCCCCGGTGTGCGCTACAAGGTCATCAAGGTCAACAACGTCTCCCTGGACATGCTCGTCAAGGGCAAAGTCGAGAAGCCGGTGCGGTGATCTCCATGACCGACGAAACCCCCACCCCCGACAACACGCTCGAGACCGTCGTCGCCGAGGTCGCCCCGGCCCCGGTCAAGAAGATCGACCTGCCGCAGACCCCGGTCTTCGGCAAGTACCAGTCGACCGGCATCGTCGTCAACGACGCCGGCCTGGCCAAGTACATCCACCTCGACGCCATCGGCGTCATGCACCACTCCGCCCGGCACGGCAACAAGCGCTTCGCCAAGGCGAAGGTGCACGTCGTCGAGCGCCTCATCAACGACCTGATGCGCTCCGAAGTCTACCAGGGCAAGAAGTCGAAGGCCTACAAGGCCGTCGAGGAAGCCTTCGAGCGCGTCGCCGAGAAGTCGAAGGAGAACCCGGTCCAGGTCCTCGTGACCGCCATCGTCAACGCAGCGCCCCGTGAGGAAGTCACGCGCCTGCGCTACGGCGGCATCAACGTCCCGAAGGCCGTCGACGTCTCCCCCATGCGCCGCCTGGACATCGTCCTGCGGCTGCTGGCCAGCGGCGCCACCGAGGCCTCGTTCAAGTCGACGAAGCCCATCAGCCAGTGCCTGGCCGACGAAATCCTGAAGGCGTACAAGAACGACCCCCAGTCGTTCGCCGTCGCCAAGAAGGACGAAGTCGAGCGGGTCGCCAAGTCGGCCCGCTAAGGCCTTCGCAAGTCCCTTTTCCCTTCCTTCTCTCATTCCCTTCGTTTTCTCGCCGACGCAAACCCTTGATTTTGTGGCCTTGGCCCGATTGGGGGCCTCGGATTCAGCGGATCACCCGGCCGTGGTCTGGCGTCTCTTTCGCAACGGCGCGCGGTCGACCGCAATGTGGTCCAGGTGCCCCGCGCAATTGAGCCGATTCAGTCCCCGCCGTTCCCAACGCTCTCAACTTGCGGCACGCGTTCCTGTGCCACAATCGACCAACGTCTTCCGACGGTGACTCCGCCGAGCCCATGCGGGATGTGACGTAGCGCCGCGCGAAGCGCGGCGAGGCGGCGCCCCGCGCCGCCATCCATCAAATTCAGCTGGTCGTCGCCGTCGGCGTCACAAGGAGGTTGACTGGTGTGACTCACCGAACGGGCGCGGTCAGCCTTATCCGACCATGCTTCGATGAGCAGACATGGGCAAGCTCTCGGCCAGATCTGCGGCGATGGCCAAACGGGACGTCTATTACCTGTTCGGGTGCGCGGTGGTCGTGTTGGCGTTCGCCGCGTTTGCCGGCTTGTACGCGGGGCCTAGCGCACTCATCTGGTTCCTCTTTGGCACCGCCGGATTCCTGACACTTGCGGCCCAAGTGGCACGCGTGGAGTACCGCCTCGCCGCCGTTCTGGAAGCGCTCGGCCGGGCGCCTTAGCTTCCAGGAGCCCACGTCCACCACCCTTTTATCGGCGGACCGGTCCCCGACCCTGTCGAGAGTCAACGCCAGCCTAGGCTGGCCGAGACAACCGCTCCACCTGGTGCACTATGGGACGCAAGGAAGACAACATCGCCAAGGCCGTCAGTGTCATGGCCAACCTCGAGCAGATCCGCAACATCGCCATCGCCGCCCACATCGACCACGGCAAGACGACGTTCTCGGACAACCTCCTCGCCGGCGCCGGCATGATCTCCCAGGAACTCGCCGGTCAGCAGCGCGCCCTCGACTTCGACCCCGAAGAGCAGGCCCGCGGCATCACCATCAACGCCGCTTGCGCCTCGATGGTCCACCACTTCAACAACAAGGACTACCTCGTCAACCTCATCGACACGCCGGGCCACGTCGACTTCGGCGGCGACGTCACACGCGCCATGCGCGCCGTTGACGGCTGCATCATCCTCGTCTGCGCCGTCGAGGGCCCCATGCCCCAGACGGAGACCGTCGTGCGCCAAGCGCTGCGCGAGAAGGTCCGCCCGACCCTGTTCATCAACAAGGTCGACCGCATGGTCAACGAACTGAAGGTCACGCCCGAGGAAATGCAGGCGCGCTTCGTCAAGATCATCAACAAGGTCAACGAGCTCATCAACCGCAACCTCCCCGAGGAGTTCCGCGGCAAGTGGGGCGTCCGCCTCGAGGATGGCTCCGTCATGTTCGGCAGCGCCTACCACAAGTGGGGCGTCTCTGTTCCCTACATGAAGAAGTCCGGCGTCACCTTCAAGGACGTCTACACGCACTGCCAGAACGACACGCAGAAGGAGCTCGCCAAGAAGGCCCCCGTCGCCTCCGTCGTTCTCGACACCGTCGTCAACGTCGTTCCCAGCCCCAAGGTCGCCCAGGAGTACCGCATCCGCCACATCTGGCACGGCGACCAGGACTCCAAGGCCGGCCAGGACATGCGCGCCGCCAAGCCCGACGGCATCGTGTCCTTCATGGTCACGAAGATCATGATTGACCCGCACGCCGGCGAAATCGCCATCGGCCGCCTGTTCTCGGGCACCGTGGAGCGCGGCGTCGAATTGTACGTCGGCGGCACGAAGACGAAGAACAAGATCCAGCAGGTCGGCCTCATGGTGGGCGCCGACCGCATCCCCGTCGACCGCGCCACGGGCGGCAACATCGTCGCCGTCACCGGCCTGCGCGACGCGATGGCCGGCTACACCATGACCTCGGACGGCGAAATGGAGCCGTTCGAGCGCATCGTGCACGTGTCCGACCCCGTCGTGACCGTCGCCGTCGAATGCAAGCACATGAAGGACCTGCCCAAGCTGGTCGACGTGCTGCGCAGCATCTCCAAGGGCGACCCGTCGGTGCACATCAAGATCAACCAGGAGACTGGCGAGAACCTGATGTCCGGCATGGGCGAACTGCACCTGGAAGTCATCACGCACCGCATCGAGCGCGACTTCAAGCTGGAGATCATCACCTCGCAGCCCATCGTCGTGTACCGCGAGTCCGTGAAGGGCACGAGCCCGCAGTCGTTCGAAGGCAAGTCCCCGAACCGCCACAACCGCTTCTTCATCGAGGCCTCGCCGCTGCCGGACAACATCGTCCAGGCGCTGCGCGACAACGAGATCCCGTCGGACCCGAAGAAGCACCAGAAGGAAGTGCACGAGAAGCTCACCGCCCTCGGCACCTTCAACAAGGACCTGACGAAGAAGGTCAAGGCGATCAACGGCACGTGCATGCTCGTCGACGGCACGAAGGCCATCCAGGGCCTGCACGAGACGTTCGAACTGATCATCGACTCGTTCAACGAGTGCGTCAGCACCGGCCCGCGCGCCGGCGAGCCGATCCAGGGCGTCATGTTCCTCATCACGGACGCCAAGCTGCACGAGGACGCGGTCCACCGTGGCCCCGCCCAGACCATCCCGGCCGTGCGCAACGCCATGTACGGCGCCATGACCATCGCCGGCACCGTGCTCATCGAGCCCATGCAGAAGGCCGTCGTCACCGTCCCTGACAACGTCATGGGCGGCGTCACGGGCGAGTTCCAGCGCCGCCGTGGCCTGATCCTCGACATGCAGCAGGAAGGCGACTCGACGACCATCACCGCCAAGGTGCCGGTCGCCGAAATGATGGGCTTCGCCGGAGCCATCCGCAGCGCCACCGGTGGCCGCTGCCTGTGGTCCACGGAGAACATCGGCTTCGAAATCCTGCCGACGGAACTGCAGGAGAAGGTCACGCGCACGATCCGCGAGCGCAAGGGCCTCAAGCCTGAGCCGTACCCGGCGTCCTACTACGCCGAGTAAGCCAGCTGACCAACCACGAATTGCACGAAGACCACGAACCTCCGACGGTTCGTGCGTTTCGTGCAATTCGTGGTTCCGTCGCGAGCGCTTGCACGCCCTTTTGACCCCGCCCCGACTCAAGCCGACGTGGACGACACGACCACGGCGGTGCGCTTCCTTCTCGGCGGCGTCATGCTCGCCGGCGCCGTGGTCTACGACCTGCGCGCCCGCCGCGTGCCCAACCCCTGGTGGATCCCGTTCGCGTGGCTGGCGGCCGTCCTTGCCGTGGGCGACGTCGCCGACCCCGCTCGCGACTGGCGCATGCTGGGCGTGCGCTACGGGATCTCCGCTGTCCTGGCCGGATTGTTCTACGTCCTGTGGAAGTTGCACCTCTTCGGCGGCGCGGACGCCAAGGGCCTCATGGTCTTGGCCGTGCTTGCGCCGTGGCCCCCCGCGGACACCCCCAATGCCATCCAGCCGGCCCTGGACGCCCTTGCCAACGGCGCCCTCGCCATGATGCTGGTCCCCGTCGGGTTCCTCCTGGTGAACTTGAGCCGGGGCCACCTGCGCCTGCCGGCAGCCCTGCTCGGAACTCAAGGCACCCTGGCGGCGGCGCGGGGCGCCCACGTCTGGCCGATGCAAGTCGTCGACGCCGACGCCCCGGGGGGCCTGCGTTGGCGCTATTGGCAGCGGCTCGGCGGCGATCTTCCCGCAGAGTATCACGCCCTGGAGCAAGCCGGCGTCCACACGGTCTGGGTCACCCCCAAGGTCCCGTTCCTGGTCCCGGTGGCTGGCGGCTGGGCCGTCGCTTGGTGGCACGGCAACCTGGTGCTGGCGGTCATGGCGAGCCTGCTCTGACCCGACCAACAATTTCCCCGGGACCATTGAAAAGGGTTAGAAGACGAAGGGGGGTCAACCGAACGTGGCCGTCGCACGGTTCTCCACTGGTTTGGCTGGGTTGGACGCCCAGCTCGGCGGCGGCGTGCCGGCCGGCTCGTGCCATGTGGTCATCGGCGAGCCCATGAACGCCCAGGAGCTGCTTTCCTACCACTTCGCTGCGGCCGGGACCGCCGCGGGCGGCACCGTGTTCTACACGACCGATTACACGCCGGACGAGGTGACGGCGGGCCTGCGCCGCGTCGGCGGCAAGCCGGAGCGCATGGCCATCGTCGAATTGCCCAAGGACGGCGACTGGAAGGTGGCGGGGCCCGGCAAGGGCGTGCGCATCGTCGTCGACTCCTACTCCGATCTTGTCCTGGAATGGGGTTGGGACGAGGCGTTCCACCAGTTGCGCCGCTTGAAGGAGCAGACGCGCAAGGCCGGCGGGAACCTCTTCATCTCGTGCGCCACGGGCCTGCACGATGAGGCGCAGCGCACCCGCCTGCGGCAGTGGGCCGACGGCGTGCTGGAACTCGGCTTTGACCGCCAGGGGTTCGGCCTGTACCCCTACCTGAAGGTCACCAAGCTGCGGGGGGTCCCGGAATCCTCGAGGTTCCTGCTATTCAAGGAGACCGAGCAAGGCCTTTTCATGGAGTCGACAAAGCGGGTGTTCTGATGACACCGACCGGAAGGCTCCTCCCGACCGGCTCCGGGCGGGGGCCAGGGGACGATGCCATCACGCCGATCATCGGCACCATGCTGGTCTTCGTCATCATCTTCGGCGGCATGGCGGGCGCCCTCGTCTTCGGCGTCCCAGCCATCACGGGCCTGCAGGACCGCGCCGCCGTGGACGACATGGCCACCCAGCTCGAGGCGGTCCGGCGCGAGGCCGAACGCCTGACCGTCGAAGGCGCCGGCGCCTCCGTAGCGCTCGCGCCCTCGCAGGGCTCCGTCAACCTCGAAGAAGGCACGCGCATGGCCGTGGCCATCTCGTACGACGGCACCTCGAGCCAGCAAGGCCTCGCTCTCGCCTGGGGGAAAGGCGGCAAGAAGAAGAACACCTCCAATGCGCCGCAGGACTGCGACGCGCACATCCAGGACTGGGCGGACAGCGACAACCAGGTGACGCTCGTCGCCTCCGACTGCAGCACCCCGATGCGCTGGGACCCCGCGGACGCCGGCACCGGCTCCACCCTCGTGCAAAGCCTGGCGGTCACCGCCCCCGTCACGGCCACCGCGGGTTGGGTGACGGCGACCGAGGACAACCTGGCGACCTCGAACAACCTGTACGCCGAGTACGCCACGGACATCCCGAAACAAGCCACCGTCGACCTCGTCGCCACGGTCGCAGATCCCGGCTCGACGCCCGACGACGTCGCTGAGGTCATCATCAAGGCGGAGGTCTCCATCGTCGACGACACGCCCAGCAGCGACGTCAATGACGGCTTCAAGCTCAAGGTGTGCCTGGCGGCCGTCTGCAGCACCGAGTCCGGCAACGGGCAAGGATCGTCCGCGTTGGACAACGTCATTTCGTTCGATGCGACCAACCGACACCCTGACGGCGGCAGCGTCGACTGGGTCTGGGCGGACATCCTGGCCATGGAGGCGGGCCTCGAGCTCACGCAGGGAAGCGGCCGCGACGGCACCTGGCGCGTGGACCGCATCTGGGTCGAGGTCACTTCGGAGCCCTCCGCCCCCTCGGGGGGCAACAGCGGCAAGTGCTACAACACGAGCGGCGCCGTCTGCCTACAGGGCTTCAAGACCTCGGACGCCACCGGCGTGAACCGGGTCTCCTCCGTCGCCGCCGTCGC
Organism: Thermoplasmatota archaeon; assembly: GCA_038046725.1. GTDB lineage: Archaea > Thermoplasmatota > E2 > JACPAO01 > JAHFTW01 > JAHFTW01. The sequence continues at coordinate 39,831 of JBBSVQ010000036.1, read as the reverse complement.
CGGCCAGGACGACACGTACCTCCTCACGTTGGACGCGCCACTCGAGGGCGACTGGTACTTCCAAATCTCCAAGGACCCGCGCGTCCCTGAGACGGACCAACTCCTCGCAAAGGCCTACATTTTCGGCATGGACCAGTTGCGTTGGGTCCGCGACGAAGGGCTGACGACGTGGCTCGAGGGCGGCGCCGTCTTCGCCAGCCGCAAGGGCACGCACTACCTTCACGGGGCGCCCATCTTCGACGAGAGCATCACGGGCCGCCTGTTGGGCAACCTGACCTACTATGTGCGCATCATCCGCTTCCAAGGCGACGAGGCCTCCATCTCGGGCACGGGCACGACGAATGTCCTCTTGCGCCACAACAGCACCTTGTCGACGACGAACGACGGCATCGTCGGTGCGCGCTTCGACTTCCACGGGGAAGGCGCCGAGCTGTGGTGCAACGCGCTGATGCGGAGGGACGTCCCCACCAACTACTACTACGCCGAGCACGAGTTCGACGACGACGGCGCCAGCGAGACGCGGTGCGACGGCCATCCCTCGACGGGCGTGCAGGGAGTCAAGTACGGGGCCCAGAGTTCCCTCTGCAACGGGTTGACGGACCCGCAGTTGACGCAATGCCGGCGCGAAAACCCGCTTTATTTCCAGATGCTCTTCACGGAGGTGCTCTTCGATGTCACCCTCCTCCCGTGAGTCCGGCGTCAGCGCCGTCATCGGCACGGTGATCGTGCTGGCGATCACGGTTGCCGGCATCGCGACGGTGCTCTTCATGGGCACCCCGGTCCTGACGAACCTGCGCGAGCGCGCGGCCCTCGAGAATGTCGTCGGCCAGATGGAAGAGGTGCGCGCAGCCGCGAACGACATGTACGTGCCGGACGAGAGCCGCTATCCCACCATCAGCATCCCGGCCGGCCACTTCGCCTTGGGGGAAGGGTCGCACATGCTCATCACGGTCGACCACGACTCCGACAACACGGCCTGTGACTTGCGCGTGGCCGACTGGGAGGACTGGGACAACCGCATCACGGTCACGGCCTCGGGTTGCCGCAGCCTTGTCACGGTCGCCGCAACCTGCGCCGGGGTCGCGTCAATCAGCGGGGAGGCCTGCCTGGAGGTCGCGAAGGTGGACGGTGCGGTGGAAACGGTGGAACACTGGACGTCCGCGGGCCCCCCATACGATTTGGCTTCGGCCATTGACCCCGACTTCGATTACGTCTTCCGTCTTGTCAACAACGAGGCAACCCCGGTCGTCTACGCACAGGCCTGGCTGTTGCACATGGACCGCTTGGCGTGGAGCACCGGCAACGTGCACTCCTCCTACGAAGGCGGCGGCATCTTCGCGCAGGAGGGCAACGGCTTCTTCCTGGCGTCGTCGCCGCTGGTCAGCGAGGACCCGGGCACCGGCCCCTACTTCTTGCGCGTCCCCACCTTGCAGGGCAGCGAGTACGGCGAGTTCTCCGGTTCGGGCTCGCACTCCATCGGCCTCATCCTGCGCAGCGGGCATGTGCGCGCCGACATGGTCTTGGCCACCCAGGTGCGCCTTGACTTCCACGGCGACCTGGCTGAGCCCTGGTGCAACGCCTTCCTTCTGCGCGACACGCTGGCCTCCCTCGACGGCGACTACTACACCGAGGACGCCGCGGAGCCAACGCATGCCTGCAGCGGCGAGTCGCCCGATGAGGTCCGATCCGTGAAGTACGACGAACCCGCGGCGTTCCGCTTCACACTCACCCAGACCATCCTCCATGGCAGCATCCTCCTCTGATCCCGACGCCCGGCGGCAAGCCAGGTCCAACGACGACGCCGTGAGCGAGGTCATCGGCTTCCTGCTGACGTTCGCCATCATCTCCTTCATCCTCCTGGTCTCCATGTTGGCCTTCAACGATGCCCAGCAGCGGGCCGAGAACCGGCTCATCGAGATTCAGGGTGCCTCCGCGGCCCAGCGCGTCGCCGCTGGCGCCGTGGACCTCGCGCTCTTCGTCAGCGAACACCCATACAACGTGTCCATCGCCATCGATTTGCCGACCGAGCTGCAGGGAATCAGCTACTCCGTCATGCTGTGCCAAACGGGTGCAGCGTGCGGCGATGGCGATGCCTGGTGCAGCACGAATGCGTGCCCTTACGTGAAGGCCGAGAGTTTCCGCGGCGACCCGCAGTACCAATCCACCTTCCTTCTTGCCGGCAAGCAGTTCTGCGGCCTCGGCGCCAATTCCGCGGGCGGCGGGGTCGTGCTGTTGACCTACCTTGCCAGCGAAGACTGCATCGGTCTGGAAGACGCGCAAAACGAGACCTGACATGACCTCCGACGAGACCCCCCGCAAGCGCCGCACCGGCCAGCCACCCGCCGAGGAACCCGGACCGGCCGCCGGCCACCCGTCGGTTCCGACCGAGGCAGCGCCACCGAGCGCGCCCCCGGCTCCGCCATCCATGCACGCCGTGCCCGACCCGTCGGGCGCGCAGCCCAAGCCGGCAGGCGGCAGCCGCACCACGAAGGCCATCGAGCCAGGCCAGAAGGTCCTCCCGGGCAAGGTCGGTCCGGTGACCGTCCAGTCGCACGAGAAATTGCAGCAAGCCATCCGGCAAGTCGCCCGCGACACGGCGCGGCCGGACGTCGTGAAGATTCCGCGCTTCCCCGCCGCCACCATGCAGCGGCCGGAACGCATCCGCCTGGAGGAGACGCGACGCCTCGCCATCGCGCAGGAGGAGGGCCGGCGCCGCGAGGCCGACTTGGAGAAGGCGACCACGGAAGAGCAGCGCCTGCGCCTGAAGCGCGTCTGGGAAGAGGAGGACAAGCTCTACTACGCCCACGACCCCGACGACATCGAGGTCGAGACGTACCCGGTGCGCGAACCCTACCAGTACGTGCAGATCATCCGCAACAAGCGCACGCACGACGTCATTTACCACGCCATCGAGCCGCGGCTGACGCACGACGAGCACCTGTTGCTCGACTTCATCGAATCCACGCTGGTCGACGTCCTCGAGTTGCAGCCGGACCAGCTCGACACCGAGGATTGGGAGGACTACATCCGCGGCAAGTTCGACCTGGTCATCAAGGACTACTCCGTGAAGGTGGGCGAGGGCGCAAGCGAGCAGGAGGCCAACGATGCCCGGGACCGCCTGCTGTACTACGTGCTGCGTGACTTCATCGGCGAGGGGCCGCTCGACATCCTGGTGCACGACTCGCTCATCGAGGACATCTCATGCGACGGCCCGCATGAGCCGATCTTCGTGTACCACCGCAAGTACGAGTCCGTCACGACCACCATCCGGTACCGCGACCACGCGCACCTGGATTCCTTCGTCATCCGCCTCGCCCAACGCGCCGGCAAGCACATCAGCATCGCGGAACCCATCCTCGACGCCACGATGCGCGACGGCTCGCGCCTGCAGGCGACGCTGGCCAAGGAAGTGTCCACCTTCGGGTCGACGTTCACGATTCGAAAATTCCGTGAAATCCCGTTCTCGCCCGTGGACCTGGTGCGGTTCGGGACCATGTCGCCAAGCATGCTGGCGTACCTGTGGATGGTCATCCAGTACCACATGTCCTCCATCTACGCCGGAGGCACGGCGTCGGGCAAGACGACGGCCATCAACGCCATCATGATGTTCATCCCGCCGCAGCAGAAGGTCGTCACCATCGAGGACACGCGCGAGATTCGCATCCCGCAACCGAACTGGATCGCCGGCATCACGCGCGGCGGGTTCGGGCCGCGCGACGCCAATGGCCGCCAGGCCGGCGAGATTGACATGTTCCAGTTGTTGAAGAACGCCCTGCGGCAGCGGCCGGAGTACATCATCGTCGGTGAAGTGCGTGGCGCCGAAGCCTATTCGCTGTTCCAGGCGATGGCCACGGGCCACGCCGCCTACGGCACGATGCACGCCGACTCCGTGGACGCGGTCATCCACCGCTTGGAGTCGGAGCCCATCAACATCCCCCGCAGCCTTCTCGAGGCGCTGGACGTCGTCTGCGTGCAAATCCAGACGCGCGTCGGCGGCAAGCGCGTGCGCCGCACCAAGCAGATCACGGAGATCGTTGGCGTGGACCCGAACACGCGTGAAATCCTCACCAACGAAGTCTTCAACTGGATTCCCGCCGCGGACCAGTTCGAGTACTCGGGCGTGTCCTACGTGCTGGAGCGCATCGCTGCGGAGGCCGGTCTTGCGCAGCACGAGGTCATCAGCGAGATGCAAGACCGCGTGCGCGTCATCGAATACCTGGTGGGAACCAACCTCACCGACTACAACAAGATCGCCAACCTCATCGCGACCTACTACAAGGAGAAGCCGAAGGTCATGCAATACGTGGGGGTCCGCAGACCGTGGCCCTGACGTGGTCCCAACGCATGGGGTTTCGGTACTTCGGGCGCATGGCGCGCAAGTCGAAGGCCATCGAGAAGCTCGACGAGCAACTGCAGAAGGCCCAGATGGGCGTGCGCGGCGAGGCCTACATCGCGGGGGCGCTCGTCATCAGCGTCTTTTCCGCAGTCGGCATGTTCGTGTTCAGCATCCTGGTCTACCTGATGGCGCTGGTGCTGTTCGACATTCCTGCGGTCTTTGCGGTCTTCCTGCTCGTGACGCCCGTGTTGGGGTACTACTTTGGCTACACAGCCATCCTCACGACGCCTGCGTCGAACGCGAAGAAGCGGGGCAAGAACATCAACATGAAGCTGCCCTACGCCACGAACTACATCACGGCGATGGCGTCGGCCGGTGTCATCCCCGCAGAGATCTTCAAGTCCCTCGCCCGCCAGGACGTGTACGGCGAGGTCGCCAAGGAGGCGGCCTGGATCTACAAGGACCTCGAGGTGCACGGCATGGACGTCGTGACGGCGCTGCACCGCGCCATCGAGCGCTCGCCCTCCATCAAGTTCCAGGACCTGCTGCAGGGTGCCATCACGACCATCATGTCGGGTGGCGACCTCACGGCGTACTTCCGCACGAAGGCCAACCGCCTGCAATGGGAGAACCGCCAGGAGCAGCAGCAGTTCATCGAGACCATGGGCCTGATGGCCGAGGCCTACGTCACGGCCGCCGTCGCCGGCCCGCTCTTCCTCATCGTCATGGTGGCCATCTTCGTGCTCATCGGCTCGGGCGACATGATCATCTTGCAGACCATCATCTACGGCCTCCTGCCCATCGCGAGCCTCGGCTTCATGGTGGGCTTGAAGTCCATGATTCCGGAGGTGTGACGGTGAAGCTTCAGCTTCACCGTCGCGCAACGGCGGATGATTCCGTGGCCGCAAGACTCGCCAGCCAGTCCGGTCTTGGCCCTGCCCCTTGGCCCGGTGGTGCCTGATGGGTCTCTTCGACACCAAGCCGAAGACGGTCGAGGAGCCCGCCTGGGACGCGCCCGACCCAGCCATCGCGCACCTCGTCAAGAAGAAGGCGCGCACCCTGGAGCAGAACTTCCGCATCTTCCTCTACGCGCTCATGAGCCTGGGCGCCGTTGTAGCCCTCGTCTTTTCGGTGATGAGCGGCATGGAGCTGCTGCCCTGGCACAAGCGTTACGCGACGGACTTTTTCCTCGTGGCCCTGGTGTGCGCCGTTGGCCCCTACGCCTGGTTCTACAATCGCGAGCTCGCGCGCCTGGGCGCCATTGACGACAAGTTCCCCGACTTCCTGCGCGACCTGGCCGAGTCGGCGCGTGCCGGCATGACGCTGCCGCGTGCGCTCGTCAACGCCGCGGGCGGGGCCTACGGCGAGTTGACGCCCGAGATCAAGAAGATGGCCGCCCAGGTCGAGTGGGGCGTCGAATTTTCAGAGACGCTGCAGCGCTTCGGCGACCGCGTCGGGTCCCCGCTCATCCGTCGCATCGTCAGCCTCATCGTGGAGGCGCAGCGCGCCGGCGGATCCATGGTCGAGATCCTCAGCGCCGCGGCGGACGACGCGCGTGAGATCAAGCAAATCGTCCAGTCGCGCAACAACCAGATGGGCATGTACTCCATGGTCATCTACATCGCGTTCTTCGTCTTCATCGCCGTCGTGCTCGTGCTGCAGGCGCAGTTCATCCCGGCCTTCAAGACGGCCGTCGACGCAGCCGGCGCCGGCGCCAAGGTCGGTGGCCTCAACTTCAAGCAGTTCGACCCGGAGGACTTCAACACGATCTTCTTCCATGCCGCCTTGATTCAAGGCATGGGCGGCGGCCTCGTCGGCGGCGTGCTCACGAAGGGCAACGCCATCGCGGGCATGCGCAGCGTCGTCATCATGATGATCATCGCCTGGGTGAGTTTCCGCATCGTGGTGGCGTTGCTGTGATACCCCGCCGCGACGATGAGGCCGCGGTCTTCCAGGTCGTGGAGGCAATTCTGGTTGCCGTGCTGGTCGCGTCCACGCTGGTGTTCTTCGCCCTCGTGCAGAAACCGACGGCCGCACCGACGAGTCCCGGCTTGGACCTTGCCCGCGTGGCTGGCGACGCCTTGGCCATCCTGCAAGGCGATGACCCCGGCAATGCGACGACCGACAACCTGCAATCGTCGGTGGCCGTCCTGCTGCCGGCCTGCAATTGCACCAGCGAGAAGGCGACCCTGCGCAGCCAGGTCGATGCCGTCCTTCCCGAGGGGCTGCGTTTCCTGCTGCGCGCCACGAGCAACCAGGGATCCGTTTCCGTCTACGGCCCCTCCGATTTGGCGACCGACCCGCGCAACGCCCAAGGCGCCGTCACGTACGTGCTCGACCTGTCGAGCACCCCGGACCAATTGGTCCTCGTCGAGTTGGTGGTGTGGAATGCGTTCTGACGAGAACGGCCAGATGATGCTGCTGGCAGCCATCGTGTTGCTCATCGCCTTCGTTTCGTTGGCCGTCATGGTCGCCCGTGTGACGCTCGTGGCCAACGAGACCACCCGCGACACGCATGGCGCCTTCCTGCGCGAGGCCGGCGCCGTCACGCAGACCGTCGAGATGCTGCTGGCCGTTTCCCCGGCCCCGACTTACACGGTCTTCCAGGACCAGGTCCAGGACCTGCAGGCCTACGAGGCGCAGCGCGGGTTCCTGCTTTCCTGGGAATGCAACGACGACGGGTTGGACTCGTTCCGCCTCACCGACGGCCGGTCCGTCATCACCATCGCCCTGATGGGCCAGGACGCGGCGGGAAGCGACGAATCCGACAACGATTGCGCGGCCTAGTCCCCAACGGAAACCTTTAGGCCCGCCGGCGCAAGGCGAGTTCCAGTGCGGGACCCCGAGGCTGGCTCATCGACGGCGGTCGCCTTCGCCATGGCCGGCGTGCTCTTCATCGGAGCCATCACGACGGTCCTCGTGTACACCAACGACCGCATCCCGCCTCCGGCCAAGACGCGGCCGCACGCGGAGTACGGATCGGAGGCGCACGTCCTGTTGCGGAGCCTGGTCTTGGGCTGCGGCAACGCGACGTGGGACGGTAGCCTGTGGTCGAGCGAGAACGCCCCGACGAACGCAACGCAGAACGTGCCCGGGCTGCGCAGCTGCACGGGCCAGGCGCCGGCTGCAGGCTGCAGTGCCCCCGTTTGCCTCGACCAAGCCCGCATCGCCATGCTCGAGGGGGCGGTCGCCGGAACTGAACCCCCGTACGATGGGACCTACGATTACGACGACCTGCGCACGATTCTTGGCCTCGACCAGGCCGAACGCGATTTTCGCATCGTCATCGTCGACTTGAACGCGAGTGAAGAGGTCTTGTTGGATTATGGGGTGGCAATCCCCGGGCGGACTGCAACGCAGCCCGCGACCGCCTACGTGGAACTCCAGGACGCCGCAGGTGCGCGCGACCGCCACCTCGTGCGCGTCGCCGTGCACGTGTTCCACTCCTGAGGCCTGCCCCTCCCAATATATGAACATCATGCCCACCGCTTAAGCGGTCGAAGGGTGCAATTTTAAGCCGTGCGCAAGGACCGCGAGGGCGCCACTGGCCAAATTTACGGCTTCCTCGTCGGTGGCGTCATTTTCCTGGCGGCGTTGGCCGCCATTTTCGCCTTCACGGAAGGCGCCGGCCGTGAACCGGTCGGGGCCCGCACCGCGGAGCAATCGGTGGATGCGGGCAACCTCGTCTCGCTCATCATCGGCAGCCAAGGCTCCGGCTGGTCCGATCCGGATGCCCTCGCCCGCTTCGGCCTGCTCAATGCCACCGGGGCTGGCTTGGACCCCCAGCACCTTCAGATGCTCAATCCCGGAACCGACTTGGAGGCCCAAGACAACGGGTTGCTCGACTATGAGGAGGCCAGGGCAGCCCTCGGCCTGACGGGGGCCTCCGGTTTCCGCATGGCCGTCACTGCGCTCGACTATGAGGCGGCCCTGAAACAACACGACTTCAGCCACATCAAGGCCCTCTACATCGGCGACTTCACGTCGCTGTCCACCATCACGCTCGGCGTCGGCCAAGGCAACATTGCCAACGGCAACCTGGCCCTCAACGCGTCCATGGGGCCCAACACCGGCCTGGAACGCACGGTCATCGACTCCATCGGCGTCGACTTCGACAACCAAATGCATCTCACGACGAGCACGCCGACAATCCTGGTGCAGATCACGACCGTCCCCGACGTCAAGGTCCCCCTGCTCACCCACCTCGGCCTGACCCTTTGGGACGGCGACGTGCTGTACGACAACAAACAGATGCTTGACGACGTGCTGCCGGGGAAGTTGGCCTTCGGCGGCTACGACCTCTTGGTCCTTGGGTCCGGCATCGACCACAGCACGCTCACCGCCAACTCGGTCAAGAGTAGCATCGACGCCTTCGTGCGCGGCGGGGGGACGCTGATGGTCTTCGGCTCGCCGGGTGGCAACTTCAACTGGATGCAGCCAATCATGGACCTCAGCGCGGCCAGTGTCTCCGGCGCCGTGACCGCCGTCGACGCCGACCACGAGATCCTCACGACGCCCTGGGACCTGGATTGGGCCACGTACCCGACGAACAACCTTGCCTGGACCATCGGGATCCCCACCTCGTTCGAGAATGTCCTCATGCAAGGAGGGAAGCCCGTCGTCGCCGTCTCCAACGACGGCGCCATCGGCTCTGGCAATGTCTTCCTGAGCAGCATCCAGCCGCGCGCCGTCGCCGCCTTGCTCGGGCCCGACGAGGCGGCCCACTTCATGTTCAACATGCTCCTCTACGACCGCGACAGCGCCGACGACCCGACCGTCGTGTTCGGGCCCGATCCGCCGCTGGGCACGCCGGTGTCCGCCGCGCGGCGCACCACCGTCGTCGTGGACGACGGCATCGAAATCCCCGTGCGCATCGAACTCCTGGCCTGGGCCACCTGAGGCGGGCTGGCGCCGCTGTCAAGAACGCCCGGAATCCTGGCGGCCGCAAATTGTTCCTATAAGACGATGCCCCGAGCGCATTAAGTGTGGAACGCCGCAAGTTGCGGGGGCATGCAGGTCATCGGGTTCATGGTCGGGGGCGCCATGTTCTTCGCGTCCTTCGGGGCCCTCGTCTGGGCCATCGAGGTGGCCGCCGACCCCGCGCCCGGTGCCCATGCCAACCAGGAGGTCGACGCGGGGGCCCTGGCGAAGCTGCTTGCAAGCGACCCGGGGGCCGGCTGGGCGACCCCCGACGCCTTGGCGCGCCTGGGATTGGCCGGCGCCGACGGGCGGACGCTGGACGCCGACCACTTGCTCCTGCTCAACAACGCCTCGCTCGACCCGTTGCCCAACGGCCTGGTCGAGTACGAGGAGGCGCGCGCAGCATGGGGCCTCAGTGGCGCCGCGGGGTTCCGGCTGCGCGTCGTTGCCGTCGACTACGAGGCGGCCCTGCAGAACCATGACTTCAGCTACGTGAAGGCGCTCTACGTCGGCGACTTCGGGAGCCTGACCCCCATCACACTAACCTCCGCCGAGGCAACCATCCCACAGGCCAACGCCGCCCTCAACGCCTCGATGGCGGCCAACACCGGCCTCGAGCGCACGGTCATCGACTCCATCGGCGTGGACTTCGACAACCAGGCCCACCTCCTCGTCAACACGCCCGACATCGACGTCCAGCCGGACCCCAACTCGAGCGACACGACGCCGCTCCTGACGTACCTGGGCCTGTCGTCGTGGGACGGCGACGTCGTCCACGACAACAAGCAGTTCCTCGACGCCGTCCTGCCCGGCAAGCTGTCCTCGGGAGGCTACGACCTGCTCGTTCTGGGGTCAGGAATCGATCACAGCACGCTCACGGCCAACTCCGTCAAGACCGCAATCAACGACTTCGTGCGCAACGGTGGCACCTTGATGGTGTTCGGCTCGCCGGGAGCGAACTTCAACTGGATGCAGCCGATCATGGACCTCTCGGCGGCCTCCGTGTCGGGCCCCGTGTCCGCCCCCGACCCGGACAACGGCTTGCTCTCCCTCCCCTACGACCTTGACTGGGCATCCTACCCCACCAACGACCTCGGCTGGACCATCGGCAACCCCTCGGACTTCGAGAACGTCCTCATGCAGGGGGGCAAACCCGTCATTGCCATCTCCGACGAAGGGGCCATCGGCTCGGGCCGCGTCTTCCTCAGCAGCATCCAGCCGCGCGCCGTGGCACAGTCCTTGGGCACCGATGAGGCGGCCCATTTCATGTTCAACATGCTGCTGCAGGGCTACGAGCCCCCCCGCGACCCGAGCCTGGAGTTCGGCCCCGACCCGCCCGTCGGCCTGCCCGCGTCGAGCGCCGTGCGAACCGCGGTCGTCTCCGAGGCCGGGACGGACATCCCGGTGCGCATCGACCTGCTGGCTTGGGGAACCTAGGGCAAGGTCGTCAGGAAGTTCGACACTTCGCGCGCCAGGAACGCCGAGAAGCCCACCAAGAAGAGAACCAGGACGATGCGCACGAGCCAGACTGGTTCATGTACTCGGGCCCGACCCGGAGAGTCGCCGGCCTGGGGGGCCGCGAGCGGGGCCGCGGCCTCGGGCGTCGGCACCGGCTCCCAGGCCAGACTTTCGTCGCGCACTGCAACCTTGGGCGACGCCTTGCGGGCTGCCTTGCGGGGGGTCGTCGGGGCCATGGCGTGCCATCCCCGCTGCGCTTTAAACGGCCGCAGCTTGGAGCGCGACCGTGGACGCCGAGGATGCCTTCCGGTCCATCCGCAACGCGGCGGCCGAGGTCGTCAGCGAAGACGAACTCCGACAGCTCTGCGACCAAGCCGCCCGCGGCTTGCAGCCACGGGCGTACATCGGCTTCGAGCCCTCCGGCACGGCGCACGTCGGATGGATGGTGTGCACGGACATGGTCAAGCGCCTCGTGGCCGCCGGCTTCGACGTGCACATCCTGCTCGCCGACTGGCACGCGCAGATCAACGACAAGCTCGGCGGCGACCTGGCGGCCATCCAGCGCTGCGGTCGCTACATGGAGCAGGCCTTCGAAGCGCTCGGCGTGCCCAACGACCAGGTGCGGTACGTGTACGCCAACGCCCTTGCCGGCGACGCGTCGTACTGGGCCATGGTCCTGAAGGTGCAGAAGAACACGACGCTCGCCCGCGTCCGCCGCGCCATGACCATCATGGGCCGGTCCGAGGACGAGGGCGACGGCGACATGTCGAAGTTCATGTACCCCGCAATGCAGGTGGCAGACATCTTCCACATGCACATCGACCTCGCGTACGGTGGCCTGGACCAGCGTCACGCGCACATGCTCGCCCGGGACGTGGCCCCCAAGATCGGGCGCAAGCCGCCGACGGCGCTGCACACCCCACTCGTCCCGAGCCTGAAGGGTCAGGGGTCGGGCCGCATGGATGCGCAAGCCAGCGTCGCGGGAGGCGCCGGGACCGCCGCCGCCGACGCGGCGTCGGTCAAGATGTCGAAATCCGACCCGGATTCGGGCATCTTCATCCACGACGCGCCCGAGGACATCGCCCGCAAACTCAAGGGCGCGCACTGCCCCGCGAAGGAAGTCGAGGGCAATCCGGTCCTCGATTTGCTGCGCCTGGTCGTCTGGCCGCGCATCGGCGCCGTCGGCGGGGCCCTCGTCGTGCGGCGGCCGGAGAAATTCGGCGGCGACAAATCGTACACGGACCTCGAAGCCGTCAAGGCGGACTTCGCCAGCGGCGCCTTGCATCCGATGGACCTCAAGACGGCCGTGGCGTCGGCCCTTGGCCAGCAGCTGGAGCCGGTGCGGGCGTACTTCGCCAAGCATCCGGCGGACTGGCAGTTCGTGCAGTCGCTGCGCAAGACGCGCTGACGCGGCGTTAGCGACGGCAGCGCGCGTTCCTGGCCACAACCACCCAACCTTCCGACGCCGACTCCGGCCTGCTCATGCAACACGTTGCGTAGCGGCGCGCGAAGCGCGCCGAGGCGGCGCCCCGCGCCGCTATGGTTCATTGTGAGGTTGTAGTGGGAGTCGGCGGCACAAGGAGGCTGACTGGTGCGGCCAAGGAACGGGCGCCTTCAGGACTGACGTTCAGTAGGCCAGGGAGCCAACAGGCGGAGATGCTCCATCACGGCGGCCCGGCTGCGCGCCGCCAGGATGCTTTGCGGCAGCAACTGCGGCCCGAGCCGCCCGAGCACGGGATCGAACTGCAGGTCGTCGTACTCGACGCGCTCGAGGGCCAGGCCTTGCGCGGGCGCGAGGCGGAATGCGTTGTGCGGCTTGCCCGAGACGAGACTCGCTGCGATGTCGTCGGCTGCCGCCTGGCCGCGCCCCACGGCGACCGCCGCACCGACCATTCGCCGCACCTGGTTCCACAAGAATCCGTCGCCGGTGACGCGGAACGACCACACGGGGCCGTCGGCCTCGACGAGGAACTCGAAGACGTTGCGCTCCGGGTTGCGGCCCTCCTCCATCTTCGCGAAGGCGCGCATGTCGTGCCTGCCGATGAACTGCGAACAGGCGTCCTGCAGGAGTCCGTGGTCTTCGCCGCGCTCGAGCGCCTCGTAGCGGTACGTGCGGCGGCGGGCGTGGCGCGGGTTCCAACGGGGGTCGACGGGCGCGGCCCCGGTCACATACAGGCCTTCGGGGCAATGCTTCTGCAAGGCGGGGACGAGGCCGCGCAGCGTCTTGCGCTTGACGGCGGCCCGGCAGACGTTCTCGAAGGCGCACACGCCGGCGTCCGTGCGGCTGCCGGTCTTGAAGGAGTCCTCGACGTAGCCCTCGTGCCGCAGAGCGCCGATGAGGGCGCCCTCGGTCGTCCGTCGGCCGGGCTGGCGGGCGTAGGAGTGGAAGGCGGCGCCGTCGTACGCGATGCGCAGGGCGACGGCTTGCTCCTCCATGCACATGCGAGTCGCGGGCTGGTCTTCAGGCTCGCGGCCGCCCGCCCAACCACGAATTGCACGAATCCCACGAACGCTGTTTCGTGGTCCTTCGTGGAATTCGTGGTTCGTCGAGTCGGCGCCTAGGCCTTGACTGGCTCGGCGATGGCCTTGCCGTTCTTGAGCACCAAGCGCACCGTCCCCGGAGCCGGGGCCGCCTTGAGTGGCTTGCCGACGAGGTTGATTGGGTTGCCGTCGAGGTCGCCGTAGATGATGAAGTAGCCAACGTCGCCTTCGTGCGGGGACCGCAGGAGGGTCCAGCCGGCGGCCTCAAGGTGGGCCTTGACGTCGGCGGCGTCGCCGCTCAGGGTGAAGCCGATGGCGGTGTCGAGCAGGGTCGTCGGGCGTTCGTCCCAGCGGTGCAGGACAAGTTGCAGGCCGTCGTGGTGCTGCAGGACGGCGAGGTCGCCGGCGTCGCGGATGCGCTTGAAGCCGATGGCTTCGTACAGGGGGACGTTGGCGTTGACGTCGCGGACGTAGCGGGCGACGTTGCGCAGGCTCAGCGTCGGGGCGTTCGGGGCAGTGGCCATGCGGCGGCGAGGGACATCCGCTATTTTAGGGTCGCCTAATCCTGAGGGCCGCGGCGACTGCGACCGCAATCACCGCAAGGCCCCCTGGCGCCGGGATTCCGCGGCCATCCAGAGCAGGCCCCGCAACGATGCCGGCGTGGGCCTCACCGAGAAGTGTCGCCGCCTCCGTCGTGCACAGGAGGTCCGAGAGCCCGCCGGGCAAGTGGGAAAACCCGCCGTCGCGCAGTTGCAGGCCAAGCAGGAACCGCCAGTCCGTCGCCCGCGGCGTGGTGCCCAAGTGGTCGGTGGCGCGCAGGCCCCATACGGTGCTCTCGCAATTCGGCGTCCCGCCAGGCGTCTCCGCGAAGCCGGAGTCGCCCCGCGTGCTGGCGAGGAAGGTGAGGGCCCCCGCTGCGACGTCTTCCGGCACGCCGCCCGAGACAGCCAAGGCTTCGACGGTGAGTCCGGTCAGGTCCGTTCCGGATGGCGCACCGATGGCCCATCCCCAACCGCCGTCGGTGCCCTGCGTCGCCAACAGGTGGGAACGGGCCGCTTGCAGGCGGAGGTCGTCGGCCCCAAGCCCAACGGCGCGCAGGGCGAGGATGGCGTAGGCGTCGTCGTTCAACGATTGCGGGTCCCCGAATCCGTCAGGGCCAACCTTGGCCAGGACGCGCAGTGTGAGGTCGCCGTCCGGTGCGGCCGCGGGGTGGTGTGCAAATGCGAGGGCACGCAGTGGGCGCAGGAGGGAGACGTTGCTCGCGTCGGCGGAAACCGTGGGGGGGATGTGGTTGGCCACCGGATCCAGTGCGGACGGCCAAGTGGACGGGTCGAGGCCGTTGGCATGCGCGGCTTCCGCGATGTTGGCGGCAAGCGTGCCCGTTCCATCCAGTCGGCTGGCGAGGAAGTCCAGGGCGGGTCCCCGCTGGACCTCGATGCCCTTGGCCGCGGTCGTGGGGGCCAGAAGGATTAGGAGGGCGAAGGCCCAGGCCTCAAGGCGTGTCCCGCGCCGCATGGCGAGCGATTGGCGCCTCGCGCATAAGGGGGCCGTCAAGTTGAGTTGCGGAGTCGTTTTGCCGGCAAGAACGTTTTCCGGCGAGGGCCCCGATGAGCCACCGATTGCCACCGAACGACGCGTCTCGGTGAAAATCGGTGACAATCAGTGGCTAGTGGGGCGAAACGGACGCCAACAGTTCAGGCAGGCGCCGGTCGAACTCGGAGTTCGGCAGCACTTCCTTCGCGCCCGTGTCGCGCGCCTTGGCGAGCTTGGCCGCATCCGTGTGGTGGCCGAAGCACACCATGCGCACCTCCCACCGCGTTCCCTTGACGAGTCGGATGGTCTCAACGAAGTCGAAGCGCGCATGCTCAAGGTCGACCAACACCAGCTTCGTCGCATCGTCGAGCAGGAACTCCGTCACCTGCGGCTTCGTCTGCGGCACGCGCACCTCGAGCCCGAGCTTGCCGGCGGCGGCGCGGATCTTGCCCAGCCACAGCAAGTCGCTGGTGACGGCGAGGACGCTCACTTGGCGCCCTTGGCCTTTGCGGATTTCTTGGGGCTCGCCGCGTCCTTGGCGATTTTGCCCACCGGCTTTTCGACGACTGCCTTCTTGGCCTTGACCTCATCGACGTGGTACTCGGGCGGCAGAAGGTTCGGGATGCCTTCCTCGATGGGGTAGTCGAAGCGGCACGTCGTGCAACGCAGGGAGCCCTCGATGATGTCACCGTGGTCGTCCTGCTTCTCGACGGTGAGCTTCAAGGCCGTCTTGTGCACGGGGCAGCAGACAATCTGGACCAGGTCCTTGCGCATGCCGTGAGCGAGCACCCCCGGGGTTTTCTAGCCTGCGCAGGATTCCTCGGCGTGTCGGCCTGGCGCGAGCACCTGAAGGCCTTGCTCGTCATCCTTGGGGGCACCGCTCTCGGGGCGCTCTGGGTCGTGGCAGAGTGGATTGGCGACGACCCGCAGGACAGCGTCCTGGAATCATTGCCTGTGCTCATCCTCGGGTTCATCCTTCTGGGCGCTGCCGCCCAACGTTGGTTGTCGCCGGGCATGACTGCCGGCCTCGCCGTGGCGTTCCTTGCCGGGCAGATGGCCGCGAGCGACGAGTACGACTTCCGCAACAACGTCGAGTTGGATGGCTTCGGGGAGTACCCGCCCATCTTCTTCGTGGTCCTCATCGTCGTCGGCGTCGCCGTTGGCTGCGCATTGCTCGGCCACTGGTTGGTCGGCGCCCTCCGCGCACCCCGCAAGGCGGCGCCCCCCACGCCTCAACAATGATTCCAGTGATGCGCGGTGATGACCCTCGGCGTCCGATCGCCGGTCATCACCGAGATCCCTGTTCGGGGGTCGCGGTCGTGCGCCGTCAGCGTGCCGGGACCGGCTTGACCTTGCCGGCCGCCGCGTATTCCTGCAAGGAGCGCACCTGGTACGCCTTGCCGCCGAGCGCCTTCTTCGCCGCGATTGCGCCGACGGCCACCTGCGCCGCCTCGACGGTGGCGAGGAAGGGAATCTGGCATTCCACGGCGACGCGGCGCATGGCGAAGCCGTCGCGCTTCTGCGGGGCTTCCATGTCTCGGCTCGGCGTGTTGATGATGAGTTGCACCTTGCCTTGGCGCAGCAGGTCGATGGCGTCCGGGCTCTGGCGCTCCGACAGCTTGTAGACCGTCGTGACTTCGAGGCCAGCGGCGCGCAGGTCGGCGGCCGTGCCCTTGGTGGCAACGAGCGTGAACCCGAGGGCGGGGAGTTTCTTGATGGCCTCGAGCACGCGTGGGCGGTCCTCGCGTGAAACCGAGACGAACACGGTGCCCTCCGTCGGCAGCGAGTTGCCTGCGGCCTCCATCGCCTTGGCGTACGCGAGCGGGTACGTCGTGTCGATGCCCATGACTTCGCCCGTGGACTTCATCTCGGGGCCGAGGACGGCGTCGACGCCGGGCAGCTTGAGGAAGGGGAACACGGGCGCTTTGACGGCGACGTGGTGGAACGTTGGCCGCTGCACGTTGAGGTCCTTCAGTTTGCGGCCGATGGCGACCTTGGCCGCGATCTTGGCCATGGGGATGCCGGTGGCCTTGGCGACGTAGGGCACCGTGCGGCTGGAGCGCGGGTTGGCTTCGAGCACGTAGACCGTCTTGCCTTGCACGGCGAACTGGATGTTGATGAGTCCGCGCGTGTCGAGGGCGAGGGCGATCTTGCGCGTAGCGTCCTCGAGCGCCTGCAGCACGTCGGCCGCGATGTTCTGCGCCGGGATGACCGTCGTGGAGTCGCCGGAGTGGACGCCGGCCTCTTCCACGTGTTCCATGATGGCGCCGATGAGGACGTCCTTGCCGTCGCAGACGGCGTCGACGTCAATCTCGATGGCGTGGCCGAGGAACTGGTCAACCAGGAGCGGGTGCTTCTTCGAGACCTTGACGGCGTCGCGCACGTAGTCGCGCAACTCCTCCTCGTTGTGCACGACCATCATGGCGCGGCCACCGAGGACGTAGCTCGGGCGCACCAGGACGGGGTAGCCGATGCGGGTGGCGACCTTGATGGCCTCCTCGTCGGCGAAGGCGATGCCGGCATCCGGTTGCTTGATGCCGAGCTTCGTCATGAGGAGGTTGAACTTCTCGCGGTTCTCGGCCAGGTCGATGGCCGCCGGGCTCGTTCCCCAAATCTTCGTCGGGAGGTCCGGGCGCGCAGCAAGGGCGGCCTCGAGCGACAGGGCGAGATTGATGGCGGTCTGGCCACCGAACTGCACGAGGACGCCGTCGGGGCGTTCGCGCTCGATGACGTTCATGACGTCCTCCAGGGTGAGCGGGTCGAAGTACAGGCGGTCCGACGTGTCGAAGTCCGTGGAGACCGTCTCCGGGTTGTTGTTGAGGATGATGGCCGCCATGCCTTCCTCGCGCAGGGCCCACGCGGCGTGGACGCAGCAGTAGTCGAACTCGATGCCCTGCCCGATGCGGATGGGGCCGGATCCGAGGACGAGGCAGCGCTTGCGGCGGTCGGCGCCGGTGCGGTCGGCGGGGAGCTTGTGCTCGGAGTCGACGGGGTCGTACGACGTGTAATAGTACGGCGTCTTGGCCTCGAATTCGGCGGCGCACGTGTCGACCATCTTGAAGTCGGGGACGATGCCGTTGGCGCGGCGCAGGGCACCGACGCGGGCCTCGTCTTCGCCCCAACCCCACAGGCGCGCGACGTGCGGGTCGCTGAACCCGAAGCGCTTGGCTGCGGCCAGCACCTTGAGGTCGCCGGGCGCGCCTCGAAGCTGCGCTTCGATGCGCAGGATGTGCGCGATCTTGTTGAGGAAGAACGGGTCATAGCCGCTGAGGTCGTGCACGCGCTGCACGGGCCAGCCGCGGCGCAGGGCTTCGGCGACGGCGAACAGGCGCTGGTGCGTCGCGACGTTGACGCGTTCGGCAAGTTGCACATCGTCCCAGACGGCAGGGGCCTCGAGCGAGTCGGCGTCGATCTCCAGGCTGCGCACGGCTTTGAGCAGGGACTCCTCGATGTTGCGGCCGATGGCCATGACTTCGCCCGTGGACTTCATCTGCGTCCCGATGCGGGGGTCCACGGTGCGGAACTTGTCGAACGGCCAGCGCGGGATCTTCGTGACCACGTAGTCGATGGAGGGCTCGAAGGCGGCGACCGTCTTGCCGGTGACCGCGTTGGGGATCTCGTCGAGCGTCATGCCGAGGGCAATCTTCGCAGCGACGCGGGCAATGGGGTAACCGGTGGCCTTGCTTGCGAGGGCGGACGAGCGCGACACGCGCGGGTTCACTTCGATGACGCGGTACTCCGCCGTGTCCTTCTTGAGCGCGAACTGAACGTTGCAGCCGCCTTCGATCTTCAGGGCACGGATGCACTTGAGCGAGGCCGTGCGCAGCATCTGGTGGTCCTGGTCCGACAGCGTCTGGCTGGGGGCGACGACGATGGATTCGCCCGTGTGGACGCCCATCGGGTCGAGGTTCTCCATGTTGCAGATGATGATGCAGTTGTCCTTCGCGTCGCGCATCACTTCGTACTCGAACTCGAGCCACCCGAGCAGGGATTCCTCGATGAGGACCTGCTTGATGCGGGAGTAGGCAAGGCCCTTGGCCGTCAGCTCGCGCAGTTCCTCATCGTTGTGGGCAACGCCGCCGCCGAGCCCGCCCAACGTGTAGGCGGGACGGATGAGGGCCGGGTAGCGCCCGATGTAGTTGTGGACGATGTCGAGCGCCTCCTCGACGGTGGTTGCGACCTTCGCCTTCGCGACCGGCTCCCCGATGCGCTCCATGACCTTCTTGAACAAGTCGCGGTCCTCGGCGTCCTCGATGGCCGTGAGCGGAGTGCCGAGCAGCTTCACGCCGTACTTGGCAAGCACGCCGGCTTCCGCGAGTTCCGAGACGAGGTTGAGGGCGGTCTGGCCGCCCATGCCGGCGAGAACGCCGTCGGGGCGCTCCTTGGCGATGATGGCCGTCAGGCTCGACACGGTCAGCGGCTCGACGTAGACGGCCTCCGCCATCTCGGCGTCCGTTTGGATTGTCGCAGGGTTCGAGTTGACGAGGACGACCGAGTAGCCCTCTTCACGCGCCGCACGGCACGCCTGCGAGCCGGAGAAGTCGAATTCGGCGGCCTGGCCGATCTGGATGGGGCCGGAGCCAATGATGAGGATCTTGTGGACGTCGTTGCGCTTGGGCATGCTACGCGCACCCCGCAACCACGAATTTCACGAATTGCACGAAACCAACCGTTGTCCGATTGTCCTCTTGGCGACGTAGGGGCTTGTCCGCCCCATGTTGCTGGAAAGAGCCCGGTCGCCATTGACCTACGACATTATCGGAGCCTTGTTGGAAGTGCATGCGGACTTGGGCCCCGGGTACCTGGAGAAATCCTACCAGGAAGCCGTCGAGATGGCCTTGGCCGACCGAAGCATCCCCCATGTCCGCGAAGCAGCGATCCCAATCCGGTTCCTGGGGCGCGTCTTGCAGACGGTCTACCGGGCAGATTTTGTCTGTCACGGCAAGGTCCTGCTTGAGTTGAAAGCCCAAACCAGCGTCGGCGAAATCGAGGCAGCACAGGTTCTGCATTACCTGAAAGGCAGCGGCCTGCCGGTTGCCCTGTTGGCCAACTTCGGAGAGGAGTCGTTGGTGGTTCGCCGTTTCGTCGGACCCACGCACGACCCAGACAACCCCGTCTGATTCGTGGGCTTCGTGCAATTCGTGGTTCAGTGCCATGTTAGTGCGCCCCCGCGACCTTGGGGAACTGCCCCGCTTTCCATTGCCCCTTCTTGCACTGGTCCACCATTTGCCAGAACTGGTCGAAGAAGTGGTTGGAGTCCCACGGCCCGGGGCTGGCTTCGGGATGGTATTGCATGGTGAAGATGGGAAGCGACTCGTGCCGGACGGCTTCGACCACGCCGTCGTTGGGGCACTTCTCCCAGACGACGAGGCCGGTGCCCTTGACGGTCTTGGCGTCGACGTGGAAGCCGTGGTTCTGGCTGGTGATGCGTACGATGCCGGTGAACTCGTCGCGCGTCGGGATGTTGGCGCCGCGGTGGCCGAACTTCATCTTCGACGTCTTGGCGCCCCAGGCGAGCGACACGAGTTGGTTGCCGTAGCAGATCCCGAACGTCGGGACCTTCTCCGAGACGGCGCGGATGGTGGGCAGCGTGGACTTGCCGATGGCTGGGTGGGCGGGGTCGCCGGGGCCGTTGGCGATGAAGAGGCAGTCGGCCTTCGCGGCCTCGATGTCCTTCGCCGTGACGTTCCACGGCATATGCAGGACGTTGAACCTGCGTGACAGATTGCGAAGGATGTTGCGCTTGATTCCGGTGTCGATGACGGCGACCGTGTAGGCCTTCGCGTCGAACTTGCTGCCGTCCTTGAGGGCGCCTTCCGCATTCTTGCCGTACTTGCGCGTCGTCTGCACGGAGGCCTCGCCGGCCAGGTTGTCCACTTCGACGGAGGGCATGGAAGCAATCTTGGCCTTGAGTGCCGGGACTTCCTTGGCGTCGTGGGTCACGAAGCAGCGCAGGCAACCCTTCTCGCGCACTTTGAGCGTGAGCGCACGGGTGTCGACGCCGCTGATGCCGGGGACCTTCTGCTGCTTCAGCCACGCATCGAGCGTCATCGTGGACTTGCGGTGGCTCGGCTCCTTGCACCATTCGCGCACGACGACGGCGCGGGGCCACACTTTGTCGGACTCCCAGTCGTCCGCGTTGACGCCGTAGTTGCCAATCATCGGGTACGTGAACATCAGGACCTGGCCGTGGTAGGACGGGTCCGTGAGGGATTCCTGGTAGCCGGTCATGCCCGTGTTGAAGACGAGCTCGCCGTACGCGGTCGCGGAGTGGCCGAAGGCTTCACCCTCCACCACGCTTCCGTCCTCCAAAATCAACCATGCGAGGCGGGGCGTCTGAGGGTGGACCGGGGTTCCCATCGCTTGCGACCTGGCGCGCAAGGCAATGTGGGGATAAAGGGCGCGGGCGGTTTCCGATGGAACGGCCCGTCATGGGGCGCGGGCGGGAGCACCTTGTCCCAAACTGGACTCCCGCAGTCCGGCGGCGTCGGCGGCGCGCGCCACGGGGCCGACCGCCAAGGAAAACACGATGGCGGCCGCAGCGGCCGGGCCGATGTTGAAGACGAGGCCGGCGGCGACGAGGGCCTGCAGCGTCCCCGCTTGGCCGCGGAAGTCCGGGACGATGATCCAAGTCAGGAAGTCGGAGGCAACGCTGAACACAAGGACCCCGGCCGCGCCGCAGGCCGCTGCAACCAAGGCCGTGGTGGTGCCGTCTTCGCGGCCGAGGCGCCAGCGCCCGACGAGTCCGCCGAGCAGTCCAAGCAGACCCATCGCTGGGGCGTTGGCGAAGGCGGCGGGGTGCAGGCCGCTGATGAGGAGGTTCGTCAACGCCATGGCAAGCATGCCGGCCAAGGCCCCAACCCGCGGGCCGAAAAGCAGGCCGCCGAGGAAGACGACGGCGTAGGTAACCGGGTCGTTCGGGATGGCGAGCATCGCCATGCGCCCCGCAGCCGCAAGCGCCGTCACCGCCACGAGGGCCGCAAAGCGCGGGGCGGTGTCATGGCCTGCAAGGCGCAGCGCGTCGCGGCGCAGGTGGCCGTGACGCACGGCGAGGACGAGGAGCGGCGGCAGCAGCGCGGCCGACGCCGGGATGCGCGCCAGCCGACGCTTTGGCCAGCGGCCGTCGAGGCGCCGGGCGTCCACGAGGCGGGCGAAGTCGCGACCGAGGTCGTGCGCCGTCGCAAGCACGGCGGCCAGGAACGCCGTCACCCGCACGCCCAACCCAAGGCCATCGAGGACGGCTTCCACGGGGCGCCGGGACAGGATGGCGAGGTTGGCTCCCAGGACCGCGGCCAGGCGCAAGGCGCCGACGAGTCCGCGCAGCGCTCCCTCGCTGGACAGGTCGAGAGGACCAAAGGCGAAGGTTCCGCCAGGCAAGAGCACGGCGAAGAACGCCGCGTTCAAGGCGGCGCCGAGGAGGGCGGCCGCCACGAAGCCGAGCCGACGCGGCATGACCGCGATTGAGGCCGCAAGCAAGGCCACTGCGGCTTGCCACGGCAGCAGCAGGGCGGCGGCCGACGCTGCCGCAGCAAGCGCGACCGTTCCCCATGCTTGCACGGACCTCACGGGCCGACCTCGGTGCGCGAATGGGCCGCGGCAATCAGGGCGGCGTCGTGCGTGGCCGCGACCACGCAGGCACCGTCGGCCAGCCGGCGCGCAATGGCGGCGAGCAGGCGCCAGCGTGCGTCCGCGTCGAGGTGCGCCTCGGGTTCGTCGAGCAGGTGCACGGTGGCCGCATGGCCAAGGGACTTGGCGATGGCGACGCGCTGGGCCTCGCCCGCCGACAGCGACAACGGATGCCGGTCGAGGAGGCCGGATGGAACGAGTCCCTCCGCGTCGCGCGTCGCGCCGAGCTCGCTGCGAACGGTGCGCTCCATCAGGAGGTCGCCTGCGCCCGGCTGAAGGAGGCGAACGGTGCGCCCGGGTTCTGGGGCGGCGCCGGCGACGAGGACGCCGTCAGCGTCGCGCAGGCCGGCGAGGCGCTGCAGCAGCGTCGATTTGCCGGCGCCGTTGCGACCGGTGACGACGTGGAAGCCGGGCGCCACGTGCAACCCCGGCACGTCGAGGGGAGTCGAGCCGCGCCGAATCTGGGCCGGTGGGGAGGTCAGGAGCACGTCGCCGGCGGGGGGTCGGGGGAGGACGAGGCCGATGGAGGGGGAGGACGGGCCGAGATCGACGGACCGCGTAGCAATCGTGGCGGCCCACCCCGTGTGGTCGGCGATGACGACGGCGCCGCGGGAGGCCGCCTCACGCACGAGGAGTGCCAAGTGCTCCAGGCCGTCGCCGTCGAGCGCCTCGCACGGCTCGTCGAGCAGGAGCAGGGGCGCCGGCGATGCGGCCGCGACGGCCAGGGCAACGTGGCGGGCCTCGCCGGACGAGAGGGTTGCGGCGTCGCGGTCCCCCAGGGCGTGCAAGGCGGGGGGGAGCTGGAATCCGCGCAGCTGGAACTCTCCGGCCACCGTGAGCCCAACGAGACTAGCGTTTGGCGAGGCCCACACCGCGCGCACCGCTTGCGCCAACTCGGGGCCCGGCATGTCGTGGGGGTCGCGGCGCAGGACCGCCACGCGGTTGCACTGCAGGGGCGCATCGAGGCCCGCAAGGTGGCGCAGCAGGCTCGTCTTGCCGCAGCCGTTGCCGCCGCGCAAGTGCACGACCTCGCCCATATTCACGTCCAAGTCGATTGGTCCGGCCGGGGCGCAGAACCCCGTCACCGTTGCGAGCGGCTCACGCATGTTCCGGGGCCTCGACGAGCTCGACGGTGACGCGGCGCAGCGTGCCCGCATTGAGGCGCTCCATGGCCTCCATGACTTCGGGCAGGCGGTCGCGTGTGACGAAGAGCAACACGCCAAGGCCGCGTTCGGCGGCGTTGAATGCGGCGCGGTCGGCCGCGAACTCGAAGTCAAGCGGTGCGAAGCCATCCTTGGCCAAGCTGCGGGCCAGGATGCGGGCCCCCGTGCCGTGCGCACCCACCTTGGCCGGCGTCCGCCCTTGCAGCAGGCGCGTCAGGCCGGGCCGGTCGATCTTGCCGATGCCGCCCTCGGCGGGTCCCGGCAGGCTCACGAGCGTCAGTCGACCCGGTTCGAGGCGCACCATTCCTTGCAAGTGGGCGACGATGACTTCGTCCCCGGCCTTGGCGGCGTTGCGCGCCTTGCCGCGGCTTGGTGCGGTGGTGGAGGGTCGGGCGGCGAGGTCACCGTCTTCCATGTAGAGGCCAACGGACTGGCCGGCTGCGATGGATGAGGCGGCCACGGCGCTGGTGACCTGGATGACATCGAGCGGAGCGGCGAGGTCGTTGAGCGCTTCGTGCAGGTTGCGCACGCCTTCGTGCAGCGATTGCAGACCCTTGGGACTCACTTGGTAGGAGCCGTCGTCGAGGTGCAGGAACCCCGACGCGGCCAGGGCGCGGGCGTGCACGGACACGGCCTGGACGGTGATGCCCAGCGCGTCGGCGACATCGGAGAGGGTGCCACCTGGGCGGCGCTGCAGTTCCGCGACGATCAGCAGGCGCGTGATGGCGGTGCGGTCGCGCAGTCGGCGCAGCGGTTCCTCCGTCGCTTGCACGGGGGGCACGAGGCGGCCAACCCTTTTCCCGCTTCAACCCTTCGTGAGGTCCGTCAATCGGGATTGAGATGAACCTGCGTGCCGCCATTGCAGTCGTGGTGCTCGTTCTCCTTGCCGGCGGCTTGTGGTGGATCGCTTCACTTGCCCCCGACCCGGAACGACCGGACGGTCGATTCGACGTCTATGTGGTCGGCCCCACCACGGTCCTCGCCAATGGCACGGTCACCCTTTCCGACGCCGACGCGCTGCGAGTCCTCCTCGCGCTCTCCGAGCAACGGGGCTTCGACGTGAATGTGGACGACTTCGACGGCTGCGCCTACGACTACGTGCGCGGCATCGCGGGCCACACCGAGTCGGCGACGGGGGGCTGGAACTATTACTTCCGCCGTGGGGGCGGGGAGTGGGAATGGCAGGCGCAGGCCGCCTCGTGTGCGGGGCTGGAGTCCGGCGAGGACTTGCTGTGGTGCTGGGTCGAGGCCGACGAGCGCTGCGCGGTCTATCCTTGAGCGCGTGCTTCTCGGATGAGTTGTCAGGGGCCGCGGTTGAGCACGTGCGCCGCGTGCGGTTCCGGGTCCTTGCGGCGCGACCAGAACAGGACGAATCCCTCGATGACCACGATGGCCTGCGCGCCCAGCAGGACGAAGGCCGTGGGAGCGAGTTGCTGCGCGATGACGCCGACCACCCAGACCGCGACGAAGAAGTCGCGGTCGAACAGCCGCGACAGCAGGGGCGACGCCTGACCTTCGCGCGGAATGGCGGACGGGCCCGGCAGGCGGCGCGTGCCCGCCAGGTGCATGCGCAGGATGAGCAGGTCGCCGTAGGCCGCCGCGAGGCGCGCAAGCAGCATTGCGGAGACCAGCACCGCCAGCACGAGGAGGAACGTCGTCGATGCGAGGGGCCAGGTCCCGGCGTCCGTCGTGAGCGCGAACCAGCCGAGGGCAACCACGAGGGCGACCTCGATGAGGCGGTCCGCCATGAGGCCGAGGAAGCGGCCCCAGGCCGTGACGCTCTTCGATTGCGCGAGGAGGTCGTCGGCGCGGTCGAGGAGCATCGCGACGTAAACGATGAGGGCGCCCTGGACGAGGTGCGCCCAGTCGCCGCCTGCGGCACGCAGCAAGCCGACGGCCGTCAGCGTCACGGATTGCAGGCTGAGTTGCCCGGGCGCGACGCCGAGCAGGCCGAAGAGCGCGGCCAGGGGTCGGGCGAGGACGGCGTTGAGGTGCCAGAGCGGGGAGTGCGGCGTCCGCTGCGGGCGGGGGCGCAGGTCGACGTTGGGCACGGCTTCACCTCGAGAGTCGCCAGGGATGAGGGTATCGGTTCGAATCGGCGCTGTGCCGTGAGGAAGAACGCGCGCCGGTACGCTGACATCCACCGTTCCGCCGCATGGGGCCAGTGGGGTGCGTCGCGGGTGAGCCCCGGACCTAGACTTCGCGGAACAGGTACCGGTCGAAGACGGCCATGCGCTTCTCCCAGTCGCTCGGGTACAGGTAGCGCAGGGTCATGGCGACCGAGCTGAGGAGGCTGTTGCCATCCTGGGGCGTGAAGCAGTAGCCGACGATGCGCTTGCCGTTCTCGAGGACCGCGACGGTGTTCGTGGCGAGCACGGTCTGGTTGAGGATGCGGCCCATGTAGCCGTGGTCGCGGCCGAAGGCGAAGACGGTGTTGGCGGTCTTCTTGTGCGTGACGGCCAGGCCGGGCAGGGTCTGGAAGCGCTTCTGGATCTCGGCCTTCGTGACGGGTTTCTTGACGCGGATGTCGAAGTACAGCGTGTGCATGTACTGCGTCGGCACCTTGATCGCGCTGCTGAAGAGCTTGAGGTCGAGGCCCAGCGTCTTGTAGAGGTGGGCGACGTCGCGGGCGTGGTGCGTGCCGTACTGCTCGTCCTTGTGCGAGCCAACTTCGGGGCTGCCAAGGGACTTGTCCTCGTACACGTCGCTGGCGCGGCGGATGCACACGAAGTTGCCTTCGACGAGGTTGTCCTTGCCATCCACGAGGGCAACGGCGTTGACGACGGCGGAGATGTTGTGCGTGTTGCAGCTCACGATCTGCGTGAAGCGGTCGGCCACGGGGTCGATGGCGGACTCGTTGAGCCAGCGGGCGTAGGGCTTGCCGAAGCCAAACTCGGAACCTTGCGCCATGAAGCCGCGGCCGGGGGCGTCGTATTTGGAGTAGAACTTCGTCTTGTTCTCGGCACCCGTGCCCTCGGGCGTGCAGTCGATGACGACGGTGGCGCGCTTGATGGCCTCCTCGGACTCGTAGGAGACCTTCATGCCAAGCTCCTCGAACTTGGCCTTGTCCGCCGTGGCGACGGCGAGTTTGGCCCCCTTGCGGATGAGGTCCTGGATCTTGGCGCGGTCGTTGAACTGCGGCGTGCGCTTGTTGAACGTGACCTCGTCGATGCCCAGCTCCTTGGCCTTGTCGGCAAAGAGGGCGATCAGGGGTTCGCCGATGGTGCCCGTTCCGACGACGTGGACGATCTTCTGCGCCATGCAGGTCGCGCGACCCGGCCGCCACTCATAAACAATCGGCCAACTCTGGCCATTGTGGGCGCCGATTCAATGCCCCACCGCAGCCCCGGCTGGCCAGGCCCCAGGAGAACCCCGCCGACAGGAGGCTGACTCGAACACGGCCACCACTGAGGTTAAGTAAGAAAGAACGCGGGTTTCGTCTTGGCTGAACCCAATGAATGCCGCCCTCACCGCCGTCTTGATCGCCGCCCTGCTTGCCGGGGCGGGCGCAACCGTCGCCGTGGTCTCCACGGCCACGGACGGATCCATCCTGTCCGCCATGGACTCCCATTCCGGCCACGACCACGGCGCCGCGGGCGCCGACGAGCACAAACTGCACGGCGGCGAAGCCGGCGACCACGCCCATGACCAGATTGGCATGCAGCGCCCCCGCTTCCCCGCCGCGGCCGGCACGGTGCCGACCCCGGAGGCCGCCGAGTCGCTGGAGGAGGTCTCCTTCCTCGAGCTGCAGGGCGACAAGGGCTTCAACCCGGCCAACGGCGTTCGTTCCGGCGTCGGGACCCTCGAGGACCCGTACGTCATCTCGGGCTACTACGTCACCGGCGACTTGTACCTCGGCGACACCGATGCCTGCTTCGAGGTCAAGGAGAACTTCATCGCCGGGCAACTCAGCCTGAACTGGAACGGCCAGTGCGCCTGGGTTCATCACAACTTCATCCGCGACCTGCGCGTGAACGAGAACATCGCCCGCACCGGCTACGCCACCGGCGGCCTGATCGAGGCCAACGAGATCGAATTCATCGGTCAACTGCGCCACTACGACGGCGAGCTGCGCGACAATGTCGTCGGCCCCCGCACCTCCGACTCCGCGTTCGACGAGGTGCTCGAGGAGACGCCGCTCCTGGCCCCCGACCTGCTGCTGGCGAACGTGGACGGCTTCAACCAGGGCCTCATCCACCACAACACCTTCTACGGCCCCGTCGACCTCGACCTGCACGGTCACCACCACGGCACCGGCTTCTTCGCGCCGCACAGCCACTACCACGCCCTCGACGGCAACCACACCCCCGACCACGAGGAGGACCACACCGACCGCTGGACCTCGGTCGCCTTCACGGACAACAAGATTGTCGACGACGTGGCCTACGGTCTGCGCTACGAGGACGAGAACCACGCCGGCGACGACCGCACGGCCACCAGCGAGGACAACGAGATGCTTGAGGAGAGCCACATCCACCACACCGACGTCATGATCGCGCGCAACGTCATCGACGGCGGCCAGGTCTGGGTCGACGTCTTCAACGCCGACGACGAGAACCACGAGGAGCGCAACCCCGGCTGGCTCAGCGTCATCGACAACGCGATCACCATGAAGGAACGCGAGGACAAGGGGATCCTCGGCCTCGGCATCCCCATGCCCTTCGTGACGACGGAGCCGTACGTGCCCAACGTCGCCATCCTGGTGCAGGCCACCAAGGAATTCGAGGCCACCATCGCGGGCAACACGATGACCTTCGTTCCCTTGGCCAGCCAGCAAACGCAAGACCCCCTTGCCCCGCTCGGACTCACCGGCTTCTTCGGCCCCCCGAAGGAAGAACCGACCGCCATCCTGCTCGAGGGCGTCAAGGACGCCAACATCACCCTGGAGAACAACCAGGCGAGCGGCTTCTACTACGGCGTGCGCGCCCGCGACATGGACGACAAGGTGTTCTGGTCTCTGGCCGGCAACGCCTTCGGCGACGCCCAGCACGACGTGTACTACGACGACACCGTAGCCAACAAGCCGACCGAAGGCTAGGTCTGCGAGGCCGCTTCCCCCCTTTTCCAAAAGTCCCTCTCTCCGACCACCCTCATCCCCCACCCGCCCGGGGGCGGCCTTTTCGCCGACCCACACTCGACGCCCCCGGGCGCGTGCACTCAACCCAGCCCTGAAGACCCCCTCCCGGGTCGGCGCGCCGTGGACGAGTCGCTGCTCTACGTCTTCGACCCGCTGTGCGGCTGGTGCAACGCCTTCCACCCGCACCTGCGCCAGGTCGTCAAGGAGACGAAGCTGCCCGTCACCGGCATCGCCGGCGGCCTGTTCCGCGGCGATCGAATCCAGAGCGTGTCCGCCTATCCCTTCATCGCGGACACCATGGACGACCTGGAGAAGCGCACGGGCGTCATGTTCGGCCCTGCTTTCCGCGCCGCAGCCAAGGCGGGCGACTACGTCGTCGACTCCGAGGCCGCCGGGCGCGCCTTCGTGGCCTTGCGGCACCTCGCCCCCGACCGGGCCGTCGAGGCCATCGGTGCCCTGCATGAGGCCGTCTTCGTGCATGCCCTCGACCTGCGCGAGCCCACAGGCGTTGCTTGGGCCGCGCGCCGCATGGGCCTCGACGAAGGCCAGGCCATCGCGCGGTTCCTGCGCGACGAATCCGCCACCGAGGCCCAGGACGACGTCGCAGCCGCGCAGCACCTCGGCGTGACGGGGTTCCCCGCCCTCATTCTGGTGCGGGATGGGCATGGATTCCTGGTGGCGACCGGGTGGACGCCGGCCGCGGACGTGCTGCACCGCATCGCGGACGCGCGGGCGCGGCCGTTGCCTGAAGCGGACGGGCACGCCGGGCACGACCACGCCCATTGATGGGCCGCGTCCCGCCGCGTGACGACGGACCATCCGCCGATGACGCCGAGCCCGCCGATGCGGACCATCGACAGGGCCATGACCCCGCCCGGACTGGACGGGTCGTGGGCGAGAA
>JBBSVQ010000036.1:0-10236 GCA_038046725.1 Thermoplasmatota archaeon | reverse complement strand
CGGACCATCGACAGGGCCATGACCCCGCCCGGACTGGACGGGTCGTGGGCGAGAAGACGCGCTGGTTCAAGGACCGCCAGCGTGAGGCATATTACCGCAAGGCCAAGAAGGAAGGCTACCGCGCCCGCTCGGCTTACAAGATTCAGCAAATCAACGAACGCTTCACCATCGTGCGGCAGGGCGAGGCCGTCGTCGACCTCGGCGCCGCGCCGGGAGGCTGGTCGCAAATGCTCGTCGAACTCGTGGGTCCCAAGGGCCTCGTCGTCGGCGTTGACTTGCAGCGCATCCGGCCCATGCCGGGCGCCCGCTTCATGCAGGGCGACTTCACGCGCAAGGAGACGCAGGACCGGATGACGGCAATCCTTGCCGAGACCGGCCGCAGCAAGGTCGACGCCGTCGTCTCCGACATGGCGCCCGACATGAGCGGCAACTACGAACTGGACCAGGTGCGTTCCGTCCAGCTCGCTGAAATCGCGCTTGCCTTCGCGGACAAGCACCTGCGCGAGGGCGGCGCCTTCGTGTGCAAGGTCTTCGAGGGCGCCGATTTCCCCCTGTTCCGCGGCGAAGTCAAGCGGCGCTTCAAGCGCGTGTCGCAATATCACCCGGCGGCAAGCCGCAAGTCGTCCAGCGAGATCTACATGATCGGCAAGCACTACCTCGGGGCCCCGCGCGACGCCGTGCCCGAGGACGACGACGAGGATCCCGTCGCCCGGGCCGTCCGCATGGAAGACGCCGAAGGCGAAGAGTAGTCCGGACCTGCGGCGCCCCGGCCGCAAGGGTTTCCCGCCGATCGCGCCCTCCGGGTTCGATGAGGTTGCGCCGCGTCGGAGGCCGGGTGCGATTCCTGCCAGCCAACCTGCTCGCCGGCCCCCTCGTCCTGACGGGCGCGTTCCTTCTGGTCGACCTGCGCGTCATCACGAACCGCGTCGCCGACGGGCCCTGGACGGTGCGTCTCGTGGCAGCCGCCCCTTCCGGATGGCTGGGCGACTCCTGGGGTTGGGGCGGCCTGTCGATGCTTGCGGCAGGACTCCTGGCGGCACTGCTGGGCACGGCGCTGGTCAAGGTCCGCTGGGGAACCGCCGTGCGCTACGGCGCGTTCTCTTCGGCCGCTGGAGTCCTGGCGCTCGCCGGGGCCCTGTCAATGTGGCGGTCATTCAATCACATCACCGACTTCACAGCGGGCGGGGTGCAGTGGCGGTTCCTCGCCGTGCAGCGCACGCATTGGGCCAACGACGTCACGACTGCGCTGCTCGCCGTCGCGGCGCTGGCCTGCTTCGCGTTGTCGTTCGGGCGCAGGCCCGCATCCGACGTCGAGGACGCCGCTGCGCGTCAGGCCCGGCGCAAGCGGGTGCCCGACAAGGCGGCGCCGAGCGCCACGACGAGCAACACGATGCCCGCCGGCGTGGCAACCCAGAGGCGCTCGCCTGCGAGCACCAGGCCGCCAGGCCCTGGCGCCTGACCCTGCACGGCGACGGAGACCGCGTCCCGGGCGTGCGCCGCGTCGCCGCTTGCGGCCCCCGCATAGCGCACGGCGTCGCCCGCGAGGAACGCCGCACGCTCGCCCACGGTCGCAAGGGCGACCCCGTACGCGGCTTGGGCGTCGAGGGAGCCCGCGCCGACTTCCGCAAGCGATCCAGAGCTGGGGCGGGCGGTCGCCACGAGCGTCTCCATAATCTGGTCAGGCGACAGGTCCGGGTTCGCGGCCAGCACGAGGGCCGCGGTCGCCGCCACGTGCGGCGCAGCAAGCGACGTGCCGCTGCGGTCGGCGTACAGGGTGCGCGACAGGTGGACGCCGGGGGGTTGCAGGATGGATAGGCTGGACGACGGCGCGGCCGGCCGCGTGGACGTGATGGCCAACCCGGGCGCAGACAGGTCCGGGTGGTCCCACGGCTTGCCGGGGTCGTCGGTGCCGATGGAACTGAAGGCTTGGCGCGTGCCGTTGAGGTCCGAGGCGGCGACACACAGGACCCACGGGGCAACGCAGTACCGGTTGAGGGTCCCCGGCCCATCCTGGCCGTTGTTGCCCGCGGAAAAGACGACCGTCATTCCGGCCAAGTAGAGTCTCTTGGTGGCGTAGGCGACGGGCTCATCCGGGTCGAAGGAACCCATCTCCCCCCAAGAGTTCGTGACGATGGCAAGGTCAAGCCCGGCCTGGTTGTCCAGCGCCCACTCGAACGCTTCCAGGGCTCCCGTGACCTCGACCTTGGCCTCCTGCCCGGCCTCGATGCTGGACGCCTTGTAGCTGGCGACGCGGCCAATGGAGTAGGCCCCCGTGTAGCGCCCATGCAATTCGTCCTGCTGGCCCAACGAAGCGCCTGAGCCAGCCACGATGCCGGACACATGCGTGCCGTGCCCCGCCTCGTCGACCACGGGGGCATTCGCCAGGGTCCCCACAGGCAGGCCGTCGACGCGCGCCGGTTGCACGTTGGCGGCCAGGTTCCGGCCGGCCGTGAAGTCTGGATGAAGCGAATCGATGCCGGTGTCGACGACGAGGACCGTGGGGCCCCGCGGCTGCGGGCCGAGCGCCCGCTTGACGTCGTCGGCGCCGATGGCGGGGACGCTTTCGTCGAGATGCAGGGTGACGGCGTGGTCCCGGTCGATGCGTCCCCCGGCGAGGTTCTGCAGGGCGCGGGCCGTGGCGGCGTCGGCGCGGAACGTCACGATGCCCAAGGCATCGAGGTGGTGATGCAGCGCTCCCAGCCGGTCGAGGGCGTCGAGCAGGACTTGCAGGTCGCCTTCTCCGGCGGCATCGGACCAAATCCACGTCGAGGGAGCCGGGCTCGCCTGCGCAGCCGGGATGACCAGAAGGGCCACGGCGAAGGCAAGCAGGCCCCGGGACACGCAGGGGCAATGGCGGGGGGCCCTTTCATGGCTTGTCGTTGGCCCGCACCGCGCTAGGGCCCCACAGGGCCTTGAGGTCCGCCATCGACGCATCCGTGCGCACGCCTTGCGGATCGAGGTGGGTGCGGGCCGCCTGGAACCCGGCTTCGGCCAGCCGGACCAACAAGCGGTCCCGGCGCGGAGGCTGCCCCAGGGCGGTCTGCAGGCGGTCCGGCACGAGCCAGAAGGGCGGCGCCGAGGATTCCTGCACGAGGAGCGCCAGAAGACCATCCACGTCGCGGGCACGGGCGACGCCTTGCGTGGCGCGGGCGGCGAGCAGGGCCTGCACCGTGCCGGCGTCGTGCAGGGGGCCGCCCCAAAGCGGGCCCGCCCACCCCTTCGCCTCCGTGGCGGCCTGTGCGAGCAGCCGGCCATTGCCGGTCTCCGGGTCGACGGCGGCGTTGGCCAGGCGCTTGAGGGCGGCGTCCGCGTCCTTGCGGCCGTCCTCGATTCGCGCCACCACGCGCATCCAGTGGCCATGCTGCACGCACAGAAGCGGTGTCGCGACGCGGTCGAAGCGCGCCGCCGACCGCACCACGGCGCCGGCAAGGATGCGCAGGCCGACCTCGGCGCGCCACGGGGCCGCGTGCAGGCCGTGGTGCGCATCATAGCGGCGGCGGCACACGCGCGGGTACGTGCCCGCAAGCGCGCCCGTGTCCGTGGCCGTCACGCAAAGCAGGCCGTCGTGCCGCGTGGCGCGCACGGCGCCGTCGAGGAACGGCATGGGGGAGCCGTACGGGTCGACGTCCACGACGTCGAAGCGCCGCGATGCCAGGAACGCGTGCGCATCGCCATGCACGGGACGGATGCGGCCCTCCGGGATGGAATTCGCCTTGGCGCCGCGCCGGATTGCATCGAGTGCCGTCGGGTCCGCATCGTTGGCGTGCACGATGAGCGCCTGGCCCAACTCGTGGGCCAGGCGAAGGCCCCTTGCGCCAGTCCCGGCCAGCACGTCCGCGACGTCGAGTTCGCGACCCTTGCGGGCAGCCTCGGCAGCAACGAGGAGGAGGCTCAGGTCGCGGTTGAGCGCCATCCCGGGATTGTAGAACGGGACGCCCTTCGCCTTCGCCCCGGGTGCACCCACGGGTTTGGCGAGGTTCGTGGACGGCGGGAACAGCCGCGTGCTGCCCTCGAGAATCCCCTCAGCGGTCGGCATCGTGCCCGCCCGCTTCGAACTCCGCATCGATGGCGTTGCTGCGCGAGGCGTCGGCCTTGCGTTGCTGTGCGGCATCCTGTTGGGCCTGCACGAACGCGCGCTGCAGTTCGCCTAGCCTGCGGTTCATGCGGCGCTTGAGGAGCCAGGCCGCAAGCACGAGGCCCCCGAAGAAGAGGCCGAGCAAGACGAGGATGCTGGCAAGGAGGTAGCCGATGGCCCGCAGGCCGAACACGGCGAAGAGCAGGATGAGGGCGAGCCAGACGAGGAGGGTCCGCTGGCGCATGGCCCCCGCGTGTGCCCGGGGGTTCAAGAGCGTCGCGTTGGGAGCCCGGGGCCCAGTTCGTTGCCCAGGCGTGCCGTGCCGGCCCTAGTAATACGAGGTCTGAAGGTGGTCCTTCATCAGCTTCTCGATCTTGTAGGGAAGCAGGTTCTTGTTGACTGGGGTGACTTCGAGGATGCGCACGTCGTCGCGGCGGCGCAGGTCCTGCAGCAGGGGGTTGCGGGACTTCTTGTGCAGCGTCATGATGACGGGCTTCGGGCAGTCGAGGGCGGCCTTGACGACGTCGTTGAACTTGTCCGAGTGCATCTCCATCTTGCCGACTTCGTCGATGATGATGATGTCGACGTCCTCGTCATTGATGGACTCGCGGATGGCCTTCACGCCGATGCGGTCGAGCGGGTCGATGTCGACGAAGTAGTCGCCGTCGTCCGTCTCCGCCTTGAACTTGGTCTTGAACTCCTTCGAGGCGAAGACCTCCTTCTCGCCGCTGCGCCAGTCCTCCACGTAGAAGCCGACGCGGACGGAGCCGTCGCCGGGGCGGTAGGCGCGCGTGATCATGCCGCCAATGATGAAGTCGTCCCGCTCGAGCTTGCGGCAAATCGCCGCCAGGGTCGCGGTCTTCCCTACGTTGGGAAGCCCCGTGATCCCGATCTTTGGCATGGTCTCGAACAAGCTCCCCAAATCCCCCAGCAGGTCCCCCTATGCCTGTGGTCTAGAAAACCCAGCCGTCCGCAGTTCGGACCGCCGCAGGGCCCTTCGTGGGGCCGTCCTGCACGACGGCACTGCCCTGAAACGACAAGTCAGTTGCCCACAAACGACAAGTCCGCGCCGCACCTCGTGCGTGCATGGCCGCAGTCAACGCCTCCGCCTTGACCCTGTTGGCGACCGCCGTGCTGGTGGCCGGCTGTTCGGGCGGCGCTGGCAACGGCGACGCGGCGCCCGAATCGGGCTCAGACGACGTCCTCGACGGCGGCCTGACGCTGCCCACTTGGGCCGTCCGGGACTGGTGGCAATACGGCATCGAGGCCGGTGCGGGCGAAGAGAGCCCGCCGACGACCTACGTCGTCACGGCCGATGCCGGAGCCGATTGGTTCATCGACACCGACTCCGAGGAACGCGCATTCCAGGACGCCCGCGACGACATCAGCCGGTTGGGCCCGCAGCGCAAGTCGGACCTCGCAGGCTCCCAGGGCGACGACCGCGTCGAATTCTTCCGTTGGCCCCTGCGGGCGGGCGCCAACTGGACGACGCGCTGGGACCACCAGCCCGTGGACATCGCGGTGGCCTCCGTCGACGGCTCCCGCGCGACACTGACGGCGCGCAACGCGACGCAAGTCGTGTACACGTACACCTACGACGCGGACGTGCGCTGGTTCCGCCAGCTCGACCGGCACGGGCCGGATGGGGGCGTCGCGTTTTCCCTGATGCTTCTCGACCACGGCGTGAACTGGACGGGAACGGCTGTGCGCTGGGAACTCGAGACGTTGGCGACGGACGGCACCGCGGGCAACGCCGGGCCGGGAGCCTTGCAAATCATCCCGGGACTCTCCGTCTCCGCCGGCACGACGGACCTTTGGCTGGCGTACGGCATCCCCTGCAGCCAAGGCGCCTTCAGCGTCACGCTGCGCTCGGACGCCGACCCGGGCCAAGGGGGGTACGATGTCACGGGGCAATGCGCCGGGTCCATCGCCTTCAGCGAAGTCGCCGTGCAGAGCCCGAGCCCCGGGACGTGGACCCTGACGTTCGGCTTCGCCACGACCCCCGGCGATGGCCCCATGGAGTACGAGCTCCTGGCGCGCACCCGCGTCGACGTGCCCGTCGGCTAGGGGCCCACCACAAAGGGCAAACGGGCGTGGGCCTGGTGTCCGGCATGCGCGCCATGCCGGTCATCGTCGTCCTGGTTGCCGCGGCCCTTGCCGGTTGCTCCGACTCGACATCCAGCTCGAACGACGGCGACACCAAAGGCACGCCGCAGCACGGGGCGCACGGCGGCATGGACGCGGCGACCCACATCCTGGCCCCGACTTGGGAGGCCGGTCAGTGGTGGACCTTGGCGTCGGACCAGGCCAGCGGACCCTTCACGCACGTCGTCTCGGGCGAGGCCGGCACGGACTGGATTGTGGACACCGACTCCGCGGACATCGCCTTCTTCGACGCCCGCTTCGACATCAGTTTCCTGGGCCCCGTGCGCAAGTCGGACCTGGCGGGCTCACAAGGCAGCGAACGCGTCGAGTTCTTCCAGTTCCCCCTCAACGCCGGCAAGAATTGGACGACGACCTGGGATGGGTTCACCATCAAGATCAACGTCACATCCGTCGCCGCCGGCAAGGCGCAACTTGAGGCCCGGCACGCCAACGGAACCCTCTACGCGTCGTATTCCTACGAAGCCAACCTCGGCTACTTCCGCGACTACTCCTTCTACGGCCCGGACGGCACAACGGTCGCCTTCGCGGCCAAGGTCACTTCGTCCGGGAAGGCCTTCGCCGGCGACCTCGTGCGCTGGACGCTTGAACCCGCCTACGAATTCCACGGCCCGATGGTGCAAGCGGCGCAGAATTTCGACGTCAGCCCCGGGCTCACCGATGTCTGGGCCAGCGTCGCCGTCGACTGCCCGGCGGGCGCCATCACCCTCAACTTCGGCCCCTTCACCGGCCCCGCACAGGAGCGCGGATTCTCCGCCAACGGCCCTTGCCCCATGGCATTCGCCGAGACGCTCACCATCAGCGCGCCCGTGCAGCAAGAGAGCTGGGGAGTGGAACAGACATCCGTGCCGGGGGCCACGACGGCCCAACTCGACCTCGTGATCCTGCTGCGCACGCAGGCCTTGTTCAAGGCGGGCGCGGCGCCTTAACCCATCGTGGCAACGACGGTCTGCAGAGGAGTTGCCTGCAGAGGGGCGTCGGTCTCGGCCAGGGCGGGCGTGACCGAGCGCACGACGGACGGCAGCTTGACGTCGAGCGCCAACAGGCGGCCCGTCGGGACGTAGAGACGCGAGCGCCCTTCACGGACCTGCGCGACCAATCCAACCTCCTCGAGGCGGGTCAGGCGCTTGCACGCGGCAGGGGCCCCGACGCCCACCATGCGCGCGATGTCCCTCTGCGTCAATCCGGGCGCAGACTTCACGAGGGCGGCAACGGCGCGATCGGCCGAGCTGAGGCCATCGCGTGGGGGCGCCTGGCCCAGAGGCCAATGCCCGCGTCGTCCCCCGTCGCGGCGGACGGCAATCAAGCCGGCGCGGTCGAGGCGGCGAAGGTGGTGCACCGTCGTTCCCCAGGCGAGTCCGAGCGCCGCCTGGATGTCCTGGATGGTGGCCCCGGGATTGGCTTGGATGACCTCGAGGGCCGCCCGCCGTGCCGGATGGGCGGTGAGCTGGTCGTCCTCGATGCGGGAGAAGAACGGCAGCAGGGGCGCGACCCCAAATGCACGCAGGAGTGTCCAGACGAGGGCCGTGAGGGCAGCAGCGATGGACATGCCGGCCGCCGTGCGCCCAAGCGGCGAGTGGGCAGGAACGCCGCCGGTGCCGGCGGCTTCGTCATGCCATTCACTCTGGGGGGCCATCCCCTCATTGTCTGGCGATGCCTCATTGGAGGGCAGCAGTGGGTTGGTGAGAGCCACGCGCAAGTCCGTGGTGACCTGGGGGAGACCCCTTGACACGCGCTCGACGCAGGCCTCGGCCTGCACGAGGCGGACATCGACATCGACCCCGAGCGGACAGGCGGGCGCAGATGATGCGGCGTCGAGCTCGCGGGCGGATGCCACGGGCATCAGCGCGACAAGCAACAACACGACGAAGGCACGGGCCATTGCCCCCGAGGTGCTGCGCGCCCACGCATGAACCCGATGGTGAACGGGCGGAACCGTCG
The DNA here is from genome assembly GCA_038046725.1 of Thermoplasmatota archaeon. Classification (GTDB taxonomy): domain Archaea; phylum Thermoplasmatota; class E2; order JACPAO01; family JAHFTW01; genus JAHFTW01. The sequence continues at coordinate 2,057 of JBBSVQ010000036.1, read as the reverse complement.
CAACTCGCCCTTGGGGTGGCCAAGCGCGCCCGCGCGATTTCCACGGCATCGCCTCACGGTAAATACCGGCGCCGCCGAGGCCTGGTTTGAGGAGTCCCGCACCCGAATGAACGGCACGGACGACCCCCGCCCCGAGCCTCACCGCCGAGGTGGGCATTGACGGAAAGGCCAACGCGCCCGGGACGGCCGCAGAAGGGTCACACTGCGGCCGGACCGGGCGCGGTTGGCATCAATTCGCCATCGCCCTTTGACGCCCGCAGGATGCGCGGCGGGCCCGACTAGGCGAGCGTCGCGGCCAGCTCCCGCGTCGGCAGGTAGAGGCGCCGCTTGCCTTCGCGGTGCGCCGCGACCAACCCGGCCGATTCCAGGCGCGCGAGGTGCTTGCAGGCGGCCGGGGCCAGCAGTCCCGTTCGGCGGGCAAGTTCTCCCTGCGGGAGGCCGGGTTCGGCAAGGACGAGCGCGGCCAGCGCCCCGGCCGGCGCCGGCAAGGCGCCGCGCGTGGGCGCCTGGCCCAGGGGCCAGTGGCCGCGGCGGCCGCCGACGCGGCGCACGGCGACGAGGCCGGCGCGCTCGAGGCGCCCAAGGTGGTGCACAGTCGTGCCCCAGGCGACGCCGAGGGCGCGGCGCACATCCTGCACGGTCGCGCCAGGGTTGGCGGCGATGAAGTCGAGGGCCAAGCGGCGCGTCGGGTGGTCGGCCAGTTTGTCGTCTTCGATGCGTGAGAACGAGGAGAACCAGGGCAGGAACCCGGCGACGCGGGCGACCCACAGGGCTGCCGTCAAGAGGACGGCGGCCGCAGATGTGCCTGCCGCGACCTCGGTCGGTGTCGGCGCCCCCAGGATGCCGCCGTGGGCGTCGTTGGCGCGGGGGGCGTCCGCCCCCGAGATCTGGGCAGCCCGGGTTGGGCAGGCGAGGCAGATGGGGACCTCGACTGATGGGAGGGCGGGGGCCTGCAGCGCGAGCCCGTCGGGGGAGGCCTGCACGCCGAGGCCGGAAACCTGGAGGGCAACGCCGTCGCCGACTTGCAAGGATGCGGGTTCGCCGGCCACGCCGCCATCCAGGCTCGCGGACACCCCGGCAACGTCTCCCCCCGAGCCCAGCGGCACGCCCAGCGGTAAGGAAAGGGCCACGAGGACCGCCAGGAACGGCATACGTGACGCTGCACCCCCCACGCCTTAAACCGCATGGGGGAGAATTCAAACGATGACCCTTGGCGGCGCCGCGGCTTGATAAGGCGGGGGGCGCGGGCCCCATCCGCCACACCGGTCGCGGCCGACGATTTCCATGGTATCGCCTCGCCCTAAGTACTCCGGCCGTCGAGGCTGGTCTTGGGTCGAAGCACATGACCAACAACCACCAACCCCGCCGCATGAACCGCCTCGCCTACCTCGGCCTTGGCGCCCTGACCCTGCTCGCCGTCGCCGGCACCGCATCGGCTCTGCCGCTCGGCCTTTCGCACAACGTCGCGACGCCAGCTGGATCCGTCTCCGCCGACTACGCTGACTACGCCGCCAGCACCTGCATCCGCCCCGCCGTCCCCGCCCTGCCGGCCCTGCCTGCCGTCCCCGCCGTCCCCGCGCTCCCCGTCTCCCTCCCGATCGGAATCCCGGCCCTGCCGTCGGCCCCGGCCGTCTCGGGCGCCGCAACCGTGTGCGCCGATGCCAGCGAGAACGGAATCCACGCCAACGCCGTCGCGGACGCCATGGGCGCCCACGCCGAGACCGGCGCGGACGTCGACACCTCCGAGCAGGCCAAGACCGTCAAGCAGACCGCCGGCGGCATCAAGGGCCTCCTCGAGGACCTTGGCTCGGCCATCCAGTCCTTGTTCTGAACGGCTTCGGCCGTCCCCTCTCCCCCTTCCTCCCCTCCTTCCTTCCCTTTCCTCGTTCCCCTTCCCTTTCCTCGTTCCCTGCGCCTTCCCGTCCTTTTTTCGCGTCCCTCTGGCAGGTCGGGCCGTCCACGTTGCGTAGGGGACGAAACGTCCCGGCCGACCACCGCAAGCCTAGAGACTGTTTCATAACTTCCTCACGGTGATGACCATGAAGGCGGCGTGGAGC
>JBBSVQ010000035.1:0-25319 GCA_038046725.1 Thermoplasmatota archaeon | reverse complement strand
CGGCCTTGACCTTCTTGATCTTCGCGAGTTGCAGGCGTTCCGGGCCGTCGTCGACCTTCAGCAGGTCCATCGGGGCCTCGCCCTCCGTCTGGAAGTCGTTGACGCCGACGACCGTGCGATCGTTGTCCTCGACCTCGCGTTGGAACTTGTAGGCCGCTTCTTGGATCTGGCGCTGCACCCAGCCCTTCTCGATGGCGCGCAGCATGCCGCCCATCTTGTCGATGTCCGCAATCAACTTCGTTGCCTCGGCCTCGAGGTCGTTGGTGAGCGACTCGATCGCGTAGCTGCCGGCCACGGGGTCCACGGTGTTGGCGACGCCGGATTCGTGAGCGATGATCTGCTGCGTGCGCAAGGCGATGCGCGCAGCTTTCTCCGTCGGCAAGCCGAGCGCCTCGTCCATGCTGTTGGTGTGCAGGCTCTGCGTGCCTCCCAGCACGGCGGCGAGGGCCTGAATGGCGACGCGCACGACGTTGTTCTCCGGCTGCTGCGCAGTGAGCGTCGAGCCCGCCGTCTGGGTGTGGAAGCGCAGCATCGCCGACCGCGGGTCGCGGGCGGCGAACCGTTCGGTCATGATCCTCTGCCACAACCTGCGCGCCGCGCGGAACTTGGCGACCTCCTCGAGGAAGTCGTTGTGTCCGTTGAAGAAGAAGGCGATGCGTGGCGCGAAGTCGTCGACCTTGAGGCCGGCGTCGACGGCGGCCTGCACGTAGGCGATGCCGTCGGCGAGCGTGAAGGCCAGTTCCTGGGCGGCCGTCGAGCCCGCTTCACGGATGTGGTAGCCGGAGATGCTGATGGTGTTCCACTCGGGGACTTCCTTGGCGCAGAAGGCGAAGGTGTCCGTGATGAGGCGCATCGATGGCCCCGGCGGGAAAATGTAGGTGCCGCGCGCGATGTATTCCTTCAGGATGTCATTCTGGATGGTGCCGCCGACCTTCGCGAATGGCACGCCTTGCTTCTCCGCCACGGCTAGGTACATGCACAGAAGCACCGCGGCGGGGGCGTTGATGGTCATCGACGTCGTGACCTTGTCCAGGGGGATGCCGTCGAACAGGGTCTCCATGTCGCGCAGCGAGTCAATGGCGACGCCGACCTTGCCGACCTCGCCGAGCGCGCGTTCGTCGTCGGAGTCCATGCCGATCTGCGTCGGCAAGTCGAAGGCCACGCTGAGGCCCGTCGAACCCTGCTGGAGCAGCAGCTTGTAGCGCTTGTTCGACTCCTCCGGCGTGCTGAAGCCGGCGTATTGGCGCATCGTCCACAGGCGGCCGCGGTACATCGTGGGTTGCACGCCGCGCGTGTAGGGCGCCGAGCCCGGGTAGCCGAGATCGCGGTCGGCGTCGAGGCCAGCAAGGTCGTCGCCCGTGTACAGGGGCGCGATTTCGCGGCCGGAGAACGCGGAGAAGGACTCCTTGCGTTCGCCTTTGGCCTTCGCCTTGGCGTACGTCGTCGACTCCCAGTCCGCCTTCTTGCGCCCGGCCTTGCCCCCGCTCACGCGGCCTGCACGGCCTCCGCCTTGAAAGGGTGACTCCCCGCCTCAAATCCGGTTGGACTTCGGCGCCGTGCCCGAGTCGAACTCGAACTCGCGCCCTGCCTCAACCAGGGCGTCCCCGGTGTCTTCGACGCTGCGGGCCAGCGCCTTGCCGACCTTCTGCGCGGAGCCCTTGACGGCCCGGCCGACGCTGCGCGTGGAGCGGCGCAGGGTCAGCATCGAGGCCTCGTCAGGCGAGTCGCTTGCCCGGCGCAGCGACCGGAAGGCGTAGACCGAGGCAGCACCCACGACCACGAGGCCGAGGGTTCCGTACAGGATGCGGGGTAGGACGCGGTTGCGGACCATGCCGCTTGTTCGGTCGCGGGAACCTAAACCCTTCCGGCCTCGGCAAGCTGCGGGCGCTGCCTCAGGCGACGAGGCGGCCCTTGGCGTCGCGCACGGCCCGCTTTGCCTTGGTGACGTTGTCGGCCAGGAGGTCCTTGGCCTTGTTCTTGTGCGCGTCGTCGAGCAAGTAGCGCCAGGCCAGGTACCCGGCGCCGGCGGCAAGCAGCAGGCCGACGCCAACGTAGACGCCCGTCATGACGTGGTCTTCATCGCGAGACATGGGCCGGGGATTGGGCACGCTCCCATAAAGCCCTCTGGGGCCCGCAGGGCCCCCTAGCCAAGGGGATTGACGAAACGTGGTTCGCGAGCGAAGCGAGCGAATCCCGTTTCGTCAGTGGGGTGGACCGGGATCGAACCGGCGACATCCAGATCTTCAGTCTGGCACTCTCCCAGCTGAGTTACCACCCCGAGTGGTTGTTTGCGGCGACAAGGCCGGTCTATTTGAAAGGAAAGGTTGCCGCAGGCATCGGTCCCCCGGAGTTGGCCAAAGGCGTCCCTTGTGAGAAGCATCAAACGGCGCCGCTTGCTGGAGTCGCCGTGGCCAACCCCCCCGCAGCGCACGAGTCCCAGCTGCGGGACTATTGGCGCCCCATGCCGGACCGCCGCGTGGCGGCCCTGGTGGACTGGGAGGGCGACGCATCTGGCGGCGGCCTGGTGTACCGCTTCGGCGACAAGGTCGTGCAGGCCAACAACGACGTCGTCTCCGCCATCACGGGCCTGCCGGCGCAGTTCCGCGACAATTGGCGCCTACTGGCCGACCCCACGCAACGCAAACTCCTGGCGCGCAGCCTCTTCGATGAGTCCTTCCTGACGCCGAGGCGTCGCAAAGCCGTGTTCAGCCTCCTGCTCTGGGGGTCCCTGTTCCTGTGGGTGACGGTGGGCGTCGTGGTGGCCATCGTCAACTACGAGGCGTTGGGGACGTACCAGTCCGTGTACGGCCTGTTCTTCTATTCCCTGGCGACGAGCATCTTCCTGCCGACTCCCTTCGAGATTCTGCTGTCGAACGCCGTCGACGAGCTCGGCGTCTTCTGGACCGTCACGGTGGCCGCCATCGCCAAAGTCGCGGGGTCCTGGGTCGTCCTCATGATGGGCGACAAGGCCAACGAAGGCCTGGCGATGCTGCTCGAGAAGCGGCCGCTGCTGAAACGCATCTTCAAGGCGCTCGAGCGCTTCGCGCAGAAGTTCGGCTACTGGGCCGTCTTCGTGCTCTTCGCCATCCCGTTCATGAGTGACACGGCGCCGCTGTTCATCCTGGCCGTCCTCAAGATGCGCAAGAGCATCTTCCTCGCCGTGACGTTCGCCGCCATCGTGGCGCGCAGCCTGCTCTTCATCTACGCGGGAGACTTCTTCGCCGGACTCTTCTAGGCGTCCGGCTCGCGGCTTCGACTAGGCGCAGTCTTCGGGGGCAAGGCACTGGCCGTCGTTGCTGAAGGCCCAGCCCTCACGCGGCTCGAAGCCGTAGAAGGAGGTCACGAAGATGTCGAACCGCTGCCGCGCCGCGATCGTCAACGCCGTGCCCGTGCCGGGGAAGACGCGAACGAGCAGGGACGTGTTGTTCTCGTCGTAAGGGTGGCAACTGCCCGATGCATTGAGTCGTGCCAAACCTCCCGGTAAGGGCTGTTGTGGAACTGGCCGTGGGGGTCCCCGTTCTAGGAGCACTTCGAGACGGGGTCGCAGGCGCCGTCCTCAATCATCGTCCAGCCCTGGCGGGGGGTGATGTTGTAGAACATCGTCATGTAGACGGTGAACTGCTGGTTGTAGGCCACGGACACCGCCTCGGCGCCACTGGGCCAAACGCGCATGGGCAGGAGGGTCTCGTTGGCGTCCCACCATTCGATGATCTCGTCCTTCGTGGCGTTGATGACGAGCGGGCTTTCGCCGTTGACGACCTTGAAGTGCCAGGTGCCGCCGTCGTAGAATTCGAGGTCGAGGGCGTTGCCGAGGGCCTGGGTGCTAGTCCACACCATCTCGGCTTGGACGTACGTCGGGATGCCGCTGTCCATGGCGAACCAGTGGATGAAGCGGTCATCGAGCGGGCCGCAGGCCTGCGCGCCGAGGTTGCCGTTTGCGACCATGAAGGCGCACATGATGAAGCCGTCCCAGGTCTGCTGCGTTGCAAACGGCGCCGAGTTCTTGTCAGCGGGGAGCATGATCTTCGTGATGGGCGGTTCTTCGCCGGCGACGACGGTGGCCGAGGCCTGCTGCGTCGTGTACCCCAGCTTGGAGGCGGAGACGAAGTAGTCGCCCGGCTCGAGGCCGTTGAAGACGAAGGCGCCCTCGGCGTCCGTGGTCTGGTTGGCGCCGCCCGTCAAGCGGACGACGACGTCCGCGATGGGGACGATGGCTTCGTTGACGACGTAGCCGCGGATTGCGCCCGTCGTGTCGGTGACTTCGACGTCCTCGAAGGCCTCGGGCTCTTGGGCCGAGTTCGCCGGCGACGGGTCGGCGGAGCAGCCGGCGAGGATTGCGGTCAGGAGCAGGGCGAGGGTGGCAACGGCCCGAAGCATTGCTGCGTGACTCCCCCTGGGCTACAAGAGCCTTGTCGTCGCCGCCAGGAAGGAAGCGGCCTAGGGTTCGTCGCGGCGACGCTGGATGATGTGCCACAATGCGGCACCCACGCCGATGAGCGCCAGGAGGACGACGACGACGAGGACCCAGTCGATGGCCGTCAGGTCGCTGGCCGAGTCGTGCGGGCCGTCGTGCAACGGGAGGAAGTACACGAAGGCGCCCATGTTTGACGGGGCTTATCTATTCGGCGGGTGCGATGGTGAACGCGAAGTCCAAGGTGTCGTTTGGGACCTCGGACGTCGACACCGTGACGCGGACCACGGACTCCCCCTCCGTGGTCCACAGGATGCCTTGCGCTTCCCAGATGCCTCCGCCCAGCGGCTGCAGGGCGTGCGACTCCCCGCCGTCCGTCCCAACGGTCGCCGAAACGCAGGAGTCGGGCGCGACGCGGCCGCAGTCGTTGCCCTCGACGGCGATTCCCGCATGCGTTTGCAGCAACACCCGCACCGTGGACGTCGCACCGACGACGGGTGTTGGGTCGAGCACGAGGATGCCATGGAAGTCAGCGCCGAAGCCCATGACCTCGACCGTCGTGGGGCCAATCGCGGCGTCGGCCGGCGGCGACACGGAGGTCAGGATGGCGGCGAGGGCAAGCGTGGCGACGCCGAAGGCGGCCTCGACGGCGAGCAGGCGCCGCATGCTCGGGGCGCCGCCGTCGAGGACGCGCAGGTTGGGGGCCCAGCGCGTCACGAGGTGCTGCAGCCGGCCCGACAAGCCGCCGCTCGCGGCCGGCTCAAGGATGCCGTAACGGTTCACGGCGCCCAGAGCCAACATGGCGAACGTCAAGGCGACCTTGGCGGCCAGGGCCCGGCCCCAAGTGGACGAGAGGGTCGCGGCAGGCTCCAGCCAGGCGGCCGGACCGAGGATGCTCAGCGTGGCGCCAAGTCCGGCCGCAAGGACGACGACGACACTGATGAGCGCAGCCGTGCCGAAACGCACGCCGGCGACGCGCACGGCATCCGCCGTCCACCCGGTGCGACGAGCCTCCACGAGCAGCCACAGGAAGACGATGAGGCCGCCCACCCAAGTCGCAACCGCGACCAGGTGCATCGCATCCACGACGATGCCCGCGATGCCGGCCGTGGAGGCGTGGCCGAAGCGCGCCGAGCCCAGGCCCGACGCGACAAGCAACGCAACGGCGAGGGGGGGCGGAAGCCTGGCGGGGACGCGCGGCATGCTTGCGATGCCCGCGAACGCCAACGCCGCGACCCCGAGGCCGAGGCGCAGGAGCAGCATCTTGCCGATTGAGGTGGTGGCGAAGCCGGCCGCGCCGAGGCCTGCGTGGTCCATCGTGGACTTCAGCAGCAGCACGATGCCAAGGAGGTGCAGGCCGGAACCAAGCAGAAGCGTCTCCAGCACGGGCCGCCGCGGCACGGGGACCGCACCGGGGACCCAGGCCAGAAACAGCGCCGCGCCGAAGCCCAAGGCCAAGCCCAGGAAAGCAAAGAGGCGACCGGTGGCGCCGAGCCAGGCCACGGCGTCCGGGTCGGAGCTGGGCGAGCCGGGTGGCACGAAGTCGCCGACGGCGAAGCCGACCTGGCCGTGCGTGACGTGGCCGTCGGCCCCCGAGATGGCCTGCCAGAGGATGCGGTACGAGCCGTCGGGGAGGTCGGGCGGCAGGGACACGCGAAGGGTCGGGCGTGGGCCGCCGCTCATCGTGACGTCGTCCAGGTCCACGCGGCGATCTGCGGAGTCGACCACCTGCAACGTCGACCCGTCCGCGTCGGCGGGCTCCGTCAAGGTGACGGAGACGAAGGCCGGTGGATCATTGAGGCGGGTCCCCTCGGCAGGACTGCTGGTGAGCCTGCCCGTGTGTGCGGCCGCGCACGGAATCGCCAGCAGGACCGCGAGGGTGAATGCAAGGAGCGCCCACCCACGGTTCCTCGCGGGAGGCGTCGGCCAGTGAGTTGCAGAGGCCGTGGACATGGGCTACCCGAAGGAAATGCCGAGCAGGTTGCCCATCTCGTCGTACGGGTCATCCGGGAATGCCAGGCCCAATTGGCGCGGCAGCTTCGCGAACCAGCGCATCTCCCCAATGGATTCGTCCTCGACTTCGGCGACGTCCGGGCCGAGGCCGCCCGTGAAGACGTAGCACAGTCCGTTCGGCTTCGGGATCTTGACCACGAACTTGGGGGACGACAACAGGTGCCCGGTTTCCTCGCGGAATTCGCGCAGCGCGCAGTGCACGGGTCCCTCGTTGGATTCGATTTTGCCGCCGGGGAGTTCCCATCCGCGCGTCTTGTGGTGCACCATGAGGAACTCCTTGCCGGCGGAGCCGTCGCGCACGGCGACGATGACGGTGTACTGGCGCGCCGCGGACGCCGATGCGGCGGGACTGGTCATGCGGTGCCCCCGTGGCGGGACATCTATTCGCCCTCGTCCTGGTCGCGCAGGTACGTGCCGAGGTCCTGCACGGGCTTCACGGCTTCGCCCTTGCCCTTCAGGCTCCCGGTCACCATGCCGAGGCCCATGGCTTCACCGCGGGGGTTGCACACGATGCAGGCGTCCCCCTTCGCAAGGCCGGGGTCGGCCCAGTCGACGGATTCGGCGAGCACGTTGCGCCCATAGAGGAACAGGCGTGCGGCATGCTCAGTGACGCGGATGGTCTGGTGCTTGGTGTGGCGAGCGGCAAGCACGGCGCCTTGCAGGTCGAGGTGGTAGCGGTCGTCCTCGAGGACGCCGATGGCGAGTCCGCCGCCTTCGCTGCCGGCCAGGATGTCCTTCGGCAACGCGAGAATTTCGGGGGTCGCGAGGTTGGCGAACTCGATGCCGTCGCGCTCCACGATGACGAGTTGGTGGCGGCCCGTGATGCGGTCGGACAGCCCACCTTCCAGGCCCTCGAAGAAGGCCAAAACCTCGGTCTCCTCGTCGCGGGTCGCCGCACGCAGGCTCACGAGGACGCCCCCTTGGTCAGCTTCGCCACGAAGAATCCGAGGGTCGGGTGGATGCCGGGGATGAAGCGCCGCGCCTTGGCGACGCTTGGGTCCAGTTCGAGGCCGGGCCACTGCGTCACGCCGCGGCCGAGCGCCGTGCCGGCGACGCGGTCGAAGGGGAGGGACTCGACGCGGTAACCGCGGCGCACCATGCGGCTCACCTGCAACTCGTTCTCCTCCGGCGCCATCGTGCACGTGGCGTAGACCAGCGTTCCGCCCGGCTTCAGGATGCGGTCGGCGGCATCGAGCAGCTCGGCTTGCACGCCGCACAAATTGGTGATCTCCTCGGGTTTGCCTTGGCGGCGGTTGCGGTCCTTCGGGATTGTGCCCTCGCCCGTGCAGGGCGCGTCGAGGAGGACCCGGTCGGCCCACTCGCGGCCCGGCAGGTCCTGGGCGCGTTCGCGGCGCATCAGCGTGTTGGTGACGCCGCAGCGTTCGAGGTTGAAGCGCAAGGCCCGCATGCGGTCGGCCTCGGGCTCGACGGCCACGATGGCCCCGAAGGCGCCGAGGTTGCCGGCCACGTGCAGGGTCTTGACGCCGGGCGCCGCCGCAAGGTCAACCACGACGTCGCCGGGTTTGGCGTTGAGGGCGAGGGGCGCGCTCGCCGAGGCGAGGTCCTGTGGCGTCGTCATGCCCAGCATGTGCTCGACGGTGGCGCCGGCGGAGTGCGGTTCCTGGCGCAGGCGGAAGATGTTGGCGTCGAGGTCGTTGCGGGCGAGTTCGAAGCCCTTGGATTCGAGGCGGACCTTGCATTCGTCGGCGCCGATGCGCAGCGGATTGACGCGCAGGTAGCGCGGCGGGCGGCGCAGCAAGCCGTCCAGCATGCGGGCGGGTTCGTCGGTGAGCTGCACCAGGCGGGCGACCATCCAGTCGGAGAAGTGGTGCTTCTGCGACCACTCGCGGATCTTGGGCCCGGCGGGGAAGCGCGCGGGTGCAACGGGTTCGGGGGCGGGGGTCAACGGGTCACCAGGTGGTCGATGAAGCCTGAAGTGGAAGTCGCGCCCTGCACGGAGCCCTCGGGGTCGCCGACGACCTGGATCCAGGACGCTTCGGAGTGCGTGGGCTGGCAGGCCGCAAGCAATGGGCACTGCCGGGTGCGTTCGACTTGCACGATGGCGATGGCGAGGAAGCTGGTGTCGGAGCGGCCGTCGTGCCCGACTTCGGCGAGGATGCGGATGCGCACCTCGTCGTCGAAGACCTGGCCGGCCTGCGTCGTGGTTCCGGAGCGCAGGACCCAATGCGTGTGCACGCTGGAGGCGAGGGTGCGGCGGCCTTCGACGGGCTCGCCGTCGAGCACGATGGCATGCGAGCCGGCGCCGTCTTCCACGGCGGATTGGGCCAGGCGCAGCAATTCGTCCGATGACAGGCGGGACAGGCTGCGCACCGAGAAGACCTGCAGGGTGCCGGGGAACGGCGGGTTGGAGCTGTCTGGCTCGAAGGAGTACCGTGTCTCCTGGGTGCGCGCCCCCAGCCCGCCGCCCTTCACCTTGCCATAGGTCTCCGTCCAGCCGGGGGCCTCGTCGAGGACGTCGGCCTCCACGCGGACGCGAAACGGCTCCAAGCATCCCGGCAAAGCAAGCGCGCCGAGCAGGGCCAGGGCCAGCAGGGCGCGTCGCACGATGCCGGCCAAGGCCGGCACCCTGATAGGCGCTTGGGCGTCATGGCGCAAAGGAGGCGTTGTGCTCGAAGTCGAGGCCAAGCTGAAGCTGCGCGACCGCGCCGGATTGGAGCGGCGCCTGCGCGAACTGGGCGCATCACCCGGGCCGGCGCAGCGCCAGGAAGACACCTTCTTCCGCCACCCGCAGCGCGACCTTGCGGCCTTGGACGCGGCGCTGCGCCTGCGCCGCGTCGGAGCCCGCCTCGAGCTCACCTACAAGGGCCCCAAGCAGGGCGGCCCGACGAAGGCCCGCGTCGAACAGACCGTCGGCCTTGCCACGGATCCGACGGCCCTCCTTGCATCGCTGGGCTTCACGCCCGCCGCGACGCTGTCCAAGACCCGCGTCCCCTACCACCTCGGGGTCGTGGAAGTCGCCCTGGACGTCGTGGACGGCGTCGGGGAGTTCGTCGAGGTCGAGGCCACCGGGTCGGACCGCGAGGCGGCCACCAGCCTCGTCGAAGACGCCCTGCGCCGCCTCGGCCTGCATGCGGAGGACCGTGAGCAGAGGTCGTACCTCGAACTTGCGCTCATGGCCAAGCGTCCCTGACGGTTGGGTGATGCCTTTGAATGGGCATCACTGGAAATCACCGAAATCCCTGTTCGGGAGTCGTGGCCAGGGGTTCTGGAGTCGTCGTTAGGCGCGGGAGAACGTCGCCGCGACCGCGACCTTGAGGACGCGACTGATGGTGCACGTCTTGTCCGTCAAACGCATCGCCGTCTCGATGGCGCCGTCGGCAACGTCCGGCCCGGCCTCGATGACGTAGTGCACACGCAGGGCCGCGATGTCCCCGTCCTTGAAATCCATCTCGCCGCGAAGCGACTTGATCGCTGCGGTCAGCTTGCGCTTGGCGGCGACCTTGACGAACGTCGAGTGTTGGCAGGCCAACAGTCCCGCGAGAAGCAGCTCGCTCGCCATTGGTCCCTGGTCTTGGCCCCCGGAGGAGGCGGGCTTGTCCTGGATGAGGCTGTGGCCGCGCATGGTGACGGTCACGGCGACGGGGCTGCGGGGGACGGCGTCGGCCATCTCGGTGTCCACGACGCGCCCAGGGGGGTTCTGGCCATAAAACGACCCGACGTTTCGTGGACGCGGCACATGCCCTCAAATGGACCGGGTGGGGGTCTGACGCGATGCGCCCGGCTCTTTCCTTGACCTTCGCCGTCGTTTTCGGCCTCCTTCTGGCTGGCTGCAACGGACCGGGCCATGCCCCGACGGTGCCGCAGGAGACCTCGGCCCAACCGACTCCCATGCCGGCCCCGGAATACACGGCAACCATCGTCGTCACCAAGGAGACGCCCAACGGCGAACCCGTTCGTGCTCAGGTGCAGGGAACGCCGTTGAAGGCGGACGGCAAGCTCGGCGACGTGCAACAGCGCGGCACCGACGTGCAAGGCGCAGCCCTGTTCCGGTTCTCGGAGCCGACGACGCTCCTCGTGCGCGTGCTAGGTCCGGACGGCTGGACAAGCGAAGGTGCCCGCGTGCACATCGGCGCCGCCGTGGCTGCCGAGGGGCTCACCGTGTCCGACCGCGACGTCTTCATCCCGCTCTACCGCAGCACGCTGACGTTCCTCGGCGAGCACGCCTGGTCCACGCAGGTCGCCCAACCCGGCGCCGAGGGAGTCGCCCCGGCCGTCGCCGTCGAACCCTTGCTGTTCCCGGAGGGGTTGCAGGTCGCCTACTTGTCGCGCCTGTCGGGCGCCCGCGTCGTGGCCTCGTGGACGGACACGCAGGATGGCCGGGCGCTCAATGCCTCCGTCGGCCTGGCGTGGGGCGACGCCGTGTGGGTCGAAGGCCCAGCGGCTCCCCTGACCCAGACGGGGCCGCGCCAGGCAATCTGGGATGGGGCCCTGCCAAGTGACGGCAAGCCGTCCGACTTGGCGGCCGCAAGCCTGCAGACGGCGGTCCTCACGCGAACGGCCATCGTCGGCGACGTCCTGTTCAGCCTGGAGACGACGCTGCAGTTCGGCGGACGCGTGCCCGCGGAGCTGCCGGCAGACAACTGCCACACGCTGTGCTAGGCGCGTCGCGCCTGCTAGCCCAGCAATCTCACTTTGTGCGATCCGCCTGCAGATCCTTGATTCCTTGCCAAATGACCAGGGCCCGGACAAGCACAATGGTGATCAGGATTCCAAATGCCACCACGATGGACACGACGATGAAGTAGTCGTGTTCGCCCAGACCTGGCCACGCCCGGTAGACCAAGTAGAGGAGAACTGGAAACATGAGGAGAAGAGGAATGGCGGTCCTCGTCACGTGGGTCTTGGCCAAGTGCTCCGGGTTCAGCCATTTCTTGTCAAGCATGGAATGCGCGTCGACGCCCCCAGCCAAATAAGAGGGCTCCGGCGGCGCGGTGCCCTTCTCGATTCGGTTATGGCGTGGGCGCCGGAGCGGCGGGTCCTGGGCGCACGCCGTTGCCGTCCTCGACCTTGAGGGCGCCGTGCACGAGGCGCATCAGTCGCGTCTCATTCCAACCCGTGATGACACGCATGTGCTTCGGGGCCGTCGCGTCGAAGGCGGGGTCGCCGGTGTCGATGTGCAACGCGCGCAGGCCCAGCAACTTCTCGGGTGGGGCGAGCACGCGCAGGGAATCCCAGCCGATGCGCTTGAGGACCTCGGGGCGGAACATCTGCGTCCCGCGTCCCAGCAGCATGCCCTGCCCACCGATGGTTGAGAGCACGATGCGCACCTTGCCGCCCTTGGCGAGTTGGGTGTCCACGAGGACGGCGATCTGGCGGTCGTCGAGGTCGATGGCGGTGATGCGCGACCCCTGGATGGCGTCCACGCCCAGCAGCGTCGGCTTGCCCCAGAATTGGTCCTTGACGGCCTGGCACACGGAGCCGGCGCCGACGAAGGTGAGGGCATCCGGGTCCCATTCCTGCAGGAGTTGCTCGATGAGGGGTTCGAGCGGGGTCTCGGTTGAGGTGGCGACCTTGCCGGACTGGATGGCGGGCGACAGCGGGACACGCAGGTTACCCTTGAGCTCGATGTCGACGTGTCCCGTGCGGTACGCCACCTCGTCGAGGTCGGTCACGTCGCGCAGGATGGTCTCGAACCCGGGAAGGAGGTGCTCGACGAGCCAGGCGGCCTCCTCGACGTCATGCGCGAACACGGCGGAGGTGATCTTCACGCCCGCGGGGACTCCGAGGCACGGCTGCTTGCCGTCGACGGCCTTGGCGACGTCGGCTGCCGTGCCGTCGCCCCCGAGGAAACACAGGAGGTCCACTTTGGCTTCGCAGATGGCCTGGGCGGCGCGGATTGTGTCGTCGCGCGTGGTCTTGCCGACCTCGAACGTCTCGCTGGCGAGCACAAGTTGCGCGCCGGGGGCATCGTCGCCGCCCATGGCGCCGGGCACCGTGACCCAATGCAGGTCCGGGCCGCACTCCTTCACGAAGCGCGCGGCCCGGTCAGGCGACGTCGGCTGGTACCCTTCGGCCAGGGCGTCCTGCCAGTTGCCGTCGCTGCCTTTGTAAGCGCCGGGGCCGCCGAGGCCCGCGACGGGATTCACCAGGAGGCCGACGCGCAGGCGTGGCATCTACGGGTGGCCCTCCGGCCGTTCCATCGTGGACGACGACGCCCTGTGCGGCTTCAACCTTGCGCGGCGCCCCGACGTACCGAACGATCCACCGATGTCACCGATGACACCGATGCGGTGATGGGCCATCGGTGACATCGGTGTCATCGGTGGATGGGTCCGCTAGCCCTCGAGGCGCGACAACGTGTGCCAGCGCAGCACGAGCTTCTTGGCCGCCATGGCTTCGTCGAGGCGGCGCACTGGCGTCGTGTGCGGCGCGGCGTGCACCACGGCGGGGTCCTCCGCGGCGATGTCCTTGACGGCCGCGATGAAGCGGTCCAGCTCGGCCTTCGTGGCGGACTCGGTCGGCTCGAACATGACGGCCTCGGGGACCAGGAGCGGGAAGTACACGGTCGGGGCGTGCAGGCCGTGGTCAAGCAGGCGCTTGCCGAGGTCGCCAGCCGTGATTCCCGTGCGCTTCTTCAAGCCGGTCGCGGAGCCGACGAATTCATGCATGGACCGTCCCGGGTGCGGGAAGTCGAGCACGCCCGTCAGCTTCGCCTTCACGTAGTTGGCGTTGAGGCAGGCGATTTCGGCGGCGCGGCTGATGCCGGTTCCGCCCAGCATGCACATGTAGCTGTAGGCGCGCACCAAGGCGGCGCCCTGGCCGTAGCCGGCCTTGATCTTGCCGACGGACTGCGGGTGCTTGTCCATGCCCTCGGCGCCGTACGTGCCGTCGCTCTTCTTGACGATGCGCGGCACCGGCAGGAAGGGTTCGAGGCGGCGCTTGACCCCGATGGGGCCGGCGCCGGGTCCGCCGCCGCCGTGCGGTACGGCGAAGGTCTTGTGCAGGTTGATGTGCACGACGTCGAAGCCCATGTCGCCGGGGCGGACCTGGCCCGTGATGGCGTTCAGGTTGGCGCCGTCGTAGTACAGCAGGCCGCCGGCGTCGTGGATGACTTTCTGGATCTGCGAGATGTTCTTCTCGAAGATGCCCACCGTGTTGGGGTTGGTGAGCATGAAGGCCGCGGTGTTCTTCGACACGGCCGCCTTGAGCGCGTTCAGGTCCACGAGGCCGTCCGGGCCGGAGGGAATCTCGACGACCTTGTAGCCCGCCATGGACGCGGTGGCGGGGTTGGTGCCGTGCGCGGTGTCGGGCAGGATGACTTCGTCGCGGTGGCCTTCGCCGCGCGACTCGTGGTAGGCCCGAATCGTCAGCAGGCCAAGGAATTCGCCTTGCGCGCCGGCGGCGGGCTGCAGGGACACGGCGTCCATGCCGGTGACCTCGGCGAGCCAGCGTTCGAGTTCATGGAAGATTTCCAGGGACCCCTGGATGGTGCGGGGGTCCTGCTCCGGGTGCACCAGGTTGACGGTCGACAAGCCAGCGACTTCGTCGCACGCCTTCGGGTTGTGCTTCATCGTGCACGAGCCCAGCGGGTAGAGCGCGGTGTCGTTGCCGAAGTTCTTCTGCGACAGCTTCGTGAAGTGGGCGACCGCCTGCGGCTCGGAGAGGCCGAAGTCGCCGTCGAGCGTGGGGGCGAACTGCAGGTCCTTGGGAACGCGGTTGGCCATGGCTTCGTTGGCGGGACCTTGGTTGGTGCCGACCGTTCCGGGCAACGCCTCCTCGACGACGAGGGGGACTTCGTGCGGGATGACCATGAGGCTCACGCCGGCGACCGGCTTGCGCAAGGGCGCTGCGGGTTTCGCCATGGCTGCGGCTGCGGCGGCATGCGCTACCATGCCTTTGCCTCCTTCGTCGGCAAAGCCGGCATGAGGGCCTTCGCGAGGCGCTGGTAGTCGTCGTCGTTGTGCACGGGCGTGCTGCCCCAAAGCAGGCAGTTGCGCAGGGCGGGCACGTCGCGCTCGATGGGCCAGCCCGCGTGGACGCCGGCCGTCAGGGCGCGTTCGTGCAGGCCCTTGGGGTCGTGCGCCGTCGTGACGAGTTCGTTGTAGAACTGGCCCGTGAAGCGGCGGTTGCAGCCAGCGGCGGCGAGGTGCGACTCGAGCTTCGCGCCGGCCTCCAGGTTCTGCAGCCCCATCTCGCGCAGGCCCTTGCGGCCGAGCATGGAGAGATGGATGGCGGCCTGGTTGGCGATGAGGGCCTCGTTGGAGCAGATGTTCGACGTAGCTTTGCTACGTCGAATGTGTTGTTCCCGAGCCTGCAGCGTCATGACGAAGCCGCGCTTGCCGTCCTCGTCCCGCGTGGCGCCGATGATGCGCCCGGGCATCTTGCGCACGATCTGCTCGGAACAAAGCATTGTTCCGAGCAGCGGACCACCCAATGCGGGAGCCCCGCCGAAGCAGGAGCCCTCCGCCACGACGACGTCTGCGCCCAGCTTGCCGGGTGGCGTCGAGACGCCGACCGACGTCAGGTCGCTGCCGACGACGAAGAGCGCCCCCGCGGCGTGCGCGAGGTCGCCGACCCGCTTGGCTTCCGTTTCGAAGACGCCGAAGTGGTTCGGGGTCTCCAGGTAGACGCCGGACACGTCGGGGCCGAGCTTGGCTTCGAGGCTGGCAAGGTCGCTGCGTCCGGTCTTGTCATCGTAGCCGTACGTGTCGATGGTGATGCCGGGGCCGACGGTGTAGTTGCGCAGGATGCTGCGCTTCTCCCACGACAGGTGCCCGGGGACGAGGAAGCGCGTGCGTCCATTGACGCGCGTGGCCATGAGGGCGGCCTCGCCGAGGGCGGTGGGCCCGTCGTACATGCCGGCGTTCGAGACCTCCATGGCGGTGATGTCGCACATCAGCGACTGGTACTCGAAGATGACTTGCAGCAGCCCCTGCGAGACCTCGGGCTGGTACGGAGTGTAGCTCGTGATGAACTCCTGGCGATGCGCCACGGCCTTGACTGCCGCAGGGACGAGTTGGGGCTTGTAGCCGCCGCCGAGGAAGTTCGGCATGCGCTCGTAGGATTGGTTCTTGGCCAGGAGGGTGCGCAGGCGGCGCACCATGTGCCGTTCCGGTTCCGGGCCGGGCAGGCGCAGCGCCTTGGAGCGCAGGTTGGCCGGGATGTCCGAGAAGAGGTCCTGGGCCGACTGGATGCCGATGGCGGCGGACAGCTCGGCTTCCAACGCGTGGTTGGGAATCAGGTGCACGCGCGCGCGAGTTTGCCGCCCATCATAAGGCTACAGGAGAAGGGCAGGGGCCATCGGCCCGGGGTTCCCTGGGGGATCGCCTCGGCGCCACCTGGCGGTGACGGAGGCGGTCGGCTCGGTCGTTGCCGGTGCGTCAGAGTGCGATGCGACGCAGCCGCAAAGCATTGCTGACGACCGACACCGAACTGAAACTCATGGCCGCCGCGGCGATGACGGGGCTGAGCAGCAACCCGAAGACGGGGTAGAGCAGGCCGGCCGCGATGGGCACGCCCAAGGCGTTGTATCCCAACGCGAAGACGAGGTTCTGCTTGATGTTGCGCAGCGTCGCCCGGCTGAGGTGGCGCGCGCGCACGATGCCGCGCAAGTCGCCCTTCACCAACGTGACGCCGGCGGACTCCATGGCGATGTCCGTTCCCGTGCCCATCGCGATGCCGACTTGCGCCTGCGCCAGGGCGGGCGCGTCGTTGATGCCGTCGCCGGCCATGGCGACGAAGCGCCCCTCGGCCTGCAGCCGCTTGACGTGCTGCGCCTTCTGGTCCGGCAGGACGCCGGCCACGACCTCGTCGATGCCTAGGCGGGCCGCCACGGCCTTGGCAGTCGTCTCGTTGTCGCCGGTCAGCATGACGATGCGGATGCCGTCCGCCCGGAGCGCCGACAGCGCCTCCGGCGTGGACTGCTTGACGGGGTCCTCGACGGCAAACAGCGCGGCGAGGCGGCCGTCGATGGCCAGGAACAGGACCGTGCGGCCCCTTGCGCGCCAGTCCTGCGCCGTGGCGGCGCCGGGCCCGACGTCGACGCCGCGCCCGGCAAGGAATTCGTCGTTGCCGATGGCCACCTCGTGTTTGTGCGCCATCCCGTGCACGCCCTTGCCGGGCACGGAGGCGAACGAGTCGATGCGTGCCGGCGGGATGCCCTTCTCCTTGGCGGCGGCGACGATGGCGGCCGCCAACGGGTGTTCGCTTGCGGCCTCGAGGCCGGCCGCCAAGGCGAGAGCCGACTCCGGGTGCGTGCCAAGCAGATGCGTCTCGGTCAGCCGGGGTTTGCCCATTGTCAGCGTGCCCGTCTTGTCGACGACGAGGGTGTCGACGCGGCGCATCGTCTCGATGGCCTCCGCGTTGCGGAACAGGACGCCGGCGCTCGCCCCTTTGCCGGTGGCGACCATGATGGACAGCGGCGTCGCCAAACCAAGGGCGCACGGGCAGGCGATGATGAGGACGGCCACGGCGTTGATGAGCGCATGCGCTAGGCGGGGCTCGGGGCCAACCAGGGCCCAAACGGCGAACGTGATCGCGGCGACGGCGACCACGATGGGCACGAAGTAGCCCGAGACGATGTCGGCCAGGCGTTGGATGGGTGCGCGGCTGCGTTGGGCTTCCCCGACCATGTGCACGATGCGTGCCAGCAGGGAGTCGGCGCCGACCTTCTCGGCCACCATGACGAAGGACCCGGTGCCGTTGATGGTGGCCCCGATGACTTGGTCGCCTGCCGCCTTCTCCGCCGGGATGGGTTCGCCCGTGATCATCGATTCATCGATGGTGCTGCGTCCGTCGACGAGTTTGCCGTCCACGGGGACCTTCTCGCCGGGTCGCACGCGCAGCCGGTCGCCTGGGTGGACGTGCTGCAGGGGGACGTCGACCTCGCTTCCGTCGGCTTCGATGCGGCGCGCCGTCGTGGGGGCGAGGCCGAGGAGTTGCCGGATGGCGCTGCTGGTTTGGCTGCGCGCCCGCAACTCCATCACTTGTCCGAGAAGGACGAGCGTCGTGATGATGGCGGCAGCCTCGAAGTAGACGAGGACGTTGCCATCCTCCCGGAAGGACGGCGGGAACAGGCCGGGGGACACGGTTGCGGCGAGACTGTAGAGGTAGGCGACGGCGACGCCCAGGCCGATGAGGGTGAACATGTTGAGACGCGGCGCGCGCAGCGCGACGCGGCTCCGGCCGTTTTCCGTGACTTCCCAGAATTTCACGGACGTCCAGAAGCGCGTGAAGAACGGCCAGCCGCCCCACAACACGACGGGGGTGGCGAGGGCGAGTTCGGCCCAATTGAACCAAGACGCGTGCATGATGGGCATGAACGGGTTGTCGGGAAGGAACTCCGCCATGCCCACGATGACCATGGGGAGGGAGAGGATGGCGCTCACCCAGAATCGGCGCGTCATGTCGCGCAGCTCGGGGTTGTCGTCTTGGCCTCCCGCGACGGGTTCGAGGGCCATGCCGCACTTGGGGCAAGCGCCGGGGCCAGCCTTGCGCACCTCTGGGTCCATTGGGCAAACATAGGTTGGCGCCGCAGGAGACGGCGCGCGCGGGGCGGCCGGCGCTGGGGCTGGAGGAGGCGCTCGGGGAAGGCCTGGTGCACCCGCCATGGGCAAAGCCCCGGGTTTTGGCGCGGCCGGCTTGAGGTAGCGATCCGGGTCGGCGACGAAGCGTTCGCGGCAACGCGGGTTGCAGAAGTGGTACGTCTGCCCTGCGTGCTCGGCGTGGCCGGCGCTCCGGTCGGGGTCGATCATCATGCCGCAGACGGGGTCACGCACGGGGGAAGCCATGGTTGGTGGGGGAGGAAAGGTGGGGGGTCTAGTACCCGTTGGCAAGGGGAGACTCAGTCGGTGAGCCGCCGCTCACCAGCCTGCCGGCGTTGGGCTACCATGCAATCGTGGCGCGGTCCCGCCAGAACTGCCCCGACGGCGAGCCGGGCTTGAAGCGGCACAGCCACACGATGCCGTCGGCGCCCTCGTCGACGCTGCGCGGCGCATCGGGACCGCCCATGTCGGTGCGCACCCAGCCGGGGCAGACCGAGTTCGCCAGGAGACCGCGGCCGGCATACTCGCCGTGGAGCGACGCGGTCAATCCGTTGAGCGCCGTCTTGCTGACGCGGTAGGCGGGCGCGGTGGTTCCCATGCCACCCGTGAGGGCACCCATGCCGCTCGAGACGTTCACGATTCGCCCGCCGGGGCGCTGCAGGAGATGGGGAAGCGCGTGCTTGGCCAGGAGCATCGGACCCCGCAGGTTCGTGGCGAGAACCCGGTCGATTACGTTGCTGTCGTCGTGCATAAGGTCCGCGCCGCGGAAGTCGCCGATGCCCGCATTGTTGACGAGGATGTCGAGCCGGCCGGTTTCGGACACCGTCGTGCGCACGGCGGAGGCGATGGTGTCCTCGTCCATGACGTCGAGCTTGACGGGTTGCACTTTGCCGTCCGTGTCGTCGCGGGCGCCGGCGAGGTCGCGGGGGTTTCGTGCACCGGCGTACACCGTGGCCCCCAAGTCGTACAGGCGGGCCGTGACGGTTGCCCCAATGCCGCGCGTGGCTCCCGAGACCAGGGCGACCTGGCCGTCGAGGCGGTCGTGCAGCGTCGGCTTCATCGGGTGGCGCAGCGCGGGGTCAAGGAAAACCCGTCGCTTCGCCCCGACGAACCGCCGATGACGCCGAACCCGCCGATGCGGGAATCGTTCATCGGCGCCATCGGCGTGATCGGCGGATTGGTTGGTCGTCGGGGGCGACGTCCAATCTCAGTGCGCCGTTTCCTTCACGTACGCGTCGGCCGAGAGAAGGGCCTTCGCGTCCGCGGGGTTGGCGAGTTTGACCTTGATGAGCCAGCCCTTGCCGTACGGGTCGTCGTTCAACGTCTCGGGGGAGTCGTCGAGGTCCTTGTTGACGTCGGTGACGGTGCCGGCCACTGGCATGTAGAGGTCGGAGACGGACTTCACGGACTCGACGACGCCGAACTCGTCCTCGACCTTGAATGACGCGCCGACCGTGGGCAACTCGACGTACACGATGTCGTTGAGCGCCTCCTGCGCGTGGTCGGTGATGCCGATGGTGGCCTCCGTGCCCTGGATGCGCACCCATTCGTGCGACTTCGAGTACAGCAGGTCTGCGGGAGTCTTGGCCACGATGGGGCGACCGGCCGCCGCCATTTCAGGGCTTGGGCGCGACCCGTTGTGCAGGACGCCGTGGAGCCTGAGGGAGCCGGCGCAGAAAACGGCGGCGCGCAACACCGGTTGGCGGTCCAAAGACGCTATGAACCGGTCCTTTGTCGGCGCACCCGCGGGCTGAACCCCGCCTGACGCCGCAGTCCACCGGATCGGGACTTCGTCTAGCTCGGTTGGGCGTCAGACTGTAGATCTGAATTACGCCGGTTCAAATCCGGCAGTCCCGACTCTTTCCCCTCCTTCCCCTCCCCTTCCTTTGGTGGGCATGGCTTTGGCCCCACTCCGGTGAATCGCGGGCTGCGGCTGCGCGCGTTCCTCCCCGAAACCATCCAATGACTTCCGACGCCGACGGCGGCGACTTGTTCATCCACTGGCTGGCCGCGACACGCGCCCACGAGCCACAGAGAACGCAGAGGCCCGCAGAAGTCAATCTCCGCGCAGTTCTGCGTTCTCTGCGGCCTGGGGGGGCGCCTTGCCCCGCCACGGTACGGCATCATCGGCTTGCGATCGTAGCCGACGTCGGCGTCACAAGGAGGTTGACTGAAGGGGGCACCGAACGGGCGCGGTCAATCGAGCCGTCGTCCGGACGTCCTCGGCCGCCCCCGGGCGACCTCGTTTTCCCTTGGAAAACCCGACGGAATTCTCCGTTTTCCAGGAGGGGATTCCTGTGCCGTGCCCCCCATCCAGGCGCTTCGGAAACCCTCCTGAGGCCCTCCTGTTGAGTTTCGGCACCCTTATCAGGAGGCCACCAGGATGGCACTCCTGTAGGGGATGGCAACATCCCCTCCACTAGGAGATGCACAACCATGCCCTACGAACACAAGACGACCAAGGGAAGCTACATCCTGCACACGCGCGCCGTTGAGCTCAAGGGCGGCCGCAAGCAGGTCATCTACTTCTTCTGCAAGAAGGGCAACAAGCCGGCCTCCGGCAAGCCCTGCGACATGCCCGACGGCAAGAAGGTCGGCATCAACCAGCGCACGGGCCTCCCGTTCCTGGCCAACTCGGCCCCCAAGGTCGTCGCCAAGACGGCCGCGGCAGCCAAGAAGCGCTAGTCGCCTTCGGCGATTTCCCTTCTCCCCTCTTTCCAACCTCTTCTTGGCGCCCGGTTGCTTCGGTTGCGCCGCAGTTTTCTGCCGGTGTGGTGGACCTACATGGAAGGGGGCGTCTCTTCCGCGTCGCTTGCTTCTTCGACGGCCGCAGGTCCGCGGCGCAGTTGACCCAGAACGCGGCCCACGATGAGGGCCGTCAAGGCCACGACGGGCAGGAGCAGCAAGGCGACCCAGCCGCCCGGGTTGTCGCGCACGAACCAACGGGTCACGAGGA
The DNA here is from genome assembly GCA_038046725.1 of Thermoplasmatota archaeon. Lineage (GTDB taxonomy): Archaea > Thermoplasmatota > E2 > JACPAO01 > JAHFTW01 > JAHFTW01. The sequence goes on along the minus strand of JBBSVQ010000035.1, from coordinate 4,435 downwards.
CGGCCACGGTGAATCCCACCGTGAGGACGAGGGCTGCGCGCAGGCCGAAGGCGGCGCCCAACGCGATGAGGACGACGGGGAGGGCAAGTCCGAGGAGGACCCATGCCGCGCCGCCCGTCATGAGCAAGCGACCGAGCACGACGGCGAGCACGAAGAGGCCGACGCCGGCAAGCACGAGCTTCGTCGGGCGCCGTCCCCCAGCCTCATCCGCCATGGTTGTTCGACGACGAGGGCAGGCATGAAGGTTCGCAAGGGTTGAATGCCCCCCGTCCGCTCGGCCCCACATGGCATCCGGCTCGCAGGTGAGCTCCGTCGTCTTCGGCGGCCTCTTCATCGGAATCTGGCTCTACATCGCCCTCTTCGACCTGCCCGCCGAGATGGACTCCAACAACGACTTCTCCTTCGGCGCCTGGGTCACGTGGGGTGTCATCGGCCTCATCATCGCGGGTGCCATCTACGGCACGCGCATCGCCACCGGCGCCGTCCGTGTGACCCTGTACGCAACCATCGGCATCGCCGTCGGGATGCTCATCACCGCCTTCATCCTGCAGGACCTCGAGGAAGGCATCGCGACCATCGTGACCGGCGTCGGCGGCGGCCTCATCGTAAGCGCCCTGCCCACCGTCCTCAGGGAGCAAAACGAGATCGCCGCCGCACGCTACCAGTAGGGGACCCAAATCCTAGTCGCCAGGCCAGCGCAAGCCTGAAGACGGCGCCCGGCAACGGGGAGCCGACCCCCTCGCCCCAGAGCGGCTGACGGTCGCTTGCCCCGCTTCGGTGGGGCAAGAGGGCTGAGGAAGGTCCCCACATCTCCGACAAGGAACCGGGGCGCACAAGCGCTGGGCTGGAGACGGCCCGTCGGGGCGCAGAAACGACACAGCCGCGGGACTGGAATGAAGGGCTCGGCCCGGACGTCTCCCGCGGAGTTGCTGAAACGTGCCACTGACCCGGGGATGCAAGTCCCTGTGACGCGCAGTCGGATGCCGCTTGCCGGCGACCCGCGAGGGTCGTCGGGAAACAGAATGGGGCCTACTCGGGGCTGGGGGGTCACCCGTTGCAAGGCCGGGATGTCCGCGGGCCGGTTCGACTGGGTGGTCCCGCTTTCGCCGAACCGATCCACTGAACCCACTGAGCTCACTGAAATGGTGTTCAGTGGGTTCAGTGTCTTCAGTGGACCGTACGGGCGATCCCATCAGCGAGCGCCGCTTGTGCCGGGAAAGCCTGCAAACGCTCAAGGCCAGCCCAGGGTCGCCGGTGCCCGTCGCATGAAAGACGCCCTCGCCGCATTCTACCACCGCCACCGCATCGTGCGCCCCAAGACCCCCGCCCCCGGCCCGGAGGTCCCCGTCGAGCTCGTGTGCTTCGACATGGATGGTGTGCTCATCGACGTCGGCAGCAGCTGGGTCATGGTGCACAAGCACTTCGGCGTCCAAAACGAGGCCAGCCTGCGCGCCTACCTCAACGGCGAATTCGACGACCTCGAATTCATCAAGCGCGACGCCAGCCTTTGGTTGCGACTGAAGCCGAAGATCACGCGCGCCGACTTCGAGGCCATCTTCCGCGAACCGCCCCTCATGCCCGGCGTGAAGAAGACGATCGATACTCTGAAGGCGGAAGGCGTCGAGGTCGCAATCGTCTCCGGCGGCGTGGACGTCATGGCCGAGAACGTCGCCAAACGCCTGGGAATTCCACGCGTCTCCGCCAACGGCTTCGTGTACGACGGCGACGGCCACATCACGGGCGAGGGCGTCGTGCGCACTCCGCTCAACGACAAAGCCGCCCCCGTCGTTCGCTTCGCGAAGGAGCTCGGAATCCCCCTCGAACGCACGCTGTCCATCGGCAACTCCCTCCCCGACGTCTCCATGTTCGAGGTCGCGGGGCGCAGCATCGCCTTCCACCCTGAGGACGACTACACGCGCGACCACGCCACGTGGGTCATCGAAGAGGGGCCGCTCGACCAGATCCTTCCCCTGGCGCTCGAGCCGGGCAAGCATGCGCGCACACAACGCTGAAAGGTCGGCACGCCCCATCCGCGGCATGGACGAGCTTCCCGCTGCGTTGGAAGACGTCCGGCCGCGCATCCTGCCGCGAGTGCCGGCGTGGGCCCGGTTCACGTTCGGGCTGGGCGTACTGCCCCTGCTCGGGTTGGCGTTGATCCTCATCGGGGTGACGGGCGACACGCATTGCACCGACAAGACCTACATCGACTACTCCAATGGCGGGACGGCAGTCTCAGGCGGTTGCACGACGAGGGAGACCGCGACGAGAACGGCCTACCCGGCCGGAGCGACTCTGATGGCCGCCTCCGTCCTGTGGGTCGACACAACCACGGCGCGCAGCAGGTGGGCCGCCATCGTCCTGCGGGTCGCCATCCTTGTCGCGTCATTGGCGTTCGCCCTCACGGCGCGGGCACTCCAATGGCCCGCGTGGGTTGGCCTCGTCGGCCTCCTCGTGCCCCTCGGCGCAGTGGTCGTCGCAATCGTGCGCCGGGCCGTCGCTGAACGCAAGGCTAGCGCGGCTGCACCGTCGCGTGCATGAGCAGGCCGTCCTGGTCCCATGACAGCACCGCGATGCCGCCGCCAATGCCGGGAATCTCGCCGTCGCAGAACGTGACGTTGCGCTTGACGGCGACGGTGCGCACAAGGGGTCGAACGCGCGGCGCGATGGCCAGGAACTCGAGGACTTCGTCCCGGTTGAAGGAGAGGGGCCCCAACTCGACGCGCAGGCGCAGCGACAGGAAGGCCGCCGCAGTGCCCGTCGCAAGGGCGTCGACCAAGTCGTGCACGCGTGCCTCCAGGTCCACGGCACCGCGACGGGGGTCTGCCATTTGTGCTTCGCCCCGGGCCCATCCGCCGATGACGCCGATGGCGCCGAACGAACGGTCACCGCATCGGCGGGTTCGGCGTCATCGGCGGATCGTCGGGCCAAGGCGGGCCCATCCACCGATGACACCGATCCCCACCGATGATGGTTTAGTGCATTCTGTGGGTGCAGCGGATGATGTCCGAGGGCGTGGGTCGGCCCGAAGCCTTGATGCCCGCAACCCGGTTGCGTCGCGCATGGAAGTCGTCCCGGTCAGCGCCGTCCAAGCAAAGTCCATCGCCTTCATCGTCGGCGTCGACAAGGAGCGCAAGGCCCCCGGCCTGAAGGCGTTCGGCCTCGACAAGGATCGCACCGTCCTCGACCTGCTGGCCAACAAGGACATCGCGTTGCCATTCAAGGCCGTGCGTTCCCTGCCCTCGACGAAGGGCTGGATCATCCTCGTCGGCACCGGCGACGCCAAGGCCCTCACGCAGGAGAAGATCGGCACCGTCGCGAACCTCGGCTGCCGTGCCGCCGCTGGTCTCGGCCAGCGCTCCGCCGCGACCACCCTCGCCGTGGACTGCGCCAAAGTGGCCGGAGCGGCCCAGGCCGTCGCGCACGGCGCAATCATCGGCTCCCTCGACTTCGACCAATGGAAGTCCAAGCCGAAGGACTACAAGGCGGCCGACACGAAGGCACGCGACCTCAAGGCGGAGGAACCCAAGGCCGCCGTCAAACTCGAAACCCTCGAAGTCGTCCTGCCGCCCGGCGCCACCGCCAACGCCGCCCGCAAGGCCCTCGAACGCGCAGCCATCGTCGCCGCGGCCGTCAACGACTCCCGCCTGCTCTCCAACACGCCGGCCAACATCGCGACGCCCGAGTGGCTCGCCAACGAGGCGGTCGCGCGCGGCAAGAAGCACGGCTTCAAGGTCTCCGTCAAGGGCCGCGCCGAACTGCGCAAGGAGGGCTTCAACGCCTTGTGCGGCGTGGCGCAGGGCTCCGTCAACGAAGAGAAACTCATCACCATGGAGCACACCCCCGCCGGCTGGTCCGCGAAAAAGGGCAAGACCCTCGTCGTCGTCGGCAAAGGCGTGTGTTTCGACTCCGGCGGCATCAGCATCAAGCCCGGCGACAAGATGTGGGAGATGAAGTACGACAAGGTCGGCGCGTGCAACACCATCGCGATCATGGCCACCCTCAAGGCCCTCGCCGTCAAGCAGCGCGTCATCGGCGTCGTCCCCGCCGTCGAGAACCTGCCATCGGGCACCGCGCAGCGGCCCGGCGACATCGTCGTAGCCAAGGACGGCACCACCATCGAGGTCCTCAACACGGACGCCGAGGGCCGCTTGATCCTCGCGGACGCCATGACGCACGCCCGCACCTTCGAGCCGACCTGGATGATCGACATGGCCACGCTCACGGGCGCCGCGGACTTCGCCGTCGGCCCGACGTACGTCGCCGTCATGGCCAACGATGATTCCTTCGCGCACAAGCTCGTCGAGGATTCGCGTGCCGCGGGCGACAAGGCCTGGCAATTGCCGCAAGGCGAGGAGTTCGACGAGGCCAACAAGGGCGCCTACGCCGACTTGCAGAACATCAGCCTCACCATCCGCGCCGGCACCTCCATCGGCGG
>JBBSVQ010000034.1:0-21157 GCA_038046725.1 Thermoplasmatota archaeon | reverse complement strand
AGTCGGCCCGACCATCAAGCGCGCCATCGACCGCGCCAAGATCAACCTCATCGAGATCCACCGCGGATCCGGTTCCTGGTCGTCCGGTGCCGGCGCCCCCGCCGCCTCGGTCCCGTACAAGATCTTCGGCAAGTGCGCCTCGACGGAAGTCACCATCAAGCCCGCCCCGCAAGGCACGGGCCTGGTGTGCGGCAAGACCGCCAAGGCCGTCCTCGGCCTGGCAGGCATCCAGGACGCCTGGGTCTACACCCGTGGCCAGACGCGCACCTCGACGAACTACGCCAAGGCGCTCTTCAACGCCCTCGAGTCCATCCCGGCCGTCAAGATGACGGCGGCCCAGCGCGGCCGCATCCAGATGGTCGCTGGACCACAGAAGGTGGTCCAGCGCGCCGCGGTCACCGAGCAGCCCTCCATTGACGCTGCCCCGACGGTCCCCGGAGGTGTCGCCTGATGGCGACTGCATCCGGCACCCCGGGCGGCGAGGGCAACGTGCCAGGCCGCGCCATCTTGATCATCCGCCTGCGCGGTGTTCAGAACCTGAACCCCAAGACGAAGGACACGCTGAAGTACATGCGGCTCAACCGCGTCAACCACGCCGTCGTCCTGCCGGAGACCCCGACGACGAAGGGCATGCTGCAAGTCGGCAAGGACTACGTCACCTGGGGCGAAGTCGACGCCCAGACGCTGGCCTCCGTCATCGCCAACCGCGGCCGCCTGGTGGGCGACAAGCCCATCACGGACGCGCACGTCGCGAAGGGCACGCCCTTCAAGACGATCCAGGCGTTGGCCGACGCCATCGTCGCAGGCAAGTTCCACTACAACGACGTGCCCGACGTGAAGCCCATCTTCCGCCTGCACCCGGCCCGCAAGGGCCTCGAGGGCATCAAGCGCTCCGTCGCCATCGGCGGCGCGCTCGGCTACCGCGGCAAGGACATCAATGAGCTGCTGGGCCGCATGGTCGGCGCCGAAGGCGCCACCGCCGGCAAGCCCACGAAGGGAGGTGCCTGATGGCATCGGGTGGACGCGCCAAGCGCTTCCGCGGCGCACACACGCACGGGCGCGGCAAGAAGGCCGGCCGTGGCGCAGGTCTCAAGGGCGGCCGCGGCCGCGCCGGCGCCAACAAGCACCGCTTCCTGATGCTGCAGATCCTCGGTGGCAAGCATGAGCACATGCAGGCCCGCCGCTGGGGCCGTGTCGGCTTCAAGTACCGCAGCCGTGACCAGAACATCACGGACAAGCCCGAGGTCCTCAACGTTGGCGACCTCGCGCTGCGCTTCCCCGGCAAGTCCGAGCTCGACCTCGGCGCCGAGGGCTACGGCAAGTTGCTGGGCTCGGGCGAGATCACGCACAAGGTCACCATCAAGGTCGACCAGGCGTCGCCCGGCGCGGTCAAGAAGATCCAGGCCGCTGGCGGCTCCGTCGTCGTGCTGAAGGCCCCGGAGCCCAAGAAGGCCGCCGCGCCCGCCAAGGGCGCCCCGGCCGCTGGTGGCAAGCCTGCCGCCGCCGCCAAGCCGGCTGACAAGCCGGCCGGCGACAAGGGCGCCAAGCCGACCAAGTGACGGGACCGCGTAGCGGTCACGTCACCGGCGGCCCTACTTCCCGCTAGCACCCTCTTCCTTCCCCCTCCCCTTCCCCTCCCTTCCTTCCCAATCCATCATTCGGGGCGCTTAAGAGGGGGACTCCTCTGGGCGCCTCAATCCCCCGGTGAAGCCTCCATGGCCGAGACCCGCTCCAGCCTCTACGCACTCAAGCCCCTGATTGACCGCTGGCCGGCCGTGACCAAGCCCGAGGGGCACGTCTCGTTCAAGACGAAGCTCCTGTGGACCACGGGCTGCCTGCTGCTCTACTTCGCCCTGTCGAACATCTCCTTGTTCGGCGTGGCCCAGACGCAACTGGACATCTTTGCCAACTTCCGCGCCATCCTGGCCGGAAGCTCCGGCACCTTGATGCACCTCGGCATCGGCCCCATCGTCACTGGGTCGATCGTGATGCAGCTTTTCACGGGCGCCAAGATCATCAAGCTCGACCTCACCAAGGAAGAGGACAAGGCAATCTACCAGGGCGCCCAGAAGATTGTCGTCTTCCTGTTCATCTTCATCGAAGCCGTCCCGCAAGTGTTCGGCTTCCTGAACCCGGATGACAACTTCATCGCAAGCGTCGGCCCCTTCACGGCCCGCAGCGTCATCATTGCGCAGCTGGCCTTCGGAGCCATGGCCGTGTTCTTGATGGACGAGCTCATCTCCAAGTGGGGGATCGGCTCGGGCATCTCGCTCTTCATCGCCGCCGGTGTCTCGCAGAGCTTGTTCCAGGGCACCTTGAACTGGCAGCCGGTCCACGCCGGCCAGGTCTACGACCCCGTCGGAAACCCCCCCGTCGGCGCTTTGCCCATGACGGTGTACGTGTTCAGCCAGCGCTCCATCGGGAGCTTGGTGCACGGCTCGGGCTTCGAGCAGTTGTTCATCGGCAACCAGAACTTCCCGAACCCGCTGATTACCTTCTTCGGCACGATCATGATTTTCATGTTCGTCGTGTTCGCGGAAAGCAGCCGCATCGAACTCCCGTTGGCGCACGGCAAGGTCCGCGGCGCCCGCGGCCGCTACCCGCTGCGCCTGATTTACGCCAGCAACATCCCCGTCATCCTGATGGGCGCCCTGCTGGCCAACGTCAACATCTTCAGTCTCCTGCTCTGGCAGCACCCGACCTTCAGCCAGATTCCCATCATCGGCAAGGCCTGGTGGATTGGCGCCTACGAAGCCGGCTCCGGCTCCTTGCAACCCGTCGCCGGCGGCGCGTGGTACCTCACCACGTTCCGCGGCCTCACGGACTGGTTCCTCCCGCTCTTCGACAACGACGTGTACGGCGGCTACGCGGCCGGCCACGCCTGGTGGCAGATCGTCATCAAGATTGCCATCTACCTGACCATCTTCATCGGCGGCTCCATCATGTTCGCCAAGTTCTGGGTCGAGACCACGAACATGGGCCCCGCCTCGGTGGCCAAGCAGATTGAGAAGTCCGGCATGCAGATCCCCGGCTTCCGCCGCGACCCCCGCGTGCTGGAGAAGGTCCTGGAGCGCTACATCCCCACCCTGACGGTCATCGGTGGCGCCATCGTCGGCGCCCTCGCCGCATTCGCGGACATGATTGGCACCGTCGGGCAAGCATCCGGCACCGGTCTGTTGTTGTGCGTGGGCATCTTCATGCGCATGTACGAGCAGATTGCCAAGGAGCAAGTCATGGAAATGCACCCCGTGCTCCGTGGCTTCTTCGGCGCCGAATAGTCGCCTCGTGCGGCATTGCCGCTACCCCGGTTTGCCCGTATCTGGCGCATGAAGTAGCGGGGCCACCGAAGGTCCGGCATGGCCTTCCTGCGCGCGCTCGGGCTTGCCTTGGTGACCACCGGTCTTGTCCTGGCTTTGGTGCCTGCGCCGGCCGGCGCGAACCACATGCAGATGGACTCGGGTCGGGTCATCGTGTTCGACCACGCAGGCGGAAACCAATGGTGGGTCGAGGCCCAGCTCGCAGGCCAGGACGGCGGCCAGGTGGCCAGTCTTTGGGTCGCATCGTATCCGGCCTCGTCGTCCATGTGGACGCCGATGACGTGGCATGCTGATTGGGGCAAGTGGACGGCCTCGTCCCATGTCCCGCCCGGCGACCCCGTGAAGTTCCGCGCCATGTGGGACGGCGGTGCCATGCAGTCTTCGTGTTGGTTCAGCCACCCCGCGGGCGAGGAGGCCTGCGGCGGCAGCGGAAACCCGACGCCCTTCGACGCCACCTTCACGCTCGTGACCGGCAACGAGTGGTGGGTGCAGACCCAGGTCACGCCCAACAACGGCCATAGCGTGGACCACGTCGAGGTCCTGGTCGGTTCCGAGTGGAAGTCCCTCCGATTGCAGTCCTGGGGCGTGCGCGAGTACGGCGCCAGCTACCATTTCCCGCAAGGCAGCGTCGTGCAGTTCCGGGCCTCCGACACCCAATCGCTGTCCGACCTGTCCAGCTGCTACGGATGGATCCCGCCACAAGGCAACGGGCAAACCGCCGGCGAGGTCTCCTGCAGCAGCCCGCCTCCGCCGCCCGGGTTCACGGCGACGTGGAGCCAGGTCGCGGGGAACAACTGGTGGGTCGAGGGCGTTCTCACGGCCAGCGAACCCGTGTACTCCGTCTTCCTGACCATCGACTGTTCGACCGGCGATCCGGCCGACATGTCGTACAACGCAGCGTGGGGCAAGTGGACCCTCGGAAACACGCACATCCCGACGGGCGCCAAGGTGACCTTCACAGCCAACGGCGGGTCCAGCGGGACGCAAGTGCACTCGGGCGGTTACATCTGGCCGAACGCCACGCCGACGTCAGGCTGCTGACGCCGACGGTCTCCGGGGAGCGCGGGAAACCTGGGAAACCATCGGGTCTTCCCGGTCTTCCCGCGTTTCTCGGAGGCCCTCTCGGACTTGTAGAACATTCATCACGCCCCACGAAACGCTTACCAACGCGTGGCTGGGGTGGGTCAAGCTGGGATGCTGATGGTCCGCCGCCGGATGTCGAGGGAGCCCTACCAAGAGTACCGTTCCCACCTGCAGTCGCGCTGGCGCCCACACATCCTCACCCGGGACCGTTCACGGTGCCGGGTGTGTGGGTCGAAGGACGACTTGGAGATGGCGCACCTCACCGACTGCGTTGCCTTCGCGCGCGCCGTCGGCCGCAAGGAAGGAGTCACGTTCTCCTTCCGTTGGGACAACCTGGTGACGCTTTGCGCCGAATGCCACGGCCTGAGCCATGCCAACCGCGTCCACCGCGACGAACTCGAGAAGCGCCTGCACATCCTGCGCTTCCTGGAGGGCCTGCGCAAGCTGCGTGGCTGGCATTCGCCGTACGCCGTCCTGCCGCCCGGCCTCGTGCCCGAGCAATTGCGTCCGTTCCGCTCGTTCCACGACTGCATCCGGCTCACGCCGCTTGTGCCGTTCCCGACGTTCGCACGCTACGCCGCCGATGGCGGATTGGTGTTCGAAGACCTGGAGCGCGCGCCGCAGCAAAGCAAGCTTCCCTGGGACCTGCAAGGCGTGCAGCCGGATCCGATGGCTTTGCCTCCGGCGGTGCCGACGCCGAGGTTGGGGCCTGTTCCGGCCTAGTTCGTTGGGGGCCTCGGCTCCTGCAGACGCTTTCCAAGCTGGCGGATCCACGGATCCGTGTTCCGGGGGTCCGGGCTGACGCGCGCCACGCCCCTTCATTTGCAGAATTTCTGCTAAATCCAAGGTCCCCCAAACAGGGAGTGCAAGCCCTAGGACAAGGCGGATTGGAGTCGGTCCCCTTTTGAGCACAGGTTCCGTTCCCGCCGCGTGCGCCTGACGAAACGGTTCCTCGCCCTCAACGGGGCGGCGGCCATCGTTGGCGTCCTGGTCGGCCTCGCCGCCGTCCTGTTTCGCTTCGTCATCAATCTCATTGAGCACGCCTTGTTCGAGGGCGAATGGTCCTTCACGGCGCAAGAGGACAACCGATTCCTCGTCTCCCCGCTGGGTTGGCTCGTCGTCCTCATCCCACTGCTCGGCGGCCTCGCCGTCGGCGTCATCCGTCGCGTCTGGCCCGACACCAAACAGCAGGGCATCGCCGAGGTCATGGCTGCCGTGCAGGCCAAGGGCAGCGTCCTGCATGCGCGCAGCTCCTGGGGCCACGCCATCATCAGCGCCATCACCGTCGGAACCGGCGGCTCCACCGGGCGCGAGGGGCCCATTGGGTACATCGGGGCAAGCGTCGGCTCATCAATCGGTCGCCGCTTCGGCTTCACGCGCCGCGACATGACGGTCCTGTTGGGCTCCGGCTTCTCGTCCGGCATCGCCGCCACCTTCAACGCTCCAATGGGCGCCGTCCTGCTTTCCCTCGAACTCATCCTGCCCGAGTTCAGCACGCACGCCCTCATCCCCCTCATCGTGGCCGCGGTTTGCGGCGTCACCGTCAGCCAAGTCTGGCTCGGGGACGAGGCCACCTTCCGGATTCCGGACTTCACCTTTGGCAGCCCGTGGGAACTTCTGGCGTACCTCCTCCTCGGCCTGTTGTGCGGTCTGGGTGGCGTCGCGTTCATCCGCACCCTCGGCTGGTCGCAGCGTTCCTGGGGAGCGATGCCCTTGCCGGAGTGGCTCAAGCCCGCGCTCGGCGGCCTTCTCGTCGGCCTCATGGGACTGATGTTCTTCGAGTGGTCGGGTGCATACCACATCTTTGGCACCGGCTACGCCACCGTGAGCGCAATCCTGGTCGAGGACGGCTTCGTGCTGGCCGTTCCCATCCTGTTGGCGCTGCTCGTCCTGAAGCCCCTAGCCACCGCGACCACCATCGGATCCGGGGGTGGTGGTGGCGTCTTTTCAGCGAGCCTGTACACGGGGGCGGTCTACGGGGGGCTGGTCGGCCTTGGCGTCGCCTGGCTTGCCCCGTTCGTGGGCGCAGACCCGGCAGCCATCGGCGGCCCTGGCGCGTACGCCTTGGTCGGCATGGCGGCCTTCTACGCGGCCACGGCGCGCGCCACGCTCACGGCCATCGTCATCATCGCGGAATTGGCCAACGAGTACACCATCCTCCTGCCCGTCATGCTCTGCGCCATCACGGCGGACGCCCTCAGCATCGCGTTGTCGCGCGACTCCGTGTACACCGTGCGGCTTGCGCAACGCGGCATCCTCTTCGATCACGACCGCACCACGAGCCCCCTCGAGCTCACCCTCGTCAAGGAAGTCATGACGCGCGACGTGCACAGCCTGCCCGCCACCATCACCGTCGGGGACGCCTTCAACCGCATGCTGGACTACGGGCACACGGGGTATCCCGTGGTCGACGGGGAGGGCAAGCTCGCCGGCATCGTCACGCGCCGGGACTTGAGCCGACACCTCCATGCGGGCCGTGGCGCCGAGTCGCTGGCCAGCGTCGTGAGCGGCTTGTGCATCACGAGCAGCCCCGACGAGGTCCTGCACCGCGCCCGCGACCGCATGTTCCAGCAGGACGTGGGCCGACTCGTCGTCGTCGATCCCAAGGACCGCCGGCGCGTGGTCGGCATCCTCACCCGCAGTGACTTGTTGCGGGCCGAAGCCGAGAAGGACGTCGAACACGGCGACTTTTTCGGTGGCTGAGGGAAGGCGACCCAGGAGTTCGGCCGGCCACCAAACCAAGGGAGGGAACGGACCCGAATCGCTATATGCCCCTTCCCTGACGAGCCTTCGTGCGTGCTCGGTCGGCAGGGGCCATCGGCCTCCTCGCGCTCATCGTGCTTGCCCCTGCGGCCAATGCCAAGGACACGCCGCCAGTCACCGTGGTGGACCTGTTCCACGACGTTGGCATGGGGGAATTGCAGTTCGAGACCTCCTGCGACCAGGTCCCCAACGCAATCAGCGAATTCGTCGTGGACGAAGCGAACCGGACCTTCCGGTTCCTGGAGGGCCAGGCGGCTTCGCCGCAGTTCGACCTCGAAGGGCGCATCGCCTACGTCGGATGCGGTCTGGCACGCTTCCAGGCCGACCTGCCGGAAGGCACCGACCACGTTCACGTGCGATTCGCCGCCGACCGCACCATCGACGCCCAGGCCTCCGACCTGACCTACAACTTCACGCAAGTCCTGCGCGTGGCCTTCGACGGTGGTCAGGCGACGTCGATGGCCTACTACGGCGGCCAGGACAGCACGCAAGCCTTGACGGCCTTCGACCCGCCAGCCATCAAGGTCCCTTCGGGTGCCCGCGGGCTCACCGTGGAGTGGTACTTCCGCGACCAGGGAAGCATGAATGGCCTGCGCATCGTGAGCAACGTCACGGGTGCCCCCAACCCGGCCTCGACGCATGCCTTGAGCGCGAGCGTCGCAGCCCCCGTCATCGAGTACTCCGGCCACCCCCTTCCCGGCACCGTTTCGCACCGCACGCGAGTCATCGAGGACAAGGAGTCGCTGCAGACCCGTGTCCGCATGACGGTTGACGAGGACCTGCTGGAGGGCTTCCACGTCAACCTGCGCGCCGAAGTCGACCAATCCCTGCATCTCGTCGCCGTCGTCGCCCCCAACGGGACCCGGCTTGCGCAGTTCACGTCCAACCCGCTGGCCGGCACCGCCGGGTTCCAGCCCTACGGCCCAGCAGGGACAATTCCCCTGGTCGAACCCCGCATCGACTTCTACCGGGCCACCCTGCCGGGCGAGGCCGTCGCCGCCTACGGCCCAGGCACGTACACCTTCATTTTCGCGAAGGACATCCCGCTCGACGCCCCGACCCCTCTCATCGCGTTGGCGCTGCTGGTCCTCGCCCTTCCCTTCGTCATGGGCGTCCGGGCTCTGTATGGCGTGCAGAGCTTCCGCCGCGAGGCCTTCGGCCTGTACAAGAAGGCGGCCACGGGCCTGCTTGCCGGCGTCTTGCTTGTGCTCGCCTACTACCTGGCCTTCGTCATCCAGATCCTGCTGCAGTCGCAGCACATCCTCATGGCACACTGGCCCGTGACTGCGCGTAGCGCCCTGCTGTACGTCAACGTCGGCCTTGCCATCGCAGGCCTGGCGGCTTTCGGCCTCGTGGGCCGGCGCCTGCACGACATTACGCGTCCCGCCCGCAAGTAGCCCCCGGCGCAGGGGTTTTCCTCCCTGCCCTCCTGGCACAGCCCATGCCAAGCGCCGTCGCCGCCACCAAGTCCCCCAAGCATGCGGGCCTGCTGAAGGCGCTCGGACTGGACGCCCGCAAGCCCCTGAAGGGCGCCGCGCATGGCACGACCTGGATGGGAAACGGCCCCGACCTCGTCGTTCGGACGCCCATCGACGGGTCCACCCTGGCCACGGTGGCCGAAGCCTCGGCGAGCGACTACGACAAGGTGAGCGCCCGCCTGCACGACGCGTTCCTCGCCTGGCGCAACGTCCCTGCCCCCAAACGCGGGGAATTGGTGCGCCTTTGGGGCCAGGCCCTGCGCGAGGCCAAGGACCCGCTCGGCCGCCTCGTGAGCCTGGAGATGGGCAAGTCGCTGCAGGAAGGCTGGGGCGAAGTGCAGGAGATGATTGACATCTGCGACTTCGCCGTCGGCCTGTCACGCACCTTGGGCGGCAAGACGTTGCCGTCGGAGCGCCCGAGTCACCGCATGATGGAGCAATGGCACCCGCTCGGCGTCGTCGGCGTCGTCTCCGCCTTCAACTTCCCCGTCGCCGTGTACGCCTGGAACGCAGCCATCGCCCTCGTTTGTGGCGACACCGTTCTGTGGAAGCCCAGCGAGAAGACGCCACTCACGGCCATCGCCGTGCAGCGCCTGCTGGCCGACGTGGCCAAGCAGCAGGGGCACCCTGACGTGGCTGGGCTCGTCGTCGGCGGCCGCCACCCCATCGGCGACCTCCTCGTCAACGACCGCCGCATCGCCCTCGTCTCGGCGACCGGCAGCACGCGCATGGGTCGCGAGGTCGGCCCCGCCGTCGCGGCGCGTATGGGTCGCGCAATCCTGGAGCTCGGCGGCAACAACGGCATTGTCGTGACGCCGACGGCGAACCTCGACCTCGCCTTGCGGGCCGTGCTCTTCGGCGCCGTCGGAACGGCGGGTCAGCGTTGCACGAGCACGCGCCGCCTGTTCCTGCACAAATCCATCGCTGCGGCCTTCACCAAGCGCCTGGTGGCCGCCTACAAGCAGGTCAAGGTCGGCGACCCCCTCGACGAAGGCATCCAGATGGGCCCGCTCATCGACGTGGCCGCCGTCAAATCCTTCCAGCACGCCATCGCGGAAGCGAAGACGCAAGGCGGCAAGGTCCTCACCGGCGGCAGCCCGTTGCCCAAGCTCGGCACCTGCTACGTCGAACCCACGCTCGTCGAAGTCCCCCGCGGACGGGCCTTCCCGTTGGCGCGCGAGGAAACCTTTGCACCCATCCTGTACCTCTTCACGTACGACGGCTTCGAGGACGCGCTCGCCTGGCACAACAATGTTCCCCAGGGGCTGTCCTCCGCCATCTTCACCAACGACGTGCGCGAAGCCGAAGCCTTCCTCAGTGTCGTGGGCAGCGACTGCGGCATCGCCAACGTCAACCTCGGCACGTCCGGGGCGGAAATCGGTGGCGCCTTCGGCGGCGAGAAGGACACCGGCGGCGGCCGCGAGTCCGGCTCGGATGCGTGGAAGCAGTACATGCGGCGCCAGACGAACACCGTCAACTACGGCGCCACGTTGCCCTTGGCGCAGGGAATCAAGTTCGATGTCTAAGCCGTCTTGGTCCAGGTACAATCGGGCCATGTTTGGCGCCTTGGCGTGCGCCATCATCACCGTGGTCGCCTACGTGACTGCCTTCGCCAATCCAGCCTTTTGGCCGGCCATGTGGTTCGTCATCTTCCCGGCGCTGCTGGGGAACATCGCCTTCGTGTTGCGGGCGATGCGGATCAAGCGGACCTTGGCCAATCTGGACGCTTGACGCGTCGGTCCCGCTACTCCTCGGAGTCGGTGCCCGGCAGGTCGCAGAACTCGGCGCACTTGTCCTCCGCCTCGATGCGCAGGTCGCCGAACTCCTTCGTGTGCACGAGGACCTGGATTTGGTTGCCGCCGCGCAGCAGCGAACCGGGCATGCGCAACGTCACCTCGTCGCCCTTGCGGAACTCGAAGGGCTGGTCGGGCCCGATGAGGTCGATGTCCACACGGCTCGACTTCACTTTCCCGGGCCCGTAGCCGATGCCGTTGACCGTGACGTGCGGCGGGTTGATGATGGTGGCCGTGCCGAGCACGTTGCGCAACGCGAAGCGGAACATTCCCGCGGAGGTCTCGCGCAGCGACCCCTTCTTGTACAGCTTGCGGAGCAGGAACTCCGGAAGGTCCACGAGAGTTCGATTTTCTGCGACAGCTTGAGCCTGTCGTTCCTGGATTCGAGGTGTGCGACTGCGAGGGGGACCTTGGATTGAACAGATGAATCTGCAAATCACTCGGGCGCCAAACCTGGGCCAGCCTGCTCCGGGGATGCAATTCAGCCGATTCAGCTGCGGCGTTGGGAGGCCTGGGAACGCACAGAAACTCCACAGAACTTTCCGGTTTCCCGTCGTTCTGTGGTTTCCCAGGCCTCCCAAGGGGCCACGCAAGGTTGCCGAGCCCCGCGAGGGCTCGACGGCACGCGTTCGGTGAGCCACGCCAGTCAGCCTCTTTCCGACGGCGACTCCGACCTGCGCATCCAACATGAAACAAAGCGGCGCCCCGCGCCGCCGTTCGCATTCAACGGCTTGACGTCGCCCTCGCCGTCGGCGTCACAAGGAGGTTGACTTGCGCGAGTCGGAGCGGGCGCGGTCGGACCGCCGTCGGGAATCCTGTGGGATTGCCCGCTTGCAAAGCGCAATCCATTGAATCCAAGGACCCCCAAAGTGCGCGGCAGGCCGACGCCCTAGCGCTGCGTCGGGGCCTTGTCCCACTTGTAGAACAGGGGGACGGCCAGGAACGTCGTCACGGTGATGATGATGATGGCTGCGACGCAGGCGACGAACATCTCGTAGGATCCGCGGATGGCGCCGCGGCTGAAGATGAGGAACGAGATGAGCGCTGTCGAGGCCGAGAATACGACGCCCTTTCCCGTCGTGCGGAAGACGTCGCGCGGCGGTGTGCCCAGGTGCATGTTGTAGGCCAGGTGGACGGCGTAGTCGCTTCCGATGGAGGTGATGAAGCTAGTCGGGATGAGGTACACGAAGGCCAAATCGATGTCCAGGATGGGAAGGATGCCAAGCCACCACACGAACGTCATGGTGAGAGGAACGGTCACGACGGCGACGGTGCGCCAGCTGCGCGTGAACAGGAGGACGAGCAGAAGGACGACGATGGTGCTGACGATGTTGGCCATCGTGAGCCAGAAGTCCGTGTAGTCGTTGTATTTCTTGATGCCCGTCAAGGTCCCGAAGTAGTGGCTCTCGGTGGCCGCGTCGGGCGACGCTTTCACGACGGCCTTGAAGGCGGCGTCCGCCTTGCCGGTGGCGTTCTGTTCGATGGGAATGTTGACGAAGGTCAGCGCCCAGGCGATGCTGGCGTTCTCATCCATGAACGTCAACAGAAGGGGCGAGAACTCTTCGCGGGCCAACATGTCCGCGTAGGCCGCCTTGACGTCGGCGTCGTCCCAGTCTTCGATGTGGGCGAACGTTGGATCATAGGCGGCGGCGAGGCCGCCGTAGCACAGGCCGCCGCTGGTGCCGTTCAGGATGTCGCCAAAGGGCGCCGGCAGAGGCGGGGGCGGCGGCAGGCCGGGCGCGATGGGGCAGGGAAGGAGGGCGCCGCCCTGCACCGTGTCGTTCAGGATGGCCGGCCCCGCGCTCTGAATGCCTTCCTTCAGGATGGCGTACAGGTTGAGGACGAATGGAACCGAGTTGACGGCTCCGCCAGAGGCCTGCACGAACGGGTCGGCCACCATGGCGCGGTGGATGGCAATCATGTCGTCCACGGCGGCCTTGGTTGCCAGGCCGCCCGGTGCGCCGCCGTCGGTGATGACGGTTTCCTGCCCCGTGGCCTTGATGTGGTCCTGGAAGCGCTCGTACATGTCGAGCATGTGGGAGCGGTCGTCCTTGTGCGTCCAGACCTCCTTCTGCGGCAGGTTGACCTCGACGGTGCCGATGACGTACTCGACCTTGGGAATCTGCAGCGCGAAGAAGATGGTTCCCACGATGAGGATGGCTGCGAAGATGGGCTTGTGCGTGCCGATGAAGTGGCCGACGTGGCCCATGAGTTCGCTGGGCCGCGACACTTCCCGGGTCTCGTGCGGCAGCGAGATGCGCAGCATGGCGGGAACGAAGGTGATGGACAGCAGGTAGATGCCCGTGATGCCGCCGAGGGTCGCCCAGCAGATCTCGACGATCATCGGGCTCGTGGAGAAGATGATGACGACGAAGCCGGCCAGCGTCGTGATGGTGGCAATCCACAACGCCATGGCGCCGCGGCGGCCCACGTGGTCGAAGGCCTCCATGACGTTCTTTGACTTGGCGCGCTCCTGCGCAAACTCGTTCATGACGTGGATGACGTAGTCCGCACCGACACCGAGGATGAGGGGGAACATCGCCATCGAGATGAAGCCAATCGAGACGTTGCCGACCGTCATGCCGGCGAGGGTCCAAACGAGGATGATGGCGAGCGTCACGACGCCAATCATGGCGCGCTTGACGTTGCGCAGCAAGAGCATCAGGGCGATGGCGATGACGACGAAGATGGCGCCCGTGAACAGGACGGCCTCCTTGCTGACTTGCTCGTCGATGCGGTAAATCCACGACTGGACGCCCCACGAATCGAAGGACTCCTCCTGCCACAAGTCGTACGTCTTGCAGACGCCGCCTTCGCCGCAGTCGCCGACGTCCATCTCGCGGTAGTCCTCGATGAGTTCGTTGATGAGGCCGCCCGTCTCCTTCTTCGACAACTCGGACGTGTCCGGGTCGTAGATGAGGAACATGACGGCGGCGTCCCAGCGGGCCTCGGGTGGCGCCGTCTCGTCGTTCGAGTGGTAGAGGTTGATGCTGGGGCCGCCCGCGGACAGGACGAGTTGGCCGGCGGCCTGGTGTTCGGCCGGGTTGGTGGGGACCTCGAAGGCGCCGTTGGGGAACTGCGCGTAGATGAGTTTGTAGAAGTACGGCATGCTGGTGTGCGACAGCACTTTGTCGACGCCGGCCTGGCGCTTGAATTCCTGTTTGACGAACGTGAACAGCTCCTCTTGCGCGAGGAGGGCAGGCACGTCGGTGATGTTGTCCACGGCTTCGTCCGCGTCCGACTCCGGGTTGTAGCCCGTGGCGCCGTCTTTCAGCTCGAAGTAGACAATTTCAGAGTTGACGCCAGCCACCTTGGCGCGCAACTCGCGGAAGGCGTTGGCCTGGTCATCGTACGTTGCAAAGTAGCCGGCCTGGATGTCGGTCTCGACATTCGGCTCGACGGTGAGCAGGATGCCGATGGCCCCCGCAGTCAGCAGGGCGACGAGGAGGATGACGGGCCAGGCGGCCTTGGCGGAGCCGCGCACGATGCCCGACAAAGCCGTCTGGAAGGCGTGCTCAATGCGTCCACCGCGCTCAGGCTCTGACATCGCGACCGCTGCAAGACCTCGGGAATAGGGGAAAAAGGGTTCTGTCCTGCTGGCGCGCCGCTAGGCCAAGGAAGGGATTGCTGGACGTCGCCGGCGTCGGCGTCA
Source organism: Thermoplasmatota archaeon (assembly GCA_038046725.1). Classification (GTDB taxonomy): domain Archaea; phylum Thermoplasmatota; class E2; order JACPAO01; family JAHFTW01; genus JAHFTW01. Next base: position 7,071 of record JBBSVQ010000034.1, on the reverse strand, counting down.
CAAGGCGTGGGGTGTGCAAGAGAGCCCCGAACGGGCGCAATCATGCGTCAATCACGGCGGCCTTGTTGCGCCGGACGAGGAGGTTTGCGATGCTGGGTGGCACGGTTGCGATGTCGCCGGCCTTCAGCAGGTACGTCTGCATGTCGGGGCCGACGAAGGGCGGGATGTCGCCGAGGGCCCGGATCGTGATTGTGTCCTGGGTGGCGCCATGCGTGTCGGCCGGAACCGTGACCGTCTGCTGCGGAGCCGAGACCGGGGCGGCTTCGGCGGGGCGCTCGTGGATGGGCATCTGCACCGGCGGCGACGCAAGCGGGGCGGCGCTGGGCACCGGCAGGGGCGGGGGGCTCAGGCTGGGCGCCGAGATGGTGCCTTCGAAGATGCGGTTGCGTGTCTCCTCGAGGATGCCGAGGAAGTCGTGGTACAGGGCGCCTTCGTCGGGCGTGATGCCCTCGGGCATCTTGCGGTCCTTGGTGGCCGCGAGGGCGAGCATGGCGAGTTTGCGTTCGCGCAGCGCCCACAGGGATTCGGCGGCGTGCTTGGCGTTCTTGACCTCGTCCGACAGGCGCATGACCTGGCGGCTGAAGGGGTCCTTGGCTTGCTCGATGCGGAACGCCTGCGTCACCGTGTCAAGGAACCCGCGGACCTCGGGCCAGAAGCGCGCCGAGACCGGCATCAGCTTGTTGCTGCGGCGCTCGGCACGCAGAAGGTCCTGCAGCATCTCGTAGGAGACTTGCTGGACCTCCTCTGCCATCGATGGTCCACCAGGGTCGGGGGCTTAACCGTTCGCGCCCTGCCCTCGGCTGGAAAGCACCCGCCCCGGGGGTTCGTCAGACCTTCAGCTGCCACGGGTGGCCGCAGTGCTGGCAGACGCCGTACGAGTGTCGGTCGAACCGGTCGAACTGCTTCCCGCAGCTGGCGCACGGGATCTCGCCGCGCGACGAAACCAGCAGAAGGAACGCGCCGACGGACAGGCCGATGACAAGGAGCGCAACGAGGAGGCTTTGGGCGGGCGTCATTTGGCATCACCAGGCGCCTTGCTGCTGCCACGGGGTGCCACAATGTGCACAGGTCCCGCCCATCTCCTTGCGGGACGGCAAGGTTGCTGAGCATGCCCGACAACGGAGGTCGCCACGAGTCAACTGCGGACGATCGGGCCCCCAAAGGAACATCCCAAGTCCCAGCGCTGCGACGACGAGGCCGGACAGGAGGACTCCCGTCGACGCGCCGCGCCAGCCGACGCCGAGGAGAAGCGCGCCGACGGCAACGGCAAGCAGACCGAGTGCATGCCAAACTCTGATGGGCCTCATCGGCTCACCGTGACCGTGCCCGATTGCCGCGCGCACCAGAAGACCGCATGCGCCTCCGGCACGATGGCCTGCTCGCCGGCCTTGACCGCCACGCGCTCGCCACCCAGCGTCGCCTCCTGGTCCTTGCGAGCCGTGAACTTGATGGGGTCCATGAGGAACGCAACGGCGTCGCGCAGCGGGATGAAGTCGTCCAATTGGTCGCGCGTGAGGATGACGACTTTGAGGCCGGACTTGCCGTGCAAGGAGCCGGGGAGGCGAATCAGGCGCTTGATGTCGGCCGTGACCGGTTCGTCGGTCTCGCCCTTGGCCTGCGCAAGTCCGAATTGCTCCAGGCTCTTCGTGGCGATCTTGAACAAGGGGTCGCTGCGGTGGCCGATGCGGCCCTCGGCCACGAGTTGCTGCACGGACTTGCCGTGCGCCGGGCCCGAGAGCTTCTCGACCTTGTCGAGGAACTTGTCCGCCGTCGTGCCGCCGATGCCGTCGATGGACAGGAGCCACTTGCGGGCTGCCGGGCGTTCCTGGCCGAAGACGTTTGCCTCGAGGTCCTTCATCAGGGTCCGCGTCAGGCGTCCAGGCCAACCGGGAGCCGTGACCGGCGCCAGCTTGTAGGCGAAATCTGCCTTGACCTTGCCTCGGAAGGAGTCGGCGCCGGTGGCGACTTTCTCGAGGAAGACGGAGATGTCCGGCGTCTCGCTGCCCTTCTCGGCCGGGACCTTGCCCGTGATGTAGTCCACGACTTCGCGGCGTTCCTTGGACCCCAGTTGGAGAAGCCGTTCTTCCATGACGTGGGCGTGGTAGCCGCGGCCGCCAGAGAACGTGATCCAGACGTCCTTCTGCGACAGGCCGAAGTCGCCGAAGAGGAACTCGTCCAGGAGCGTCTTGAATTTCTCCTTCACTTGGCGCAGTTGTTCGTCGAGCGGGAACTCGCGACCCTCGGCCTTCGCCTTCTCGACGTCGGCGAGGTGGTCGGCGTCCAAGTCGAAGATCAACTCGGCGCCGAGCCACTGCTTGTCGAGCATCTTCATCTCGGCCGGGCGCCGGTAGTACGCCGTGGAGTAGTACACGGAGTGCGGCCCCGAACGGGCCAGGGACTCATGGAACGTCGTCTGGGAGTCGAAGCCGAGGTGGCGCACGAAGGGCGGCGGGCCAGGGCGCTCGGGCCAGGGGATGTAGCCGAATTCGCGGCGCGTGAAGCGGTCGGGAAGCGGCGGAGGGTTGGCTTTGTACCAGTCGCGGAAGCGTTGGTTGAGCCAATGGATGGTCGCCTTGACGGGGGGTGGGAACTCCGTCGGCGGTGCGGGCTTCGAGGCGGGCTGAGAAGGGGGGGCGGGCGCGGCCGCTGCGTTCGTCGTCATCCCGCCACCTGGCGATGGGGGCCGCGAATTGCGCGAATCTCGCGAACGAGGGGCAAACCGACCTTCGCGGTCTTCGCGCGATTCGCGGCTCCCCTTGTTGGCGTCAAGGATTCACCGCCGGCGTCCCTGCGCCCGTCACCGCTGGCGCAGGGGGGGCAGTCTTCGCAGCGTCATTGGCCGCGAAACGCAGCTTGGCCCGGTAGTAGCTCAACGGGTGCTTGATCTTGAAACACAAGCCGTCGCGTTTGTCGAGCGGGCAGACCCCGTTGGTCTGCATCGTCCCGCAGCCGGGCGGCGTGTATTTGTCGACGCCGCGTTGGCCGGTGACGTGCTCGATCTGGTAACGCGACTTCTCGCGGTCGAAGTTGGGCAGCGTGGACATGTAGTCCATGATCTGCTCCGAGTTCCAGCCAATGGTGTTGAGGAACGTCGCGAACGCGAAGCGGCCGTGGTGTGGCACGTTCTCGCCGCGCCGCATCATCTCGAAGAGCTCCTTGATGCAAGGCGGGAACAGGCCCGGCTGCACGGGGCCGAAGTCACCGGTGGTCCACGACTCGCGGGCCTCCTCGAGCCGGGGCGCAAGCCGGGCCAGCAGCGGGGCAAGGGCCTGCTTGACGGGCTCGGGCAATGGCTTTGTGCGTTCCGCGTCGAGTTCCTCCACGATGCGGCGTTTCAGGGCCTCTTCGACGAGGCGGACGGCGTCCGTCCGGTCCACGACGACGCTGCCGCGGTCCAATTGGCGCAGGATGAGTTTCCATTGCGGGTCCGACAGGGGGGCCGCGCGCAGGTACTCGCTGACGTGCAGACGCCACCCGCCCTCGACGGGCAGGAGAGGGATGGCCAGGGCCTGCGCGCAGCGGTCAAGCGCGTCGGGGTCGGAGTCGCCGGTGAGCACGCCTGCGACGCGGCGGGCCTCGGCGGCGGCATAGCGCGCCACCAGGACTTTTTCCGCGAGGGCGACGCACAGCATGCGCGCGATGGGTACCGACAGCAATTCGTGCAAGGCGCCGCGCTCATCCGTGACGGCGGCCGGCTTGAAGCCATCCGCGAGGGCGCCCTCGATGCGCTCCACGGCTCGCCGGCGGGCGGCCTCGTACGAGGGACTCACGAGGACCGCATCCAGGTCGGCGCCGGCGTCGCGCACGGCGTTGCGCACCTCGGGCAGGAACGGGTAGTAGGCGAGCCGCACGAGCGACCCCGGTGGCATGGCCATCCCTCCCGTCACAAGGATTCGAGGGGGCTTGCCCCTCTTAGGGTTGACCGGGGGGTTTCACCTGGAGAGAAAGGACGGTTCGCCATGCCGCCGGCCCAAACAGGGATTTTCGGTGATGCGCGGTGATGCTCCCTTGTCCGCATCACCGGGCATCACCGGAATCATTGTTCGGGAGTCGCTTCGCCTGGGACAAGAGCGACCGAATCCGGGGACTCCCCTGAATCAGCACGTTAGGGTGATGGCCCACTGGCCAGCGTACCCGAGGCCCGTGCTGACCTTGAGCGTCCAGGTGCCGGGGACGCCGGTGAGCTGCTGCGCCTTGCCGTCCTGCCCGGCGCCGAAGTCGGAGCTCGTGAAGATGCTCTTGTCATCGCCGTCGGTGACCGTGACGGACAGCTTGCCCGTTCCCTGGCTTCCCATGGCGAGCGTGCCCGAGCCGCCGCAGTCGAGGGTCTTCGTCTTTCCGCCCGCCGTGTAGCCTTGCCCGCTGACCGTGACGGCATTGCCCATACAACCGGAGAGGAGCAGGGCGGCGACGGCGAGGCTGGGGACGAGTGCGCGGACCACCGAGGGACGCATGCCCGGTCAGCGCTGTCGCGCCTTAATGAACCGTCCGGGCCAAGCCTCGCATCCGGGCATCTGCAGCAACCGTTGTTGGGGGCACCTTGGATTCAGCAGAGCTTCCAAGCGCCAAATTCTTCCGGATTCGCGACAGCACCCGTTCGGTGAGCCAGGGCCACCCAACCACTTGTGACGACTCCGGGCACGACCACGAACCCAAGAAGCACGGCGCGTGGTGCCCTTTGCGCGTCCTGTTGGAGGAGCGGTCGGAGTCGCCGTCGGAGAAGGTTGACGAATGTGGTCAGGAACGCGCGCTGTCGGCGCTCCCAGTCCATTCCCTTGGATTTCCAGGAACCTGCTGAATCCAAGGTCCCCAACGAGAGGACGGCTTACTCGCTCTCGATGCGGGGCGCGAGCAGGTACACGATGTGCCCGGCGCCGTCGGCGATGTCGAACTCGAACTTCACGGGGTAGTCCGTGCCGAGGTGGAGCGTGATGGAGTCCGTGGCCTTGGCGACCTTGCTCATGTTGGCGAAGTAGTCGAGGCTGAACAGGCTGCGGCTCTTGTCGGGGGCCTGGATTTTGACGAGGTTGTCGGCCTCGAGGCGCAGGTGCACCTGGTCGGTGTCGCCGTCGGCGACGAGCTCGAAGACCTTGCCTTCGGCGACGAGGGCGATGTGGTCCGAGACCGCCTCGGACGCCTTGATGCCCTGCTGCAACTCGTTGGCGAGGATGGTGACCTGGTTCGGGAGGTTGAGGTTCGGCACCTTCGGGTCGCCCATGTTGGCGGTGTCCACAAGGGCCATGCGGCGCGTGATGTGGCCGATCTTGAAGACGAGGCGGTGCTGGTCTTCCTTGTACTCCATCTCGATGAGGTCGCTGGAGCCGGCGAGCTTGAGGATGTCCTTCAGCTTGTCCAGGTCCACGCCCATGTCCATGTCCGTGGCCTTGTACTCGGCGAAGGCCTTCTTGCCCATCGACAGCTCCACCATGGCGACGTGCGCGGGGTCGACGGCCTTCAGGCTGATGCCCTCGGGGGTGACCTGGATCTTGGCCTCGTCCACCAGGGTCGAGACGGCGTCGAGGATCGTCTTCAGGACCTCCGCCTTCACCTTCGCCTTGAACATGATGGGCCGTCGAAAGGAGGCGTTCTCTTAAGGCCGTTGGAACCTGGATGGTCCTTCGGGATTCGCCGCTATCGCCGGTTCCTGGCCGCCTTGGAACGCAACGACTGCTGGACGGCCAGGCGGATGTCCATCGCTTGGCCGCCAGCGAGCCCGAGGCGCTCGGCCAAATGGGCCAGGTGCCTCTCTTCGCGGGCCGTGACCATGCGGTCGGACAAGGTCAGCTCGACGGCCTCGCGGTAAACGTCGGCCACCTTGCGGTCGGGGCCGGCCTTGTCCACGCGGGCCAGCCGTTCAGCGGCGCGTTGCAGGGGGGAAATGGCAAACAGCATCATGCCCGCCACGACGCCGCCGGTCAGGTACCCGTATTCGTCCGTCAGGAAGGTCTGGGCGACTTGCGCGGCCACGAAGAAGACACCCAGAAAGACGAGGGCCAAGGCCGTGCGGCTGATGCCGAGGCGGACCTTGCGGTTGAGGCCCACGACTTGGTCCTTGAGGGCGACGTAGCCAATGACCCACAGGTAGACGGCCGCCAGGGGGGAATTCATCATGGCGAACGTGTCATTCTGCACGGCCAAGGCCATGCCGGCGACGATCACGACGCTGGTGGCCAGCATCAGGGCCAGGCCGAACCGGGCCGTGCGGCCCCCGGGTGCCCCGGGGCGGGCGGCCCGAGCGAATTCGACGAGGACGACCAGGCCCAAGAGCAATCGTAGCGGGGCCAACAGGGTCAGGGTGGCCTGCGTGCCGTTGAGCGTCGTCCATGCACCGCTGGTGAACATCGCACGGTCGCCGACGCCAGCCAAGCCCATGACGAAGGCGAAGTCGGTCGCGACGAAGTAGCCGGGAAGCCATGCCGCCAGCAGAAGGGGTCCCTTGGGGTTGGCGTAGGTGCCGCGGCGGACCTCCCGCAGCAAGACGAGGGGGACCAGCAACGACCCGGCCGCGTCGGCAAGGAAGTCCACGACGACCAGCGGGCCGTCCGGGCCATCCGCGTTGAAGCCAAGGGACTCGCGCCACATCTGGAGGACGGCAAACACGAAGGCCAGCAGCATGTAGGGCCACAGCTTGGTCGCCCACGTCGGCAAGCCCGTACGACGCGTTGGGTAGTTGGCCAGGAAGGGGAGCAAAGCCAAGCTGTCGATGAAGAAGGAGTGCCGTTGCATCCGGTACCCGAAGAGGTCTCGCAGGTCGGCCGACGCGGCGACGTTCGACAAGATGTTGAAGGTGCCCGCCCACACGGCGGCCAGCAACGCGATGGCCAGGGCCCGGTTGGCCGTCCGGTTGAATCCCGCGGCCAGCAGCACCCCCACCAGGGCGAACTGGGCGAGGGTCAGCAGGCTGTAGAACGCGAAGAGGAATACGCCCTGACCATCGAGTCCGAAGGGGTAAGCCACCGCGCTTCCTCACGCTTGACCCGGCGTGCGGGCCATAAGGCTTCGGAGCAGGCCGAGCGCCGGCCCGAGCCGGCGCGAGGCCGGTTGCCAATCAGTGCGGGGAGGCGATGGAAT
>JBBSVQ010000033.1:0-13435 GCA_038046725.1 Thermoplasmatota archaeon | reverse complement strand
CTTCTGGCATGGAACCTGACCCGGGTGCGCTATTGAGATTTATTACAACCCCGCGGTGTAGATTCACTTGCGTGGGAGAACCTTTCATCCGGCGGTGGCTGAGTGCCCCTTGTGCACGTGACCCATCCTCTCCTGAAGCCGGAGACGGTGGAGTTCCGCGGGTACCAGGCCAACCTCGCCCGCATTGCGGCCAAACAGGACACCCTCGTGGTCCTGCCGACTGGCATGGGCAAGACCGTCGTGGCCCTCCTCACCCTGGCGGATGCCTTCAAGGACGGCGCACAACGCATCCTCGTCCTGGCCCCGACGAAGCCGCTCGTCGAACAGCACGGCCAATTCTTCACCAAGGCCCTCGCGGAGCCCTGGTCCTCGCGCGTCCGCACCGTGACGGGCCACGTGTCGCCCGAGAAACGCAAATCGACGTACGTGGACCCGGGACTCGTGTGCGCCACGCCGCAGGTCGTGCACAACGACGTCCTGTCCGGCGTCCTCGACCTCGCCACCATCGACTGGGTCGTCTTCGACGAAGCCCACCGCGCCGCCGGCGACTACCCGTACGTCTTCATCGGACAGGAATTGCTGCGCAAGAACCCGCAAGGCCGCCGGCTCGGCCTCACCGCGAGCCCCGGGCACGACGTGCGCAAGATCGACGAGGTGCGCACCAGCCTTGGGCTGCCGCACGTAGAAATCCGCACGCCCGCCGACGGCGACGTCTCCGCGTACGTGCAGGACGTGGGCGTCGAATGGGAAACGCTGCCTTTGCCGCCGACGATGGCGCGCGTGTCCGCGAAATTGACGGAGGCTTTCGCCGACCGCGTCCGGCAACTCAAGGGCCTGGGCCAGCTCAAGAGCGCGGGCAGCCGCCCCGGGCGCCGTGACCTGCTGGAAGTACAGGGCAAGCTGCAGACCATCATCAAGCAGGAGGCCAACCCGGATGCGTCGTTCTTCCAGGGGTTGAGCCTCGTGGCCCAAGCCATGAAGCTGCAGCACGCCATCGAGCAGGTCGAGACGCAGGGGGCTGCAGCCTTCGTGGAGTACCTCGAAGGCATCCGCGACGAGGCCAATGGCCCCAAACCCTCCAAGGCGAGCCGATCCATCCTCGACGACGCGCGCGTCAACGAAGCGTACCACATCGCGCGCTTCGATGACGCCGAGAACCCCAAGATGGGCCGCACCGGCGTGCTCGTGCAGGATGCCCTGGAGAAGGACACGGACTCGCGCATCATCGTCTTCACCCATTATCGTTCGACATGCGAAGGCGTCGTGGGACACCTAGCCAAACTCCCTGGAGTTCGCCCGGTTCTCTTCGTCGGCCAAGGCAAACGCGGCGACCAGGCGGGCTTGACACAGAAGCAGCAGGCCGAGGCCGTCGACCGCTTCAAGCGCGGCGAGCACAACGTCCTCGTCGCCACCAGCGTCGCCGAAGAGGGCCTCGACATCCCCGAGACCGACCTCGTCGTCTTCTACGAACCCATTCCCTCGGAGATCCGTTCCATCCAGCGCCGCGGCCGCACCGGACGCAAGCGGGCGGGTCGGGTCGTCGTCCTGATGACCAAGGGGACTCAGGACGAGGCGGCGCACTGGGCCAGTCGACGCAAGGAGCGCCAGATGGTGCAGGAATTGCACACCTTGCGCGGCCAACTCACCGGTCGGCCGGGCGGGGCCGTCCTGTCGCCGCAACCGTTGCCGAGGGGCCAGGCGACGTTGGACGCGCGCGCCCAGCCGGGGCAAGCACAGAACCCGCAGAGCGCACCGAGACCATCGAATTCTGTGGCCCCTGTGGGCTCTGTGCCTCCGCAGACCCGAGGGGCGGACCAACCCGTGCAGCTCGGTTCGGGCCCGCGCATCGTCCTCGACCACCGCGAGCAAGCTGGCGGCGTCGCCCGTCACTTGCACGCCCTGGGCGCGCAACTCGAGGCCCGCCAACTCGACGTCGGCGACTTCGTGCTGTCGGACCGCGTCGTCGTGGAACGCAAGACGGCCACCGACTTCATCGACTCGCTCATCGACGGCCGGCTCTTCGAGCAACTCAAGGCCCTGAAGTCCTATCCCCGGCCGTTCGTCATCGTTGAAGGCGACGGCCTGTACGGCGTGCGCAACCTCTCCGCGGAAGCGGTCGCGGGTGCCCTTGCGGCCATCACCGTCGACCACGGCATCCCCGTCCTGCAGACCAAGGACCCGCTCGAAACGGCGCGCTTCCTCGCTGCGGTCGCGAAACGCGAGCAGCAACGCGAGGGTCGCAAGATTGCCCTGCGCCCCGGCAAGCCGTTGACGGACGAGGAGCGCCAACTGTTCCTGCTCGGGGGCCTCCCCGGCGTCTCCGACGTCCTCGCGCGTCGCCTGCTCGAACGCTTCGGCTCCGTGGGGGCTGCCCTCAACGCCCCCGTGCGCGACTTGGCCGCAGTCGAGGGGTTGGGGCCGCAGAAGGCAAGCGAGATTCGGCGCCTCCTCGAACTGGAGTCGCGATTGCGCGATCCGATGCAGGCCAGCAAGGCGCGCTAACGAGTCACAAACCTTGACCGAATCGGCGGCGTTCGCTGCGCTCACGCCGCCGCGCCCCCGGCCAAAAGCGTTTAAGAAGAATCCCTCGTCGCCGCGTCCATCCCAGGACCGGGTTTCCTTTCCTGGCGGTGACTCTCATGGCCACGCGCATCCAGAACATCACGACGGGCTTGGACATGCTGTTGGAGGACACCTCGGTGCCCCGCAACATCCGCCGCAACGCCGAGGCCATCAAGGCCCTCCTGACGGACCAGTCCAAGCCGCTCGACGTGCGCAAGGCCAAGGCCATCGGCACGCTCGACGACATGGCCAACGACCCGAACATCCCGCTGCACGGCCGCACCCTCGTCTGGAACATCATGTCCCAGCTCGAGACGCTCGCTTAGGCGTCGATTCCGCAGACTCCGCCGGTTGGGGCTTGTCATTTCGCAGATTTGGTGAGCGAACAGCGCGCGTTCCTCCTCGCAAACGCCTCGCGTCTTGTGCCCCCGACGTCGTCCACGCCCAGCAGACACGTTCGTAGCGCGCGGCGAAGCCGCGCGAGGCGGCGCCCCGCGCCGCCAGGGCAATGGTTTGTGGTTGCCGTCGTCGGAGTCGTCGGAAGGAGGTTGCCGGGCGAGAGTACGAACGGGCGCGTTCAATGACTCAAGAGCGCCGTTCGCGCGTCGCAAAGCTCGTAGACAACCTGCCTTTGGTCCCAAGCGAACCCACGCTTCGTTTCCAAGCCTTGAAGTAGGCCGTTTCTCCTGATTCGGCGGGATGGCACTGCGTCGCCAGGTCGGCCTCATCTACGGCTCCGCGTCGAGCACGCTGTTCGACTTCGCGGTGAGTGACGGCGACCTGAAACGCCTCGACTACGTCGAAGCCGAGCAGGACGGCCAACGCGTCCTCGGCCAAGTCGAAGCCGTCGAGCGCTCGTCGCGGCTCAGCCTCGAGCAGGCAACCAAGATCCCCTCTGGGTTGCAAGCCGAGACGGACGACACCCTGTCGGCGCGCGTCAAGGTCATCGGCTTCCAGGACCCAAACGGCCGCATCCAGACGCCCCGCACGCCGTTTCGCGCCGGGTTGCCGGTGTGGCGCGCCGAGGAACGCCTCGTCACGACGGTCCTCGGCCTGGAGGGGGCCGCTGACGAAGGCGCGTTCCTCGGCCACGTCAAGGGCTCCACGATCCCGGTCACCGTCCACATGGACACGTTGGCGCAGAAGCACGTCTCCGTTCTCGCCAAGACCGGCGCAGGCAAATCGTACACCGTCGGCGTCTTGCTCGAGGAACTCCTCAAGGCCAACGTCCCCCTCGTCATCCTCGACCCGCACGGCGAATACGGTTCCCTGCGCAATCCCAACATCGACGAAGGCGAGGTCGCCCAGATGCGCCGCTTCGGCGTGCGCCCGAAATCCTTCGCCAAGCAAGTGAAGGAATACGCCATCGACACCGCCCTCAACAATGAGGCGCAGAAGCTCACCCTGCAGGGCATGAACCTGGAGGGGCGCGAAATCGTCGAGATGCTCGGCTCCAAACTCACTGGCGGCCAAGTCGGCGTCCTGTACCAGGCCATCAAGGAAGTCAAGGAGCATCTCCCCGCCTACACGCTGCGCGACATCATCGATGGCGTGGCGCGCAACAAGGCGTCCTCGAAATGGAACGTCCTCAACGCCCTGGAGGTCCTGGAGTCCACGAAGATTTTCGACTTGCGCGGCACGCCCCTGAAGGACCTGGTCGCAGCGGGGCAATGCACCATCATCAACCTCAAGGGCGTCAGCCCCGACGTCCAGGAGATCGTCGTCACGCGCATCGCGAGCCTCCTGTGGGAAGGCCGCAAGCGCGGCGAAATTCCAGCGCACATCCTCGTCGTCGAGGAAGCGCACAACTTCTGCCCGGAACGCAACGTCGGCAACGCGGTCTCTGGCGCCATGCTGCGCACCGTGGCCAGCGAAGGCCGCAAGTTCGGCATGGGATTGCTCATCGTCTCGCAGCGCCCCGCCAAGGTGGACAAGAATGTCCTGTCGCAATGCAACACCCAGGTCGTCCTCAAGGTCACGAACCCGAACGACCTCAAGGCCATCATCCAAAGCGTCGAGGGCATTAGCGGCGACCTCGCCGATGAGATTCAACGCCTCCCCGTCGGCGTGGCCCTTGTTGCGGGCGGCGGACTCACGCAGCCCGTCTTCGTCGACATCCGCCCGCGCCTGACGCGCCACGGCGGCCGCTCCGTCTCGGTCCTCCACCAGGAAGTCGAGGAGGACGAACCCGATGAGCCACTGCCGGTCGCGCGCATCGAAGCCATGCCGGAGACACAGGACGGCCCCTCGGCAGGCGAGGAAGCCTTGGCGGATGACGGGGAGACCGGCGACGACGACGCCTACGAGGGCGATGTGCCCGGCCTCGAGGACTTCACGGCCACGACGCAGGCGCCGCCCGTGCGCCCCGGGCCCTCGCGCCCTGCACCGACGGCCCCGCCGTCGCCCCGCCCGCCGGCAACGGCCTCCCGCCCGCGCAGCGCCTGGGACGACGCCTTGATGGACGACGAATTGCCTTCGTTCCCCCGCAAGGCCCATGCGTCCGATGTCCCGCTCGCGGAAGCGGAGTCCCCCACCCGTCCGCCCCTGCGCAAAGCGACGCAGGCGCTCCCCGACTGGGACCTGGCCCCGATTCCGGCGTCGCCGATGCCAACCGTGGCACCCGCGCCGCCCCGCAAGTCATGGCCACTCACCGATGCACGCGAAATCCAACGCGTCGCCACGCGTGTCGGAGCCGTGCCGGCCGGCCAAGACCCGCAACGGAGCCTGGACGTGCTGTGGGAATTGGCGCGCGAGCACCACAAGGACCCGGATTCGCAACTTCGCATCTACCGGGAAGTGGCGGGCAACGCCTGCCACGAGGTCCCGGCCTGCATCCGTTGCCCCCTTGCGGACCATTGCGCGTACAACGCCAAGCTGCGCACTGATCGGCATAAGAGCCGAAACCTGCTGTCCCGCCTGTGGCGCAGCTGACGGCCATCACCCCCGAGAAGATCGCGAAGTACCTCGACACGACGCGCCGCGCCTTCGAGAAAGTCAAGGTCGTGGCCCCCCCGAAGTCCTTCGCTGCCCAGATTGCGGCCAACTTCCTCGACATGGCGCAGCGCTACTACGCGGACGCCCAGCACTTCCACGGCAAGGGCGACTTCGTCAACGCCTTCGCCCAGGTCAACTACGCGCACGGCTGGCTCGATGCCGGAGCGCGCCTTGGCGTGTTCGACGTTGGCCAGGACGACGTCCTCTTCACACTCCTCGACTAATCGATTAAAGGTAAAACATTCCCTGTTTGTCGACCAAACAGGAATATTATCTGCAAATGGTATTGGCTAGGAGCTGATTTGAATAGTATTTGAACTTCAAAGCTTGATTGGGCGCAACTCCAGTCCGCGTGTCGTTGCACCCGCACCTCAGCTTCCTTTGGACACGATTAAATAACCGCCAAGGCCGTTGCTGCTTCTCCCCAATGGGGGCCGGCGCGGTCGCACGCGCAACAGCTGGGAGGCTGTGGCCAGCCCGTTGGACATCTGGGAGGAACACATGGACAGCTACGTCTGGATCCGTGTGGTCACGCCCGAGTGGGAATACACCCAGCGCGTCGACGCGTGACCGCACCTCAACATAATGCATCCCATCCACCCCCTTTTCCCCTGTCCCCTCCCCTTTGAGCCGGTCGAAAACGCCAAGTCCATGGCCGCGACTGGTCCCTTCGTGTACCCGTACCGCAACCGCATCCGCTGGTTGTTCGCAAGCCGGTACGCCCACCTGGTGCACGCTCTCGACAAGCGCCGGCGATCCCTGCAGGACACCACCCTGGAGTCGCGCGTCGAGAGCATCCGGTTCTGGAACAAGTTGCACAGCATCGTGCTGGTTCTCCTCTCCATCGGTGTCGCGGCCACCCTGGCGGGCTGGATTGCCCGATTCGTGCCCACCTTCGACTCGGCGGCCGACGCCATCAGCCAGGCCACGACGTCGGCGGGTGCGGCATCCGGCTTCCTCACGATTCTGTACCTCTTCGTGACCCGCTTGCTTGGCCAGCTCGAGGCGGACGTCCTCACCATCCTCACCATCGACCACGCGGAATAGTTCAGCAGGATTCGGGATTTTGCAGGAGTCCGGAATTCCGCCAATCTTGATACTTAAGAGCGTCGCAAAACGGGGGCCTAGGTAACGTATGGTTCGGGTTCCCGAACCATACGCCAAATCAACAGGGTTGCAACAGGGTTGCGTTTCGAGCACTCCTGGAATCACGGCGACGCGGCTACGCGCAAAAAAATCAGCATTTTCCGATATTCAGCTGAAATATTGCCAATTCACGCAAAACTAGGCTTGCGGGGAGTTGGGGGCCAGGCGATAGAGGCGCCGCGCGGGACTTGCGCCGGCGAGGCGCCGCTGAACCTGATCGTAGACGACTTGGTCCACGACGGCGTCGTGCGTTCCGACCTGGAGTTGGCCTTCCCAGCCCAGGGCCCCCACGTACGTCGGATTGGCCAGAATCAGGTCCATCTGCTGGCGCCCCCAGCGCTTTCCTCGCGGCGACGGGACGCCCCGCCGGTTGAGGCGGTCTGCCAGTTCCTGCTTCCCGGCACCAGCTGCGTACCCTGTGAAGAGCTCGACGACGACGGCCGCCTGTTCCTGGACTGGCTGCAGCCGGCCGCCTTCGTAGCGGTAGCCGTAAGGGGCCGGTTTCCCCAGGGATCCGCCCCCTTGCTTGGCCTTCTGTTCCATGCCGACGAAGGTGCGCTCGCCGATCTGGTCCGATTCGAGTTGAGCGATGCGCTGGATGATGTCCATGACGAACCGGCCCATGGCCGTGGAGGTGTCCAGGGATTCCGTGACGGAGGCGAACTCCTTGCCTGACCGTCGCAGCTCGTCCATCATTGCCATGAAATTGCGGGAGTTGCGGTGGATGCGGTCCATCTTGAGGACGAGGAGGGTGTCCCAGGCGGGCATTTCCGCCATCATGCGCGTGTATTGTGGGCGCTTTGTGGTCCGGCCAGAATGCCCCTCGTCGACGTACTCGCCGGCAACCGCCCAGCCCTGTGCCTTGGCGTAGTAGCGAAGGCGCTCGAGCTGGGCGTCGAGGCTGAACCCCTCCTTGGCCTGATCCTCGGTGGAGACCCGGGTGTAGAGAGCGACCCTCGTGGGCATCCAGCAAGAAACCTGTGCCCGCCATATTTCACGGCCCCGGTTCGATTGGCCCCGCGGAAAAATGTCCGAGTAAAACGCAATTATTCCTCGTAGAACGCCAAACGAATGAAAAATGGCTCCCGGCGCAACTCCCCAAATCGACATTAGAAGTTCATATAGGCTATTTACTGTCAACACTTTTGCCGATTTATGCAAATATTCCGCGTTAATCCTATTATGCTGAAATCTTATGGCTCTTAAGGAATGGACTGAAGTGTTCATCCGCATGGGTGGCGGCCCAAGCCTTCGCCTCGGCCACCGTTGCTGCGGCCCCTTCGCGCTGCATGCTGGTCATGACGGCTGCCCCAAGCCCGCACGGGTCGATGCGCTCGAATTCCACGGGGTCCAGGCTGACATTGAGGGCGAGGCCGTGGAAGCTGACCCAGTGCTGGATGGCGACGCCGATGCTTGCAATTTTCTTGCCCGTGCGGTCCGTCCAGACGCCCGGCGAATCGGGGCGGACGTGGGCCGCGATGCCGAAGTGGCGCAGCATGGCGATGGCGAAGCCCTCGACGCATTGCACCCAGGCGCGCACATCGCGGTTTCCTTCACCCAAGTGGACGATCGGATACACCACGAGTTGTCCCGGGCCGTGGTAGGTGGCCTTGCCGCCGCGTTCGATGCTGAACACGGGCAGCGTCGGATCGAAGACTTCGGAGGGCAGGCCGCGGCGACCCAGGGTCGCCACGGGGGGGTGTTCGACGAGCAGGAGGGTGTCTTCGCCGCGGCCCGCAATGCGCTCATCGCGGAGCCTGCGCTGCAGGGCGAGGCATTCGCCGTACTCCATGACGCCGAGGTCGCGAACCTTCACGGGTGCCCCTGCACGCTCGCTGCCACACCGGGCCGGGGCTTCAGGTTTGGGACGGCAGCCTCATCAGGATGGCCCGAAGTCCGCCGCCCGATGCGTCCCTGGGCGTCCCTGTCCCTGTTCGCCCTCCTTGCCATGGTTCCGCTGGCCGCGGCACAGGGTGAGGAATTCACGCTCGCTCCGGGGACGTACCGCGCATTCCCCGTGGAGGCTCGCGACGGCAGCCAGTACGAGGTGTCCGTGACGGCCGACGTGGCGGTTGATGTCCTGCTCGTCAACGGCACCGACGACGCGTTCATGGCCGGCACAGGTGGCAGCGAGCACGCCTTCGAGGCGCTCAACCGCACCTCCTTCCAAGCCTCCGGCGCATTCCCCCGGGCGGGGCGCTGGACACTCATCATCGACAACTCCAATGCACCCGTTGGGGGCGCAAACGGCACGTCGAACGCCACGATTTCGGCCCGCATCGTGTTCTTGCACCGCATCGACGTGCCAACAACGCCGACGCTCGTCGAGGAAACTCCCGGGTCAAGCAATCCCTGGCCCGTCCTGATGCTGACCGCGCCGTTCTGGGACCTCGGCCTGGTTGGCCTGGGCGGCATGGCGCTGTGGTTCCTCCTCATCGCAGCCCTCGCCGCAGCGCGCTACCAAGCCGGCTGGGACAAACTCGGTGTCCTCGTCGTTGGCGTGACCCTTCTCGTGGCGGTCTGGTCGCTTTTGCCTGCCCCGGGCCCCGTGACCAAGATTGCCCTTCCCCTCCTGTTCGCGGCTGGCACGGCTTGGCTTGCAACGCGTGCGACGCCTGATGGGTTGCAGCGCCTCCGCCTCGCCTTCCTGGCGGGGGGATTCGGCGCCTTGCTTGGCATCGCGCTCGGACACCTGGTTGCAGCTTTGTGGTCCAACCCAGGCATGATGATTGTCGGCGCGGACCGCTTCGACGACCCCGTCTTCGTCCTCCCCGTTGCGGCCGGCGCCATGGCGTTCCTGTTCTCCGCCGTCGCGGCCTTGGTCGAAGCCTCCGAGGACGAACCGACCGACGCGTCTCCTGCGCCAGTCGGCCTCGGCGCCAAATTCACGGTCACGTGCCTGCGTTGCGCGACGCCCATCACGGTGGACCGCTCGATGAAGCGCTACCGGGTCGCCACGGACCGTTACGAGTTCGCGTGCCCCAACTGCCACGCCTGGATGGAGTGGGCGGAGCCGAAGGCGGACGGCGCAGCGGCCGCGTAGCTGCCGCAGCAACTCTCGGCATGCGGTGACGAGGCGCGACTAGTCAGCTCGTTGCGAGACAAGTCTCGCAACGAGCGCCATCTGCGCCCACATGCGGTTCTCCGCCTCGTCGTAGATGAGCGAACGCGGGCCATGCGCCAGCTCGTAGGTCGCCTCGTGACCCCAGTGCCCGGGCAGGCAATGCAGGAACACTGCGCCCGGCTCAGCGAGGCCCATCATGCGCTCGTCAACGGTGTAGCCGGCGAAGGCCTTGATGCGCTGCGTCTCTTCCGCCTCGTCGCCCATGGAGACCCAGGTGTCTGTGGCGACGGCGTGGGCGCCCTTGACGGCGACGTTCGGGTCGTTGGTGAGCGTGACTTTCGTGCCGTACTCCTTGGCCAAAGCGCGAGCTCGTGCGACGACGTCGGCGTCGCAAGCGTAGCCTTTGGGGGTGGCGATGCGGACGTCCATGCCAACAAGCGGCGCGCCCAAGAGGTAGGAGTGCGCCATGTTGTTGCCGTCGCCGACGTAGGCGAAGGTCTTGCCGCGCAGGTCGCCGAAGTGCTCGAGCAACGTCATCCAGTCGGCGAGGATCTGGCAGGGGTGCTCCTTGTCCGTGAGGGCGTTGATGACTGGGACGGTGGCGTGCTTGGCGAGTTCGATGACGGAGTCGTGGCTCTTGGCGCGGAAGACCAGGCAGTCGCCGAAGCGCGCGAGGACTTTGGCGGTGTCCTCGATGCTCTCGCCACGGGACAGTTGGGACGTCTGCGCGTCGAGGTTGACGGCGATTCCCCCCAGCCGCTGGATGCCGACCTCGAAGCTGACGCGGGTGCGCGTCGAGTTCTTCTCGTAGATCATGAGGATGGCCTTGCCGGCCAACAGGGGGGGCAGCGCGCCGCGTTTGGCTTGCGCCTTGAGTTGGATGGCTTCCTGCAGGAGCGTCGGCAGGTAGTCCTTCGTGTCCTCCATGCCGAGCACGTCCCGGCCGGCGGGTTCGCCCGTCTTGGACCGCGCGGCGCTTTCCGATTTCGCCGCGGGGATGATGCCCAGCTTCGGCTTGGACAAGTCAGGCCTCCAACAATTGGGGAAGGGGCTTGCTCAGGAGGTCGAACGGCGCTTCGGCGTCCCGCTGCGCCTTGGCGACGGCGGCACCGAGCTCGTGGGCGCGCGCGTCGCAGCCGTCGAGCGTGGCGAGGACGGCCTTGGGGGCCGGGCCGCCGACGGTTGCGCGACGGGACGCGTCCGGCGTCAAGGCACCCAAGGCCGCGTCCAGGTGGACCTGCGACAACCCTTGGGCGGTGAGGCCTTCCGGGAAGCTCTTGCCTTGCTCGACGAGGGCGAACGCCTTTGCGACGACGCCGTACGCGGTGCGGAAGGGCAGGCCCACGTTGACGAGGGCCTCGGCGACGTCCGTGGCGACGACGCCGGGCTTGGCGAGGTCGGCGGCGAGCGCGCGGCCGTCGAAAGTCATCCCCTCGGCCAGCGGCGTGAGCAACTCCACGGTGCTCGTGGCGTCGCGCAGCGCCGACACGAGGTAGGGCTTCGTGAGCTGGAAGTCGCGCATGTACCCCAGCCCGAGCCCGCCAACGAGCCCGGAGACTGCGGCCAAGGGGCCCGCGAGGGCCTTGCCGCGGCCGCGGGCGAGTTCGAGGGCGTCCGGGTTGCGCTTGTGCGGCATCAGGCTGGAGCCCGTCGTGTAGCCTTGCGGCAGCTTGAGCGCGCCAGCCGTGAAGAGGTCAAGCAGGTCCTGGCACAGGCTGGCCACGACGAGGCCGACGTGCTGGGCGACGCTGCAGGACTCGAGGACGGCGTCGCGGGCGCCCGTGGCCAGCAGCGCCGACCGCGGGGGGCGAAGGCCCATGAGGCGCGCCGTGTAGGCGGGGTCGAGCGGCAGCGTGGAGCCCGCGACGGCTCCGGAGCCCAGCGGGGATTCTCCAACTTGGTCGAAGGTGGCGAGCACCTTGCGCTGGAGGTCCTGCAGGCGAACGGCGTGCGCCGCGAGCAGGAACCCGAGCGTGGCCGGTTGCGCGGCTTGCCCATGCGTCCTGCACACCCAAGGAGTCTGGGCGTGTCGGCGCGCTTGCGCGGCCAACGCTGCCGACAAGTGGTGCAGGCCCTGCGCGAGTTGGGCGAGGTGCTGCCGCGCGTACAGGACGATGCACGTGGCCACCTGGTCGTTGCGTGAGCGGCCGGTGTGCAGCTTGCGGCCCGTGTCGCCGAGTTCCGAGGTCAGGCGGGACTCGATGTTCATGTGCACGTCCTCGAGATCGGCGTCGAGGCGGAACGTGCCCGCCTCGTGCGCGGCCAGGACGGCACGCAGCCCCTGCAGCAGTGCGGTGGCCTCGTCCTTGGTCAGGAGATTGGCCTTGCGCAAACCGAGCACGTGCGCCGAGCTGCCGGCGAGGTCGTGCACGATGAACGGGCGGTCCTCATCGATGGTCTGCGAGTACGCCAGCAGGTCCGGGTGAAGCCCGGAACCGGTGCGGGCTTGCCAGAACGGCGTGGCCTCGCCGGCCTTCGACTGGGGTTTGCTGCCTTGGGCCGGCGAAGCGGGGCTCACTTGGCCTTCACCGTGACGGTGGGCTTGCCCTTGCCCGCGTCGGCCGACTTCGTGGCTGGAGTCTTGGGGTTGCCGGCCTTCTTCGAGCCAGCCGCCTGAGCCTGCCTCACTGCGTTCGCCGTCTCAGTCGGCAGGCTCCAGATCTGGATGAAGCCCTCCGAGGCGCCGTGGTTGAACGAGTCGCGCACGGAATAGGTGGCGAGGTTGTCCTTGAACAGGCTCACGGGGCTGGTGCGGCCGAGCAGGGAGACGTTGCCCTTGTAGAGCTGGACCGTGACCGTGCCGGTGACGTGCTGCTGCATGGTGTCGATGCCGGCCCGGATGGCCAGCATGACGGGCGCGTACCACAGGCCGTCGTAGACGTTCTCGCTGAACTTCTGCTCGAGGAAGGGCTTGAGCTTCATTTCCTCCTTCGTGAGCGTGAGGGCCTCGAGGGCCTTCTTGGCGAACAGGACGGTGACGGCCGCCGGGGCCTCGTAAATCTCGCGGCTCTTGATGCCGACGAGGCGGTTCTCGACGTGGTCGATGCGACCGACGCCGTTGGCGCCGGCGGTCTTGCCGACGTGGGCGACGAGGTCCCACAGCGCCATGCGCTTGCCGTCGACGGCGACGGGCAAGCCAGCCTCGAACGTGATGGCCATCGCGGTGGGCTTGTCGGGGGCCTTCTGGGGGCTCACGGTCCACAGGTAGGCGTCCTCATGGACGGCGTGCGCCGGGTCCTCGGTGTCGCCGCCTTCGATGCTGCGGCCCCACAGGTTCTCGTCGGTGGAGTAGGTGCTGCGCTTGAGTTGCGGGATCTGCAACTTGTTCTTCTTGGCGTACTCGACGACCGCGTCGCGCGTCATCGGGTGCGAGCGTTGGGGGGCTAGGCATTCCAGGCCAGGCATGAGGGCCTTGACGCCGGCTTCGATGCGGACCTGGTCGTTGCCCTTGCCGGTGCAGCCGTGCGCCACGGCGTCGCCGCCGACTTGCTGGACGGCCTCGACGAGTTTCTTGGCAATCAGTGGACGGCCGATGGCGGTGGCGAGCGGGTAGATGCCCTCGTAGATGGCGTTGGCGCGGATGGAGGGGGCGAGGAAGTCGTTGGCGAACTCTTCCTTGGCGGGCAGGACGACGAAGTTCGTGGCGCCGTTGGCCTTGGCGCGCTTGCC
>JBBSVQ010000032.1:0-67495 GCA_038046725.1 Thermoplasmatota archaeon | reverse complement strand
ACGCCGAAGGGCAACTTCGAGGCCCCGCTCAACCCGATGACGCTGGCCATCGCCTGCGGCGCCGGCATGGTCGCCCGCTCGAGTGCCGGCGACCCGAAGCACCTGACGGAGACCATCAAGGAAGCCATGCAGTACCGCGGCTTCTCCCTGATTGACATCCTGCAGCCCTGTGTCACGTTCAACAAGATCAACACGTACGCATGGTACAAGGACCAGGCCGTCAAGCTGCCCGCCGACTGGGACCCGACGGACAAGGCCAAGGCCTTCGAGATGGCCCTAAAGTGGGGCAAGAACGACATCGCGCTCGGCACCCTGTACAAGGACACCAAGCTCGGCACCCTCGAGGACAACTACCCGTGGCTCGTCGAGAACCCCCTGTACAAGATGGAGCTCGGCAACATCGACGTGTCGAAGACGCTGCACAAGTTCGTCTAGCGACGCGACGGGCGCCGCGCCTCGCCGTGCTCGCGCGGTTCCCATCGCGTCGGGGGCGGGTTCCACCCGCCCGGCGGCGTGCCGCGCCTTCGGCGACGGCGTCGCCGAGGCCCACTTGAACCACGACAAGGCGTCAAAGGACACCAACGGGCGTCCGATTTCACCAACCTCTAAGTAGGTATAATGCGAATCATTAGCCATGGCCGGAATCAAGATGACAGGCAAGGTCCTGAAGTGGGGGAATTCCTACGGCATCCGCGTTTCCAAAGCAGATTTCGAGCGAGCCGGGCTCCACGCGGGCGACATGGTCAACCTTGACCTCGCTGGTCGTCCCACGAAGGTGGACTTGTCCGGCCTCCCGGCCTTCGACTGGGGCGGCGGCGGTGCTCGTGACCATGACCACATCCTCGACCAAGAGCGCAAAGCCAAGTTGAGGCGCCGGACATGACCTGGGCCGCCGACACGAGCTGGTTGTACGGGCTCTTCGACCGGCAAGACGAGTTTCACGCCCGTGCTCGAGACGAGGCAACGGACCCAGGGGTGGTCGTCGTCAATCCCATGATCTTGGCCGAATATCTGGACGTCGTGCGGACCAAACGGGGGCGGCAGGCGTCGTTGGATGCACACAAGGCGCTCGCCCTGTATCCGCAACTGCGTTTTGTGGAGCCGCCAAAGCAGCCGGCCATGGTCCGCATCATGGAGCGCTTTTCTTCAATCTCATGGCATGACGCGTCCGCCATCGCCACCGCATTGGACGAAGGCGCTGGCCTGCGCACGTTCGACAAGGACCAGCGCAAGGCCTTCGAAGCCCTGCGGTAGTGCATGGACACCAAATGACGCCGCCGCAACCCCTGCGATACCACTGGATCCGGCTGCGCGCCAGCTGCCATCCTACCGAGGACCTGGCCAAGGTCGAGGCTGCGGTGCGCTTCGTTTCCGGCCAGGACGCGGACAAATTCACGCCGCAAGTCACTCCCCTCGAATCGCATCACGGCGGCACCGTGCAACTCGTCGAATGCGTCCTCGACAAGTCCCGGCAGGTGCGTGACCTGCTGCAGCGGCTGTTCGACTTGCCGGATGCCCGGGCCAACCTCAAGGCCACGCTGGAGTCGCGCACCGACGACGACGGCGTCTTCTTCGCCCGCGTCGACAAGCAGGACGCCCTCGCCGGCAAGCTGACCCTGACCCGCGGCGAGGACTGCGTGCAGCTGCGCCTCAAACTGGAACACTACCCCTCGACGCGGGACGCCGCCATCGCGGCCTTGACGCGCCTGCTGGAAGTCAGCAAGGTCTGAGGGCTCCGCCTCCCGTTGGTCTCTGGGACGGCTTATAAGCGACCGCAAGCCTCCGCACCTGCTTCCCATGGTGGCCGCGCCGGTGGACGAGTTCGAGACAACCTGCCCGAACTGTCGCAAGGACTTCGACGTCCTTTCGACGGACACGCAGGCCCGCTGCCCGCACTGCCACGTGATGGTGCAATTGACCGAGGCCCATTCGGCTCCGCCGGCTCCTGCCGCGCCCGCTGCGCAGCCGCCCGCCGCCGCCCCGCGCGACGCGCAGGCCGAACGTGCCGCCCGCCAGGCCGCCAAGGAGCAGGCCCGCCGCGAGGCCGCGGAGGCCAAGGGGCGCGCCGACGCGCAGCGCCAGGCCGCCGCCGAGGCCGCGAAGGCCAGCAAGGCCGAGGCGGCCCACGCCCGGGACGCAGCCAAGGCCCGCGCGGCCGAGGAGAAGGCCGCCGCGAAGGCGGATGCCGCACGCGCCACGCAGGCGGCCCGCGCCGCCGGCAAGTCCGCCGCCCCGTCCGGGGCACCGCGCGGACTCGCCCGCCTCAACTTCCTCACGCGCCGCGAGCGCACGCCCGCGAATGCCCGCGAAGCCGTGCCTGTGCTCAAGCTCGAAGGGGTCGGCCCAACCTTCGCCGCCAAACTCGAGAAGGCTGGCGTCAGGACCAGCGATGACCTGCTGTCCGCCGACGCCGACGACCTCGCCAAGCGCACGAAGATCGCCAAGGCGGAGATCCGCAAGTGGCAGGACATGGCCGACCTCGTGCACGTGTCCGGCATCGGCCCCCAGTTCGCGGAGGCCCTGGTGCGCTGCGACATCAACTCGGTGGCCGAGCTTGCCCGCCAGGAACCCAAGGACCTGGCCGCCCGCATCCAGGCCCTCATCGACTCCAAGCAGGTCACCATCATCGGCACCGGCGTCAACGAGAAGCGCGCCCGGACCTGGATTGCGGAAGCCCGCAAGCTTGCTCCGCCCGCCCCCTCGGCCGCCGAGAAGGCCCTCAAGAGCGTCCAGGGTGAGGAACGTGCACCGCAGAATCCGTTGCTGACCGAGACCGGGCTCCTCGAGGCCATCGCCTTCCGCGGCAAGGCGTTCCGCGTCGAGTGCGCGCGCTGCGAGGAGGCGTTCCTCGTCGCCGACAACGTGCGTCGCGGCAAGTGCCCGTACTGCGGCGTCGACCAGGCGCTGCAACCGGTGGCCGCGGCGCCCCCGGAATCCGTCGACCCGAAGGCGTTGGCCGAGGATGCCCGCCACGAGGCGCAACGCGGATTCCTGTCACGCTTCTCGCGGCGCGAAGTCGCAAGCGTCCCGTCGGCCCCCACCCACGCGGAGGCGGCGCCGGCGCGCCCCAGCCTGTTCGGCTCCCGCGGCGACCCCGACGCGCGCGCCCGGCGCGACGCCGAACGCAAGGCAGCGGCCGCCGAGAAGGCAACGACGAAGCAGCTCCTCGACGCGCAACGCGCCCGCGACCGCGACGAGGCCGCGAAGGCCAAGGCCGCCCGCGATGAAGCGGCCGCGCAAGCCCGCGCGCAAGCGCTTCAAGCCAAGCAGGCGCAGGCCGCGCAGGCGGCGGCCGGCAAGGCCAAGCTCGCCGAAGCGCGCAACGCCGAGGCGGCGCGCGCGGCGGCCGAGAAGGAGGCCGCCCGCAGGGTGGCCGCCGAAGCCAAGGTCAAGGCGGACGGCGAGCGCAAGGCCCAAGCCGAGCGCGCCAAGGCCGACAAGGCCGCAGCGCTTCGGGAACAGGCGGTCGCGCCGCCACCTGCCGACCCGGCGCCGACGAAGGCCGCGAAGGCGAAGGCCGCAAAGCCGGAAACCGTGGACGACGCAGCGCCGGCCCCGGCCGGCAAGAAGTTCGCGTTGTTCGGCGGCAAGGCACTCGAATCCGTCGACTGCGCCCACTGCGGCCACAAGTTCACCGTCAAGGCGTCGCAGCGCAAGGTCACGTGCCCGAACTGCCATTCACGCCTCGCCCTCGTCGCCGACGACGAGGCGCTCCCGACACCGCCGGCGAAGGCCGCCGCTGCCCCCGTCGTGATCGCTGCAACGAAGGGCCCCGCCCCCAAGCAGGCCAAGGGCAAGCCCGCTCCAGCCGAGGCCGCGCCCGTCGCCGTCCCCAAGCCGGGCGATGATGCCGTCCTTGCGAAGCAGGAGAACGCCGACGCCAAGGCGAAGGCCAAGCAAGCCAAGCTCGACGCGAAGGAAGCCAAGCGGGCCGAGAAACGCACGGCCAAGGAAGCCAAGGCGAAAGCCAAAGCCGACGCGAAGGCCGCCAAACTCGCAGCCAAGGGCGAGGAGCCCGCCGACAAGCCCGCGAAGGGCAAGGCCGCCGCGCCCGTCCTGGCGGAGAAGGCCGGCAAGAAGGGCAAGCAAGCCGTTGCCGCTCCCGCCGACGACGGCAAGGCCGCCAAACTCGCCGCCAAGGAAGCCAAGGCGAAGGCCAAAGCCGACGCAAAGGCCGAGAAACTCAAGCTCAAAGAAACGAAGGCCGCCGAGAAGGCCAAGGCCAAAGAAGCAAAGGCCAAAGCCAAAGCCGACGCGAAAGCCGCCAAACTCGCAGCGAAGGACGCGGGTGCCGAGGCGAAGGCCGCGCAAGGCAAGCCGGTGGCTGCCATCGTGCTCGCCGAGAAGTCCGGCAAGAAGGGCAAGCAAGCCGTTGCCGACGAGAAACCCTTGTCCAAGGCGGAGTTGAAGGCACAAGCCAAGGCCACGAAGCAGACGAAGGCTGACGCCGTGTCCGCCGACGCCGGGGCCTCCGACGACAAGGCGGCCGCCAAACTCGCCGCCAAGGAAGCCAAGGCGAAGGCCAAGGCCGACGCAAAGGCCGAGAAACTCAAGCTCAAGGAAACGAAGGCGGCCGAGAAGGCCAAGGCCAAAGAAGCAAAGGCCAAAGCCAAAGCCGACGCGAAGGCCGCCAAACTCGCAGCCAAGGGCGAGGAGCCCGCCGACAAGCCCGCGAAGGGCAAGGCCGCCGCGCCCGTCCTGGCGGAGAAGGCCGGCAAGAAGGGCAAGCAAGCCGTTGCCGCTCCCGCCGACGACGGCAAGGCCGCCAAACTCGCCGCCAAGGAAGCCAAGGCGAAGGCCAAAGCCGACGCAAAGGCCGAGAAACTCAAGCTCAAAGAAACGAAGGCCGCCGAGAAGGCCAAGGCCAAAGAAGCAAAGGCCAAAGCCAAAGCCGACGCGAAAGCCGCCAAACTCGCAGCCAAGGGCAAGGAACCTGAGGCGAAGCCCGCCAAGGCCGCGAAAGCCGCCGATGCCTCGAAGCAAGAGGCGTCGCCCCGCCAGCTTGCGAAGTTGGAGAAGGAGAAGGCCAAGGAGGAGGACCGCCGCAAGCGCGCCATGGCGCAGCAGGAAGCCGAACGGGCCCGCCTCGCCGGCGCCGAGAACGCGGGACTGTGGGCGCAAGCCGTCGCCCGGCCCCTGACGGAGCAACACCGCGAAGGCGCCTGGGCCGAATCCGTCGACGAGCGGCGCGCCAAGGCCACGGCGGCCCCGTCGCGCGTCGAACGCGACGAGGCCCTCAAGGGCAAGGTGCGCCTCGTCGACGGCCGCAGCCTGTTCGCCCGCCTGCCGGAGGACAAGAAGGATCGCTCTCCCCCGCGCCTGCCGGACGGCAAGTCTCCGTTCACGCGCATCGAGGAGGACCAACCTCGGGAGGGTCCCGGGGCACCGCGCCTGGCCGACGGCCGTTCCGCCTTCGAGCGCCTGCCGGAAGACTCGGCCGCCGACTACGAACGGCTGCATGTCTTCGGCCACAAGGCCGGCAAGGCCTACACGACGAAGGGTGGCTTCCACATCACGGAGGAGGTCCTCGCCACGAAGGCGGCGGCCAACCTCGAGCTCGGCACCGCATCCGATCGCCGCGCCCTGCGCCGCGAGGCCAAGCAGGACGACAAGACGCGCCGCGAGGCGGAGCGCCAGGCCCGCAAGGAGGCCAAGGACGCCCGCAAGCTGCGCCTGCAGGAGGAGCGCGACGCCGCAGTCAAGCGCCGCGAGGCGAAGTTCGGCGCCGCCGACAAGGGCGAGGCGAAGCCCAAGCTCTTCGGGTTGAGCCGCAAGGCCGAGCCGGAACCGACGGTCACCAAGGGCAGGCCGGCCAAGGCCGAGCAGGAGCCCAAACGCGAAGCCGCGAAGGCAACGCCCACGCCCGAAGCCAAGGGCGAATCCGCGAAGTTCGGGTTCTTCGTCCGGCGCCAGCAGGCCGCCGACGCCAAGGCCAAGGCGAAGGAAGAGAAGCTCCAGGCTCAGGCCGACGCGAAAGCGCAGACCGACGCCGAATCAAAGGCCCAAACGAAGGCCAAGCCCGGCAAGCAGAAGGCGGCGAAGGACGCAGCGAAGGCGAAGGACTCCAAGCCGCTCTTCTCCTTCCTCAAGCGCGACACCGCAGACAAGGCGCAGGACGACCGCAAGGCCGCCAAACTCGCCGTGAAGCAGGCCAAGGCCGAGGAGAAGGCCAAGGTGAAAGCCGCCGCCGAAGCCGCAAAGGTTGCGGCGACGCAGGCCAAAGCCGGCGCCAAGGCGAAGGACCAGGAAGCCAAGTTGGCCGCGGCGCAGGCGAAGGCCGATTCCAAGCAGAAGCCCGCGAAGCCTGCGAAGAAGACCGCCGGCAAGGGTTCGAAGGCCGGCAAGCCCCTCGGCCTCCTCGCCGTCTTCGCCCGCAAGAAGAGCGACGACGACAAGGACAAGGCCCCGGCCAAGGCCGTCAAGCCGAAGGGCAGCAAGGGCAAGGCGGACGCCAAGGCCGCCGCTGACGCTCCCGCGAAGCTCGACTTCGCCGCCCGCCGGCAGGCATTCCTGGCCGCCCAGGCTGCCAAGCGCGCGGAGCGCGCGAAGGCCAGCGAGGAGAAAGCCCGCCTGCGCGCCGCCGAGGACGAGCGCAAGGCCCTGGAACGCGCCGAGGCCGACGCGGCCAAGGAGCGCGCCAAGGCGGAAGCGGCAGCAGCGAAGGACCGCGCCAAGGCCGAGGCCGAAGCCGCCAAGCAGAAGGCGAAGGCCGATGCAGACGCCGCCAAGGCCAAGGAGCAGGACGCCGAAGCCAAGGCCAAGGCTGCCGAGGACAAGGCGCGCGCCAAGGCCGACGCCGCCGAGGCCAAACGCAAGGCCGCCGAGGAGAAGGCGGCCGCGAAATCCAAGTCACAGGAGGACGCCGTCCGCGAGGCCGCCAAGGCCGAAGCCGCCCGCCGCAAGGAGGAGGAGCGCGCCCGCTTCGCCGCCGAGCGTGCGGCGGCTGCCCAGGAGAAGGTTCGGCGCAAGGAGGAGGCCCGCCTGGCCAAGGAGGCCGCCAAGGGTCGCCCCGAAGCCAGCCAACCGACGCCCCTTGCGGCGCCCGTCGTCAACGACCGCGAGCTTGGGCGCCTGCAACGCGCCGAAGAGAAGGCGCGGGCCCGTGAGCTCAAGGCCCTGGCCAAGCGCCAGAAGGCTTCCGAGAAGGCGACCGCCCGCGACGTCGAGGCGGCCAAGGGCTTCGCCCGCACCGACGACGAGCCAGCCCCGGCCCCGATGGCCCCCGAACGCCGACCAACCCCGGTGAGCGAACCGGCCTGGGAACCACCGCATTCGGCTGCGCCGTCGCGTGCCAACGGCAAGGCGGCCGCGCCGGCCAAGCCGGTCATGCGCAGGGTCGCCGTGCAGAAGATCGTCACGAAGACGGTGCGCAAGCCGGTGTCCTACGACCGGGCCGCCATCGACGCGGCCCTGCGCTCGCATGGCCGTTCTCCACCCGGCTCCTAGGCCGATTGGCGCCCGTGAAACGGCCGGGCCCTCTGGATGGGCCAGGTCCCGCACCAGTACTTTCATCCCCCAGGGCGGGTGTGGCCATCTAGAGCGGGCGCCATCGAGGGGATGGTGCCAAGAATGGCCAGAAAGAACACCCCGGTTGCCATGGACGACATCGACGATGCAACCCTTGACGCAGTGACTGCAAGCCAGAACAACGACGCCACGAAGGAGGGCGCCATCCGCATGACGGTGGAAGACCTCCCGGGCGTCGGCCCCGCGACGGCGGACAAGCTGAAGGAGAACGGCTACGAGGACCTCATGTCCATCGCCGTCGCCTCCCCCTCGGACATCGCCGAGAAGTGCGACGTGGGCGAAGGCGTCGCCCAGAAGATCATCAATGCCGCCCGCAAGCTTGCCGACGTCGGCGGCTTCGAGACCGGCTTCGAGGTGCAGGAGCGCCGCAAGTCCGTCAACAAGATCCACACCGGCTCCAAGGCCTTCGACGAACTCCTGGGCGGCGGCATCGAGACCCAATCCATCACGGAGTTCTACGGCGAATTCGGGTCCTGCAAGACGCAGTTCGCCCTGCAACTCGCCGTCAACGTCCAACGCAAGGGCCCCGACGGCGGCCTCGACGGGCACGTCGTCTACATCGACACCGAGAACACGTTCCGCCCCGAGCGCATCACGCAGATGGCCGAGGCGTACGGCATGGACCCCGAGGAGACGCTCAAGCGCATCCACGTCGCGCGCGCCTTCAACTCCAACCACCAGATGTTGCTCGCAGAGCGAGCGGCGGAAATCTGCAAGCAGTTCCCCGTCCGCCTCATCGTCGTGGACTCCCTCACCGCCCACTTCCGTGCGGAGTACGTCGGCCGCGGTGTCCTGGCCAGCCGCCAGCAGAAGCTCAACCAGCACATGCACGACCTGCTGCGCGTGGCCGGGCTGCACAACGCCGCCGTCGTCGTCACCAACCAGGTCTCGGCCAACCCGGAGGCTTTCTTCGGCGACCCGACCCGCCCCATCGGTGGCCACATCGTCGGCCACACCTCGACGTTCCGCATCTACCTGCGCAAGTCGAAGGGTGGCAAGCGCATCTGCCGCCTGGTCGACTCGCCGCACCGCCCCGAAGGCGAGGCCGTCGTGCAAGTCTCGGAAGTCGGCATTCGCGACTGATTCCGCAACCGGAACGGCCCCTTTCGCCTGCCCCGGCCCGCGCCGCGAAGCGCGCAGGGTCATGGGCAGGCGCAATCGATGGTTCCGCCGCAGCGGAACCATCGGAGGGGTGTCGGGGGCGAAGCCCCTGACCGCCGAACGGGTTTTCCACCCCCTCCTTCCTCCTTGCCTGTCCATGGCCTTCGAGCAGAACGGCTACACCCTGCACGCCCGCGAGATCGAGCTCAAGGGCGGCCACAAGCAGGTCATCTACTTCTTCAGCCAACGCAGCCCAAAATCCGGAGTCCCCGTGGACATGCCGGAGGGCTACAGCGTCGTCGTGAACAAGCGCACGGGCCTTCCCTACCTCAAGAAGAAGTGACCTCGATGGGCAGCGTCGGGTGCACCCGTCGTCCTTATCCTGGGAAGAGGTAGGCGACCCTGCAATGGACGACCTGCCGGAAGGCGCCTACGACCTCGTGGACCTGCATTGCCCCGACTGCGGCGAGGTCCGCGAACACGCCGTCCTGCGCGCCGCGGCCGCCAACTGGACGCTGCGCTGCGAGCGCTGCAAGAAGGTGCGCACCATGGCGGCCCCCAAGCAGCCGCGCATGCACATCGTGCCCGTCATCCTCAGCGAAGGCCCGACGAGCCGCAACGCCTCCTTCGCCGTTGAGCTCGACGGCACGGTTGGCATCGACGACGAATTCGACCTCGAAGGGCGCCGCATCCGCGTCACCGCCGTCGAGTCCCTCGAAGGCATGCGTCCCAAGCGCCTGAAGTCCCGCGAAGTCAAGACCGTATACGCCGTCCTCTTCGACACCGTCAACCTGCACTACACGGTCAACCAAGGCGAGCTCACTCGGGCATTCCAGGAGTCGGTCTCACCCGAGGAAGAGATTCACGTCGGCACCGTGCGCGAAGTGCAAGGCGTCCGCCTCGCAATCAAGACCCTCAAGTCCGACCAGAACCGAACCCTGCACCGCGGCTTCCTGTATGCGCGCAACGTCACGCGCGTCTTCGCGGACCTTGCCTCGGACAAGGCGAAGCCCGGCTCGAAGGTCCGCACGCGCAGCCGCGGCGCAGGCCCCTGGGGCTCCCAGGGCGCCGGCACGAAGGACCGCCGGCCCCGCGGCCTCGGCAGCCGCCGCAAGTAGCCCGCTTCGCGCCTGGAAAGCTACGGTCCATTGCGGTAGTCGGTGGTCGGCAAGGGCAGCGCACCGTCCGACCGCAGGATGTAGGCGGTCGTCCCCTCACCCTCCATGCGGGCATAGCCGATGACGACCCGCCCGTCCGGCGCGAGGTCCGTCTGCAGGAAGTCGCCCAACGTGTTCTCGCCCGGCGGGCTGCCAAAGATCATCGTCGGCGTCCCCGTCGCCACCGGCACCGGGTCGGCGATGACGACCTGGAACGTCGGCACCTCGGAGTCGGCGTCCACGGATGCGGCCGCCATGAGGACCCACGTCGAGGACGCGGTCGGGACCTTGTCGTCGGTGTGGTACCAGGCGAGCGCGAAGACGCCAGCCGCCCCGGCACCGCCCCAAGGGAACCAGTTGCTTCCGTCCGGCCCGATGCGCACCGGCTCGAGCCAGGTCCCGTCCGTCGTGCGTCGCGCGAGGAAGATGCCCAACCCGTCTTCCGGCTCCCCCGTGGTGACGAGACCAGTCTCCACGATGGGGTCCGCGGG
Source organism: Thermoplasmatota archaeon (assembly GCA_038046725.1). Taxonomy (GTDB): domain Archaea; phylum Thermoplasmatota; class E2; order JACPAO01; family JAHFTW01; genus JAHFTW01. The sequence continues at coordinate 57,219 of JBBSVQ010000032.1, read as the reverse complement.
CGGTGTGCCGTTGAGCGGGTGCTTGAACGGAACGTACAGCGTGCCAGCCTCGTCGACGACGGGTGGCTGCGCGAAATAGTCGTGGTCCGCGTAACGGAAATTGCCAAGGTCGTCGTCCGGGAGGGGGATGTCCTGCGGCGCAAGCCACGTCGCCCCGCCGTCCAGCGATTCCCACAGGCGTGGCTGCCGCGTGCAGGCGACGAGGTGCAGGTGCCCTGGCTCCGGGCCCTGGCCGAGGATGCCGAGGCGGCACGGGACCTCCATGAGGCGCAGCGGGTCCCAAGTCTGCCCGCCATCGGAACTGGCGAGGAATACCGTCGTGTCGAGCGTGCTGTACACCGCATACACTTGGTCAGCCTCGCCGGCGCGCACGAACGGCCGGTCCGCGGCCTTGAACGAGAATGGCACGGTCCACCGATGCTCACCCGCGGCCGTGTAGCCCGTCAGCACGACCCCGGGGTATCCTCCGAACATGTCGAAGAAGAACACGTTCCCCGCGGCGTCGATGGCGAAGTCACCCTCGACCCCCAACGTCTCACGCACCGGGTCGCGCAGCAGTTCGAAGCTCTCCCCGCCGTCGCGGCTCGTCCAGATGGGCGGCGGCCGGTTGTAGCAACACGTCGTGCTGGCCCAGATGGTCCCGTCGCCGGCGACCTCGATGACGGGCTCCGCGAAGCTGCTGCATCCTCCCGTCAGGTCGTACACTTGAGCAGTCGCATCCTGCGGGCAGGGCAGCGCGACCGGGGGCAGGAACCCCAAGGCCAGCCGGGTCCCTGTCGGTCCCTCGGACGGCCCGGGCTCCGGGCCGCCCCCTGGCCCGCCGCCCGCGCAGCCGGCGAGCAACGCCGTGAACAGGACAAGAGCCGGGACGAGGTCGCGCACGACACGACCTTCTTCTCTTCCTGCTTAAGGATTCAGGCGGCCATCTCCGAGTCGCGCCCCCTGCGGCGAAGGGCTTAAGGGGCACCGGCTTCCAGGCCGTGCCGTGACCGCGAAGAAGGCCGCAAAGGCCCCCGCCAAGAGCGCCCCGAAGGCCGCCCCCAAGGCACCGTCGAAGGCCCCGCCAGCCAAGGCGGCCGCCAAGCCGTCTGCCGCGCCTTCCAAGGCTCCGGCCAAGCCGCCGCTCAAGATGCCGCCCGCGTCCGGCAAGCCCACCGCCAAGCCGGGGCCGCTGTCCTCCATGGGTCCGGCCACCAAGGCCCCCAAGGCGGACGCCGAGCCGGCGCCGATGCCGAAGCTTGAGAAGCTGGCCGAAGGCGTGCTGTGCCAGATCGAGGTCCTCAAGGACGGTCACTTCTTCATCGCCCGGACGCAGACCGAGTCCGGCCAGACGAAGGAATACAAGAACACGGTCTTCGAGGATCTCCTCACCGAGATGCTCATCACGCTGCAAGAGCAGTTGGCCGACTAGCACGAAATGCGTCGGCTTCTTCGAAGCCTCACGCATTTCGCGCGAAACCTAGGCTAGGGGGCCCTGCGGGCCCCCTGGACCCCCATGCGTGCGGTTCGGCGATTCCATCGCCTCACCGCACACTTTGGGCAGGCCCATCACGGGCGCGTTTGCAACGCGCCGTTTTGAACACGGCTAACGCACGCGGACCCGGACCGGACCGGGCCCATCCGGCCGCTGCACCTCGAATTCCTTGGTGAGCGACCCGAGCAGGCCGCCGAGCTGCTGGTGCCCATAGGGCCGGGGATCAAAGTCCGGTGCCGTCGCGTACAGGACGTTGCCCACGGTGCCGAGCTCGGCCCAGCCGTCCGCGCCCTCGGCGTCGAGCACGGCCTCGCGCAGAAGGTCGATGGCCTCGGGCGGTGGCGGGCCGCGCGGGGCTTGGCGTCCGCCGCGACCTCGCCCGCCGCCTCCGCCGCCGCCTTGGCGCGCTGGGCGTCCGGGCTCCGGCTTCTCCTCCCGCGCGGGTTTGCTGCGCGCGATGTTGTCGAGGGCGATGAAGCGGTCGCAGGCGCGCACGAGGCTGCGCGGCGTCTGCGCGCGCCCCATGCCGACGACGGTCTTGCCGGACTCGCGCAGGCGCATGGCGAGGCGCGTATAGTCGGAATCGGACGAGACGAGGCAGAAGACTTGCGCCTGGCCGCCGTGCAGCAAGTCCATGGCGTCAATGATGAGCGCCGTGTCGGTGGCGTTCTTGCCTGGGACGTACGCGAATTGCTGGATGGGTTGCAGCGCGTGCTCGTGCAGGATCTTCTTCCACATCTGCAACTCGTTGCCGGTCCAATTGCCGTACACGCGGCGGATGGTTGGGCGGCCGAAGCGGGCGGCCTCCTGCAGAATGGGTTCCACCATTTCGGCCGAGACGTTGTCGGCATCGATGAGGACGGCGACGGCCTGGGCCGGGATTCCGGTGGTTTCGATGGCCACGGGCTCGGATTCACCCGATTGGCTAAGGATTCGCCGGATGGCTGAGGCGGCGCATGGGCGGCGTGTCAAACCGAAACCAGACGCCTGCGCCCGTTCGGTGCGCCACAACCGTCAACCTCCTTGTGACGCCGACGGCGACGGCCAGCTGAAGAAGGTGGATGGCGGCGCCGGGCGCCGCTTCGAATCCGTGCTGCAACCAGCCGACGACGCCGGCGCCACAGACGAAGGAACCTCGAGGCTCAAGAACGGGCGCGTTCAACGATGCATTGCGCACCGTTCGCGCGTGCAAAGAAAGGGTCAAGAAACAAAGAAAGGAGACGAAAGGGAGAAGAAAGGGGAAGGGGGAAGGAAGGACTCCAGCGGAGCTTGTCCGTCTGAGACCGCTGATGCAGTCTCAGACGCGCTGCTTGATTGCCTGGGCGCGCGCCTTCCACTGGCGCGTGTCCTTGTGGCGGCGGGTCGACTTGCGCACCGAGGGGCGGGTGTGCTCCGAGCCCTTGCCGGTGTGGCGCAGGCCGCGGTGGCGTTGGCCAGCCGAGGTCTTGCCGCGCAGCACGCGGTTGCGGGCGTTGCCCTGCGTCAGCCAGTTGAGGTCCTTGTCGGCCTCGATGGAGGGGTGGTAGGGGTCCACCATGATGACTTCGAAGTAGTGGTGCTTGCCGTCCTCGCCGACCCAGTAGGAGTTGAGGACTTCGAGGTTGGGGAAGTGCTTCGCGGCACGGACCTCGGCGATGGCCTGGGTGTTCTGGCGCATCGTGATCTTGTTGACACCCATCTTGGACGGGACACGGCCCTGGACGAAGCGCTGCTTCCGCAGGCCACCGCGGCGGACGCGGGCGCGGACCATGATGATGCCCTGCTTGGCCTTGTAGCCGAGCGAGCGGGCGCGGTCCAGGCGCAGGGGCTTCTCGACGCGCACGAACGATTCGCTGGCGCGCCATTCGACGAGGCGGTTCCACTGCGCAGTGCCGTGGCCGGACTCGTGCTTCTTCCAGGTCTCTCCGATGTGGTGGTACGCGTTTGGCATGATTGCACCTTGGGGTGCGATGCAACGTCGGCCGGGCGGTTTGCACGCCGGTCGGTTGCGGGTCGCGGTTGGCCGGTTCAGCCCGTTCGACCCGAAGGTCCAGTCCCGAAGGACAGGGCTACATTCCAGCGCTCAGGACGTCCGAGGACGCCTTGGGCAAGCGGCGCCAGGTGGGGGACTAGATAACGGCTTCGTCGGCCACTCAGGAGGGCGGCGAAGGGATAGGGGTGGCCGACTTCAACGATGAGATGAGGCCATAGACCAACGCGCCCGACGCGAGCGACAGGGCGACGACCTCCACGACGTGCAAGGCGACGAGCCCCGCGGGCGCCTCCCCTGGCCATTCGTCCACGGCAAGCCAACGGCGAGCGAGCGAGACGTTGAGCACGATGACCGCACTGCGCAGCAACGGTAGCGAAGGGCGAAGGAAGACGGCGAGGCAGGCGCCGAGCGTGGCCGCAACGATCAATCCCGTGAAGAAAGCGAACGACTCCGTTTGCTTGACCGCATAGCCGTGCGCTTCCGCCACCGGCCGCTCAAGAGCAAGCACGCCCAACGCGAGGACGGCCGCGACTACGGCGAACAAGGCCGTGAGCCGGCGGGCATCCATCTTAGCGGGCCTGGACGCCGGTCGTTCCCAGGTCCTTGCCTTCGATGAGCTTGTTCGTCCACGGGTTGCGCAGGCGGCCGGGCTGGACGACCTCGAGGCCCTTCGTGTAGGCCCCAGGCACGTGGCGGACGCCGTTGACGAGCAGGCCTTCCGAGTCGTCGTGCACGATCTCGAAGTCGCCGTGGAAGACCGTGGTGCGGCGGGGCACGCGCAGGGGAGCGTCGCAGCACTCGCAGCGCCAGATGTAGGATCGGTCGCCGTGGATGGTGGCCTCGGTGTTGACCATGGCCTCGATCTCGTCGCCGAAGAAGGCGACGAAGGCTTCCTCGGCCCACTTCAGGCTGCCCGCCTGGTTGTCCTTGATTTCCGGGTGCTCCTGGCGCACCTTCATCGGCTTGGGCAGGGCATTGGAGGTGGCGGCCTGAATCTCGGCGGCCACGGTGCTGAACTTGCGCTGCGACTTCGGCGTCGGGTCGGCGGCGTCGACGCGGGCCGTGACGGTGCCGGCCTTGTCCTTCTTGGCCGGCTTCGCGGGCTTGACTTCCTCGGGGGCCGTGAGGTCCTTGGCGTGCGCGATCCAGGCCTTGACGCGGGCAGGGGTCACGGTCGTGCCCACGATGGTGACGGCCTTCGATTCGACGAGGGCTTCGATGCGGGCCGCGAGTTTCTTCGCGTCGCAGTTGGCGAGGTCCTTGAGGGAGGCGACGCCGGTGCGGGCGAGCACTTCGGCGAACTGCGGTCCAATGCCCTTGACGGGCAGGAGGACGGCCATGGCCTTCCACAGGCGCAGGTTCGTGTCGGGAATGCCGGTCTTCTCGGCGATGGCCTTGACGTCGCTCAGCGCAGCGAGGTCAGCCGACGACTTGATTCCGGCCTTGACGAGCTTGGCCTCGAACTTCGGGCCGATGCCTTCGATGCCGAGGATGGCGACGTGGCCCTTCGCCGTCGCGACCTTCGCCGGCTTCGCCTTCGGCGTCGCAGCAGGCTTGACCGGGTGCGCGGCCTTCGTCGAGGTGGAGGGCTTCGCGGCCTTCTTCGTGGTGGTCATTCGACACGGCTCCCGTCGTCGGTCTGCAGGGCGCGCCAGAAGGTCGGGTCCTGACTCGTGTACATGTCGAGAGAGTGCTGCATGCCGGTCCAGTAGTCCTCGTCGACGCGGCGGACGGAGCCGGGGTAGTCCTGCACGAACTTCGCGGTGGAGGTGCGCACGTCGTCGCCCGTGGCGCCGCGGGCAATCTGGCCCTTGATGAAGGCGAGCGTGCGCCGGAAGCCCTCGGCCATCGGGGTGCCGTCCTTAATCCAGGCCGGCATCGGGTCGGGCACCGGCTCGGCAGGCTTCTTCTTCGGCTCCGGCGGCACGGGGACGACGGTGCCGTCCGGCATCACGAGGCCCTTGTTCGCGGCCCACGAAGTCTTGGGGCGCGACTTGAACTCGGAAAAGTCGGTCATCGGGAGTGGTCGGGGACGGGGGGCCCCCTGCTATCAAGGTTTGGGGTCCACAGATTTCACGGATTCCCTCTGTTGGCAATGCCATTTCGCAGATTCAGTTGAGCTCCTGGAAGTCCTCGAAACGACCAGCATCTGCGAAATGGCGGCCCGGGTGCCAGGGTTCTGCGGAATCTACGCTACGCCTTGGCCACGATCTTCACGACGTCGCCCGCCTTCAATTCGTGGTCCGCGCCGATGGCGCGATGCGTCCGGCAGTCGATGGCCCGGATGAAGTGCTCCGCGAGGTCGGTGTGGACGCGGCCCGCGAGTTGCTTGGCCGTCGTCCCAGGGGGAACGAGGTGGCAGTCGGGCAGGACGCGGCCGTCCTTGTCGGTCAGCTTGGCCTCGTCCTCGACGGGGTACACGGGGATGCGTTGCAACAACCCGAAGACGGCAGTCTCGAGCGCGGCAGCGACGCCCGTGGAGCCGAAGCGGTCGAGCACGTGGGTGCGGATGTAGTCGAGACCTTTGCGTTGCGGCTCCGACAACGTGCCCTTCACCGTGAAGGAGGCGGCCCCCGCGTGGTAGTCGAGCACGCCCGCCGCCGCGGCCTTCTGCAGGGCCAGCTCGGATTGCGCAGACACCCGCGCCGTCGGGACGGTCGCGGCGGTCGCCAGGCGTGCCAGCGTCGCGTCGTCCGCGTTGTCGGCCTTGTTGAGCGCCACCACCATGGGCTTGGAGGCGTGGCGCAGGGCGGTGGCGAGCCGCCGCAGCCCCGCGGCGTCGACCTCGATGGGCTTCTTCCCGGCAAGCTCGGCCGTGCGCAGCGCCTTGGCAGCGACGGTCTCGGTGATGCCGATGCCGCCGAGTTTCTCCGCGATGGCGACCTCAATCTTGCGCGACTCTTGCTGCACGCGCTTGGCCATGCGGTCCCAGCCGTCGTCGAGCAACCCATGGATCCACAGGTCGATTTCGTCTTCGAGGAAGCGAATGTCGCCGGCGGGGTCGTGGCTGTGCGCGGCGACGACGTTGCCTTCCGCATCGGTTGCGCCCGACGCGTCGACGACATGAATGAGAGCGTCCGCCCGGCTCAAGTCGTTGAGGAACTTGTTGCCGAGCCCGCGGCCCTGGTGGGCCCCGGGGACGAGTCCGGCGACGTCCACGAGTTCGACGGGGACGAGGCGCGTTGCCCCGACGACGCGGCCGGTGCGCGGCGTGCTCACGACGCCCAGGTCGGCCCCGGGGTCCGGCACGCGCACGTGGCCCACGCCGACGTTGGGCTCAATGGTCGTGAACGGGTAATTCCCGATTGCGGCCTCCGCAAGCGTGGCGGCGGCAAACAGCGTCGACTTGCCGACGTTGGGCTTGCCGACGAGCCCGACCTTCATGGCCATCGGATGCAGCCGATGCGCCCACGGATTTAGCCGATTGCCTCAGCCGAGGGCGACCGCGGCGGTCGCTAGGCCGTTCCGGTGGGGCCGGCCCCGGCCAGCGGTTCCGAGGCGTCGATGCGCGTCGCGTCGATGAGCTCGCCCAGCCCCTGCAGAGGGAAGTAGCGGTTGTTCTGCAGGCTGCGCCGCTCCTGCACGAGGTTTTCGGCGACCAGCGGCTGCACGGAGTTGCGGAACGTCTTGCGCGACACGTCGAGGGCGTCGCAGACGTCGACCTGGCGCGTGCCTGGGTTTTCACGGATGAACTGCGCGACCTCGGGCCGGCGGCCCTGGTTCATCAGGGCCAGCAGGCGCGCGCGGCCAGCATCCATGCCGGAGGGGAAGAATCGGCGCTCGCGGCCAGCCTCGACGGCGCGCACGAGTTCGCTCTTTTGCAGCAGCGACAAGTGATACTGGACCGTCCCCCAAGGTTCGCCAGCTTCGCGGCACAGCTCGCTGGCGTGGATGCCGGGTCGGTTGGCAATCAGGTCGGCGAGGCGGCGTCGCATGGGTTGGTCAAGCAGATGGTTGGACTCAGGCATATCCGTTCACCTCCCGCAGGGTCATCGATGGAGATTCGGAGGATGCTGGCCCGAGGCGTGCCGCGACGTCGGCCTGCAGGGCCGGGGTGCGGGCGACGGCCTCGCCGAGCGCGATGCGGGCCTCGTCGATGCGGCCCACGTCGAGGAACGACAGGCCCAAGACGTAGTGCAGGGAGCCATCGCTAGCCCCGCGCTTGGCCAGGTGGTCGTGAATCTCGCTGATGGCGGCGCCAGCGCGGCCGGCCTTGGAGAGGGCGATGGCGCGTCCGAGGACCGCGTCCTCCAAGCCGGGGCGGGCGCGCAGGACGCGCTTGGCGATGCGCGCGGCCCGGCCATAGCGCTGCTCCTGGATGGCCAATTCGATTTGGTTTAGGTCGGCGCTGCCGGATCGGCGCCCAAGGCCCAGGGCGACGGCGGCTGCGAGCGCAAGGACGGCGGCAACGCCGACGAGGACGGCCGCCCCCTGCGGACCCTGGGGGCCGCCCGCCGTCGTTGCCGGCACCGCGGCAGGCTGGACGTCCAAAGCCATTCCCTCGTTGGCCGGCGCCATGGCAAGCGAGTTGCCGGCGGGCAGAACGTACCGGTCGTTGTCGAGCAGGACGACGTCGTCCCCGGACGAAATCTGTCCCGTGGCCCCGTCCAGAGTCGCATCGCCGGCGTGTTTGCTGGCAAGGGACTTGCTGGCCCAGTAGGCGTCCGTGGTCGCGCCCTGGTAGCCGACGTTCACGGTGGCGTCGTCGAGGAAGATGCGCAGCAGCACGCGGCGTTCGGAATCGACGCCGGCGGGCAGCGGGACTCCCAGGTCGACGGCGGGTTCGGTCCACACACCGCTTTCCAGGGTGGCCTGCTCGCCCTGGCCCTTCGCCTCGAACGTGCCTCCCATGATTTCGAGGACGAAGTCGCCGGTGAATTTGGCCTGGAACTGGGAGGCTTGGTCATCGTGCACGACGAGTTGCTCGTCGATGCGGATGGCCCAGAACTCAGGGGCATCGCTGACGCGGTCGTCGACGTCGAGGGGGCCCGGCTCTTCGAAGCGGCCAGCGTCCATGGCGAGGGCGTCGTACTGGGTGAACATGCCAGCGTCGGTGTGCGCTGTGAACCCCACGGCCCCAGCGGGGTCTGCGGGCACGATGTGCAGCTGGAAGTCCGCCTGCTGCGCCACGAGCGTCGCCAATGCCTTGTCCAGGACGGTGCGCGTCGGGGGAGTGTCGCGGTCGTAGCGCGGGTCCTCGACCGGTTGCGAGATGTCCCCGACCGGGGGAGCGACCAGGAAGCGGCTTTCGATCTGCAGGGCTTCGAGGCGCTCGGCCTTGATGTCGATGGCGAGCGTGGCATCCTCTGGCAGGTTGGGGTCGGACCCGTCGAGCAGGAAGAAGGCGACGACCGTGCCATCCTGGTCGGCGCCGCCGCGGTAGCTCGCCTTCTCCGCCGTCACCTTGCCGACGTCCGCGGCGGCCACCGGGCACAGCAGCGCCACGGCCAGGACGGCGAGGGCCAAGATGCGCGGGCGGGGGGCGGCGGTCATTCAGGTCACAGGCGCGGGGCGATGGCGGACGCCGGGGAACCGACCGCACGTTCAATGAAGAGGCGGAAGCAGCCGTCCGGGTCGACGATGACCCAGCGGGTTGGGGTCACGCGCGGGTCGGCGAGGTGTGTCGCGACGACGCGGCAGGCCACGGCTTGCTGCTGCGGGGCCGATTGCCCTGATTGCGATGTGGAGGAGGCTTGCTGGTTTGCCGTCTCGTTCTCCGACGAGGGCTCCGGTTGGGGGTCGCCCTGGGAGGGCTCGGGCTCCGGGTCGCCTTGGGCAGGATCCCCGTTGGCTGGGGGGTCTGGCTCCTGCGCTGCGGCTGGCCCCACCAAGACCAGCAGCAAGCCAAGAATGGCGAAGAACGTCTTGACCATGGTCCACCTTGTTGCCCCTGCGACCCCTGGATGGGCATAAGAGCGTTTGGGGAAGGACCCGATGGGACGACGCGGCTCGTGCGAACCGGTTGGACCTAACGTTGCACCTGCGGACTCGGCAATCCGGATACGCCGCTCGGGCCTTTATCCTCCGAGCTGGATTCTTCTCAGTGCCGGCGGGGCCGGCCCGGGCCGCTCGAAGGCAACGCGAGCGGTTTGGGCTAGCGACAACCACCACCCACCTGACTCCACCAAAATCCGGAAGCTTCCGGTTTGGCCCCGCCGGCATTGTTTTTCTCTGAGCCTGGGCGCTGCCTTGCCGACGCCGGACTGGCCCGAGCCACGCGCCGCGGGAACTTGCTCGCGCTAGGAAGCGGCTTCGCAGCCGAAACCCAGTTGACTGGAGCCGGGAAACGCGCGCCTAGGCGGCGGACTTCTCGAGCACGCGAACGTGTTCGCCCTTGACCGTGATGGGGATGGGCACCATCGACTCGATGAGTTCGACGGTGATCTCCTCCTTCGTGTCGTCCACGCGGGTGACCTTGGCCTTCTCGCCGCGGAAGGGGCCCGAGACGAGTTCGACGATGTCGCCCTCGGAGATCTTCGCAACCGCGCTGACGGGGGTCAGGAAGTGGGCGATCTCGCTGAAGGGCGTGTCCTTCGGCTGGTTCGTCATCGGGTCCTTGATGAGAGCACGGGCGTAGGAGATGCCGCGCACGCCCTTCTCGACGCGCACGGGGTCCGTGGTCTCGATGAAGACGTAGCCGCGCAGTTCGGCGGGGGCGAGCAGGGCGAGGATGGGCACGCCGAAGCGGCGGGCCTTGTTGCCGAGGGCCTCGGCGACGCGGCGCTCCTGGCCGACTTGGGTCTTGAGGATGAGGACCTGCGAGTCGGTGCGCTGGACGGGTTCGACGAAGACCTCGTCCTTGGGCTTCTTGGACTTCTTGCCCTTCTTCGGGGCTGCCTCGGCGACGGCGGGCGCGGCCTTGGGCTTGTCCTCGACCTTCTTCGCAAGTTCGTCCTTCGTCGGCAGAATGCCGAGTCCGTCGTCGCCTTCCATGGTGTTCACAACTCGGCCCCCCTAGGCCGGTTGAACCCAGAAGAGCATTCGCTGCGACAGAAGGGCCGTATATCAGCATTGGCCCCGGTTCAAGGAGCCGACCTCCAGCGGACGAACGGGCCACGGACTTGCACGGATTCGCACGGAACGCAGTCCCCTACGTGCGGGTCCTTCGACGGGGGCCGCTCGCGCCCGTTCCTCCTTGTGCTCGTCCAACGTCTTGTGACGACTCCGACGCGTACGCCAAGCCCATGAAGCCCAGCAGCGCCGTTCGCGCCGCTGCGGAAGGGTTGAGGTCGAACGCTAAGCGCCGACGAGCTTCAGGAGCCACGTCAGCAGCAGGTACACCGAGAACCCGATGCCGCCGATGATGGCGATGCCGACGAGCACGATGGTGGCCGACTGGCGGAACTCCTCCGGCTCCGGCTTGCGCGCCATGCGCAGGACGCGCGCGAAGCGGCCGGAGCCCAGCGAGGCCCACTTGTGCTCGATTTTGCGCTGGGTGTCCCAGGCGCGGTCGAGGAAGCCGGTGTCCTGGCCGGCGCGGTGGCGGTGGGCGTCGCTGACGTGCGCCTTGCGCTTGGGGGCCGTCTCGGCTTCGACGACTTGGTCCAGCGTCTCCTCGTCATCGCGGGAAGGCGGGGAGCTCGGCTCGGGCATGGACGTCGCGACTCGAGGGGCCTATTTTAGGCTAATTCAGCGAACGCGTGAATCAGGCCTTGCGCAGGAAGGGCAGGCCCGTCTTCGAGTTCTCGCCGACTTCGTAGCCCGCCGGCAGCGCGCTGGCGTGCCCGGACTTGGGCTCGTTGCGGGCGAAGAAGTACAGGTTGCGGCCGTTGGTTTCGCGCGCGTACAGCGTGAAGCCGTTGTGCGTGAACGCCTTGCCCGCCTTGTGCGGCTTGGCCGGTGCGGGCCGGGCCGCCTTGGCGGCAACGGCTTGCGTCGCCTCCTCTTCGGCGTCGGCGCGCTGGGAGCCACCGAGGTCGCCAGCGGGCTTGCCGCCCGTGAACGGGTCGGGCAACTCGTGGCCACCGTGCCTGGCGTGGGCCTCCTTGGAGTTGCGGATGCCGTACAGCGCGTACACCAGCAGCCCAATGCCTGCCCACGTGACGAAGGCCACGAGGGTGAAGCGAGTGAGGCTGAAGATCAACGCCAGGATGCCGATGACTCCGAAGATGACGAACAGCGGGACGTACGGCTTGCCGTTGCGCGTGTAGATGCTCCACATGGGCATCTTGAACGGGCGCTCGACGTCGGGGCGGCGGATGCGGAAGATCCACGCGCCGAGCACGACCATGACGAAGGCGAACAGGGTGCCGATGTTGACGAGTTCCACGGCGGAGCCGAGCGTCAGGAAGCCGGCGAAGACCATGGTGAAGCCGCCGTAGAGCAGCGTGGTGGAGCCGGGCGTGCCGCGGCTGGAGACCTTGCTCATCCAGGCAGGCAGCAGGCCGTCGCGGCTCATGTTGAAGAACACGCGCACACCGCCGAGGATGAGGACCAGCAGCACGGACGTGGTGCCGATGAGGGCGCCGATGCGCACCAGGCTGGCGGCGAACTCGACGAAGGCGCCGCCTTTGTCGGCGTTCTCGAAGACGTACCCGAAGGGTTCGCCGCGTGCCTGTTGGGCGTCCTCGGAGAAGCCGACGAAGATGCTCGACGGTGCCGCGCCGATGAGGACGGTGGCAGCCGCAATGTAGAGCACGGTCGTGATGATGAGCGAGCCGAGGATGCCGATGGGGAGGTCCTTCTTCGGGTTCTTCGTCTCCTCCGCAGTCGTTGAGACGGAGTCGAAGCCGATGTAGGCGAAGAACATGATGGCGCCGGCCGCGAAGACGGCCTTCAGGCTCTCCATGAAGTCCGCGCCGTTTCCGGGCCAGAAGCGGTCGCCGGTGAGGTTGCTGAACTCGAAGAGATACATGCCGACGCCAATGGCCAGCAGCAGAATCGCGACCTTGATGGCCACGAGGACAGCCGTGAGGCGGGCCGACTCCTTGGTGCCGAAGTACAGGATGCCGGCGCAGGCGGCGACGATGGCGATGGACGGGAGGTTGATGATGCCCGTCATCGAGGTGGTGACGACCTGGCCGTTGACGATGGATTCCTGGACGACCGTCTCGAGCGGGCTGTGCGTCCACTTGTAGGACATGCTTCCACCGTACTGCTCGACGAGGGCGATGAGGTTGTTGCGCCAGCCGATGGAGACCGCGATGGCGCCGACGGCGTACTCGAGCACGAGGGCCCAAGCGACCAGCCAGCCGGGCAGTTCGCCCAGGGCCGTGTAGATGTAGGCGTACGCGGAGCCCGACGCGGGAACCGAGGCCGCGAGTTCGGCGTAGGCGTAGCCTGCGACGACGCAGATGAGGGCCGCGACGGCGAAGGCCGGCACGACGCCGACGCCCGCCGATTCGGCGCCTTCGCCCACGAGGACGAAGATGCCGGCGCCGATGATGCCGGCCACGCCGAGGATGAGGAGGTCCTTCGAGGTCAGGGACTTCTTCAGGCCCTCCTTCGAGTGCGCCTCGGCCAGGAGGCGGTCAACGTTCTTGCGGTAGACCAGGCGGTTGAGTCCGCGGCTGATGGCGGACATTAGCGCACCACCTCATCGTCGCCGGTCTCTTGCAGGAGGGCTTGCCAGTGCTCGACGGTCAGGGTCATGGTGACGGCAAGGGTCGTCGCCGGGGCGCCGACGGGGAGGGGGAACGTCGTTGGGCCGCGCGTCGCGGTGAGTTCCAGGACATAGACGGAGGTCTCGTTGAGTTTGCCGACGAGGTCGGCGTCCCAGACGCCGGCCCGCGCGGCCTCGCGTTCGGTCTGTTCGCCGTCTGCGTCGTCGGCGTCGACTTCGCGGGCGCCGAGCGCCGGCTGCTCATGGCGCGGGATGGGCACAGTGAACGGGGCGTCCGAGCACTGGAAGGTGCCGGTCGCGTCGGTCCCGTCGGCCTTCTTCACGACCTCGGTCGTGCCGTTGGCGTAGCGGACCGAGAGCTTCCACGTCATCTGCGCGTTGGGGTTGAACCCGGCCGGCGTGCCGAGCCCGTCGCTGCAGCCATCCTGGGCCACGGCCACCGTGACGTTGGAGACGAGCAGATTGTTGACGGGTTGTTCAACCGTGTTCGATCCGGGGCCGGTAAGTGCCACTTTCGCCGTTCCGACCGCGGACTCTTCCCAGTCGACGTCGTAAGTTGTGGTCCCCTCGCCCCACCAGAGGACCGTGAAGGGGACCGAGGCGGCAATGAGCACCACTGCGAGAATCGCAGTCACGAGCATCGCGGGCTTGTCCATGTCGTTGCGGGACGTCATCTGAAGGGCACCCAGGCGAGAATGCGACCTCGGCGGGGTATGAAAGGCGTTTGGAGATTCCTGGCGACCGACCCTGGAGAAGGCTGATGAATGGCCTGCACGGCCGACATGCACACGGGGGTGTACGTGCTGGAGCCCGAGTGGGGCTTGCACGCCGGCATCGACGGCGGCCAGTAGGCCAGCCGGCTCCGGCGGGGAGCACAGATTGCACAGAGACAGCAGTCAGGCTACGCCTGTTCTGTGCAATCTGTGGCTCGGTGCAATCTGGGGCCCCCGAAGCCACGGCGACAGTCCCGGGTCCACCTAGCGTGCCGTGAGGTCCGGCTGCCCGTCGAACAGGCTCGGCCCCGTTTGCAGCATGGCGAACGTCCCCGTGGAGTCGCGTGAGTCGCCGGGCTCGGCGTCGGGGCCGCGGCATTCGTCCGACGTGCAGCCGTCCGCGAAGGCCACGTACAGGCGGCCGTCGGCGTCGATCTGGGCGTCGATGAAGTCGAGCAGGTTGCGTTCGGCCCCGGCGGAGTCGCCGGAGTTCGTGCTGATGCCGCCGACTTGGATGGGGTCGTCGCCGGTGACCTTGTACGTGTGGAACGTCGGTTGCTCGGCGAGGGCGTCGAGGCTGTACGTCACGAACAGGCTCCAGCGCGCGGTGTCGTTGACGTGGTCGGGCACGGCGAGGAAGGTCTCGTTGGCAAGCAGCGACGTGGCGGGGTCTTCGACGGCGTAGTACGCGACGGCGATGCGGCCCGGGCTTCCTGCGACCAGGGCTGGCATGACGGTGGTGCCGAGGTTGGGCGTCATGACGACGGCCTTCGACCACGTGATGCCGTGGTCGCTCGAGGTGGCGAGCCACATGCGGTTGTCGCCGCCGGGGAAGGCGAGGTACACGTTGTTCTCGAGGTCGATGGCGAGGTCCGGGTTCTTGTCATCGTAGGGGGTTCCGACGTCGTCGGCGACGACGGTGTTGTCCCAGGTGAGGCCGTTGTCGAAGGAGCGCGCCACGACGGGGCCGCCCAGGGTGAGATTGCCGCCGGGGCCCGCGCAGCCGGAGCGGCTGGGAACGTAGACGACGCCGTCGGGGCCGGCCACGACGTTGCCGTGCAGGCCGCCACCGCAGCCGGGGTTGTCGTTGCCGGGCAGGTACACGGCGGGGAAGGATTCCGCGACGAAGGGGAAGGTGACGCCGCCGTCGATGCTCATCGCGATGCGGCTGTCGACCAGGCCGTTGACGGCGTAGTACACGACGTTGGGATAGAGGAGCTTGTGCCCGGTGGCCGCGAGGTCCAACGGCGAGCCCGGGACGTAGGGGCCCGTTGCCATTTTCTGGTGGTCGTTGGCCGGGGTGCCGCACGCGGCGGGGTTGGTGACCCAGGTCTCGCCGCCGTCGTCGGTGAAGGTGAGGTAGCTGCAGGCGACGTAGAGTTGGTTGGCGAAGACGCGGTCCGTGACGGGGTCGAGCCAGAGGTACGGGTCCAGCGTGGTGGGCAGGGCCGCGAGGCCGTTGACGTTCATCCAGGTGCGCCCGGCGTCCGTGGATTTCATCGTCTTCTCCATGGCCTGGAAGTAGATGTTGCCCATCGAATCGACCCCGAGGGATGGTTCGGGGCCGTCCTCGCCGACGCTGCTGACGAGGAACGTCGCGCCGAGTGGGTCGGTGTAGGACGGGGATTCGCCGTTGTTGGCGTCGTCATCCTGGCGCTTGGACGCGCAGCCGGCGAAGAGGAGGCTTAGGAGCAGGAGGCAGGCGACCCAGGGGCGCATGGAGACGGCCGAGTCGTGCGGCTGGAAAAGCGCTGTGGCACAGGGGGATTCATGTCGAGTGTTGCCACCCAGCACAAAGTCGCCCAGAACCCGGGCCTCGCGCAGAGCGAAGCGAATGCGCGGCTGGAGGGGCGCAGCCCCTCCACGAGTGGCGGCGAGCGCAGCGAGACGCCAGAGGTCGTCGTCACGTGGCTTGCTCTGAAACGTGCCGGCCGAAGCGAAGCGGAGGCCGGCCGTTTCAGAGGACGAAGTCGAGCCCCATCTCGTTTCGGCGGCGCTCCGTTTTGCGCGCCGTGGGGCCCAGGATCTGCTTCGAGCGGACGCCGGTGATGACGAGCATCGTGCGCATGGTGCGCTCCAGGCTGGGGTCAACCGAGGTGCCCCAAATGATGCGGGCGTCCTTGTTGATGCGGTTGTAGATCTCCTCGACGACGGACTCGGCTTCCTGCAGGGTCATGTCGCGGCCGCCCACGACGTTGACGAGGGCGCCGGTGGCGTCCGAGATGTCGATGTCGAGCAGCGGGCTGTTGAGGGCTTCGAGGACGGAGTCGCGGGCGCGGTCCTCGGAGTCGGATTCGCCGAGGCCGATCATGGCCACGCCGCCCTTCTTCATGATGGTCTTCAGGTCGGCGAAGTCGAGGTTGACGAGGCCGGGCTTGGTGATCATCTCGGTGATGCCCTTGATGCTGCGCATCAGGATCTCGTCGGCGACGCGGAAGGCGGCACCCAACGGGAGGCGGGGAGCAATTTCGAGGAGCTTGTCGTTCGGGATGACGATGACGGTGTCGCACACGTCGCGCAAGCGGGCCAGGCCGGCCTGGGCGTTCTCCATGCGTACGGGGCCCTCCACGGTGAAGGGCAGGGTGCACACGGCGATGGTGAGGGCGCCGGCCTCGCGGGCGAGCTTGGCCACGACGGGCGCGGAGCCCGTTCCGGTGCCGCCGCCCAGGCCGCAGGTGACGAAGATGATGTCGGCGGTGGAGACGGCAGAGCGGATGTCCTGCTCGGTTTCCAGGGCGGCTTCCTCGCCAATCTGGGGCAAGGCGCCGGCGCCGAGGCCGCGCGTGAGGTGGCGGCCGATGAGGATCTTGTTGGGGGAGCGGGCCATCAGCAGGTGCTGGGCGTCGGTGTTGAGGGCGACGAGTTCGACGTCGCCGAGGTCCTCCTCGGTGCAGCGCGCGATGGTGTTCGAGCCGGCGCCGCCGCAGCCGACCACCTTGATCTTGGTGATGAGGGACTGCATGACCTTCTCGAGTTCGCCGTCGCGGGCGTTCGAGATGCCGCCGGTGGCTGCGGCGTGCTGCATCAGGGCCGCGGCAGTCGGGCGCACGGCGGGTCTGGCGTCGGCTTCGGCACGGGCGACCGCTTCACGGATGATGTCCTTCATGTTGCATCCCTCGGGAGCTTTCGCTCCCATCCCGGACATCAGAGGTTTCCAGTGGAAGATAACCCTTCGGAAACGACTCGGAGGGGGACAGGAGGGCGCGTTGCGCGATTTGGTCCCTAAGCGGCCGGCATTGAGCCAAGCAGCGACTCGGCCGTCAGCGCGAAGCCGTTGCGCAGCGAGCCGTCGCCGTCCACGAGCAGGTTGTAGGTGACGCCGACGCGGCCGTCCGGCATGCGCACGGCGACGCGGTCCATGCCGGGGGTGGGGGGAAAAGGGTTGTGCGCTTGCGCGCTTGCTTGGCTAGGCTGCAGGGGGAATCCGGAAATTCCTCCACAGACTCTGCGGAATCAGCAGGCCAGGACGCGAACGTGGAACAGTTGGCTGTCGTGCTGCAGGAACAACTGCTTGTCCGCGCGGTCCGCTGGCACGTTGTAGAATTGCCAGAACGTTTCGGCGCGTTCGTCGCTCCACTTGCGGTGGCCGTGCTCGCCGGGCTCGAGGGATTGCACAAGCTCGTCGATGCCTGGGAAGAGTGCCATGAGGTTCGGTTCGGACGTCCAGTTTGCGACGACTTGCCCCGCCATGGCGCAGCGGCCCGTCGCATTGCGGCAGTGGTGCAGGTCGAGTTGCGGCTCGCAGGTCAGGCAACCCGACAGAGGCGCCGCAAGGGCTGCAAAGAGGAGGGCGATGAGCGCGCGCATCAGTGGAACCGTGCGAAGGTCGCCGGGCCACGCCAGGCGGCGTTCTCTCCGAGGCCTTCCTCGATGCGCAGCAATTCGTTGTACTTGGCGACGCGGTCGCTGCGGGCGGGGGCCCCGGTCTTGATCTGGCCGGCGTTGGTTGCGACGGCGATGTGCGCGATGGTGGCGTCCTCGGTCTCGCCCGAGCGGTGGCTGATGACGGTGGAGTAGCCGGCGTCGCCTGCCATGCGGATGACGTCGAGCGTCTCCGTCAGCGTTCCAATTTGGTTGACCTTGATGAGAATCGAGTTGGCTTCCTTGTCCTTGATCCCCTGGTGCAGGCGGGTCGGGTTCGTGACGAAGAGGTCGTCGCCCACGAGCTGGACCTTGCGGCCCATGGCCTTCGTGAGGGCCTGCCAGCCCTTGTGGTCGTCCTCGGCCATGCCGTCCTCGATGGAGGCGATGGGGAAGCGGTCCGCCATCTGCTCGTAGAAGGCGACGGTTTTCTCGATGGATTTGACGCCGTCCGTGCCGAAGTCGTACGTCTTCTTCTTGGCGTCGAAGAGCTCGTTGGAGGCGACGTCGAGGGCGAGGACGAGGTCGCTGCCGAGCTCGTAGCCGGCGGACTTGACGGCTTTCTGGATGTACTCCAGGGCCGACACGTTGGAGGGGAGGTTGGGGGCGAATCCGCCTTCGTCGCCGACGGCGGTGGCAAGCCCAGCGGCCTTGAGGGTCTTCTTGAGGTGGTGGTAGACCTCGGTTCCCATGCGCAGGCCCTCCGTGAAGGAGTCGGCGCCGACTGGGGCCACCATGAATTCCTGGATGCGCACGTTGGAGTCGGCGTGCGCGCCGCCGTTGAGGATGTTCATCAACGGCACGGGCAACACCTTGCCCTGCGCTCCGCCGAGGTAGAGGTGCAGGGGGACTTCGAGTTCATCCGCAGCCGCCTTCGCCGCCGCCAGGCTCACGCCGAGGATGGCGTTGGCTCCGAGGCGACCCTTGTTCGCCGTGGCATCGAGGTCCGTCATGGTGCCGTCGAGGCCGGCCTGGTCGAAGACGTCGTGCCCGAGGAGGGCCGGGCCAAGCTCGTCGTCGACGTTGCGCACCGCGTTCTGGACGCCTTTGCCGAGGAATCGCGCCCCGCCGTCGCGCAGCTCCACGGCTTCGTGCGTGCCCGTCGACGCGCCCGAGGGCACCATCGCGCGCCCCAGTGCGCCGGACTCCGTGAGGACCTCGACCTCGACGGTCGGGTTGCCGCGGGAGTCAAGGACCTCGCGGGCGTGCACGTGGGCGATGGCGCTCATCGCGTGGGGCACACCGGCGGCCGGAAAAACGGTTTGGCCGCCAACTACGCGCGGCGGGGTGGCCGTTCCTGCGCTGCCACCCACAAGGACTCGAAGAGGAGGGCCTGCGTCGACACGAATGGCGCGGCGTTGGTTCGCACGCCAAGCGTTGCCTCCTCCACCCGTCCCGCGGGGACAGGGTCGAGGACCATCAAGGCGTCCCGGCCGTCGGCGAGGACGAGGCTTGCCAAGGAGTCATGGTCAAGGTGACGGCGCTGCAAAGGCACGTCGCGTCCCTGCGCGGGAATCCCCGGGGGCAGCAGGAGCCGGATTCCGACGCCTCCCCGTGCCTTCTCGGCGAGGAGGTCGCCGCCAAGGACCTGCCCGAAGAGCGTCTTCGTGCTTGCGTCGCCGACGAGCACGTCGATGCGTTCGTCGGCGGCGTGGCACAGGTCCTTGGCGGCGCTGCTGAGCGCATCCACGCCGCGGACGACCGTGAAGTGCGGGCCGTCGTCGGCCTCGTCCGCCTGCTTGCGCAAGGCTCCAAGCCGGCTTGCCAACAGGTCGCGGACCCGGTCGAGGTGCGCCAGGGTACGCTGGCTGCGCTCACGCAGGGACCGCAGCACGGCGTCGGGGGCTGCCGCCGCGAACAGGCGTGGCCGCCCGATGCCAGCCGTGACGAACCCGGCTTCGGCGAGGGCCTCGAGCAAGCGGTACGCCTGGGGCCGCGAAATGGCAAGGACCTGGGCGAGGTCGCTGGCGGGGGACGGCCCTCGTCGCAGCAACTGCACGTACACCCGCGCCTGGTCGTCCGGCACGCCGACATCGGACAGCTCGGCCGCTACCTGCTCCCAGGCGAGGGCCGATTTTGCAGTCGGAGCGCGGCTCATGGCGGCCCGGCGTGCGGACGAGTCTACAAAAGCCGTCGTTCGCCCTGGTTGGCGGACAAGGCCCGAGCTTCCATCGTTCGCCTCGGTTCGGACCTGTTCACCATCCCGGATTTACAAACTGTCATATGGGCAATCCCTTGAGGAGCCGTGGTCAGAATGGGTCGCAAAATTATCTTGGCCACTTCAGGAATCTGCTGGCTGGTGCTTGCCGCAGCCGTTCCGACGGTCGGGGTTGGCCAAGTCCTCCCCGGCAACCGCTTCGAGGTCACCGAGCGCACCCTGTTCCTTTCCCCTGGCGTCGGCGATGCCGGCGGCCAAGTGGACGTCCTTCTCCTGGACGACGTCGTCCCCGCGGCCCAGAGCAGCCTGAACTTCCTCGCCCCGGGCATCGACGCCCTCGGGATTGTCGTGACCCCAGCAACTGAGTCATGGTACTCCGACTTCGGCTGGGACAAGGACCTGGAGATCGTGGAGGACTCGCACGCCACGCTGTACTTCCAGGCCAACGCCCAGAGCCTCGCCATCTTCACGGTCCGCCTCTACGACGTGTCGCCCATCGGCGAATCGTCCCTCATCGACATCGACGAGCAACAGTTCGTGACCGCCCTCAGCCCGAACGCCGTCGAGTTCGCCCTCACGACCGCCGGCCTCGTCGTCAGCAAGGACCACGTCCTTCGCCTCGAGGTCGCGGCGCAGACCGCCAACGTCGCCGTCCTCCTGCAATACGGCGGCGACACGCCCTCAGCCCTCGAACGGCTGCAGACCCGCTGGCTCGACTCGGACGGCGACGGCATGCCCGATTCAGACGAGGCCGCACTCATGCGCAATCCCCTCGATCCCCGCGACGCAGTCGATGACGACGCGACGGACGGCGACCGCGACGGCTTGTCCAACAAGGTCGAACTTGCCCTGGGCACGGATCCAGCCAAGGCGGACACGGACGGCGACGGCTTCGGCGACGGCATCGAAGTGCACGCCGGAACGAACCCGCGCAACCCCCTGTCCAAGCCGTACGACGTCAACAACAACGGCCTGCCCGACAACTTCGAGACGAATTACTTCAACAGCACCACGGTGGACCCGACGACTGAGCCGTGCACGCCGGGCCCCACCTGCGTGGATCCAACGGCGGACCCCGACGGGGACGGCTGCAACAACCTGTGCGAGGCCGCGCATGGCACCAACCCGAACGACTCCGACAGCGACAATGACGGGGTCTCCGACGGCGCCGAGATTGCGGCAGGCTCCGACCCCGCATCCGCCGTCTCCCTCACGCAGGGGCCGCGCGGCGTCCCCGAACCCATCGCCGCCGCAGCGGCCTTCGCCATCGGCTCCACCCTCGTCCTTCTCCCCCTGATCCGGAGGCCCTGACCATGAACGAACAAACCAGCCGTGGCCTGCTCGTCGCAGGCCTGTCCACGAACGTCCTGTTCCTTGCGCTCGCGCTCTTGGACTACTCCAACTGGGATTCGCAGTACCAGTGGCCGATCTTCGTCGGCTGGGCCTTCCTCATCATCCTCCTCGTGGTGCTTGCCCTCGTCTCGACGGGCATCCGCGTCGAGGTCGTGCAGGAGCGCCGCGTGGCCGAGCGCGTCGTGTCGCCGGCCCCGGTGGAGCGCATCCCGGTCGCCCCCCAGACCGCACCGAAGGCTGCGGCCAAAGTCGCCGCCGAACCATTCCCCTTCACGTACGGCGGCTACACACTGTACACGCGCAGCGTCGAGCTGAAGAACGGCGGCGAGCGCGCCATCTGGTTCTTCTCGAAGCGCATCCCGTCGTCGGGCAAGCCGGCAGGAAAACCGGCTGGCTTCCATGTCGGCGTCAACGAGCGCACCGGGTTGCCGTTCCTCAAGCGCGGCGTCGGGCAAGACGGTGAGGACCTCACGCCCGAGATCGAGCACTCGCTGCGCCCGCAGTGCGCGGCGTTGACCGAGGACGACAAGCAGTGCCGCAACTCGGCGCGCGCCGACTCGAAGTACTGCGCCAGCCATTTCGGTTACCAGCCGCCGGTGATCTCCAAGGCGACGGTGTCGCGCACGGACACGCGCGCCCGCGTCCCCGGGGCCCCCGACACGAAGCCGGCCGCACGCAAGCGCACTGTCGCTTAGAACACTCCCGATGGCCCGCAAGGGTTATCGTCTGTCCAAAGGGTTGGACACCTGTGCCCCCTGAGGAACACACCAGCGTCGCCGCCGGAACCCCGGTCCACTCCACGGCGGATGCTGCGCGCCTGACGGGGGTCGTCACGCCGCTGTGGAAGGCGTCACGCCATTGGACGACCGCCGTCGTCCTGGCCCTGTTCCCCGTCCTGTTCCTCGCCGATGACGCGTTCGATTTCCCGGTTTCGCCGGTCCTTCCCGGCCTCGCCGTGCTCCTGCTGCTCCTGCTTGGCCTGCCGTTCCTGCTGGTCGAGCTGCGGGCCAGGCGTTACCGTCGCAAGGGCCTGGATTGGCAACTGAAGCATGCACTCAAGGCCGTCGGCGTGGCGCGTGCGGCCATGACGGTTGCCGCCATCTGGCTCCTGCTCTGGTTCATGGTGGGAACATGAAGGCAGTCGCAGGGCTGGCCATTGTCGTGCTGCTGCTGGGAAGCGCCTCGCAGGCGCAGACGCCCGACCTGGGGCCGGTCCTGGAGCCCATCGACGAGGCCCTCGGCCAAGTCATCCCCCCGGCGCTCAACGCCACCTACGGGGCCCTCGGCCAGAACATCACGCGTGAGGACGTCCGCATCTGGTTGTGGGCGAACCTCACGAAGGGCGACGTCGACTTCCTGGGCTTGACCCTGGGCGCCGGCCGGGCAGAGGTGCAGGCCGCAATCCATGGCCGCCTGGAGATGCGCGTCATCTCGAGCGACCGCATCCGTGCCGCGGCGCAAGGCGAGAACGCCTACAACATCCGCGCGGAGAACGCCACCTTCCTGTCGCAGGCCTACCTGCCAGCAGAAGTGTTCCGGGCGACGCTGGCTGCTGAAACGATTGCGGGCTTCCAGCGCTCGGAGGAAGACGCCCTCGCCACCTACCTGCGTGAAACCGTCCCCGAGATGGACATCCTGGCCCTAGACTTCACGTGGTCGAATACGTCGCCGACGCAGGCCCTCAGCGACGCGTCGCTCACCGATCCGCCCATCGTGCTGGAACTCGACCTCGTCGTGCAGTACCTGCGCATCGAGTCGGTGCGCAGCCTGCTCGAATCGTACGTCGATGGCCAGCACGACGAGGCCAAGCAAGGCAAGAAGGAGTACATCAAGGACCTCAAGCAGGACAACGGCAAGCCCCTGCGCGCCCGCGACTTCTTCGCGGCCGCCGCGTACACGCAGCTGCTCAACCTCTCGATGCAGCCCGGCTGGTCGCTCGATGTGATCCTGAACGTGCCGGAGGGCTACTCGTTCACGTACTTCAACGAGAAGGTGGACAGCGACGGCGAGCGCCACGCGCAACTGCACCTGGATTCGCTGCAGAGCGACGAAGCCGTGCACAAGGTGTTCCTCGCCAGCGTCACGCACCGCAAAATGGTCGCCTTTGCCCTGCTCGTGGCCCTGTGGGGCGTTGGGCTCGTCGTTGCCTTGCCCTTGCGGTTCCTGTACGGACGCTACCGCCTCCCCCGCATCAAGGCCTGAAGGCCGCCGCGCGGTCGGAGGCGAAGCCTCACCCCCCGCGTGATTCCCATAGGTTCAACAGCGAAGGGTCAAATCGCGGGCCAGCTCGGCGAAGCCCATGTACGCCTGCCCCAACTGCAACGCCATCAACATGTTCATGGCCTTCAAGGAAGGAACCCTCATCCGGGTCCTTGAGGACCACGAGGACACCGAAGGACTCGACAAGGTCAACGAACTGCTGTGCATCGAGTGCAACGAGTGGTTCCCCAACCCCACGCGGGGCCAGTCCTCGCACAAGCGCGTCCTCACCGGGGAACTGGTCACCATCACCGGGCTGAAGGGCAAGGGAACCATCAAGACCGTCGCCACTGGCGTCAAGATGCCGTTCCACTACGACACCTACGAGCAGGAAGCAGCCCGCGTTCTGGCCAAGCAGCCGGCGCAATTCATCCGGGACCTCTTCGAGTTCACGCACCACCGCGACAACACCATCGCGTTGCGCGTCAAGGAGGCCGGAAACCCGAACACGTGGACCTACCGCCTCGACAAGAAGCGCCTGCGCAAGTCGATCGAGAAGAGCAACGGGGATGCCAAGGGCCCCCGCCGCCAATCGAAGTGAAAGGGTTTTCCGGGACGCGCCCAATGGCGCCGCGATGCTTGCCAACCTGCTGTTGAGCCACGGACTTCACCTGGGGAACTTCGTCATCCCCTGGTCCGTCCTGCTACTCATCGCCATCGTCGTCGTCGGCCTGCTGCTGATCCGCACGGCCATCACGCTCGTCAAGGTCGGCATCCTGGTGGCCATCGGCGTCGGCATCTTCCTCGTCGTGCGCTTCCTGCTCAACGAATTCCAGTAGCGAACTCAGAACGGGGGATCCGGTGGCGACACGGACGCAAGGAACTCGCCTGCCGGCGACTTGAGATCGAGGCGGAGCGCAAGGAGCCTGCCCTCCCGCGAAACGTGCACCGCCCGCAAGGCGGCCAATTCACGCGCGGCGCGGCTTGCCACCATCGGGGCGACGTCGGCCAGCCGGGCGAGCTCCCGGATGTGCAGTGGCCGGCCGGGGTTGCGCCGCAGGGCCTCGACGACCGCCCCCCGGCCGCGCTTGCCGAGGAACGCCAGGAGGGGATTGTCGTTCAGCACACCTCAGCCACCCGATTCTTGTGTATCAAAGTTGGGACAACGGCATGATATAGGGGCCCCGTGTCGGCGCCGCCATGGCCCTAGCCCGCGCACGTGTCGCAGCCAAGAAGACGAAGGACCGCTGGAAGGCGAAGCAGTGGTACAAGGTCACCGCCCCCGCCGCCTTCAACAACGCCGTCCTCGCCGAGACCCTGTCCGACGAGCCCGAGAAGCTCCACCAGCGCACCATCGAGACGACGCTGCAAGAGCTCACCGGGGACATGAAGCAGATGCACGTCAAGCTCACCTTCCAGGTCAAGGAAGTCTCCGACCTGAACGCCAAGACGGAGTTCGTCGGCCACCAGATGACCTCGGACTACGTCCGCCGCCTCGTGCGCCGCGGCAACTCGAAGATCCCCCTCGTCCTCGACGTCGAGACGAAGGACGGCGCCCGCGTCCGCGTCAAGCCGTTCGCCGTCACCGACCGCCGCTGCCAGACCACGCAGGGCCAGCAGATCCGCCGCATCATGAGCGACATGCTGACCGAGTCCGCCCAGAAGAACACCCTCGGCGGCTTCCTGCAGGACATCCTCGTCGGCGGCCTCAACGACCGCATCTACCAGGCCTGCCGCAAGATCCACCCCCTGCGCCGCATCGAGATCGCCAAGTCCGAGATCGTCACGGCCACCGCCCTGACGGACGAGACCCCGATCATCCGCATGGCCTCCAACGAACCGGAGCCCAGCGAGACGCCCGCCGAGGGCGCCGCGACGGATGCCCCGGTGCAGCCCACGGTCGAGGACCTGGCCGCCGGCGACGAAGAAGACGACGCCGAAGAGTAGTCGTCCGAACGCGATTCCCTTTTCCCCTCCTTCTCCCTCGTTTTTTTCGGTCGCATCGCCGCTAGCGGTGCGCATCAAGGGCGCATAGGCTAGCTTGGATAGACTGGCGGGCTTCGGACCCGCAGACCCCGGTTCGAATCCGGGTGCGCCCGTTCATGCACCGTCTCCTCGTCGGCCTCCTGCTGCTGGGCACAATCAGTCCCGGATGCGCTGACCCCGGCGATGGGGCTCCTTTGCCCACTCCCGAGACCGCACCTGGGTCGGAATCGGTCCGTCACTTGCTGGTCGCTTCGGACACGTTCGACCTCTGCGGCACCTACGACCCCGTGCAGGGCTGGGAACCTTGCGTGAATTCCTACGACCTTGGCGCCCACAATTGCGCCTACATCGACAATGCCCGCGAAGCCGGCGTGGTCCAAGCCTGGTTCAACGTCACGGATGCCAGTGATGTCGAACTCGTCGAGCGCTGGCGCATCCAGATCAATGGCGCCGAGGAACCCTCCCTGACCCCTGCCGCAGAAGGGCGGTTGCCCCTTGCAACAAAG
The DNA here is from genome assembly GCA_038046725.1 of Thermoplasmatota archaeon. GTDB lineage: Archaea > Thermoplasmatota > E2 > JACPAO01 > JAHFTW01 > JAHFTW01. The sequence continues at coordinate 31,435 of JBBSVQ010000032.1, read as the reverse complement.
GCCACTTACAATGCCTCTGCATTCGAAGGCCAGCAGAGTTTGTTGTTCATCGTCGAGCCTCTCTCGGCGGGCCTGCAGGCGCATCAAGTTGTCCACGTGGCAGGCGAAATCGTCGTTGCGTGGACCGGGTCGCATGTTCCGAACCTCGTCACCGGCGTCTCGACGTGCAGTTCCGGCTGAACCCCGGCCACGTGGTCGGGGCCTAGCTTGGGTCGATCTGCAGGAAGCCGTGCCGGAGCAGTTCGTCGCTCATCGTCGCCTTGCCGCCGCCGTCGTCGGGGGCCGCCGCCTGCGCCTCCACCTGCTTCTCCAGGATGCCGATGAGGCTCCAGGCGATGGATTCCAGGGCATTGAGCTGCGCGCCCGAGGCCAGGCGGGAATCGTGCAGGCCATGCGAAAGGGCCTGCAGGGCGTTTTGGAGGGCTTGCTTGGGGGAGGGGGGGACTTGTTCGGAAGCGGGCAACGGGACCACCATGCTTGGATGCCCCCCTGGCCTAACAAGCATTTGCTGGAAGGTTCCTGCAGAAGGACGCGCAACGGGGAGGACTGTCCACAAGTGGCAGCCGGTCAGCGCAGGAAGAGCCTCTGAGGCCAGGTTTCGCCGATGCTCCACGCCTCGCCCTCGGTGAGATCCTTGTTCTGCAGAAGGCCCATGACGCGCTTCGGCACGGTGTCGCACGGCATGACGACGTTGGGCCGCGTCGGCTCGTCGATGTAGTCCGTCTCGAGCAGGAACCGGCCTGCCTCCCCAGCGGCGCGTGCCTTCTCGATGGCGGGGCGGATGTTGCTCCGGCCCGCAATCACCGACGGCACGAGGCCGTGGTGCTCGGTTGCCCCGGTCAGCGGGCCGCAGTAGTGCTTGATGACGCGGTCGCGGGCCAGGCCCGCCTTGTCCGCCATCGCGGCGAACTCGGCCATGGTCTCGGCTTCGGCGTGCTCGGTGTGCAGCATCACGGGCACCCCGGCGTCCTTCGCGCGGCCCATGCCGTACAGCAGCAGCTCGTTGTTGCGCTCCTGCACTTCGGCCGGGACGTCGAAGTGGGCGCGACCAATCTCGCCCATGCAAACGGCCTGGCGCTCCTCGCACAGTTTGGCGGCCACGTCGAAACAGCCGCGCGCGAATTCCATGGCCGCAGGCCAGCCCTTTGCCTCGGCCAGCTTCATGGGTTCGAGCGGGTACGGGCCGACGACTGTGTGCACGATGCAGCCGGTCTCGGTGCGGATGCGTTCACCGAAGGCGATGTGGTCCAGGCAGCTCTTCTTGAACGCCTCCACCGTGGTGGGATACGAGGGCAGACGGACGTGCGCGATGCTCGTGCCGCCGGCAGCCATGAATTCCTTCACGGCGCCGATGCCCTTCCAGCCGTCTGGCTTGCAATGGAAGTGGTTGTCGTGGATGGGAACGACCGGGACGGCCACGCGCAGGGGGAGGACCGGCGCGGCCATAAGCCGACAGGGCCCTTTTCGATGCGTGCGTGCACCCTGGCACTTCGTGGGCGGCCTCTTCGTCGTGGGCGGGATGCTCAGCATGACCCTGTTCATCTGGCAAGGCCGGACCTACGCCGCACTGGCCCCAATGATGCTCGAACTCGTCGGCGGGATCCTGTTGCTCGTTGGACTTGTCGGAGCCACCAATCCTCGCGCCAAGATTGCGGTCATCGCACGCTACGCTGCAGGCGGGCTCGTCGGAGCCCTCCTGGCGACGGGACTTTACCTGGTCCTCGGGGAGCGCGGCGCCCACCTCGCCTTCGCCATTGGGGCCACCCTGTTGCTGGCGGGGGCCGTAGCCCTGATGGCCTGGACGCGCCGCTATTCGCCCACGAAGAAACCCATTTGACCCAGCCCCGAGTCGCCAACCCCGTGAAGCTCCTCTTCGCCCTCGTCGCAGCAACGCTCCTGGTCGCCGGCTGCGCCAAGCCCGGCGGCGCCTCCGTCCCCGAACAGGACGCCGAGGGCCGATACGTCATCCACTTGACGTCCGCCAACAAGTTCACGCCCGCCGACGCGAAGGTCCCCCTGAACGCGACGGTCCTCTGGGACAACGCCGCCGGCGTGCACGACGTCACGGCGCACGATGGGTCGTGGAAGTCGCCGCGCGCCATGTCCCCGGGCACCAACTACCAGCACACGTTCGCCGCCGCCGGCGAGTACGACTACCACTGCACCCTGCACTCGGGCATGGTCGGCACCATCCACGTCGGCGACGACGCGTAGGCCCCCCGACTCCTCCTGGGGCGGGCCCTCTCCTTCTTGAACCCCGGGACCTTGGGAAACTCCGATGACGGCCTCCAAGGCCCCGACCGCCGCGCATGCTGCCGCCGTGCCACGCAAGTACGTGCCGGACGACATGGAGCGCGCCGTCATGGCGAAGTGGCAAGCGGAGCGCACCTTCCAGCGCCAGGTCGAGGCCGGCAAGCGCAACCACGCCAAGGACCCGAAGGCGAAGTTCGTCTTCCTTGAAGGGCCCCCGACTGCCAATGGCCTCCCCCATCCCGGCCACGTTCTGACGCGGACGCTGAAGGACTCCGTCAACCGCTGGAACGCCATGCAAGGCAAGTGGGTGCCGCGCAAGGCGGGCTGGGACTGCCACGGCCTGCCCGTCGAAATCGAGGTGCAGAAGGAACTCAAGATCGAGCACGTCGACGAGGTGCTCGCCTATGGGCTCGCGAAGTTCAACCAGAAGTGCCGCGAGTCCGTCTTCCGCTACAAGAAGAACTGGGAGGACATGTCGGAGCGCGTCGGCTTCTGGCTGGACTACGACGACCCGTACGTCACCATGGATGACGGCTACATCGAGTCCGTGTGGTGGAGCCTGAAGCGCCTCTTCGACCAAGGCCTGCTCGTCAAGTCGCACAAAGTCGTCCCGTACTGTCCGCAGACGGGCACCAGCTACTCCAGCCACGAGGTCGCCCTCGGCTACAAGGACGTCACCGACACGGCCATCTTCGCCAAATTCCACCTCCTCGACGACCCCGACCACGCCCGCATCCTGAGTTGGACGACGACGCCGTGGACGCTGCCCGGCAACGTCGCGCTGGCCGTCGGCGCCGACATCGACTACGTCAAGGTCCGCGTCAAGAAGACCAGCGACAAGGCGCACGCCAAGGAAGGCGAGGTGCTCATCGTCGCCAAGGGCCTCGTGAAGCAGGCGCTGCGCAACGAATCGGAGGTCATTGCCACGATGAAGGGCCGCGACCTCGTCGGCAAGCGCTACACGCCCCTCTTCCCCGGTGCCGTGGACGCAAGCAAGCCCACCCTCGACGGCCGGCCCGCGAAAGCGTTCCAGGTCGTCGCCGCCGACTTCGTCACGACCGAGGACGGCACCGGCGTCGTCCACACGGCCGTCATGTACGGTGAGGACGACTACCAACTCGGAATGAAGGAAGGACTGCCCGCCCGCCACACCGTCGGTCTCGATGGAAATTTCGCGGAGCACGTCCCCGGCGGCGTCGCGGGCAAGTACGTCAAGGCCCCCGAAACCGAAGCCGCGATCCTTGCGCACCTCGCCAAGGGCGACCTGCTCTACCGCGACGAGAAGTACGAACACTCCTACCCGCACTGCTGGCGCACCGGCCACCCGCTCCTGTACTACGCGATGGACTCGTGGTACATCCGCATGGGAACGCTGCGCGACCAGTTGCTGGCCAACAACGAGCAGGTCAACTGGGTGCCCGAGACCATCAAGGACGGCCGCATGGGCGACTGGCTGCGCAACGTCAAGGACTGGGCGTTCAGCCGCAGCCGCTTCTGGGGGACGCCCCTTCCTGTCTGGATCTGCACCGCCTGCAAGCACGCGACGTGCATCGGCTCCAAGGCCGAGTTGAAGGCGCACGGCATCGAGGCGCAGGAACTGCACCGCCCCTACGTGGACAAGCCCATCAAGTGCCCCAAGTGCGGCGGCCAAGCCGACCGTGAGCCGTACGTCATCGACGTGTGGTACGACTCCGGCGCCGCGCAGTTCGCGCAGTGGAAGACGCTCACGCTGGACAACCCCGACCTGCAGGCGCAGACTCCCGTGGACTTCATCACGGAAGGCCTCGACCAGACGCGCGGCTGGTTCTACTCCCTCCTCGCAAGCGCCACGGCCCTCGGCCAAGCCCCAGACGCGAAGGCCAAGGGGATGTTCCAGGGACCGGCGTTCAAGAACTGCCTCGTCGGCGGCCTCATCCTTGCCGAAGATGGCCAGAAGATGAGCAAGTCGAAGAAGAACTACGTGCCGCCGGACCAGGTCTTCGCCAGCCAGGGCGCGGACGCAACGCGTTGGTACCTCCTCTCGACGACGGCGCCATGGCAGGACAAGCGCTTCTACGAGGAAGCCGTGCGCGAGACGTTCGGGAAATTCTTCTCCACGCTGTGGAACACGTTCCTCTTCCACCACCAGTACGCCAAGCTCGACCACTGGACTCCAGAGAAGGCAATTCCGTCCGAGGGCTGGAGCGACCTCGACAAGTGGCTGCTGTCCCGCCTCAACGCCACCATCGCCGAGACGCGCTTCGAAGCCGACCGCCTGCACCTGCACAAGGCCACGCGCGCCATCGAAACCTTCGTCGTCGATGACCTAAGCAACTGGTGGGTGCGCCGCAGCCGGGACCGCTTCTGGGCGGAAGCCCAGGACCGGTCCAAGTCCACCGTGGACAAGGACTCCGCGCATTCCGCCCTGTGGCATGCTCTGCACACCGTCGTCCGCCTCGTCGCGCCGTTCGCCCCCTTCATGGTCGAGGCCATCTGGCCGCACGTCCGCCGCCACGACGACGCCGACTCCGTGCACCTCGCACAACTTCCCGCCTCGGGCGGCCGCGACGAGACGCTGGAGCGCGAGATGGCCCAAGTGCGCGCCCTCGCGGAGGCCGGCCGCGCCCTGCGCAGCAAGGTCAACATCCCGACGCGCCACCCCCTGGGTCGCGCCGTCCTCGTCGGCACCGCGCTCGGCCGGTTCTCCCCAATCCTGCAAGACGAGATCAACGTCAAGCAACTGGAGTCGGCGCACGACGCTCGCCAGCTCAAGTCCTTCGTCGCCAAGCCGAACCGACCCGCACTGGGCAAGGCATTCCGGCAACTCTCCACGCAAGTGGCGGACGCCATCGAGGCCCTCGACGGCGACCACGCCCACGCCACCTTCGCAGCCGGCAAGTCGGTCGGCGTCAACATCGGCGGCCAGGAGCACACGGTGACCGCAGACCACGTCACCTTCGAGGAGAAGGACCGGCCCGGCTGGGCGACGACGCAGGCCGACGGCATCACCTTGGCCCTGCACGTCCACCGCGACGAGGCCCTCCTGGCCGAGGCCCTCGCCCGCGAGGTCATCCGCCGCCTGCAAGAGGTGCGCAAGGAACTCGATCTCCCCCTCGACGAGGAAGTCGATGTCACGCTCTCCTGCGGCCCCGACGAGCAGGCCCGCCTATCGGCGTTCCTGTCGGTCCTCAAGAGCGCCGTGCGCGCCCGCCAACTGTCGTTCGGCCCAGTCAAGGCCGGCTGGTCGTGGGACATCGATGGGATCGTCGTGAAGGCCGACGTCAAGCCCACGAAGACGCAGCGGCCCAGCGCCGTCGAGGCCGCCTGACCCGGCGGCGCCACAGTTTCGCCCATTCTGGAGGAGCCTGAAAGGCGGGCACCCGCAAAGGCCGGGGCGATGCGGGCCGCCAAGGTCTCCGCCCTCGCGTCGACTCTCGCAGCCCTTGCAACCCTTGTTGTCGCAGGGTGCGCCGGGCCCGCGCTGCAAGCGCCCGGCGACGCAGCCACGATGGCGGAAGGGGGCGCCGCAATGCAGGCCGAAGCCAGCCCAGACGGTGCACCATGGCCTCCGGGTGTGCAGGAACTCCACCTGGTCATCGAGGGCCAGGACGCCACTGGCCTGCTGGCCGTCCCTGAGGGTCAACCCACCGCCCTGGTGGTCGTCGCGCACGGCTGGACGGGGGACGCCGCCTTCCACCGTCAGGACCTTGAGCGCATCGCAGAAGCCGGGGCGCTCGCCGTCGCCATGGATTACCGCGGCTTGCCGTCCGCATTCAAGGTGCGCGCGGGAGTCGTGGACACCGTCGCCGCGACCCTTCTGGTGCAACAAGCCTATCCGGGCCTCAATCGCACGCTCCTGTACGGTTGGAGCATGGGCGGCCAGGTGGCGCTGCTTGCCCCGCTCGAGGCCCCGCCGGGCACGTACGACTACGTCTTCGCCGGCGCTGGCGTGACGGACCTCGGGACGCTGTGGGCCCAGAACCCGGTCGCGCGGCCGGCGGTCGAACGCGAGACCGGAGGCGCGCCCGCGGACGACGCGGCGCCCTACGTCGAACGGTCACCCGTGTCGCGGGCCGCGGAGTTGGCCGACCTCGGCATCGCCCGCGTCTTCCTCCTGCACGGAGAGGCCGACCCGATTGTTCCCCTCGACCACTCCGAACGCATGTACGAGGCGCTGAAGGCCGCCGGCGTGCCGGTGTCGTACTACGTGGTGACCCGCAACTCGTCCATGGCATGCGACCCGTTGGCCTGCCAGGAGGTCGCCGGAGCGGGCGACCATTTCGCCGGCCGCCTCGAGCCGATGTGGCCGTTCCTGCAGCGCCGACTGCAGCCTGCCTCCGACCCAGTCCAACCGGCCCTGCGCGGAACCTACGATGCCTACGCCGGCACCTACGAGCCCGGCGACACCTGACTGCATCGTGGTGGACGCCGTGGACCGATGGGCCTTAATGGCGCGGGGGACGGTGCTGCGTCCGTGGCCACCCTGCGCATCCGCGACGCGACCGTCGTCACGCAGGATGACGCCCGACGCGTCGTGCACGGCGACGTCATGGTCGAGGACGGCCGCATCACGCAAGTCGGCGGCAAGGCCCCCGAGGCCGACCGCACGCTGGACGGCCGCGGCCAAGTCCTCATCCCGGGCCTCATCAACCTGCACACGCACCTCGCCATGGGCCTCCTGCGCGGCTACGGCGACGACCTGCCGCTCGAGCAATGGCTGCGCGAATGCATCTGGCCCGCCGAGGAGCGCATCAAGGAGCCCGAGATGCGCGCCGGCGCCGACCTTGGCCTGCTGGAACTCATCCGGGGCGGAACCACTTCCTTCCTCGACATGTACTGGTTCGAGGAATCCGTCATGGCCCCCGCGTCGCGCGCCGCCGGGGTGCGCGCCTGGGTCGGCGAAGGCATGGTGGACATCGGCCAGACGCCCGACGGGGAGCCGAACAAGAAACTCGCCGGCGTCGAGCGCTTCGTCAAGGCGGCCAAAGCCGCCAAGGACCCTCTCATCACGCCGTGCCCGGCGCCGCACGGCACCTACACCTGCAACCCGGAGACGTATGCCGAGGCCGGTCGCATCGCGAAGGAGCACGGCGTTCCCATGCATACGCACTGCTCCGAGACGCGCACCGAGGTGCACGACGTCCAGGCGAAGACCGGCCGCCGCCCTGTTGGCCGACTTGCTGACCACGGCGCCCTGCATGACCGCAGCATCCTGGCCCACTGCGGCTGGATCACGAAGGAGGAAGTCCGCGACATCGGCAACGCCCGCGCGGCCGTCGCGCATTGCCCGGTCTCCAACCTCAAACTCGCCACGGGTGGTGTCGCCCCCGTCCCGGAACTGCACGAGGCAAACGTCAAGGTCGGCCTGGGGACGGATGGGGCCGCGAGCAACAACACGCTGGACCTCTTCCAGACGATGAAGTTCGCCGCCCTCGTGCAGAAGAACCACCGCTGGGACGCCCGCGTGCTTCCCGCCCAACGCGTGCTCGACATGGGGACCCGTGACGCAGCCGACGCCCTGCACCGACCGGACCTCGGACGCATCGCGGTGGGAGCAACGGCGGACTTGGCCCTCGTGGACTTCCGCCGCCCGCACCTCGTTCCGCGCCACGACGCAATCAGCCACCTCGTCTACGCCGCCGGGGCAGCCGACGTGTCGGCAACCATCGTGCACGGCAAGGTCCTCATGGCCGAGGGCAAGGTCGAGACGCTTGACGAAAGCGCCGTGTTGCAGCACGCAGAGGACGTCGCGCGCAAGCTTGTCGCGCCGCGCTGAGCGGGGACCCGGGGAACGCGGAAAACGCCAGGACCGCTTCCTCGGTTCCCAGGTTCCCCGGAGGCGCGAGGCCAGGTCCCGCAGACGAGCGCTTATCTCGGCCCAACCCTCGACGCCAGCGTGGCCCAGGCCCCGCCGCGCACAGCCGCCCGAGCCGCCGCGCCCGCGCCGATCCCGACGCGCGCACCCATCATTTCCGCCCGCGGCGTCGGCAAGGTGTACGAGTCCGGCCGCCTGCGCGTGGAAGCTCTGCGCGCCGTCGACCTCGACGTGCGCCCCGGCGAGATGGTCGCCATCGTTGGACCCTCGGGTTGCGGCAAGACGACGTTGCTCAACTGCCTGAGCGGGCTCGACGATGTCTCCTCCGGCCAGGTGCTGCTCGAGGGCCGCGACCTCGCGAAGATGACCGACCTTGACCGAACGCGCCTGCGCAGCCGCCGCATGGGCTTTGTCTTCCAGGCCTTCAACCTCCTCCCCGTCCTCACCGCCCTCGAAAACGTGGAGTTGCCCCTCCTCGTCTCCGGCATCGACCCGAAGGAAGCATCGCGCCGCGCCCTCGCCGCCTTGGAGCAGGTTGGCCTGGCCTCGCACGCCGACCACAAGCCGCGCGAACTGTCCGGCGGCCAGCAGCAACGCGTCACCATCGCGCGCAGCCTCGTCAACGAGCCAGCCATCGTTTGGGCCGACGAGCCGACGGGGAACCTCGACACCAAGCATGGCCAGGAGATCCTCGACCTTCTGCATCGCCTGAACGTGGAGCGCGGCCAGACCTACGTCATTGTGACGCACGAGGCCGCCATCGCGCGCAGCTGCCACCGCATCATCCACATGGCGGACGGCGCAATCCAGCGCGAAGCGGCCGGACTTGGGCGCTCCGTGCCGTTGGCTGACCGGCTCGACCAGGAGACCACGGCCTGATGGCCTGGTGGACCTGGACGCTCCTTGCCGTCGCCTTGGGCACCGCCATCGCCGTCGGCGCCGAGATGGCGCGCAAACCCATCCTGGCCCGCATGGCCTTGCGCAACGCGCGGCGCCGCCCGAAGCAGACGTGGACCGTCGTTGCCGGACTCATGGTGGGCACGGCCATCATCTCCGCCGCCCTCGTGGCCGGCGGGTCGGCAGCATCGGCCATCCGCGGCTACGTGTACCAATCGCTCGGCGAAATCGACGAATCCGTGGCCATCGAGGGGTACCCGTATTTCCCGCAATCCGTCTCCGACCGGTTGCGCGCCGACCCCGGGCTCGCCGGCCGTTTCGACGCCGTGTCGGCCAACGCAATCTGGGCCGCCGCCATCGAGAACCCCGAGACCGGGCTCTTCGAGCCGCAAGTCGCCCTCGTGGGATTCGAACCGGGGGCCGACGCGGACTTCGGAGCCTTCGAGTTGCGCGGCGGGGGACGCACGGATGGATCCCAGCTTCGCCCGGGCCAGGCCATCATCACGGGCCACCTCGCCGACCAACTGGATGCGCACCCCGGCGACACGCTGCGACTGTCGCTGACGCCGCCCCTCGATCCTCTGCTGCCGGAAATCACGCTGCTCAACGGCACGGTCGCCTTCTCGGCCGGCCCGACGGCGCCCCTCGGGTTGCCACTCGGCCCCGTGCAACCCCTGCCTTCGGAGCACGCCATCGAGGTCCGCAAGGGCGCCAGCCGCTTCACGGCCGCCGTCGGCTGGAACCCCGCCGCGGCCCCCGGCGTCCCGGCCACGACCGCCCTTCAGGTCGAGATTCTGGAGCCCGATGGAACCAGCCATGTGGCAGCGGCCGCACCGGGCACGGAAACCGGACTGTTGTTCCTCAACGTGAGTTCGGAGCCCGACGATGCGTTGCCTGCGGGCACGTGGACGGTGCGCGTGTCGTCCCCGGCCGCCGTGCAGGCAGCATACTTCGGCGTGGCCTTCGTCGGGTACCCCGTGTACGACTTGGCGCTGCTGCGCGAGCGTGCCGAGGCACTGCAGCAGCAGTTCGACCTCCCGGACGGCCTCGACCCGCTCGGGGACGGCTTCTCCGACCGCCGCACGGCCGACCTCACGGTGCTCGCGGTCACCACGGGCGGGCGCGGCGACCAGTTCGACTTCCGTGACGCGCTCTTCCTCGACCTCGGCCAGGCGCAGCAGTTGTTCGACCGCGAAGGGCAGGTGAACCTCGTCAAGTTCAGCAATCCCGGCGGCCCGGCTGCGGGGGCGAAGGGCAGCGACGAGCAGGTCGAACGCATCAACGCCACCCTGCGCGGCATCAAGGCGCAGCACCCGGACGTCGCCTCCATCCAGAGCCTCGAAGTTCAGCCCCTCAAGCAGAAGTACATCGAGGTCGCCGACGAAGCCGGCCAGACGTTGACGGGCCTCCTCGTGTTCGCGGGATCGCTCAGCATCATTACGGGCCTCCTGCTCATCACGAACATCTTCACCATGCTGGCGGAGGAGCGCCGCAGCGAACTCGGCATGGCGCGCGCCGTCGGCCTGACCCGAGCCGACCTCGTGCGCCTCTTCCTGTTCGAAGGCAGCTTGTACGCCGTCGTCGCTGCGGCCCTGGGGGCCATTCTCGGCCTCGGTCTCGCGTACGGCATGATCGAGATCCTCAACGCCATCATCGGCCGCCTCGCGAGCGAACTCTCGTTCCCGCCAATCCCGTTCCAGCCGCGCCTGTCGGCCCTGCTCATCGCCTTCAGCGTCGGGGCCTTGCTGACGTTCATCACCATCGGCGTTGCCAGCCGCCGCCAGAGCCAGCTCAACGTCGTGCGCGCCATTCGCCGCATCGATGAACCGGAGCGCACCGGCAATCTCGTGCGCGGCCTGCTGTGGGGAGTCCCCGTCACCGTCCTGGGGGTCGCATCGGTCCTGGTGGGCGTCTTCGACGGGGCCCTCAGCGAAGCGCTCGTCGGCAACCATGCGTTCAGCCTCATCGTCTTCGGCGCCCTGGCGGCCGACGTCGGATTGCTGGTGGCCCTGCGCGCCGTCGTGCCGCGCCGCCGCCTGCTGCCCGCCCTCGCCGGCTTGCTCGCCGCCTTCTACACGGGCACGTACTTCCTCATCACGGACTACCAGAACATCGCGGAAGCCAACGTCGTCGGCCCCATCCGCGGCGTCATCCTGACGCTCTGCGTCGTCGTCATGGTCATCCACGCCGACCGCCCGATGCGCGCCTTCGCGCGTCTTCTGTCGCGCAGCAAACGCATGCGCGCCGTGGCCTTGCCCGCCATGAGCTACCCGCTGCACCGCAAGTTCCGCACCGGCATGACGCTGGCGATGTTCTCCGTCGTCATCCTGTCCATCGGCTTCTTCAGCATCTTCGGTGGCCTCTTCGAGGTGGACCCCGCCCGCCAGACTGGGGGTTACGACGTCGAGGCGCGCACCACGCTGCACGTCGCCGACCTGGCCGCCTACGACCGCGGCCTCGTGGCGCCGGGGACGTTCACGAGCGAGGAACACCTCATCGTGTACACGACGGAGGACCCCGCCTTCATCACCGTGGGGGGCGAGCGCACCGGCAGCTTCAGCGACTTCCGGCACCAAGTCGTCGGCTACGACCCGTCGTTCGTGGATGACCAGGAGTTCGGCCTCGTCTTCCGCCACAAGGACTACGCCGACGACAAGGCCGCATACCAGGCCGTCCTGGACGACCCGACGCTCATCATCGCGAGTTACCAGTACAGCACGGACTCGCGCAACCAGGACCTCGCCAACGGCGTGGGCGACACCCTCGTCATGCACCTCGGCAACGAGACGCTGTCGTACACCATCATCGGAATCCAGGAGCAATACCACTACCCGGGCGTGTTCTTGCCTAAGGAGCAGGTCAAGGGCCTGTTCCCGACGACGGAGGACTTGTACCTGTTCCGCACCGCCCGTGGCGTCGACCCCGCACAGGCCGCGCAAGACCTCGAGAGGAACTACCGCGACGTCGGCATGGACGCGGCGGCGAGCGAAGAGGAGGTCCTGCGTGAGCAGGAGTCCTTCCGCCAGATCCTGGGCGCGATGAAGCTCTTCCTCGGCCTGGGCCTCATCGTGGGCGTGCTCAGCCTTGGCATCATCACAAGCCGCAGCGTCCTCGAGCGGCGGCAGGAGATCGGCATGTTGCGCGCATTGGGGTTCACGCCGGGCCAGGTGCGCCGGATCTTCTTCATCGAGGTCTCCGCCACCCTGCTCGCGGGGGCCATCATCGGCGTCGCCTGCGCCATCATCGTGACGCTCGGTCTGTGGTGGGCCATCATCCGGGACCTGAACTATCCCTACCGCATCCCGTGGGCGGAGATCGGCATCTTGCTCGCCGTGAGCTACGCCGTCGCCCTCCTCGCAACGGCCGCCCCAATTGGGCGAAGCGCCAAGGTGGCACCGGCCGAGGCCCTGCGTTACCTGGAATGATTCACAGAGCCATGGTCAGGTAGCGAGCCCGACGGGCCGCCGTCATCGGCGGGTTCGGCGGTATCGGCGGATGGGTCCGCATTGCCCCGACGATCCGCCGATGACACCGACAGCGCCGATGCGGTTCAACACCGCTCGCACGGTTCGGACCGCGGCCCGCCCAACGGGTGCTTCGCGTTGTCTGGTCCACGCGCGAGCACGTTCGTCCCGCCCTCGGGCGTCCGGTAGCGCAGGTCCTCGACGGGGGCACCGCCGAGCAGGTGCTCGCTCCACACGCGCTCCGCATCCGCGACGGTGAGGTGGCTGTACCACACGCCCTCGGGATACACGACCATCATGGGGCCGTGCCCACATTGGCCGAGGCATCCGGCCTTGTTGACGCGGACCTCTTCCTTGCGGCCGGAGGCCTTGAGGAGTTCCTTCAGGCGAGCCTGGATGGCGTCGGCGGGGCCGTCGATGGCGCACGCGGACTGGTTCGTGCACACGAAGGCGTGGCGCTCGAAGCGGCGGCCATCCCCCGTCGGCGGGGCCGGGACGTTTTCCGTCACGCCGCCGCCCCCAAGACCAGCTCGACGAGGCGGACGGTCTCCCGTGCTATCCCTTTGCTCACGTCGTCGCGCATGCCGTTCCGGGCTTAAGCCACGTTGAACGTCCGGAGCGACCCCGGATTCGACCTGGCGTGCCTCGGGGGCGTGGCGCGGGCCTGCCTCGCACAGACCTTGGCCTGTATGGACAAGTTGTATATACAACACCCATGCAATGAATGGGCGTGGCCACGACGACCATCCGACTCGATGCCGAGCTGCTCAAGGCCGCCAAGAAGCTGCACATCAACGTCAGCGAAGCGGCCCGCATGGGAATCGAGGAGGCCATCCGGCGCCAGCGCATCGTCGCGAACATCCAGTACCTCGCAAGCATCGCCGTGAAGCCAAAAGAACCAAGCGAGGTCACCATCCGCCGCCACCGGGACGGGGGACGCCGGCGTGCCGATTGAGGACCCCGAACCCTTCGTCGTCGACGCGAGCGCCATCACCAAATTGTTCCTGGACGAACCGGAAAGCGTCGCGTTCCGGACGTGGTACGGCGACCGCGCCGTCGCCGGCAGCCGCATGCACTCGCCAGAACTATTGGGGTATGAGGTCGCCAACGTGCTTGCCAAGAGTCGCCCCGAATGGGCCCCGCAGGATTTCTCGAAGGCGTTGCAGGCCGCCTTGGGTGGAATTGAGTTGAGCCGATCGTTCTTGGCGGTGGGCGCGTTCTTGCCCGATGCCTCCGCCTACGATGCGAACTACCTGGCGGTGGCCCGGTCGACGAATGCGGCCTTGGTGACTTATGACCGCGACCTGGTGCGCGCTGCAGCACGGCACGGCATCCGTGTGCACATCCCGCGCTAGCCGTAGACCACGAACGGAACAAGCCGTCCCGCTCGGCTTAAGCCCCCCACTTCGTCCCCGCGCCGTGGACTCCTGGGACTTGCTGATCTGGGCGGGCAGTGCCGGGTTCATCCTGTGCCTGGTGCCGCAGCTCTGGCGCACGGTGCACCGTCGCCGCGCCGACGACATCAGCCTCGGCTTCCTCATCCTCGTGCTGCTGTCCTCCAGCCTGACGCTGCCGTACATGTTGCACGAGCGCGAATTCGTCTTCGGCGCCGCGCAAGCCGTCAACGTCGCCGTTTGGGGCACGGTGCTCTACTTCAAGCTCTTCCCCGCCCCCGTCACTCACGCAGCGCAACCGTGAAAGCGCCCCCCAAACCTGGCGCCGCCATGGAAGGCAAGAAGCTGCCCGCCGTTTCGTTCACCGACCAGGACGGCAAACCCGTGAAGTCCGCCGACCTCAAGGCGCCCTTCGTCCTGTACGCCTACCCGAAGGACGACACGCCGGGCTGCACGAAGGAAGCCTGCGGCATCCGCGACAACTGGGGCGCCTTCCGCAAGGCCGGCCTCAACGTGTACGGCATCTCGAAGGACGACGCCAAGAGCCACCAGAAATTCATCGCCAAGTACGAACTGCCGTTCCCCCTCCTGACGGGCGACGAGGCGACGCTAACCAAGCTCGGCCTGTGGAAGGAGAAGTCGTTCATGGGCCGCACGTACATGGGCATCAGCCGCGAGACGCTGCTCGTCGGCGCGGACGGCAAGGTCGTCAAGCACTACCCCAAGGTCAAGCCCGAGGAGCACGCCAGCGAAATCCTGGCCGACTGGGCCGCCCACGGCGCCTGAGCTTGCCGCATCTCCTCTTCGTCTACGGAATGCTGCGTCGCGGCGAACGGGGCGCGCCCCCTGACCTGGCCCGACGCCTCGCCGAAGGCTCGACGCACCTCGGGGACGCCACCGTGCATGGCCGACTCATCGACTTGCAGGGGTTCCAGGCGCTGCAGACGGGCGGCACCGCACGCGTGCCAGGGGAGCTCTTGCACGTGCGCGACGCCACGTTGTGGGACGCCCTCGACGCCTACGAAGGCGTCGGCGAGGCGGGCTGGTACCAACGCGAACTCGTGGTGGCCCTCGACCGCGACGGCCAGCCTCGTTCGGCTTGGTCGTACACGGCACCCGGCAGGGAACCTTGAAACCGCGCCCCGGGGTCGCCGCGCCGTGCAGGAGCCGCGCATCGTCGCACTCAAGGAGCGGCCCGTGGCCGTCGTGCGGCACCACGGCCCCGTCGAGACCATCGACGACACCCGGCGCCCGCTCTATCGCCACATGATCATCAACGAGCTCGTGGGCGGCCCGAGCATCATCCGGTTCCTCGAGGAGCCGCGCGGAGACCACCAGGTCGATGCCCTCGTCCTGACGCACCTTGGCTTCGAGGGGGACGACGTCTGCCAGATCGAGACGCTTCCCGCCGGCCGCTACGCAGTCTTCGACTACCAGGGGCCCCCCGAGGGATTGGCCGCCGAACGCAAGCGGTTGCAGGCCTGGGCGCGCACGCGCGGCGGCGCGGGTGGGCCGGTCCTGCAGGTGCACCACATGGACCCCATCGACGGCATCGTCGAGGAGCAGTTGCAGGTCCTCCTCTCGTGAACCAGCGGGCGCTCTCCGAGGCAAACGCTTAGACCGTCCCCTCCGCTGGGGCAACGATGCTGAAGCCGGGCGACGCCGCACTCGACTTCGTCCTGAAGGACCAGGACGGCCACGACGTCCGCCTGAGCTCGTTCTCCGGCCGCCCGATTGTCCTGTTCTTCTATCCCAAGGACCTGACCCCAGGCTGCACAATCCAGGCCAAGGGCCTGCGCGACCACATGGCCGACATCGCCAAGCACAACGCCGTCGTCGTCGGCGTCAGCCTGGACAACTCCGAGCGCCACCTCGAATTCCAGGAAACCTGCGACCTCGGGTACCCCCTGCTGTCCGACCCGGAGGGGCGCGTGCATGACCTCTACGACGCCTGGCGCACCACCCTGCTTGGACGCAGCCACTTCGGCGTACGCCGCTGCACGTTCGTCATCGATGCCGACGGCATCATCCGAGCCGTGCATGCGACCGTGAACGTCTTCACGCACGCCCGAACCATCGTCAAGGACCTTAATCGCATGGCGGCGCAGAAGCCCTGGCCGCGCTCGCCCCGCAAGGCCGAGCCTCCCATCCCTTGACAGGTCGGGCCCGCTCGCCAACCCACATATAGGGCTGAATCCGCTGACTTGGCATGTCCTTCACGGTGCGCGGACTTGCGCAAGGACCCGCCCTGGGCGACTTCGTGGAGCGCGTACGCCACCAGCGCCGAATCATGCTGTGGATCTTCGTGGGCCTGGCCGTCTGCTTCGTCCTCGTCGGCATCTTCGCCCCGCTGGTTGGCCTGCTCTTGCTCGCCTTCCTCCTGATGGTCGGCGTGGCGGTCGTGACGTACTCGCGTCGCCAGGTGCACGGGCACGGCCGACTCGTGCACGACCGCGGCCACCGCCGCTAACGCAGCAGGCGCGACTTCGCGGCGGCGTACTCATCATCGGTGAGTTTGCCCGATTCATGCAGCGCTGCAATGGCCTGCAGGTCGCCCACGAATCCCCCGGCCGTGGCGGACGGGGACGCGGCGCGGTCGTCGTTGCGCACCAGGACGCTGGCGAGGCTTGACGCCAGCAAGCCAATGGTTCCGATGCCGGTCACCATGAGCATGGCTGCAACGGTGCGGCCCTGCCACGTCAGCGGCGTCACGTCACCGTAGCCGACGGTGGTCACGGTCACGATGGCCCACCACAGGGCCGTGCTGAAGTCGTTGATGTGCGTGCCGGGCTCGCCGCGCTCGAGCAGCCAGACGAGGACGGCCCCCGTCAGGGTGACGATGCCGCTGGCCAGGCCGATCTTGGCAATCTTCGATTCCCCGGCGATGCGCTGCCACACGCCGATGCGGCGGCCAACGGCGCCGAAGACGCGCAGGATGCGCACCACGCGCAGCAGGCGCAGGAAGCGCAGGAACGATGGCAGCGGCAAGAGGATGGGAACCATGCCGAGCAGTTCCCACGAGTGCCGCAGCGCGTACCGCCCGGACGCCGGGCTGCTGCGACGCACCCGCCAAGTCCATTCGAGAACGAACACGATGGCCAACGCCAAGTCGACCCGTTCCAGCAGCGTCCGCGTGGCGGTGTCGTCCTGGGCATCGAGGGACTCGTACCAGAACACGAGCGCCACGGACCCCACGAGGAGGACGATCATGACGACGTCGAAGACGCGGGACCGGCTTCCCGCCGCCCCCGGCCCTTGCCCTGCGTCCGCCACGCCCAGCCAGCGGGCAAAAGCCGTATAGCCGTTCCTTTCTGGAGCCTGCATGAGCGAGCAACCGGACCGCATGGACCTGCACGAGTTCCGCGCCAGCCGCAAGCGCAAGACCGACAACCTGCTGAAGGAGGACCACCGCGACCTGAAGCGCTTCTTCGCCCTCGACTCGGCGGCCTACCGCGACCTCACGGCCCAGGGCGGCCTCGACGAGAAGACGAAGGAACTCCTCGGCCTCGTGGCCTCCACCGTCCTGCGCTGCAACGACTGCATCGCCTACCACTGCGACCGCTGCGTCGAGGTCGGCTGGACGAAGGCCCAACTCCTGGACGCCCTCAACGTCGCCCTCGTCATCGGCGGCAGCATCACCATCCCGCACATCCGCACCGTCTGGGAAGTCGTCGAACAGCTGTACGACAAGCGGGCGGACAAGGCGGAGGCCCCGAAGCGCGCCGCCGTTCTCGACCACGCCGCACATGAGCTCAAGAAGGGCCCGCAGGAACACATCCCGTCCACGGCCGTTCTGACTGCAGGCCAGCCCGCCACGAAGGCCAAGCCGGCCAAGCGCGCCAAGTGACATGCGCCGCGTGACCGTTGCACTCGTGCTGATCGGCGCCCTGCTTGCCGGATGCCTCGGCGGGCGCAGCGACGGCAACGGTGGCACAGACCCAACCCCCTCCTCGTCCGAAAGCTCGTCGTCCTCCAGTGGCACGCCGACCCCGGCGCCCCTGCCGCCGCCGCAGGTGCTCGACCTCTTGCTCGCCTTCGACTTCAAGGGTTGCAACGGCCTGGGCGTGCAGCACAACCGTCCCCTTGACGACGTCCAGGCGCTCCTGCCCGAGGGCTTCACGGCCGTGCCAGCCCCCGATTCCACCACGGGGACAGGTGTGTTGGCCGTGGACCTGTTCCAATGCGGCAACCTGACGACGGCAGCCGTGGCAGTGCCCAACGTGTACCTCGGGCTGGTCTATACCTACGTGCAGAGGCCGGTCGACCGCGTCCCGGGGGCCCCCGACAGCGCGGTGCACGAGTACGTCTTCCGCCTCCTCTCTGGCGAGCGCGTGTTGGCCGCGTTGTGGCCGGCCGCGGGCTATGACACGTACAACGGATCGGCCAGCGTCACCGTCGGTCCGCCCCTCGACGGCCCGGACCCGCTGGTGCGCTTGGGCCAAGGCACCGTCGGTAGCGAGTACTTCCTCGTGGCGACCGGGATCAGCACGTCAGCCCTGCCTGGGGCGCGGACGCAGTCCTTCGCGCGCTACACGGTCCTGCCCAGTGACCAGTCGGTCCTTCTGTGGACGGGCACGTACGACTTTGCCATCTCAGCTACCGGAACGGGCTTCGTGGAGGTCGCCGACGACGACCCGTTCGCGACTTACGCCACCCCGCAGCGGCCCGCCCTTGCCGGGACGTCGCACCAGTACGACGTCGGCGCCGTGCTGGGGCAAGACCTGCGCCGGATCTTCACCTGATGCCCTGCGTCGAGTGGTTCCTCTTCTGGCTCAAGAACTGGGGGCCTCGGATTGAACGGATTATCAAGGGGCTGACAGGCCAACTCCTGTCCGAGTTCACCTCACTGTCCCAATTGTCAATTTTGCCGATTCAGTCTGTCTTGGGTATGGAACCTGATCAACGCACCTATTCCATCATTGGGGCTGCCATGCTCATTCACCGCGAACTTGCTCGCGGGTTGCTCGAAGTGACCTACCAGACTGCCCTCGCCGAGGAGTTCGCGGCCCGGGGCATCCCTTTCCGCCGTGAAGTGCCAATCGAGGTCTGGTTCCGAGGAAAACAAATGGGAGGGACGTACCGTGCTGACTTCGAATGTTTTGGCGAAATCTTGCTGGAGCTCAAAGCCATCCCACGCCTTGGTCGGACCGAAGTCTCGCAATTGTCGCATTACCTGGCAGCCACTGGACGACCACTGGGTCTCTTGCTGAACTTTGGTGGCGATTCACTCCAATTCCAACGAGTCCTGTCGCGCCGCTCGACCCTCGTCGGCCCTCAGCGGACTGAATCGGCAGAATTGCGATTGGCAGTCGAGCTCCAAGGATTCCATGAGGGCCAACCTGCAATTGGTTCCGCTGAATCCAAGGCCCCCAGTACCTAGAGTCGCAGCTCAACCAGCAATGGTCCGCGCCTGCTCCCTGGTGAACTGCAGCAGGTAGTACCGTCCGCCCGCGCCGTTGCCCGTCGAGCCGGAGTTCTTCCAGCCCACGAAGGCCTGCCCGTTGACGACAGCTGCTGTTGATCCGCCCGCGGCGCGGTTGAGGTACGTCACGCCGGCCTCGATGGTGTCGAAGAAGCGTTGCGCTTCCTTGCTGTCCTCGGTGAAGCAGCCGGCGGTGAGGCCGTACTCGGCCTTGTTGGCCTCGGCGATGCCGTCCTCGAACGACTTGACGACGCCGAGGGCGAGGAACGGCATGAAGAACTCCTCGCGGAAGACGCGGTGGTCCAGGGGCAGGCCGGTGACGACCGTTGGGCGCACGTAGTTGCCCACCAGACTGGCTTGCTCGTCCTTGGTCACGCGCTTGCCGCCGGCGATGGCCTTGCCGCCCTGCGCCTTGATGCCGGTGACGAGTTCGTCGTAGAACGCTGCCTTGGACTCGTCGATGACGGGCCCCATGTAGGACTCCTTCGTCCAAGGGGTGCCGACGCGTGCGGCCTCGGTCAGCTTGGCCAGGCGCTCGGTGAATTCCTTGGCGACCTTCTGGTGCACGTAGACGCGGCTGCAGGCGGAGCACTTCTGGCCCTGGAAGCCGAAGGCGCTGCGGAAGACGCCTTGAACGGCCTTGTCGAGGTCGGCCTTGTCGGAGACGACGATGGCGTTCTTGCCGCCCATCTCGGCGATCATGGGCTTCGGGCGGCCGTGCTCGGCGGCCTTCTGCCACGCCATCATGCCGATGCGCTTGCTGCCCGTGAAGACGAGGCCGTCGACGTCGGGGCTGGTGAGGAGTTCCGTGCTGATGTCGTGGTCGGCGGCGGTGAGGAAGTGCAGCGCGGAGGCGGGGACGCCGGCCTGGCGCAGCAAATCGAAGACCCACCAGCCCGACAGGCAGCCCTTGCCGGACGGCTTGAGGACGGCGGTGTTGCCGGTCACGAGGGCGGCGGCGGTCATGCCGGCGGTGATGGCAATGGGGAAATTGAAGGGGCAAACGACGGCGAAGACGCCCCAGGGCTTGCGGATGGAGCGGCACGCCTCCGTCGGGACGGGTTTGCCCATCTCCATGTCGAAGCCGTTCATCTCGCGCATCGTGAGGGCGTAGAAGCGCAGGAAGTCCACGGCCTCGTCGACGTCGATGGAGGCCTCGTAGCGCGTCTTGCCCGCTTCGACGGACATGACGGCGCACAAGTCGTAGAAGTGCGTCGTGAACAGGTCGGCGGCCTTCTCCAGGATGGCGGCGCGCTTCTGCCAGGGCGTGGCGGACCAGGCGGGGTAGCCTTTCTTGGCGGCGGCGACGGCGGCGCGGGCGTGCTCGCGCGTGCCCGAGGCCCACTTGCCGACGACGAGGCGGTGGTCGGCAGGGGACTTGGTGGAGAAGGTTGGAGCCTTGACGGGTTTGCCGTCGATGACGAGGGTGTAGGTCTTGCCGAGACCCGTGCCCCGCAGCCGGCCCATTGCGGCATCGAAGGCGGCATCGAAGTCGCCCATGGTTCCGTTCTGCGTGTGGCGCCAGAAGGTGTTCTTGTTCTGGAAGCGGTTGAAACGCGCCTCGACGTGCCCCATCGTTGCCCCATCCTTGCCCACCGTCACGGGGTCGAGGACGACCTTCTTGGGGGGGCTTGCCTTCGCCTTGGCGGCGGATTTGGCGGACTTGCCGGTCTTGGCGGTCGACGGGGCCTTGGGCATGCCTCCCGCACTCGGGCATGAGTCATAATGGCTGCCCAGGAGGCGGCGATAGGCCCAAGAGCGGCCGGGGGCATGGCGGCCCGTGGTCGTCCTCGAGCGCGGCGCGGGCAACCTCTGGGTCAGCCGCTTCACGGCACACGGTGCCCTGCGCACCCTCGCCGCGATGCACGCCATCGCCGCCGGGTCGTGTGCGCTGGTCGTCGTGCTTGGCGGCGCGGTGCTGGCCACGGGAACAAGTGCACCGGATATCCTGGCCATCGTGATGGCCGCATTCCTGGCCCTTGCAACGGTCTCCGGGTTGGCCTTCCTCGGTTTGCGCCGCAACCGCCCCTGGCAGCGCATGGCCAGCATCGCGGCCTCGACCCTGGTCACCGCCGTATTCCCCCTAGGCACCCTGGCTGGGATCTACGGCATCCTTCTCCTTCCGCGTGCGATTCGCGACCACCCGGAGGCCACCCCATGAAGACCCTCGTTGACCAGATGTCCATGTATGCCGCGTACCACCGCGACCCCACGAACAAGGCGATCCACTTCCTCTTCGTGCCCCTGATCATCTGGTCCGCCATGGGCCTGCTGATGGAGGTCCCCGGCGTCGAACTCGCCACCCTCACCGTGACGCTTGCGCACGCCGTGGCCCTGGTCCTGCTCGTCTACTACCTCCGCCTCGACTTCCCACTGGGCGTGGCCATGGTGTTCCTGTTCACCTTCCTCCTCGTGACGGCATGGAACGTGCATGGGACGATGGGCAACCAGTCCTGGATGCTGTTCCTGGCCGTCTTCGCCGGAAGTTGGATTGCGCAAATCATCGGCCACAGCGCCTTCGAGCACCGCAAGCCGGCCCTCGCGGACAACGTCTTCCAGGTCTTCGTGGCCCCCATCTTCGTCATGGCCGAGTGGGCCTTCGCGCTCGGGTTGCGCCGCTCTCTGGCCCAGCAGGTCGAAGTTGGCATGGTCGCCCACCTGCCGAAAGGGCCCGCTGGCGGCCAGGCCTGATGCGCCTCAATGGCTGGGCCTGGTTCTACGTCGGGGTCTTCGTCCTTGACCTCGTGGCCATGGCCCTCGTGTCCGCCGGCAAGATGACGGCCATCGACCTGGGCTACCTCATCGCCTGCGGCATCTCCGCCGCCGTCATGATTGGGTTCGAGGTCAACCGCACCGCGCGCAGGGACGCCAAGCGCCTCGTGGAGCAGCGTTAAGCACTTGGCCAGCGTCGTGGCGCATGCCCCGATGACGAGGTTATCCCAGGAGGAGGGAGTGATATCCCCGAATGACTGGAAGCTCAACGCGGAGGGGCAACGGGACGCCATCAGGCGTCGCGTTGAGCGCGCGCCGAAGGCGTGCGCGGGCCCGCGGGCGCATGCCCGCGGGTCTTCTCGTTCCTCGGCGCGGCCGCAACGTCTTGCGCCTCGCGCCATGACACTTTCGCGGCACCCATGCGCAAGTTCTTGACGCGATTTCGATGCGCCAACGACCTTCTCTTCGCGTGCAAGGTTCAACACGGAACGCTTTAGTGTCATCCCGAGAGTTAACGTGCAGAAAGGAGGTGACTGAACACCATGGCAGCCAAGAAGGCGGCAAAGAGGTCGAAGAAGACTTCCAAGAAGTCCGCGAAGAAGGGCAAGAAGTCGTCGAAGAAGAAGTAAGACCGTCACTTCGGTGACCGTCTCTCTTCATTGATTTCTCCCCCTTCCTCACGGGCCTTTTTTTGTCCCGTCGCCCAACGTGGCGCCGGAATCTCCCCTAGCGACGCGCCCGCCGCCTCCAGGGCCACCGCTTAAATCCTGCATCCCGTGGCCAGCGCGACGATGGCGAAGAAGCTGGATCTTGAGGGCCTGCGCTGGGGCACCCAGCTCGTCAAGCGCGGCTTCGCCAAGATGCAGAAGGGCGGCGTCGTGATGGACGTCACCACGGCCGACCAGGCCGCCATCGCCGAGGAAGCCGGCGCCGTCGCCGTCATGGCCCTCGAACGCGTGCCCGCCGACATCCGCGCCCAGGGCGGCGTGTCGCGCATGAGCGACCCGTCCATGATTCAGGCCATCATCGACACGGTCAGCATCCCCGTCATGGCCAAGTGCCGCATCGGCCACTTCGCCGAGGCCCGCGTGCTGGAGTCCCTTGGCGTCGACATGATCGACGAATCCGAGGTCCTCACGCCGGCCGACCCCTACTTCCACGTCCGCAAGGCCGACTTCACGGTCCCCTTCGTTTGCGGCTCCACCAAGCTCGGCGAAGCCGTGCGCCGCATCGCCGAAGGCTGCGCCATGATTCGCACCAAGGGCGAGGCCGGCACCGGCGACATCTCGGAAGCCGTGCGCCACCGCCGCATGATGCACCGCGGCATCCAGATGGTCAAGGAGATGGGCGACGCCGACCTGGACAACCTCGCCGAGGTCTACGTCGCACGCTACGACCAGCTCAACCAGGCCGTCCTCGAAGACATGGACGTCGAGGAAGCCGAGATCAACGCCGCCTACGACGGCATGGACTACGAGACCCTCACCACGAGCCTGCGCGACGTCCTGGACGACATCCGCCGCCTCGGCCGCCTCCCCGTCGTCGACTTCACGGCCGGCGGCATCGCAACGCCCGCCGACGCGGCCCTCATGATGCAGATGGGCTCCGACGGCGTCTTCGTCGGCTCCGGCATCTTCAAGAGCGGCGACCCGGCCAAGCGCGCCAAGGCCATCGTCGAAGCCACGACCCACTTCGAGGACGCGGCGCTGATTGGCGAAGTGTCGAAGGAGCTCGGCGAGCCAATGGTTGGACGCTCGACCGCGGAACTCACGACGCGGCTGGCCGAACGCGGCTGGTAGTCATCTCAAGTCGTTGTCCCTTCGTTGGGGGTTGGCACAGAGCCCACGGAGACCGCAGAGACTAAGCTGTTGTCTCCGACGATGACTCGGCGTTTCTGCAGCGCCGGCAACCCAAAGTTGAGCAGAAGTCCACGTCCGAGGCCACTGGACCGGAGGTAGTGCACGACCTGCGCAATGTCCGCGTCATGGATCCCTGAATGGGCTTTGACTTCGACAAGGACGTTCCCGCAGATCATGTCGGCACGATAGTTCGTCCCAAGATTGACGCCGCGATAGGCCAAGGGGAACGGAATTTCCCGTTGCACATCGAGACCACGAAGCTGGAGTTCGATTTCCAATGACTTGTGGTACACTCGCTCCAGGTAGCCAGGCCCCCAATAGCGATGCACGTCAATTGCGGCACCAATGATGTCGTAAGTCAAGGGATCGAGTGCCCGCCTGGGATCGATTTCATCGTCCATGCGGGTGCCACGCCTGGACAGGGAATGAGCCAGTGGACAGGCGTCGTGAATTCGGACGGCGATTGGCCTTGAGGTCCGTGGGACTCCGTGGGCTCTGTGCAACCCCGTACCGGCCGAGGCCCTAGACCTCGTTGGCCTTCGCGCACAACCCCAGGAACAACTCATGCAACCGCGTGTCCTCGGTCAATTCCGGATGGAACGCCGTCCCCATCACGAGTCCCTTGCGCACCGCCACGATTCCGCGTTCGTTCCTGGCGAGGACTTCCGTGGGCTTGTCCGCCTTGGTGACGACGGGCGCCCGGATGAAGACGGCCGGCATTTCGCCGATGCCCTTGACGTCGAGCTTGGCTTCGAAGGAGTCGCGTTGCCGCCCGAAGGCGTTGCGGTCCACTTCCGTGTCGAGCAGGCCGAGGAGCTGGATGTCCTTGTCGTCCACGTCGTGCTTGGCGGATTTGGAGAGAAGGATGAGGCCGGCGCAGGTGCCGAAGACGGCGAGGTCCTTGCCGGCGCGCTCGAGGATGGGTTGCTGCAGTCCGCCCGAGCGCAGGAGGCGGCTGATGGTCGTCGATTCGCCGCCGGGCAGGATGAGTCCGCAGGTGCCTTCGAGGTCCTTGGCCGTGCGCACCGCGATGGCGTCGACCTCCGCCCCGCAAGCGTCCGCCGCCCGGCGCAGAGCGTCGAGGTGCTCGCTCACGGCCCCCTGGACGGCAAGGACTCCCACGCGCACGATTGCGCGACCCAGCGGCGCCAGATAAGGGCTCAGTCGAGGGACGCGCGCTCCGCCGTGACGACGAGGCGACCCGTGTAGGCGAGGCCGGAGTAACTGTTGACCTGGACGTCGATGTCGCGCCGCGGGAAGGCGGCCGCCAGGTTGTCTGCCCAGAGCACGCCGCGTTCGTCGGAGTACGGGCTGCCGATGCCCCACGTGTGGTTGCCGTCGACTTCGATCAGGACCAGGTCGATGTCGTCCTTGACCGGGTTGGCGTCGTCCGTCTGCGTGAGCCGGATGGTGAGCCGCTGCGTGTCCAGCGGCAAGGTGAGGCGGAAGGTCTGCACGTTGCTGCCTTCGCGGGGCGGGACGGCTCCCGTCAGCAACCCCTGGTTGGCGGGCAAGGAAACGGCCTCGTCGAGCAGGCGGGTGCTTGACGGCCAGGACAGCGTGGGGAAGCACTTGGCCGTGAAACGCACCTGGCTTGGCGTCTCGCCGCCGAAGAGGACGTCATGCCCCGACCCCATGGGGCCGTCGAGGGCGAGGTCCGTTAGCAGGACGCGCACGCGGTCGCCAGCCTCGACGACGAAGCCGCCTTCCGGCATCGGCAGCGTCTCGGTGTAGTGGTCGACCGTGCCCGGCATCGGGGCCACCGTGGAGTACTCCGTCGCGTAGGAAGGCTGCAGGGTGCGGTCGCTGCCGAACTGGTTGAAGAAATGGTAGCCCTCGCCCGTGTCGCCGCCAATGACCAGCGGTGCCGGGGAGCCGGTGCTGCGCACCCAGTAGTCCAGGGTGACGTCGCCCACGAGCCAGAGGCCGTCGGCCACGGGGTCGGAGAGCCATTCCTTCAGGTCGTTGGTGAGGAAGCCGCTCGAGAAGGCGTTGCCCGGCTCCGAGCCGGCTGCGGGCACGGAGGCCACGAGGTGGTGGCCGGAGGCGAAGAACAGGGTGTACGCGAGGGGGGCTGCTTGTCGGCAGTCGTCCCAGGCGTCGGCAGCGGCGCCTGCGTTGGGACCCGGACTCGACTGCAGGCAACCGGCGGCCAGGATCGCAACGAGGATTGCCACGGGCACGCGCACAACGGCGACCAGGCGGGGCGACGCATCACCTTTGCGGAGGACGCTTCATGAAGGGGGCCTTCGTCGGCGCGGCGTGGACCGGGCCAAGCACCCCCTGACCCTCGTCGTGGTGCAGTTGCTCTTCGGCCTGTTCCCGGTCGCGGCGAAGAAGGCGTTCGAGGAGTTTGACCCCTTCCCGGTGCTCGGCATGCGCCTGGCGGGGGCGGCGTTCTTCCTGCTCATCCTGCACCTGTTCCTCGTGCGGGACGCCATCCCCATCCGCACCGAGTGGCGCAAGGTCCTGCTGCTCTCCATGCTCGGCGTCGTGCTCAACATGGGCTTCTTCATCGTCGGCGTCAAGCTCACGACGGCCGTCAACGCGGTCCTCGTGATCACGAGCATCCCGGTCTTCACGTACGCCTTGGCCGTCCTGCTTGGCCGCGAGACCGTCGGGCCGCAGCGCGCACTCGGCATTGCCATCGCCCTGGGCGGCGTCATCTACCTCGTCGGCACGAGCTACCAAGTCAGCCCGAAGGGCGCCATCGGCGACCTGTTGGTGCTGCTGAACTGCCTGTGCTATTCCGCCTTCCTCGTCTTGGCGCGCCCGATGGTGCAGAAGTACGACGCCCTCAGTCTGACGACGTGGATGTTCGTCGTCGGCGCCATCATTTTCCTGCCCGTCGGCCTCGCCTTGGGCTTGCGCGGCCAACTCGGCGCGGCCTCCCCCGGCGCCCTCGGCTGGATGCTGTACATCATCATCGGCGCCTCCGTGCTGACGTACACCTTGAACACGCGCGTCCTGCGCCACGTCCCCGCCTCGACGGTGGCCATCTTCAGCTACGTGCAGCCCATCTTCACCGCGATCGCTGCCTATTTCGTGCTCGGGGCCGAATTGGAGTGGAAGGTCCTGCCTGCCGCGGCCCTCGTCTTCGGCGGCGTCTGGCTCGTTGCGCGCAAGCAGCCGAAGATTCTCGAAGGTCAGACTGTCGTCGATTGAGCCAGCCCGCGCAAGACCGAGCCACAGAGGCCGCAGGAACTCTAGGCCTTCTTGCGCGCCTCGCGCAGCAAGTCCTCGAGATGGTCGATGGACTTGCGGTAGTTGTCCACGGCGAGCTGGAAGTGTGCCTCCGCGAAGTTCCACGCTTTGCCGAGGTCGCCGTAGCGCAGGCGGAAGGCGCGGCGCCGGTCGCCGTCGGGGCCGGCCTCGCCGATGTAGAGGTCCTCGATGAGGTCGAGTTCCTTCAGTTTGTTGACGTGGCGGTAGATGGACGGCAGCGTCGTGTCGCAGGTGGCGGCCAGTTCCTCGATCGTCCAGTCCTTCGTGGGGTGGAGGAGGAAGCAGTCGTAGAAGACGCGGAACGAGACGCCGTGGTCGGGGCCCTTGCGCGCCGTGTAGCCAATCATGGAGAACAGGGTCTTCGCCAGCCGAGCCGGGTCGGTCTCGCTCGTCAGAGGGGCATGGCTGACGACCTGCATCTCGAACGCCATGACCGTTACAGCCTCCAAGGCGTTCAAAGGGTGTTCGTTGTGGTTTGCGAATCTACTCGTTTGGCTTGTCCTGAACATGGCCCGGCGCTGCGTACCCAGCCGCGAATTGCGCGAAACCCGCAAAGGCGACCAGGAACGCCGTCCCCCCGCCAGGACGTCGTTCGCGTCCTTCGCGAAATTCGCGGCTGGGCTCGTTGCGCGCGGCAACCCGACCCGGCCAGGATGGCGTTCAGGTGGTGGATTCAGACTCGGCGCGGGCCGCAGAATCGGGGTCGAAGGGCTTGGGGGTCAGGCGCCAGTGCAGGAACCACGCCAGGGCGCAGAAGGCCAGGAACGCTCCAACCAAGGCCAGGGCAATCCAGCCGCCGTCATCGAAAAACCCGGGATCCCCGCCGTCCTTGGCCGCATCAGGGGCACCCTGGTCGAACATCAGGGATTGGTCGGCCGGCGCGCCCGCCGCCTGCGTCTCGGTGCCGGTCGCTGACCCCGACTGCGTCCCCGACGCGGACGACCCCCCAAAGTCGGCCGCCTCCTCGCTCGGCGCCTGCAGGGACCGGTCGGCGCCGCCTGCGCCGCCGTCCAGCGCACCACTGGTCCCGCCCGTGCCGCTGAGCCACCAGTCGAGGGCGCGGCCGAGCATGAACACGCCGCCGCCGGCCGCAAGCGCGGACAAGCCGAGAAGGACGTTGAATGTCGTCGTCGCCTCGGGGCGCAGGATGCTTTGTCCCGTCCACGTCAATTCGTAGTAAATCCATTTGCGGCCTTCGTCGTCGCGCTTGCGCACGAGGCCGGCTGCGAGGAGGAGGCCCAGGTGCTCGTGCACGGTGGCCTTGTTGAGCTCGAGATCGCGTGCCAGCTCGGTCAGCGTCTTGCGGCGCTCGTCGAGGGCCTTGAGGACCATCAGCCGCGTCGCGCTCGCCAGGGCCTTGAAGGTCTCGGCGTCGAGCGTAATCTTGGACACGGACTGGATGCGGTCCAGGGCCAAGATAAGGCTTTGCGGGTCGTTGGGGGCATTCCCACCCGCCAGAATCTTGGCCGCACCCCGTCGGGGGACGCCGCGTCTAGGAAGACACGGTCACGTCGCGGAACCGCACGGCCGGGATGTGCGCCCCCGCCATGCGTTTGGGCTCCTTGGCCACGCCGTCGATGCGCATGAGCAGGTCCGGCAGGTTGCCGCCGATGGCAACCTCCGTGACGGGGCCTTCGACGGCGCCCTTGCGGATGCGCCACACGTTGGGTGAGGTGACGGAGAAGTCGCCGGTCGTGACGTTGGCGGTGTGCGCCCCCAGCACGGAGTCCACGAGGTAGCCGTCGTCGGTGCCCGCGATGATCTTGTCGAGGGCGCGCGCCTTGCGGCTGGACAAGACGAGGTGGTGCGTTCCCGTGTCGGGGCGCGACTTGAAGCCGCCACGGACGGCGGAGCGCGTCGAGACCTGCTTGTGCCGGTGCGCGTCCCACGAGTCGAAGAGGAAGGCGCGCAGGATGCCGCCGTCGATGATGGGCTGGCGCCGCGTGGGCAACCCGTCGCCATCGATGGCGCTGGCGGAGATGGCGCCCGACACCCACGAGTCGTCGACGAGGTCGAGGTCGGGCACGGCGACCGATTGCCCGAGTTTGCCGCTCCACACCGTCTTGCCGCGCATGGCGTCGTCGCCCGTGGCCGCCGAGATGGCGAGACCCGTCACGAGTTCGGCGGCGGCGTCCGGGCGCAGCACGAGGTCCTTGGCGCCCTTGGCCTTCGCGGGCTTCGGGCCGCGCAGCGACTCGACGGTGCGGCCGGCCTCTGCTGCGACGTCGCGGGCATCGAGGTGCAGCGAGTGCGCCGAACGCGATTCGCCAGAGGATACGGAGCGCGTGCCGTCCTGCAGCACGAGGCTGGCGGCGCACGAGGCGCCGGTCTCACGGTCCCAGGCGCGCACGCCGGCCGAGGACGCCAACGCCCACGTCGAGTGGTCGAGGGAGGCGCCCCCGCCAGCGACCGTGGACTTGCGCGAGGCCTGCTTTGCACCTGCGAGGAGCTCCTCGGCAAGCGTGATGCCGTCGGCGACCTCGAGGGCGGCGACGCGGTCATCCCAGCGGCCGTCGAGGCGCCGGCCCTTCTCGGGTGCGGGGAATCGGAAGCCGAGCTGGGGGGCAAGGCGGGCCTGTTGCAGGGCACGGTCGATGGATGAGGCCGCCTCTGCGTCCTGCGTCCAGTACGCGAACCCGAGGCGGCCGTCCTTGACCAGCCGGATGCTGGCGCCGGCGCCCCGGCTGGCGCCCGTGGTGGCGATGCGGCCGTTCTCCAGCTCGACGTCGAGGGACGCCGCACTCTCGGCGTAGGCCTCGGCCTGCTGTGCGCCGCGAGCAAGGGCAAGTTCGACGACGCGTTCGCATCGGGCGAGGAGTTCGTCGCCCAGGTTGCGTTCCGGGGGAGCTGCCCGCTTCGTGGGCTTGGAGGCTTTGGTTGGTTTGCGTGCCGCGGGCTTCTTCGCCGTTTTCTTGGCTGGTGTCATGCGACACCTCCGCACGCAACCAGACCGGCCATCGGTGGGCATCGGTGGGTATCGGTGGATCGGCCTTGACGAGGCCCTGACCATCCACCGATGTCACCGATGCGGTGTCCGGTCATCGGCGCCATCGGCGGTTGAGGCGTGGAGGCGCGCATCAGCCTGCACCCCCGACGAGGCAGTCCTTGATGCGCACGAGGGGGCCGCCATCGCACACGGGAACCCACTGGCCCTTGCCGCAGTAGCCTGGGTCACCCATGCGCGCGGTGTCGCCCAGGCCGGTGATGTTGCGCAGGGTGCTCAGGATGTCGCCCGTGAGGCTGACGTCGCGCAGGGGCGTGGTGAGTTCGCCCTTGACGATGCGGTACGCTTCCTGCGCGTTGAAGAGGAACGTTCCGCGCGCCGTGTCCACTTGGCCGCCGCGGCTGCCCTTGCAGTAGACGCCGTCCTTGACGCCCGCGAAGACCTCGTCCTCGGGCAGGTCGCCTGCGGCGATGAGCGTGTTCGACATGCGCACGAGCGGCCGGCTGTGGAAGTCCTGGGCCCGCGCGGCGCCGTTGGGTTTGACGCCGAGTTCATGGGCTTGCGGGCGGTCGGCGAGGAATCCGACGAGGATGCCGTCGTCGAGGATGGGCTTGGACGCCCCCGCGACGCCGTTGTCGTCGAAGGGGAAGGATCCGAAGCCGCCGGGGACCGTGGAGTCGTCGCGGATGGACAGGCCCTCGACGCCGAGGCGCTCGCCGAGACGGCCCTTGAAGCAGGACTCGCCGGCGGCGATGAGGTCGGCCTCGCTGGCGTGCCCGACGGCCTCGTGGGCGAAGACGCCGGCTAGCTCGTGGTCGATGATGACGGTCGTGCGGCCACCCTTGGCGGCCGGGGCCCCGAGGGCCTTGACGGTGGACTGCGCGGCTTTCACGGCCTTCGCGGCGGGGTCTTCGTCGGCGAAGAGCTCCCAGCCCTTGGTGGCCCCGACGCGGCTGGAGCGTCCGGCGAGTTGGCCGTCGCGCTTGGCGGTGAAATGGGCCTGGGCGACGCTGCGGACGAGCCCCCACTTGAGTTCGGTGCCCTCCGTCGAGCGGAAGGCCTTGCGCACCGTGGCGTCCGAGTAGGCGGTCTGGATGTTCGTGATGCCGTCGACGGTGCGCACCTCGCCCTCCATGCGGCGCAACAATGCGAGCTTCTCCTCGGACGAAACCTTGCGCGGGTCCTTCTTCGGCTTCCACTCGACGGACTTGCGCAGGACCGGCGCATCCGCCAGGCGCACCTTGTGTTTCGTCGTGCGCGCACTCGCCGCCGCCAAGCCGACGGCCCGCTCGAGGGCCCCCGTCCAGGACTCGGATGCAAGGTCGTTGGACGATGCGAATCCCCAGGCCCCCTTGACGAGGACACGCAGCGCGAATCCGGTCTCGGCTCCCTCGGTCAGGCCCTCGACTTCGCCGTCCTGCAATCCGATGCGGGTCTCCTGCACGGTCTCGACGCGCACGTCGGCGTACGA
>JBBSVQ010000031.1:0-20803 GCA_038046725.1 Thermoplasmatota archaeon | reverse complement strand
CGCAGG
This sequence comes from Thermoplasmatota archaeon, assembly GCA_038046725.1. Lineage (GTDB taxonomy): Archaea > Thermoplasmatota > E2 > JACPAO01 > JAHFTW01 > JAHFTW01. The sequence goes on along the minus strand of JBBSVQ010000031.1, from coordinate 20,797 downwards.
CCTCCCAGCCGGGTTCATGGCAGCCTAGTTCAGCGCCTCGGGCACCAGGACGCCCCGGCAGCCGGGCGTCACTTCGCAAGGAACCCCGGGCCACTCCGCGGCCTCGGACTGCAAGTCGAATCCCTCGTCGGCGTCCACGGCCGCGAAGGCACCGCACGAGTAGCAAGCCAGAAGTTGCCCGTCCATGCGGGGCAAGCGCCTCGGAGCGCCATATCCCTGCTCAAGAACGCCTGGAATCGTGTCCTACGGGAATCAAGGACTGGCCGGCGGCTTGCGGCAGGCGCCCGCGCCGCCTAGACATGGCATCAATGGCTTGACGTCAGCGGCGAGGGTCGGCGTCACAATGCGTTGCTCGGCCGCGACAGCCCAGATCGGGCGCAGTCGGACGAAGCCTGCACTGGGGCCGGGCAAAAGCCCCCTGACGTCGATGACCGGGCTCTTAGGCCTAGCTCAGCCAGAGCAGGCCGGCGGCCGTCAGCAGGCCCGCGAAGAGGTGCAGCGCGATGGTTCCGGCGGATGCCTTGGCAAGCGAGCGGTCGGCGTAGCGGCGCACGACCATCGTTCCCGTCCAGACCGCGACGGGCACGGCGAGCAGGACCAGCAGGCTGCCGAGGGGCGCGATGCCGACGAGAGCGAGCGCCAGGGCGCCGCCGAACGCGGCCGCCAGCAGCGTCAGGTATCCCCAGCGGGCGCGGGAAATGCCGAGCGCTGCGACGAGGTGGACCTTGCCGGCGCGGATGTCGGCGGGCGTGTCCGGGAACTCGTTGACCCACAGGATGGCCGTCGTGAGCAGGCCCATCGGGATGCCGACGAGGAAGTCGCCCGTCTCGACGCTGCCGCGCAGCGCGTACGCGGCGCCAGCGGTCATCAGCGGGCCGAAGTTCAGGCCGACGAAGAGCTCGCCCAGGCCGCGGCGGGCCGCGAGACGCAGGGGCGGCGACGTGTAGAAGAATCCGGACAGGGCGCCGACGGCGCCGAAGGCGAAGACCAAGGGGCGGCCCTGCAGTGCCACCGCGACGCCGCAGGCGGCCGCGACGGCGAGGGCGAACGTGCCGAGAACGGCAAGGCCCTTGGGGGTGACGAGGCGGAGCTCGATGGAGCGGCTTCCCCCGGAGAAGGGCAGGAAGTAGTCGTTGTTCTGTTCGTCCGTGCCGCTGGTCCAGTCGAAGTAGTCGTTGAACAGGTTGGCGGCGAGGTGCAGGAACGCGGCGCCGGCGAGGGTGAGGCCGAAGAGGCTCCAGGGGAACTGCGCGGGGGCGCCCTCGGTGGCCATGACCCAGGCGGCCGCGAGCAGGACCGGGATGAGGCTCGCGGTGAGGAAGGGCAGGCGGCCGATGACGACGGCCTTGAAGATGCGCGTCGCGACGGATTGCTTCGGCCACACGTCGGAGGGTTTCACATCGGGCAGGGCGCGGGTCTGGCCGCAGTAGCCGATCTGCTGGCCGGCGCGGAAGGTCGGCGTGATGCGGATGTGCGCCGCGATCGGGGTGCCGTCCTTGCGCAGGAAGACCGTGTCGGCCTCGAAGGTGCCCGCGTCGCGCGCCGTCTTGAGCCAGGTTGGGATGTGGCCGAGCACGACGTCGCCGGGGCTGAAGACGCTCACGCGCTTGCGCCCGACGACCTCGTCCGCGCGGTAGCCGAACAAGCGCTCGGCCCCGGGGCCGAAGGTCTCGATGCGGCCCTCGAGGTCGCAGGTGATGACGCTGAGGGTGGCGGTCTCCTTCGGGGTGGTCGAGTCCGGTTGGGCGCTCATGCCAGGTTTGGCCACGCGGGCCTCCTCAAGAAGGGTTGCCGACGGAAACAACTGGTGAGGAGTTGCAAACCCCGGACGAGCCGTTGATTTCGCTGAGCTCAAGGAGTTGCGCGCGAGGCGGCGCCCCGCGCCGCCATTCATCACCCTGTGCTTGGCGCCGCCGGAGTCGTCACAAGGAGGTTAGCGGCGATGGCAAAGGAACGGGCGCCGTCGACGCCGCGCCTCCCAAACAGGGATTTCGGTGATCCCGGTGATTCGACCTCGTCATCACCGCGCATCACCGGAATCATTGTTCGGGAGTCGCCCGCCACTGCCAGGGGACTCGGCACAAGGCTCCAGCCACGACCTCTGGCGAATCACCCGCACGATGTGGTGAATCCGTGCTACTGGGCGGGCACTTGCAGCCGAACGCGCTTGAGTTGCTTGGCGGCTTCCTTCCAGCCCTCGACGCGCTTCTCGGTGATCTTGTTGCCCAGCACGTTCGTGTCGAGCGTGGCCAGGTAGTCGTTGATCTGCTGCGCCATCTTGGCGGGGCTGCGGCGCTTGAGTTCCGTGATGCCGCCGACTCCGGCGCGCACGAGGGCCTCGGCGTACTGCGGACCGATGCCTTTGACCTTGACGAGTTCCGCCATCTGCTGCCAGGCGTCGACGGTTCCGCGCGGGACTTGAATTATCTCAGCGAGCTTGCCCGGGTCCTCGAACGTCAGGCGGGCCGTCGTGTGCACGCCGGCCTCGCGCAGGCGGGCGCCGTACGTCGGCCCGATGCCTTCGAGGTCCTCGACTTCGTGGTTGTCGCCGGGGTAGTCGAAGTACACGCCTTCCTCGGCGAGGGAGGCGTCGGCGGGCAGGGATTCCGAGGCGACTTCCTGCAGGAGAAGGCCGGACGACGTCGGGGCTTCCACGGGGGGAGCGTACGAGGACGATTCGAGCTGCGATGCCAGGCGGCGGCCCGTGCGCGGTCCGGTCATGTCGCTGAAGGACGCGTCGAAGGGGCCACCGAGCAGGGTGCGAAGCTTCAGCAGCTTGAACTGGTTGTCGATGGGCACGTAATCGTTGACGTAGATGCCGCCCGTGACGCTGCGCGGGAAGTAGAACGGGTGCTGCTTGCCGTCCACTTCGGGGGCGGACCAGGACCGGCGCCCGACCGGAACCTTGGCCAAGTTGTAGATGGTGATCTCGGGTGCGGTCTCGAACTCCGTCGTGGGGGCCGGCGCTGCGGGCTCGACTTCGGGCAGGAAGAAGACCTCGGCTTCCTCGGCCGTCTCGGCTTGCTGGCTCCAGCGCCGCGTGACGAGCATGAGGAAGAGGGCGAACGAAATGACGCCAAGCGTGATGGCGATGACGAGGCCGGCCGGCTTCGTGTCATTGGTGAAGGGGATGGAGTCGTCGTTGATCGCGTCGGCGTAAAGCAGGAACACGAACGCCATCGTGGCGATGGCCGCCAGCACGAACAGCAAGGAGCCGAAGAAGCGCTTCGCGGGGGACCTTGCCATCTCGATCGGACGCGACCAACCCTGGCCGGCTTTATCTCTTTGCTGTTTTATGAGGGGGGAGACGCTGATTTCGCGAGGTGCGCCAGGAAGGCGCGCACGGCCTTGCCACGGTGGCTCAACCGCGTCTTTTCGGCGAGGTCCATTTCGGCGAAGGTGCGCCCGCCGGCGCCGGGGGCGTCAGGGATGAAGATTGGGTCGAATCCGAAGCCCGTGGAGCCTGCCCGGCGGGCCGCGATGCGACCCTTGCAGGTGCCTTCGAAGGCGTGCCGCTTGCCCCCAGCATCGACGTAGAGCAGGTAGGTCCGGAAGGCCGCGGAACGCAGTTCCTCCTCGACGTCGCGCATCAGCCCAAGCACGCCGCCGCACCCGATGGTCTCGAGCGCGTGTCGGGAGTACACTCCGGGGAAGCCTTTGAGTGCCGCGACGAACAGGCCCGAGTCCTCGAGCAGGAACGGCGGCCTCAGGCCGGAGGCAAGCAGGTGGTCGGCTCCGGCCGCGCACACCTCGGCCAGGGAGGCGGCCTGCAATTCTGGGTAGCCGCGCTTGTCTTGCACAACGGCGTACCCCATGGGCTCCGCAAGCGACCGCATCTCCGCGACCTTGCCGGCATTGCCCGTCACGAAGGTCAGCCTGCCCCGCGACGACGCCCGACGAGCCACGGAATCGGGGGCGGCCGCCGTGGCAGCCCCGCGACCACGTTTCTTTGGATTCCGTGGTTTGGTCAGTCGCGAGGTCATCGGTACCGACCACGGGCGCGGATGTCATCAAGGCGCCGCAAGGCTTCCGCGCGTGCCGGCCCAGCGCCATAGCCGTCCAGGAAGGCGGCAAAGAGTGCGGCGGAGCGGGCATCGCCGGCCTCCAGCGCCTCCTCCACGAGGTGCAGGTCGACGCCGCGGGGCTCCGACTCGCGCGTCGATTGGCCCAGGCCGAAGTCGATGACGATGAGTCCCCCGGGCCCGGCGCCGTCCGGAACGAGGACGTTGCCGGCGGTGAGGTCGCCATGCGTCGCACCGCCATCGTGCAGGCGCGCCACGGCCTGGCCGAGGGCGTGCAGGCGGCGGGCAGCCGTTGCCGCGTCGTCGTCGGCCAGCGCCTCGCGCAAGGTCCGTCCCGGGATGCGCTCCATTGTGAGCGTCGTGGCCGTGCGGTCGGCGTCGTACAGGACAGGCACGGGCACGCCGGCGGCACGCGCGGTGACGAGGAGGGCGGCTTCATCGCGGGTGCGCTCCGCGCGCAATCGGACGTCGAGTGCCGGGTGCCGGTAGGGGCGCGGCGCACGCACTTTGCGCACGGCATCGCGCCCGAGGTGCGGCCCGGGCACGATGACGGCCTCGGCGCCGCGCCGCGCATCGCCGCGGTGTGGCGGCTCGGCGTGCGGCCGCCAAGTGACGTCCACCTGGTCGGTGCGCTGGTGCGGCAGGATGGCGCTGGCCTCGACTGCGATGGTGTCGCCGACGCGAGCCTGCTGCAGGCCGAGCCAACCAATCATGGCGCCGTTGTCGACGAGCACGTCGCGCGGCGGGGCATGGAAGCTCGCGCCGCGCTCGGCGCACATGGCGCGCGCCATGGCTTGCAGGCGGGTGTTGCATGCGACGCCGCCGCCGAGCACCAGTTCATCGCGGCCGGTGTGGGCCAAGGCGCGTTCCGCGACCTCAACGACGGCCGCGAATGCGTGTTCTTGGAAGGCGTGGCAGGCTTCGGCGAGCGGGACGCCATCGGAGACGAGGCGTTGGCTTGCGGTGGCGAGGCCGGCGAAGGAGAGGTCCATGCCCTTGACCGTGTACGGCAACGGATGCAGCGGGTCCCGCGGGGCGGTGGCGGCAAGGCGCTCCACTTCCGGGCCGCCGGGGAATGGGAAGCCGTTCTCGCGGGCAAATTTGTCGAGGGCGTTGCCCAGGCCGACGTCGAGGGTCTCGCCGAAGACGCGGTAGCGGCCGCGGGCGAAGGCAAGGACCTGGGTGTTGCCGCCGGAGACGTAGAGAAGCATCGGGTCCGTGGCATCGGTCATGCCGCGGCCGACTTCGAGGTGGGCGACGCAGTGGTTGACGCCAACGAGGGGCACGCCTGCGCGCAGGCTCAGGGCGCGACCCATCGTGGCCGCCACGCGCAGGCACGGGCCCAACCCCGGCCCCCGGCTGAAGGCGACGGCATCGAGGTCCTCGGGCTCCAGCTTGGCCTTCGCAAGCGCGCGGCGCAGCAGGTCAGGTCCATGCTCGGCGTGGTGGTGCGCCGCGTCGCGGGGGTGAATGCCGAGGGCGGCCTCGCCGGGGGCGGGTGGCGGGGGGCGCACCATGGCGCGTTCGTTGGCCAGGACGCGGCAGCGCCCGGGCTCGGACTCCTCGACGATGCCCACCCCGATGGTGTGGGCGGTTCCCTCGATGCCGAGAACGGGCATGGCTGCAGGCGGTCCAGGGGGAGCGTGGACTTTAGGAGGTTTGGGGGCGGCCTTCAAGTGAAGGTCTTCGCCCGCGCCCGTTCGGTGCCACACGACAATGCAACGCCTTGTGACGCCGACTCCGCCCTCGAGTTGAACCAGATGCCAAGTCTTGGCGGCGCGGGGCGCCGCCCGCCACGCTTCGCGCGGCGCTTCGGCTCGTCCTTTTGCAGGGCGCAGGCGTCGTCGTCGAGATGCGCTGTCCTGCCGCGAGGTGGAACGCGCGCGGTCTTGCCGGATTCGACGTGCTTGAAGGGGGGCTGATTACGCCTTGAGCTTCGCAGCCTTGTCTGCCGCGTCCTTCTTCGCGGCTTCCTGAATCTTCTTGCTGCGCGCCTTGGCGTCGTACCCCGTGGCGCCCTCGAGGAAGTCGTTCCAGCGGCTCTGCGTGTCCTTGGCCATTTGCATCGCCGAGTCGTCGCCCTTGGCCATGCGCACCGCGACGGTCTTGTCGGTGACGGTGTCGACGATGAACTCCTTCTTGCCTTCGTACTTCACCTTGATGTCGAGCAGCGTGCCGAACTTGCCGGTGAGCCAGCCGGCCTTCTCCGTGCAGGAATCGAAAGCCGCTTCGAACAGCATCTTGAGGTCGGTCTTGGCGGCGTGGCCGGGGCGCACCGGGTACGTTTGCATAGACGGCAGGCACCCGTCGCACCGCTTTAGCGGTTGCGCGCCACGGAACAGGAATCCCGGACCCCCGCTTCGCGGGGCATTCGCGGAATTCGCGGCCCACGCCCGTCGCCGAGGTGGCTAGGTGCCTGGAGGCCTGGCCGGCGGCGCCTTTCGGAACATGGGCACCAGCTCCCCCGGCGTCCGCACGACAAGGTCCGCGTCCGCATGGGTCGCCTGGGGCGAGACCCACGCCGTCTGCATCCCGAGGGCCTTGGCGGGCGTGATGTCGAAGTCCTCGTTGTCGCCCACCATCAGCGCGTGCTCCGGCTTCACACCAAGACGGTCGAGGACGGCGAGGAACGCCTTCGGGTCGGGCTTCCACACGCCCAACTCCCCTGTGATGCCCACGAAGTCCACCTGCGTGTGCAGGCCGAAGGCGTACACCTTGGGGCGCTGCACTTCGGCGCGGCCATTGGTCAGCAGCGCCGTCTTGCGTCCGCCTTCCCGCGCCGCGGCCAGGGCGCTTTCGGCACCTTCCAGGAACGCCAGGCGCGACGTCGCCTCACGGCTGAACGTCGCCGTCAGATCCTCCACGCGCAACTGCGGTGTGCCGAGGCGGTCGACCAGCATGCGCAGCCGGTCCTGGATGTACCACCAGACCCGGTCGCGCTTCCATGACGCAAAGTTCTCCGCCATGACGCCGGCGTAGACGTCGCGCACGCGCTCCTCGGGCACGCCGTGGCCGGCGAAGTGCAGCAAGGCCAGGGAGCCGATGGCGCCATGCTCCGCTTCGCGCCAGTTCAGCAGTGTGTCGTCCATGTCAAACACGACGGCCTTGACCCGAGCCATGTCCAGGGTCATCGCTCGGTGGCCCCCGGCGCGGCGGCAGTCTTCCACCCTCGTCCGGGCGCATGCGAGTGCGCACCTTCGTCCATTGCGGCAACAGGATTGTCCGTCACGGCCCGACCACAGTTCGAGTCCTGCACCATCCTGCTCTTATATCTCGAACGTCGAGGCGGTGCTGTCATGATTCTCCAACGCATTGCTTCCGGGCTGGTGTTCCTGACTGGGCTTGCCCTGCTGCGCCTGTCGGTCGCATGGGAGTCGTGGCCTGCCCTCGCAATCGGCCTCGCCATCGCATCGGTGGGCTTGGCTTGGCTCGTGCTCGGCGGTTCGCCATCGAGTTCGCGCGCCATCGACCCCCGCATGGTCCGCCACGGCTGATCGACTCGCCTTCGGCTGCCCATGCCAGGTCAGAAAATGATTGGCCGCGGGATGAACGTCAGCACGAAGACGAGAAGCACGATGCCGGCAAGCACCTTGCGCGTCACGCCAAGGTCCGTGCGGTCGTTGAGTGGCGGCGGGTGCTGCACGCCCAGGAAGAGGATGAGCACGGCCATGAGCATCCACGACTGGAACTGGAAGGCGAGGTAGAACAGCCCCGCCACCGCGGCCCAGGCGACGTACTTCATGCGTTCGCCGAAGACTGCGCGTGCGACGTGGCCGCCGTCGAGTTGGCTTGCAGGCAACAGGTTGATGCCGGTGACGAGCAGGCCCACCCAGCCGGCGAAGAACGTCGGATGCGCGAGGAAGCCGTCGTTGTCGAAGAAGCGGTTCAGTCCCGTCACGAGCAAGGGGTCGCCGAAGCGGGACAAACCGTCCTCCCACGTCACGACCAAGGTGGCTGACGTCGCATTGGCGGGCAGGGTGAGCGTCTGCCGGGACGCTTCGCCGTGCGAGAGCTGGTCCGTGACGGTGTCCGTGCGTACGGTGCCGTCGGCGAACGCGATGGTTGCCTTGGCGGTGTAGGACCAGTCCTTGTCGACGTCGTCCGGTGCGCGGATGGTGAAGCCCAGGATGCCGGCTTGGACGGAGGGGAACGTGAGGGCGGACTTGCCGGGCGTGGCGTCGTCGACGGTGAACGGCAAGTCGGCGCCAATCATTGGCCGGTCCAGGTCCGGGATGGGCTCCCCGACGGCCCCCGTAAGGTAGGAGCCAAGCAGGATGATGGGCAAGGCGACGAGGAAGCCGGCGATGGGGCCGGAGGCGCCGACGTCGAAGAGGGCGCGGCGGTCGGGCAGCGGGTCCTTCAGCGAGATGAAGGCGCCCAAGGTTCCGAACATCATCAGCGGCGGCGGGACGGGGATGAAGAACGGCAGGGTGGCGCGCAGGCCGTGCCGGCGGGCGGCGACGTAGTGGGCGAGTTCATGGATGCCGAGGATCAGCATCAACGGCAACGCGAAGGTCACGAAGCCCCAGAACAGGTCCACGGGGGACCAGAAGACCGACCAGGCGAAGCCGTCCCCGGGCCGGCGGTAGCCCCCCCAGTACATGGCTCCGGTCATGACGGTCGTGACAACCGTGGCCAGGAACAGCGTGAGGTGCAGGCGGTGCCGGCGGGGGGACGCAGGCGGCCGGTCGGCCACGAAGAGCACGTCCTCGCCGCCCTCGTGGCGCACGAAGGCAAGCAGTTCGCGGTCGACGGCGCGCAACTCGGCGCGGAATGCCTCGAAGCGCGCGTCGAACTCCCGCGGCGGGAACATGATGCAGAACATGTGGGCCACGACCTGGCCGCGCACGCTCTCGTCCCGCGCGTCGTAGACCCGGAAGTGCCGCTCCACCATGCGCCGCAGCTGCGCCGGGTCCAGCATCGCCCGGGCCACTGGGGGGTCGGCCTTAAGCGCGGTGGACCGGGCGTGGCGCATCAGCGCCACGCCCGATGGCGGAGTTGCGGACCTGGCGGAGCCGGCTCACGCCCTGGAGGCCAGCTCCGGCAGCACCTTGCCGACGGCCGCCGCCACGCGGTCGCGGTCGGCCTTGGGCGCGAAGACCCACCAGCGCCAGTGGTCCATGCGGGCCTCGTGCAGCACCTGGACGAGGTGGCTCACCTCGGGCAGTGGCCGCGTGGACCCGTCGCGCAACCGGACGTTCAGCCCGGCTTCGCGGAACTTTGGCGGTCGGGGCACGTCGATGTGCACGAGGTGGTGCGCGAGGCCGGCGGCGTCGGCGATCTCGCCTTCGATGCGCCGGCGGGCGGCGGGGCGTTCGCGCATGTCGCGGACGACGGGCAGGCCGTCGTCCGTGGCCCGGCCCTCGTAGGCGCGCTTGGGAAGCTTGCGGTCGTCGAGCCTGCGGATGAGTTCAGCGCCCGCCCCGCCAGCGCCGCGGATGCGCCACAGAAGCCCGTCGTCGGTCTCGCGTTCGAGGTCCGCGAGGGTTGCGTGCCCGTCGGCGAGGTGGCAGCGAATGGCGGCGAGCAGCAATGATTCGCCGGCGCGCACGGTGTGGTGCAGGTACACGGCGGGATACATCAGGAACCGCGTCGTGAGCAGGCCCTCGGCGGCCAGGATGCCGGAGTCCTGCAGCACGAGGCCGTGCCGGGCGTCGCGTTCGACGACCTCGGCGAGGCGGTCGATGTCCACCGTCGTGCGGACGCCGGTGTAATGCGCGTCACGCAGCAGGTAGTCCATGCGGTCGGCGTCGAGCGACCCGCTCACCAGCGGCGCCAGCGCGCCCTTGCCGGCGACGCAGTCGGCGACGACGACGGGGTCGAGGCCCCCTTGGCGCAGCAGGTCCGCGAGGGGCCCCCAGCGGATGAGGTCCTGGCTGGTCTCCTCGTGGCGGCGGCCTTGCTCTTTGACGAGGGCCTCGAAGGCGTGGCTGAAGGGCCCGTGGCCGACGTCGTGCAGCAAGGCGGCGGCCTTCACGGTGCGGACGTCATCGTCGCTCATCCCAAGGGCCGTGGCGAGCCGGCCGCCGAGGTGGCTGGCGCCGAGCGAGTGCTCGAAGCGCTTGTGGTTGGCGCCCGGATAGACGAGGTGGGCCGTGCCCAGCTGCTGGATGCGGCGCAGGCGCTGCATGACGGCCGAGTCGATGATGGGCATGGCCCAGTCGGCGACAGGGATTGAGCCGTGGATGGGGTCCCGCAGGGCAACGGCCACTGCCGCCCGCAGAGGGCCTGGAGTTTAAGCCGGTGTCTTCGCCGCAGCCGTGGCGGCCTTGGGGCGCACGACGGCGACGGGCCGGCGTGGGCGGCGGGCGAACCATTCCGGGCGCTGCAGCAGGGCGACCAGCATGGCGGCGCTCACGGCCAGGACGGCGGCAACCGTGTGCAAGATTGCCTGCACGGGCGGGTCGAGGCTCGCCACGACGCTGCCGACGGCGATGGCGTCCACTCCGGGCCGGTTGACCAGCCACGCCGTGAGGGGCATCTCGAGCAACACGACCGCGGAGGCTGCGAGCCCCGCTCCGGCGGCCAGCGGCAAGCTTGCGAACCGGCCGTCGCCGAGTCCGCGCGCGAGGCGCGCAAGGGCCGTGGCCGCCACGACGGCGCCGAGGGTCCGCCACAAGGCCAGGAGGCCGGGGGCCGTGACGAAGGACAGGACGTTCGAGCCCTCCGTTGCGGCGTACGTGGCCTGCACGGTGTTGCCGATGGCCCACAGTGTGAAGGCAACAAGCAGGACGAGGGGCGCTGATCGCCGTGGGCCCGTTGCGACCGCCGCCACCGCCGCCGCGGGGAGAAGGGCCAACAGCCACGTCCACAGCGCGGGCCACTGCGTCAGGGCGGTCGCCAAGGTTCCGGCGCCGGCCAGGGCCGTGGACGCCAGGGCCGCCGTCATCGTCAGGCGTGCCGCCGGATGCGTGCCGTCGTCCAAGGTCCCGGCGTGCACAGGCGTGGCCTCGAGGGCGCGGGCCACCGTGCGGTGTAGGGCCGCAAGGGGTGCGAGGGGGATGGCAAGCAGCACGAGCATCTGGGTGTGGCCGCGCAGCGTGACGATGAGGACGCGGCCGGAGTGCAGGTCGTCCAGGTCGGCGGCCTGAAGGAACGTTCCCGCCAAGGCCAAGGCCCCAAGCACGGCAAGGAGGGCCGACTCCGCGCGGCCGAGGGTTTGCCACTGGTCCTGGACGGCGGTCGCGAGGCGGGCGTTGCGGACATACGAGCCCAGGTGCCAGGTCTTGGCGAGGGCAAGGCCGATGAGCGCGAGGCAGGCCAGGGTCACGGCGGGGAGGACGACGAAATACGGGCCGAGTCCTGGCTGATTGTCAGGCAGGACGAGCAGAAGCCGCAGCGTTCCCCAGGCCGTGATGGTCAGGAACGGGACGGCCAAGAGGGTGGCCGCGCATTGGGTGCGCAGCAAGGCGTAGAGTGACTTCGGGGCAGGCGGGGTTGGCTTGGCAAGGAGCCGGGCCGCGGCGACGCCGGCCACCAGGATGGCCGCGAGCACCAGGGCAAGGGGCGCAACGAGCAGCGAGGGCACGGCGGGGAGGTTTGCGGCCAGCAGGCTCGTCGTGAGGTCCGCGTAGCGGTCCTCGACGACGGCGACGTAGAAGGGCCACATGGTCTGGCCGAGCAGGACGCCGCCGTAGGTGGCGACGGCAAAGCTCCCGGCGGGCAGGAGCCGGCGGCGCACCGGCAGGCGCGACAGCAAGAGGAGGCACCCGGTGGTGCCCAGGGTCACGAGGAATGCGGTCAGGATAATCAGGTTCCCCGACGCCAGCGAGGACGACAGGTCGCCGTCCTCGTTGAGGTCCGATTCCAGGACGTATTCCCGTTGGCTGCCGGCGCCAAGGGCGAGGCCGAGCAGGGCCAGGCCCGCCAACAAGGCCAAGGCCACGAGTCGCACGACGGAGGCCACCCTCGCCCACGCGTGGCGGGGGGCTTAACGGTTGGGTTGGGGTCGTTGAACGGTCGGATGCCCACGCCGCCCCGCGTGACCTGCGGGCCACAGGTTGATGGCCGTCGCCCGATCGCTTGCCCGTCAGCCCATCATTTGCATCTCGAAGTCCGACCCCATGGTGACGCGCAGGCCATCGCGGGCGGCCACGGTTGGGACGCCGGTCGCATCGGTGATTTGGCGAGCCCAGACGCCGGGGTCGCCTTCCTTGAGCATCTTGTAGCCGAAATGGGTCAGCAACAACAGGCGGGGGCGGATTTCTGCGGCGAGGCGCATGACGTCCTCCGTGCACATGTGGTGCGGGATGCGGTCGTTGCCGCCGCGCGTCATCTGGCACACCACGAGGCGGCTCCCCTGGTGCTCTTTGGCGAGGTCCTGCGTGTACACGCCGTCGGGGATGTACGAGACCTGTCCGTTGGTGAGCTTGAAGCGGAAGCCGACCGTGTCCGGGTCCGAGTGTTCCTGGCGCGTCACCGCCACGTCGTACATGCCTTCCAGGGTCAGGGCATCCCCCGGCTTGACCTCGTGCACCTTCGCCATGATGTCCTGATGGAACTTCGTCAGCACGGGTCCGATGGGCTTGCCGTCGGTGTCGGTCGTGCCGTGCAGGACGGAGCGCGGCGCCACGAGGGTGCCCTTGCGGTCGATGCCGCCGCGCGTGATGCCCTCGAGGAGGATTGCCGCGTCGGTCCAATGGTCGGGGTGCGCATGGCTGACCATGACGGCGTGCGTCAGGGTGGGGTCCAGTCCGTAGCGGTGCATGTGCACCAGCGCGCCCGGCCCTGGGTCAAGGTTGACGTTGAGGTTGCGGTCCCGAAGATAGATTCCGCCGGTTTGGCGGAGCTGGCTGATGGTGGTGAACCGGCCTCCGCCGGTCCCCAAGAATGTCAGCTCGGTCAACTTGCTTCACGGGCATTGCGAGCCCGCCGTGCGTATGTAAGGCGACCGGCAAAACCGCCGTTGGCTTTGGGAGCCGCTCGCGCCCGTTCGATGGGGCACACCAGGTAACTTCCTTGTGGCGCCGACTCCGACGGCTGCGCCAACGAGACCTTGCGGTGCGGGGCGCGTCCGCTCCAGTCGGGCCCGGAACCCAGAAGGAATTCGCGGTGGCGTATGCCCGTGAGTTCCGACGCCCTGATAGGTGGCCAATCGCTCCCCGAGGGCATGGATGCGTTCGACCTCGTCTACGCCCTGGCTGGCTTCGTCGTCGGCGCGGTCGCCGTCGCCGTCCTCGTCGAGGCCCGCACGCGCAGCGCCGGCCCCGTCGAGAGCATGAAGCTGACCTCGACGTGGCGCCTGGCGGAACTCGGCTCGCCCCTCGTCGTCGCACGCGACGTCGAGGCCGACGTCCCGACGGGAAGCCGCATTGTGGCCTCGGGCACCGTCGCATCGGAAGCCTTCGCGGCAGCCGAGGTCCGTCAGGTGCCGCACGTGGCCGCCGAGTATGCCATCGATGCGGGCCGGCGCCGTGTCCTGCTGTTCCTCGGCGGCGTGCGCCCCGGCGCGCAGGCCATCCTCAGCGTTGACCCCGCTGTCGTCGCCCGCCTCGAAGCGGAAGCAACGGCCCTGTGGGAGCGCGCCGACCCCTACGTCGAGCGGCGCACCTTGTCGGATGCGGCCGGCCGGCATGGCCTCGTGGTCGAGACGCAGGGCATCGTGCAGGAGGTCATCCCGTACCAGGGCGCGTACCTGTTGCGCCTGGAGGACGGCGGGCAAGTCCTCGGCGTCCACGTCGACAAGGAGCCCTCGGAATTGCGAGGCCAACGCGTCGTCGTGCGCGGCAAGATGCTCAAGGACAAAGGCGGTTACCCGATGCTCAAGGCCAGCGACCTGCGGCGGCTGCAGTGACGCGGGCGACGCCGCCGGGAGCACAATCCTTTTCTTTGCCGGCCAAACATGGTCGCGCGATGACAGTGAGGATGGCCTTGGTTGCGGCAGCGGCGCTCATGGCGGCCCTGGTGCCGACCGGAGCGGCCGAACAGGACCTGGCGTCCCCCGCGGCCTGCCTCGATGCGGCAGCCTCCCCGCCCTGCGGCTACATCGTCCCGCAGATCTCGCTCGAGTTCCCGAACAAGCCCCCGTGCCGCGCCGAGACGTTGGGCGGCCCCGTGGACTTGTCGGGCTGCATCCCGCTGCCCGCCGTGGGCGCGAGCCACGTCGAGGAAGGGCTGCTGCGTTTCAGCTGGGACATCACCCAGGACGGTACCTACCCGCCGGACGCCACCTGTGCGCCGCCCGGGACGCCGTGCATCGTCATCAGCTTCAGCGGAACGGCCACCAACCCGAAATCCGTCAAGCTCACCATCGAACCCGCCGAGGTCATCGTCGAGGCCGTCGACTTCGCGCACCCCGACAACCTGCGCATCAACCTGGAGACGCAGCAAGTGGTCTTCATGATCGAGGTTCCCCTGAAGGTCACCTTCGAGCGCACGGACGTCGGCGCCGACGACAAGGCCGTGCAGCGCGTCGAGCGCGCCCAGGGTGTCACCCAGATCTTCGTCAAGGCCAAGAGCACCGCCAATGGCCAGTACTACAAGGAGGCCTTCGGCGTCGAGGAGTTCCGCTTCAACACCTGTGCCAACGACGACGCCCTGCGCGCCGCCGTCAACCAGTGCAGCAGCCAGCCCCTCGCCGACGGCACCACGCCGCCCCAGAACGGCAAGGACTCCCCGGGCGTCGGCGTGCTTGGCGCCTTCGGCGTGTTGGCCGCGCTCGCCATCGCGTTGCGCCGCCGCCGCGACTAGCCGTCCCGCAATCGCACGCAGCGCAGCGACGCCCGAACAGGGATTCCGGTGATGCGCGGTGATGAACGGAGCATCACGGGGATCCCCGAAATCCCTGTTTGGGCGTTGGCTTGTCACAACCCGTCGACGCGGCGACCGATGAGGTCGCTGAGCTTGAGGGCCGCAAACGGCCGCGACCCGGAATCCAGCCGGTCGGATCGGGGCGTCTCGCGGTACACGAGGTGGTTGCCCTTGCACCCAATCCAGCTCCCGCGGTGCACGCCTTCGGAAGGCACCCGCCGCGGCGTCCCGCCAACGGGCTGGGCGATGGGATGGCCCGCAACGCGGTGCAACTCGCGATCAATGGGGTACTGGCCTTCGAGACGCAATCGCAGCTCCGCCGCACGGGATTCAATCTGGGGCCATGGCACTGGTCGCGCCAGTTGCGGCAGCGTCTCGCGGTGGCCGCGGTGCTCGGGAATCTTGTAGACGTAGGACACCTGCTTCTCGATGGAGCGCGCCGTCGCCCGGTCGCCGCAGTCCTGCAGGACGAGGTAGGCGTCGGCCCCTTGCTCCCAGAGGCGGCGGCCAAGGCGGCGTCGCGTCGTCATTCCGACTTTGGGCAGCGTGCCATGGAAGGCGAGGTAGACGACGTGCGGGACGCCCTTGAACGTCGTCAGGCACGTGCACGCTGCTGGGTCGTCCTGGCAACGCGGCTCGAAGATGCATTCGGCGTCGTCCATGCCGCTGCAGGCCAGGCATTGGCGGTGCACGGAGACGGGCTCGTCCGTGGGGCACGGGATGTGCGCGAAATCCTCCCCGAACGTGCCGACGCAGCAGCGCACGGGGTGCACGCGCCACGAGAACTCGCCAACCAGTGCGCGGCGCACGACGTGGGCGGAGCCTTCGGTGCAGGCCAGCGCCACGAGCTGGCCGCCGTCGGCCGTGAAACCCAGGATGCGCACGTCAGCGCTCCCAGGGCCGCCGGCCGAGCACGGCGTCGGCAACGCGCGGTGCCCACGCGGCGGGCACGCGCGTCGCGTCGTCGAGCACCTGCGCGTCGCGGGCGGCCGCCTCCGCGTGCTTGCCCATCGGTTCCGTGGGCAGGCGTGCGCGCAGCCAGTCGGCGGGCGTCCTCAGGCGCACGGCGACATCCACAACGAGAAGCCCGCCTTCCGAGCGCACGGGGCCCAAGGCGTCCGCGTGGCCGGTCCACTTTGCCCGGAACTGGGCGGCATTCGGACGGGTGTCGTCGAACGGGCCGCGATGGGTGCGGCGTTCGGGCAGCGCCCCGCCCGTGACCCATTGCACGAAGACCTCGTCCTCGGCGTCGGAGAGGGCGACGTCGGTGGCGCGCACCTGGAATCCTGCCGCCTCGAGTCCTGAGGTCAGGGTGCGCACGGCGCGTTGGAATTGTGGGAAGACGATGTCCATGCGGGCGGCCTGCGGCGCCAGGAGCACGCCGGTCCACAGTGAGCCTTTCGAGGAGAGCGCTGAATGCAGCACACCCGGCCCCTCGGCGCGCGGCGCGGCGGGGAAGAAGAAGCGGCGGTCCGGGGCCGCCTGGTACGCACGCGCCGCGCCGCATGCCAAGGCGAGCGTCGTCGCCGTGACTGCGGCTGCGCAGTTGCGCGCCGGATCCACGGGGTCGACGACCACGAGGGGGGAGACGTCGTCCTTCACTTGGTCCGGCCCGGGTTGTCCGGCGGCGGGAACCGCGAGGCGACGCGGTTTCGCGTCCGCAGCGAGCCAGTCGAGCACGGACGGGAAGGAGCCGAAGCGGCCGACGAGGACCTCGACGAGGTAGCCACTGAATCCACCAAGCGCCGTCTGCGCGCCGTAGGCCCCGACGCCCCTGAGCCAGCGCTTGGCGAGGCGGACTTGGCCACGGGCTGCGACGTCGAGGTGCGCCCGGACCCAGGCGGTGTGGAATGGGGTGCGGTCGACGGCGGACATCTTCGCGCCGGCGGAGGCCACGGCGTAGGCCGGGACGAGGTCGACGGCGTGGTCGCGGAAGGTGCCCGACAGGTAGGGGTGCTGTGCGTACTTCTTGCGCGCGTCCGGCAGGACCTTGGTGCCGACGGAGACGGCGGCGGATTCGAGGCGCTCGACGGGGACCGACGGGTCGAGCAGGAGGAAGAGGTCGATGTCAGCGCCGCCACGAAGCCACGTGTCCTTGGCGGTCGATCCCTGCACGGCCGCGCGACCGGGCAGCCTCTGCTCGGCCATGGCGGCCTGCGCTTGCGCCTCGAGTTCGGCGACGATCGACTGCAGGGCGCGGTCCTCGTCCGCCGTCGGCGTAATTTCGGCCAGGACCTCGGTCTCGAGGGAAGCTGCGGGGCTCACGTGTCTGCCCCCGGACGGACCACGAATTGCACGAAGCGGCACGAAACCGCCCCTTCGTGCGCCGCGTACAGTTCGTCGTCCGGCGCAGGCGAAGCGGACATCAGCTTCCTCCGCCGACGTCAAGCGACTTCTGCGTGGGCGCCGCGGGGCGCTCCGCCACGAGGTGGTCGGCGCCGGTGGCCTTGGCCGCGAGGCGGCGCAGGACCTCCTGCACGGTGGCGCTGCCCAGCGTCGCGTCGCCCGGGGGCAGCATCAGGAGGGGGTCGCGTTGCGGCAGGTCGATGCGCGGCGTGGCCTTGCGTTCGAAGAGCTTGCGGTAGGCGCGGCGCACGTCGTCCGGGACGATGTGGCGGTCGAGGGCGTCGGGGACGCGGGCGGCACCGGCGTGCAGGAGTTCGCCCGCGAAGATGGGCCGGTTGAGCACGAGTTGCAGGCAGGCCAGCAGCAGGCGGACGCGGTCGTCGTCGCTGCGCGGCACGTCCTGCAGCAGGCGCCACAATCGCTGGTGCAGGCTCCAATGCGTCTCCGGATTGGCAAGCAGGTACTCCTTGCTTGGCGGCCGTTCGACTTCCTTCAGCAGGCCCGCGTCCGCCATGGCCTGCAGGTATCCTGCCACCGTCAAGCGGTGGGCGGGGGCCTCGCCTTCGCGTTGCAGGGCGCGCGTGATGCCGGAGATGGAGTCGTGCCCGACGCGCCGAAGGTGTTCGACGATGCGGTCGCGCAGGGCGTCGCGGCCGGGGAGAACGAAGGCGCCGCCCCCACTTCCTCCAATGGGGGGGTTGGCGGCGGCGTCGTCCACACCTTGTTCACAGACCTGGTAGCAATCAAGCTTGCGCCCTGCATCGGACCCATCGGCGCTCAGCAACGGGGGAAGAACGTTCCTGGCCCCTCCAACCAACCTCACCCGACGCCGACGCCGGTGGCTTGCTGATGCAACGCGTTCCAAGGGCGGTGACACCGGGCCCACGGCTTGGCACGGATTTCCATGGACGATAAGCCCCTCTGCGGGCTCTGCGAACTCTGCGGCTCGGGGGCCTATGGGCCACGACGGGCCGCAGGGAACGCAGAGATTCGCGGAGGCCGTGCAACTCCGTCCAATCCGTGGCTGCCGTTTCGGCGCGCTACGCCGACTTCCTTGGCCGGGCGAGCGCCTTGACGCCCTTGACGACCGCTTGCTCAACCTTGCTGCACAGGGCGAAGAATTCCTTGTGCCACTCGTCGGCGATGATGGCCCCCAGCAGGCCGATGAGCATGCCGCCGGGGATGTCCGTGGCCCAGTGGACGCCGAGGTAGAGGATGCTGAATGCGAAGACGGCCGTGTTGGCGATGACGAAGATGAGGTAGCGGCGGTGCTCCCAGTCGCGCAGGGTGTAGCCCCGGCGGCGCATGCTCCACCACGTCACCAGGATGAGGCCGAATGGGATGGCGATGTGCAGACTGGGCCAGGCGTTGTCGAGCGGGTCGTGCGCCGTAAAGAAGGAGTAGAAGCCCGGGCTCGAGTGGTACAACAGGGCCTTCATTCCGGGGATGTAGTCGCTGGTGACGTCGACGTTGAAGAAGATGTAGAACGGGATGGCGAGGATGTAGATGATGGAGTAGTTCATCGCGGCCAGGCTGGCCAGTTCGCGGTCGTCGCGGTACGCCCACAACATGACCGTGAAGTAATTCAGGAACACGTACCCCCAGAGGTAGTGCACGTTGAGGAAGGCCGTGAGCCAGTCGTTCTCGAAGGCGCGTTGCAGGTTGTAGGTGAAGTCGCCTTCGATCTCGTGGATGAGCCAAGTCTTGTCGCCGAAGACGCCGCGGATGGGGTCGTTGAGGGAGTCAATCCAGTTCTTCTCGACGAGGATGGACATGAACAGCACGAGGTGCCAACGGTAGTCCACGACCATGCGGCGCAGGTTGTGCAGCAAGCCGCCGCCCCACGGCCGCGCCGCGAAGGCGAGGAGGGCAAGCGGCGTGCTGGCGATGACCGACCAGAATACGATGCGCCCCACCGCGGCTGCCATCCTGGCGGTCGACGCGGCCACCATAAATGGGTTTGCCGTCCCAGATAAGGGGCTTAACTAGTCCTTTTCTAGCCCGGAGGGCCTTTATATAGTTCCTTAGGTTGGCCAACGTGCCCGAAGGGGCACTGGTCTGCGCATGGCCGTCATCCACATCCAGAACGTCGTCGCGAGCACCTCGATCGGCGAGGAACTCGACCTGAACGCCATCAGCGCCACGTTCTCCAACGCCGAGTACGAGCCCGAGCAGTTCCCCGGCCTCGTCTTCCGCGTCCCCGAACCCAAGACGGCCGCCCTCATCTTCCGCAGCGGCAAGGTCGTCTGCACCGGCGCCAAGTCCATCGACGAGGTCCACACCGCCGTCGGCATCGTGTGCACGCAGCTGCGCGCCAACGGCTTCCAGACCATCGACGACCCCGAGATCACCATCCAGAACATCGTCGCCACCAGCGACCTCGGCGCCGAACTCAACCTCAACGCCATCGCCATCGGCCTCGGCCTGGAGAACGTCGAGTACGAACCCGAGCAGTTCCCCGGCCTCGTCTACCGCCTCACCGACCCCAAGGTCGTCGTGCTCATCTTCGGCTCCGGCAAGCTCGTCTGCACCGGCGCCCGCAAGAAGGAAGACGCCGAAGAGGCCGTCGACAAGATCACGGCCGAGCTCAGCTCGCTCGGCCTGCTCTTCTGATGGCCCCGGCGCGCCGCATCGTCGGCCTCGTCGTCGCCATCGCCGGCGTGCTTGCAGGCCTATTCTGCGCCTTCATTGGCCTGCTGGGGGAAGATGGTCTTGCTGTTTGGGCGGCCGCCATCCAAGGCTCCATGTTGATTGCCAGCGTTGGATTGGCCGGCTTCCTGTTCGCCAAAGACTGAAGCGCGCGTTCGGTGCGCCACGCCCGTCAACCTCCTTCCGACGGCGACGCCGACCTGCCCATGCAACAACGGGCGTAGCGGCGCGCGAAGCGCGCCGAGGCGGCGCCCCGCGCCGCATAGACTTTGCATCGAGTGCTTGTGGTCGCGGCCGGCGTCGGCGTCACAAAGAGGTTGATTCGAGTGGGAGCATCGAACGGGCGCGTTCGAGGGTGGTTGCGCAATCCCGCCAATTCCCGCGGCCAATCCCGTTCCCGCGACCAAAATCCCGCTAAGTTCATCGCCTCGCCGAATTTCCTGCGGTCGATGAACGCCAAGACTCGCATTCTGGGGGTTCTGGTCGGCCTCGCCGCCTTCGTCGTCCTCGGCGCCCTCGTAAGCCTCGCCGTCGGAGTCGTCGGGGACTTCGCACGCGAGAACGACAATGCGATCCTTGTGTCCGGGGGAGGTGGCCTCTACGAGCGCTACGACCCCTACGCAACGGACGAAGACGTGGAGAGGTTCATGGGTTGCACGTTCGTTGCCCTGGCTTTCCTGGCAATCCCGAACCGCCACTGGATGCCGGGTTGGCGCATTCGCGGAGCCCTGCAGGCAGTCGGCGCCGCGGGGACCTTGATCATGCTCTTCCTGCTCTTCGTGGACCGCGCCGAGTACAGCCCAAGCAATCGTCCGTACACCTTGGCATGGCAGGTGCCCGTCCTCGTCGTCGTCGCGGCTGGCGTCCTGGCGCATGCGTGGCTGACGCGGGTCGATGCGGCCCCAAACCACCCCTAGTGGTCGCCGGCGCGCGTTCGGTGCGCCACACAAGTCCAACGCCTTCCGACGGCGACGCTGACCTGCCCATGCAACAACGGGCGTAGCGGCGCGCGAAGCGCGCCGAGGCGGCGC
>JBBSVQ010000030.1:0-14608 GCA_038046725.1 Thermoplasmatota archaeon | reverse complement strand
TGGTGGTTGACGATGGAGCGTTCGGCGTAGAACGCGTCGACGAGTTCGCGCATGGTGTTTTCCTCCTAGGTTTAGATGGCCTCGATGACGAGACGGTAGGCGACGGCGACCCCGGCGGTGGGGCTGCGGCGCGTGACTTTGACGACGTTGCCGGGCTTTGCGTCGATGACCTTGCAGGCCGGGTCGTTGTTGCGGATCTTGGGCAGCATTTCGCGCACGATGTTGTAGCGCTTGAGGAGGTCCTTCACCTCGTCTTCTGGCAAGATGACGTGCAGGGGCACGTTGACATGGTTGAGGACATTGAAGCGCACTTCGTCGGTCATGAGAACACCTGAGACTCGGCCCTTCGGCTTCTCCTCAGTTCCAGCCAAGCCGCGATGGCACGGCCTAGGCTAGACTGCGGCGATGCAATTTCGGCCGACGGGGGGGTGGTATAAGAACGTCACCCTAGGGCCGAACCTCTGAGGTATGCGGATGGGTGCTGATGAAGGTTTGGCGGGGTGGGTGAACAGGTTCAGGATGCCAGCCCGAGCGGCAATTCGCACCGGACGGCGTGGAGGAGCCCTCCGGGTTGGCCCGGGCATTCACAACCCAGTTCGGCAAGCCCCGTGAAGTAGGGACTCTTGACGTCCAGGAAGTACCCGAAAAAGGACGTCAGCAGCGGCTGGTGGAACGATAGGCTCCCTGCGGAAGTCGTGACGTTGCCGGCAAGGGCGACCGGGAAGGGACTCGCGCCATAGCTGGCGTAGCCGGATTGCGGCCCACGCGGATCGCCATGCTGCACGCCATCGTTGAATGGCGGACTCGCTCGCACGTGCAGGCGGCCGGTACTGGATTCGAAGGCCACGCTGCTGAGCAGTTCCTGCTGCCAATTCTGGGTCTGCCCATCCGAGCGCTGCGTCGGGGGCAGATCACGGCCGCTCCACACCACTTCCGAGAAGGCAGCATCGATGCCGGCGACATTGACCTCGCGCTGGGATGGGTCCCACATCGCGCCGTGGTAGAGGAGTTCACTGCCCGCGATTGGGATGGGCACGCGGATGAATCCAGAGGGCGGACCACTGAAGGTGTAGAACGTGGCCAGGTCTTCGGACGACACCTGGATGACCCCCTCGACCTCGCTGGCCCCCGTGGCTGTGTAGGCGATCCCGAACTCTTGCCGCACCTGCGGTTGGCCATCCGGGTTCACGGAAATGCCCGTGTAGGTCGCCAGGAACGGGTTGTAGACCTCGGTGCCATACGTTCCCTGTTCCGGGAACGAAAAGAGGCACGTCCAACCCTGCGGTGGTGCGCGCTCCATGAACGTGCTGGCTGGCGTAGGAGCGGGCGAACCCCACTCGCAGGCGAGGGTGAAGGAGCCGTCAATGCTCGATGGGCAGGCCAAGGCTTGACCCCAATCCTCCGAATCCGTGGCATCCCCGCTCGGCGTGGAAACGGCGCAACCCGCCACGGCCATGGCGAGGACCAGGGACCAGGCGGCGCGCACAGGTTCCCACAGCGGTGCTGCCGCAAGAACGTTGAGGACCAGACCTCACGCACCCTGGCCGCTGGAGCAACCGTCGTCGCTCGCAGTTGCGCTGCTCGCTCCTCCTCTGCTCCAGCGGGAGATATGGGATTTGAACCCATGATCGGCGGATTAAAAGTCCGCTGCCATACCGAGCTAGGCCAATCTCCCTTGCTGCGGAACTTGGGCTTGCGAACGGACTTCCCCGTCCTGCAAGCCGTCGTCCCCAAGCGCGGCGACGAGGGCTCCTTTGAAAAACCGGTGCTTGCGCGGCGGCAACCTCATCAGGGATGCGTCGGATGCCTGGGCATGGCTCTCTTCAAGCGTGCCAAGAAGAAGTCCGCGAAGCGGTCGAAGAAGAAGTCGAAGCTGACGAAGAAGCAGCTCGCCCAACGAAAGTACGCGGCCAGCATGCGCGGCGTGCGCAAGCGGGCGAAGAAGGCGTCCGGCGGAAAGGGCCGGGTGGCCAAGCGGGCGGGTGCGACGAAGTTGCGCCGCAAGCTCGGATTGAAGAAAGGCAAGTAGGGCCGAAGGCCGAAGTCACCCGAGGAACGCCCCGGGCCCGGACGAATCGCCGCGACGGCGCCCGTTCCCCCTCTCGACGTTCCCACGTCTTGTGACGGCGACGGCGTCCACGACAGCAAGCCACTGAGGCCAAACCCAGACGGCGCGGGGCGCCCCTTCGCGCGCCTTCGGCGCGCGCTACGCAAAGGGGAGAATTTGCAAGCCCCCGTCGTCGGCGGAGGAAAGCGTTGATGGGTCGTGAAGGCCCAGAACGCGCGCGGTAGCCCCGATGAATGGGTGGCAGAAAGCGTGTGCCGAGGCCTACATGAGGCGGCCCATCTCGAGGAACTCCGCGCCCTGCGAGAGCGGGATCTCCTTGAGAGCTTCCTCGACCTTGTCGTTGTTCCCTTCGTCGTCCTGGACGATGATGGAGCACACGAGGACCTTCATGCCGAAGGCGAAGGGCTGCGGCGTCGCCTTCGAGAGGCGGGCGATGCCCTTGGGCAAGGCGGCGGCCACGTTCTTCTCGAGTTGGGCGAGGTCGGTGTCCGTCTCCTCGGGCATGATGCGGTACTTCAGGAGGACTTCGCCCATTTCTGCACTTCCGGGTGCGGCGACAAAGGACCGCTATTTCACGGTTGGGGGCAGGCCAGGGGCTGTTCACCAGGTAGACGCCGCAAGCGCAGGCACCGCGGCGCGAGCCGAGCCCCGGAAGCCACGACCCACGTCCTTGATGCGGTCAACGAGGGCGATGCCGGCCTCGATGTTGCTCAGCATGACGTGCTCGACGCAGAAGCCGGGCGCAGGGGCGCCGTCGCGCTCGGCGGCGGCCAGCAGGTCGCGGGCAATGCCTTCGTTGAGGCGGACCGAGGCCTCCAGGCGCGCGGCGGGCGTCGCGGCGCCGCGCAGTTCCCCCTCGACGGCAGGCGGGATGTCGACGCCGAGCCACTTGAGGAAATCCAGGTCGCGGGGGCGGGCCACGGGGGCCAGGCTCCAGAACAATTGAGGCGCGGCCCGGCCCGACGACTGCGCAGCTTCGGCGAGGTCCTTCTGCAGCCGGACGGCGGCGCCGGGCTCGCACAGAATCTGGCTGATGGCGAAGCGGGCGCCGGCCGCCGCCTTTGCCAGCAGGCGTTCGGGCTCGTCCCCGACCGGGCGGCGCCGCGTCGGGATGGTGATGACGCCCAGCGCCCCCTTGGCTGCCTCGACGGGGGGACGCAGGCCATGCAGGGCGTCGAGGACCGTCGCACCGGGGTAGGTCTGCTTGCTGGATTCGCCGCCGACGAGGACGAAGGTGTCGATGCCGTGTCCCAGGCGGGATTCCGCGACCCATCCCCGCAGTTGCGGCAAGGTGTGGTGCACCGTGATGCGGTTCAGGATGACCTTGGTTCCGAGGCGGCGCTGCAGGGCCGCGGCGAAGGCCCGGGGCTCCACGGTGGTGTAGTGGCCGTTGACGATCTCGGGGACGTTGATGGCCGCCAGCCCGGCGCGGCGCAGGGGATCGAGGAGGTCGAGGTGGTCCTGCCACTGCTCGTCGGTGGACTCCACCTGCGGCGGGAGGGCCTCGAAGAGGATGGGGCAAGCCACGACCCCCCTCGACTCGTTCAGGACGATGAACCCCCGTGCCCAGAATATTCCTGTCGGACTCCAAAGAGGGAAAAAAGAGGATTCCCAAACGAATATCTGGGGGTCTTGTTTGGCACCGCCGATGCTGCCTCTGCCCGACGTCGTGCGTCAGATTCGCCGGGGTCGCATCCAGCTTGACCTGACGCAGGCCGACCTCGCACGCGAATCGGGCACGAGTCAATCCCTCATCGCCAAGCTGGAACGCAACCGCCTCAACCCCTCCTACGAGGTCGTGCGCAAGGTCCTCGAGGCCTTGGACCGCCTCACCGCGACCCAGGACGCCACGGCGGGCGACCTGATGAACACGGAGCCGCTGTTTGCCGAGCCCGCCGAGGCCTTGGGCAAGGCCCTGACCCGCATGAAGGAGCACGGCTTCTCGCAATTGCCCGTGGTGGACCGCGGCCAACCCGTCGGCTCCATCTCCGAGTCCGCCATCCTGGAGCGCATCGAGAAGGGCGCGGACCTGGAGGCCCTCAAACGCCAACCGGTGCGCTTGAGCATGCGCGCGTCGTTCCCGACCGTGGAGCCGCATACGCGCAAGCGCACGCTCGTCGAACTCCTGCGCGACCATGAGGCCGTGCTCGTCGTGCGCGAAGGGCGCCTGGTCGGCGTCGTGACGAAGTCCGACCTCTGGTAGCCGCACGTCATCCGCATCGGTGACATCGGTGTCATCGGTGGATGGGAGTTGGCACGAGCCGACGATCCACCGATGCCCACCGATGTCACCGATGGGTCGCTATGGGGAATCCACGTCGCCCGGCACGGGCTTGCGCCCGATGGCGTAGAACACCGGCAGGAAACTGAACTGGCCGCCCGCCGACAGGGAATCGAGGTACTCCCGTTCCCAGCCGTCGATGGCAGCCGCCGTAAACCCAGCCTCGACCAGCAGGCGGCGATAGTACGCCTGGTTGCGGCGGAACAGGTCGAGGTCCTGTTCGGGCGTGTTGACTGCGGCGTTGGCGATGCCGACTTCGGTGCGCAACCCGGCGGCCGCGAAGTGGCTGCGCAGCTTGCGTCCGGCATGGGGGTCGCCGCCGCGCCGCCGGATGCCTTCCCCTTGGAAGACGAGGTCGATGAGCGGGTTCTCCGGGAAGTGGACCTTGCCGCCGTAGTCAGGCTCCATGGAGGCCAGCACCGTTCCCCCGGGCTTGACGACGCGGGCCAGCTCCGCAATCACGCGCTCCGGCTCGGGGGACCAGAGGAGGACGAGGTTGCAGACGGCGGCATCGAAGGTGCCGTCCGCGAAGGGGAGGCTTCGCGCATCGGAGCGGGCGAGGTGGGCGCCGATTCCTTGCGCCTTGCCCAGCATCAGGGAATCGACGTCGACGGCGACGACTTGGCCGGGCACCACATGGAGGAGGTCTTGGGTCACGGCCCCGGAGCCGCAGCCGGCGTCGAGGACGAGGCCGGCGTGGGCGAGCCCGGCCCGCTCATACAGGGGGACGCGCAGGTGCCGCGTGGCTTCCGCTTGGCGGTCGAGGCGGCGCTGGAAGGCCGGGACCTCGTGCAATGCCCGGCCGTGCATGACCCAGAGGGGGCACGCCATCGTTTGAGGCTTTGCCAAACGCTCGCTGCAAATATTCCCTTGGGAATTGCATTGGCAGGCTCCGTTATGCCCGCGTCTCAGGTCGAGCGCGCCGATGACGGTCGCCTACCTCGGCGGGATTGCCGCCCGCTCGGAACGATTCATGCGCGACCACTGGGCGCGCGCCAAGGGGTTCACCGACGACGCCGCATTGCTTGCCTCCGCCCGCACGGAGGAAGCGGCCCATGTCGCAGACCAGCGCGCCGCCGGATTGGATCTTCTGTCGCCCGCCCTGACTCGTTGGGAGGACCTGCTGCGCCCGCTGTGCGACGGGAAGGGCGTCGCCGTCGGCGCCCTCACCCGGTACTTCGAGACGAACACGTTCTACCGCCAGCCCACCATCACTGGCCCGCCGGCGCCGCCAACGGGCTGGGACGCGGCGTTCCAGCTTCCGCGCGACACGCCCTGGGTTCTGACCCTGCCCAGCCCGTGGGACGCCGCCGTGCGTTCGCGTGACGAACGGAACACCAAGCCCGCCGCACTGGCCCTTGAGATTGCCGCCGCCTTGCGACCGGTCGTGGATGCCGCCGTCGAGCGGGGGGCTCAACTCATCCGCTTCCACGACCCGAGCATCCTGTACCGGCGCGCCGGGCTGCGGGACGCCGCGGCGCTAGCGGAATCCCTGGGCGTGGCGGCGCGCGGCCACGAGCGCGTCTGCACGCTCCACCTCACCAACGGCGACCCGTACGCGTTCCCGGACGTGCTGCAGGGCAACCCCTTGGGCGGCCTGTCCATCGAGGACGCCGGACGGTCGCCCCCCGCGGGCCTGCGCCTTGCCAATGGCACACGCCTCAGCCTCGCAATCGTCCGCGGTGGGGATTCCCTGGTCGAGGACCCTGCGGCGCTCGCCCGTCGCGCCCGCGACCTGGCCGGCTCCCTCGGCCTCGAAGCCTGGGGGTTGACCAACGGCTGGGACCTCGACCATGTCCCGCACGCCATCGCGCAACGCAAGGTCGCCGCGCTCGGCAAGGCGCGGCTGCTGCTCAAGGAGGTCACCGCATGAGCAACTCGGCAGGTGCGACCTCGGCGCTTCCGGTCTTCCCCCTGCAGGAGATCGGCAGCCTTCCCAAGACGCTCTGGCGCCTGAAGGCCTTCGAGAAGGACGGAATCGACGACGCGGCCTTGGCGCAGGCCCGTAGCGAGGCCCGCCGGCTGGGAATCGACGCCAAGGCGCTCGAAGCCCTCCTCGCCCGACGGACCGGCTTCAGCAAGGACGACAAGAAGGTCATCAAGCAGTGGGCGAGCCGGTACTCGTTGCGCTACCTCGAGGAGGCTGGCTTGGACATCGTGTACGACGGCGAGGAGACGCGCACCGAGATGTACGACTGGCCTGTGTCGCATTGCGACGGCTTCGAGGAGCGCGGATGGTGCCGTTCGTGGGACCACCTCTACTTCAAGAAAGCCGCCATCGTGTCGCCCCCCAAGTCGTCGAAGCCGTACCACACGGAGGAGTGGTCCTTGGCGCAGGCGACGGCGACGAAGGCCCTCAAGGTCCCCGTCACCGGCGCGTACACGTTGATGGACTGGTCCTTCGACGAGCACTACTTCCCCCAGGCCAAGGGGTCAAGCACCGCGCAACGCCGCGCCAACTCCCGACGCGACTTCGCCATCGACCTCGCCCGCGACGTCCTCCGGCCGAACATCAAGGCGCTGACGGACGCCGGCGCGACTGCCATCCAGGTCGACGAGCCCGGGGCATCGACGAAGCCCGACGAGGTCGGTGTGTTCGTGGAGTCCTTCAATGAGTCCGTGCGCGGCCTCACGGGGCGCTTCTCGGTCCACTTGTGCTTCAGCGATTACCGCCTATTCTTCCCCGGCATCCTCGGCCTCAAGGGCTGCAAGGAGCTCGCCATCGAGCTCGCCAACAAGGACGTCTGGACCCTCGGCACGAAACGGGGCGACCGGCCAGGATACGACGTGCTGCGGCTGTGGGAGGAGCATGGCGCCGAGTTCGACGTCGGCCTCGGGGTTCTCGACGTGCACACCGACCAGGTTGAGAGCCCGGAACTGGTGCGCGACCGCATCCTGTACGCCGCCGAGATCCTGGGCCCCGAACGCATCCGCGTCAATCCGGACTGCGGCCTGCGCACGCGCCGCTGGGACGTCGTGCAAGCCAAGCTGGCGGCGATGGTTGACGGCACGCGAATGGCCCGTGAGGCCCTCGCATAACCAGGAGGGAAATTCCAATGGGAATCACATTGTCAATCCCGGCCTTGAAGGACGCCCGAGTCGCGAACGCCGTGGCCAAGGCCCCAACGACACGCTCGTTCGTCTTTTCCTCGGAATCCGTCACCGAGGGACACCCCGACAAACTCGCCGACCGCCTCTCCGATGCCGTCCTCGACGCCCACCTGAAGAAGGACCCGTACGCCCGCGTCGCCTGCGAATCCCTGGTGGCCACCGAGTTCATCGTCCATGCCGGCGAGATCACCAGCGCCGCCGACGTCGACCACGAAACCATCGCCCGCAAAGCCGTCAAGGACATCGGCTACGACTCCGCGGAGACCGGCCTGGGCTGGGACACCGCGCAGTACATCTCCCGCCTCGTCCCGCAATCCCCCGACATCGCGCAAGGTGTCGGCAAGGTTCGCAAGAACAGGAAAGTCGGCGCAGGCGACCAGGGCCTCATGTTCGGGTACGCCGAAGCCAACCAGGACGATGGCACCGCCGCAGACAACATGCCCATCCCCATCAGCCTCGCGCACGGCCTCACCCGCCGACTCACGGAATTGCGCCGCAAGAAGACCCTCTCCTACCTGCGCCCCGACGGCAAGTCCCAGGTGTCCGTGCGCTTCGAGGACGGCGAACCCGTCGCGGTGGACGCCGTCGTCCTCGCCGCGCAGCACGCCCCCGACGTCTCGCAGGACGACCTGCACGCCGACCTCAAGGAGCACTGCATCCGCAAAGTCATCCCCGAGGCCTGGCTGCACAAGGGCACGCAGTTCTTCATCAACCACACCGGCAAGTTCGAGATCGGCGGCCCCAAGGGCGACTGCGGCCTCACCGGACGCAAGATCATCGTCGACACCTACGGCGGCTGGATTCCGCACGGCGGCGGCGCCTTCTCCGGCAAGGACCCGACGAAGGTGGACCGCAGCGCCGCCTACTTCGCGCGCTACGCCGCCAAGAACCTGGTCGCCGCCGGCCACGCCGACCGCGTGCAGATCCAGGTCGCCTACTCCATCGGCTCGCTGCAGCCGGTCAGCATCGCGGTCGACTCCTTCGGAACGGCCACGGCCAAGGGCGGCGATGGCGCCCTCGAGAAGGTCCTGCGCAAGGAGTTCGACTTCAGCCCCGGCGCCATCATCGAGGACCTCGACCTGCGCCGGCCCCTGTACACTCAAACCACTGCTTACGGTCACTTTGGGCGCCCAGATCTGGATTTGCCCTGGGAAGCAATCAGGAAGTAACCGATTGCAAGGGGGTCCGGGGGACGGCAGGTCACACCCAGGGTCGAGGGACGGAGTCCCTCGGACGACGGCGTACGACCACTTCGGCCGGCCGGACAAGGCGTGATTGCGTGCGGCCGAGCGCCCCCTCGAGGCGGCGCGAGGCGGGCCTGCCCAATCAGTGGCCTGAGGCGTGGGACACGCCGAAGGCCACGCATGGGGGTCCAGGGGGCCCGCAGGGCCCCCTAGCCCAGGTGCTCGCGCGAAACGCCTGAGGCTTCGAAGAAGCCGAGGCGTTTCGTGCTAGGCGAGGCCGACTTGCCCACGCTCGCCGCAGCTCGGGCACGCCCGGAAGCGGGTCTCGCGCGGCGTTCCGCCGAACGTCCCCACGACGATCTGCTCGGAGCAGTTGCCGCAGGCGTACGTCGTCTCGATGACGTTGGCTTCGGGGAGCACGCGTTCGACCGGGGTTGCGCCGGGACCCGGCAAGGCGGAGTCCTCGCCGCACACGGGGCAGCTGAAGCCGACGCGCTTGCGGTCGCTGAAGCGCAACTCGCCGAACTGGAAGACCGAGTTGCACGTCTCGCATTCCAGGTAGGTGCGGTGCATGGCCTCGAGTTCCGCGACCTCTTGCAGGTGGCGGCGCCGGCTGAAGAAGAGGATGACCTCCCACAGGATGATGGCTGCGAAGATGGGCAGCAGGTACCACTGGTAAGCGGATTCGTTGAAGACGATGTCCCAGGCTGTCGCAAGGAAGACGAGGACGCCGAACAGAATGGCGAGGCCGTAGGCGGTGCGGCGGCGGCGGACGTTGGCGCGCAACTGGTTGTAGCGCTCCCACTTGGCGTCCAGGGTCTCGTCTGCGTCGGCGGCGGGTGCGGCGGCGGGCGCTTCCTCCTTCCCGGCCTTCTTGGCCGCCTTCTTGTCGGCCTTCGCCTGCGCCTTGGCTTCGGCCTCGGCGAGCTTGGCTTCCTGCTTGGCGGCCTTGGCGGCGGCCTTTTCCTCTTGCAGGCGCGCCTTGCGGTCCGCCTTCGTCTCGTCGGTGGCGCTCACAGCGACCACCTCACGGACAAGGCCAGGATGGCGAGGACGAGCACGACCAGGAGGCCGCCGCCCGAGATGCCGAGGTAATCGAGGTCCGACTTCAGCTTCTCGACGGCGTCGGCGAAGGTCTTGACGTCGCCATCGTTGCTGTTCGTTCCTGAACTGGAAGACGTCGTGGACGATCCGCTCTTGGTGCCGGACGTCGAGGATGTGCTGCCCGACGTGGACGAGCCGCTCGTGCTCGGGCCCCCCTTGGTGGGGTCCGTGGGGAAGGCGTCCTTGTCATCCCGCACGCCGTCACCGTCGGTGTCGGCCTTCGTGGGGTCTGTGCCGAGGGCGCACTCCTGCTCGATGGTCAAGGTGTCGTTGTCCATGTCCGCGGACGCGTTCGACTGCGCCGCGGTGCCGTTGAAGTGGCGTTCTTCGCAGTCGTCCAGGATGCCGTCGGCGTCGAGGTCGTCGGCGGGGGGAGCCGTGAACGTGTAGGCGGTGCCGGGTCCGGCGGAGTCCCTGCCCGTGCGGTCGGGGAAGGGGAAGAAGATGAACGTGTCCGTTGTGTCGCGCACGGTGCTGATGCCGAAGTCGGTCAGCGTGGCGCCCGCGGACGCGTTCACCGCAGCGACGGGGATCGTGAAGTTCAGGCGCACCCCGTTCGCCGCCGCCGCGGTCCCGGCTGGCCCCGTGGCGACGGCGCCGTCGAAGGTGAGGGTGTAGGCCGTCTTCGTGCCGTTGGCGGTGATGTTGAACGTCACGGTGTACACCGCGCCCTCTTCAGGGTCCGTGAACACGTCCCCTTGGAAGACGAGACCGATGAGGACCGTCGTGTTCGAGCCTTGCACGTAGCCCTTGAGGATGTCGATGCCATCGAAGATCGCGGCCTCGGTGAGTCCGGGAACCGCGGTCAGGTCAGGCTCTGCCGCGGGCGCGTCGACGTCTCCTGATGGGTCAGTGACCTCCGGCGCCGCCTCCGAACCCGCCAGGCTTGGCTGCACCAGCGCCAGTGCGAACGCGCCGAAGATGAGGCTGAACAAGGCGAAGCGGACCAGGGCTGGCCCACGCTGATGCATGCGTTCACTGACCCCTTCGTCCCCTATGAAGGTTCTTATGTTTCCCAGGAGGGGATTAGGCTGCGGCCTTGCGGCGCCCGAACCAGTTGCGGCGCACGGACGGCTTCGTGTCCTTCGCCTTCGTCACGCGCGCCTTCGTGTCGGCGTCGCGAACTGTTCCGGAGTCGGTCTGACGGTCGTCGTCCGACCAGTCCTCGCCCTCGATGCGCTTGGCCAGGCCCGTCGTGGTGGGCGGCTGGTAGCCGAAGTGCGGCGCGCAGTACTTGGAGCCCTGGCGGGCCGAGTTGCGGCACTGGGCCCCGTCGGCGGTGACCGCGGAGCACTGGGGGCGGTAGGCGTGCTCGGCCTGGGGCGTCAGGTCCTCGCCGTCGCGGCCGGCGCCCTTCTTCAGGAACGGCAGGCCGGTGCGCTCGTTGACTCCGACGTGGTACCCTGCCGGCTTGGCGCACGGCTTTCCCGACTTCGGCTTCTTCTTGCTGAAGAAGTAGATCGTGCGGTTGCCGTTGCCGTTGGCGAGCTTGACGTCCTTCTTGTGCAGCGTGTAGCCGTTGAACTTGAACGGACCCTCCGCGGTCACCGTCCGCGCCAAGGCGGCAGGGCGCCGGGGCGGAACCGGGGCCACGTAGTGCGTCGAACGCAGCGGCGCCGGCGGGATGGGGGGCAGGACGTCGCCCAAGGGCTGCGCCATCATTGGGGCGGATTCGGACTGGGCCTCATGGTCCACGACGCGCACGACGACGCGCTCCGTTTCCGTGCTCTCGCGGCGGCCGGCCAGGAAGAACAGGATGGCCGTGATGACGACGAACACGCCAAAGACTGCCAGGACGCCGACAATCCAGTCGGAGTCGTTCTGGAAGTAGTCGTACACGACGACGCCGATGAGGGCGAGGTCGAGGAAGATGCAGACGAACAGCAGGTTGCTCACGGTTGAGTTCTTCATGGGTCAGATCCCCTTGGCCAGGCCGAGAAGGATGAAGGTGGCGGCGACGGCGAACATCGCCGCGCCGGAGTAGAGTTCAGGGCGCGCCTTGCGACCCGAGGTGGTGCTGCCGCCGCCGGCTTGGGCTGGGGTGAGCGGGTTGGGGTCGGAGCCGTCCTCGAGGCCGTCGCCGTCGGTGTCCGCCTTGTTCGGGTCGGTGCCGAGGGCGAGTTCGCGTGTGTTGTTCAGGCCGTCCGAGTCCGGGTCGCCGGCGCCGTTTTGTGCGGTCAGCGTCGTGAAGTGCGTGCGCTCCCACGTGTCTGTGAGGCCGTCGCCGTCGGAGTCGACTGGCTTGGTCTTGTCGAGGGGGAACGTGTCTTCACCGTCCTTGAGGAGGTCGCCGTCGGTGTCGGCCTTCGTCGGGTCCGTGCCCAGGTCGAATTCCCGCGTGTTGTTCAGGCCGTCGGAGTCCGGGTCGCCGGTGCCGTTCTGCGCCGTGATGTTGCCGAAGGCCGCGACTTCCTTGGCGTCGGCGAGCCCGTCGCCGTCCACGTCGGTTGCGCTGCCGCCGCGGGCGAAGCCCTGGGTGACGTTGTAGGCGCGGCCCATGCCCGAATCGGGGGCTCGGTCGAGGAGGCTGGACAACGGGTCCGAGATGAGGGTGCCGGAGCTTTCGGCGTACAGGCCGTCCACGACGTCGCTGCGGAAGGCCCCGACGGAGGATTTGGGGACCGTGAAGCGCAGGACGGACCCTTCGGCGGCAACCGATGCGGCCACGCCGCCGGCTGCGAAGGCGCCTTCCCATGTGGCGCTGGCCGTGTAGTCGGTCCCGTTCGAGCGCAAGTGGAAGTCGAACTGGTACGACGTGGCGGGGTCGAGGAGCGTGATGTCCCCGGCGACTTCGAGGGCAAGCACGAGGGCCGTTGCATTCTCCTCCACCCAGCCCTTGAGGAGGTCAATGCCGTCGGACAGCACGCCAATCGGGCCAATGGGGAAGCCCTGGATGTCCGGGTCGCCGGCGTCGTCGGTGAACTCCGGGTCGGTTTGCGTCCCGGCCTGCGCGGGCCACGGCAGCAGCGCCAGCAGAAGGAAGGCGGCCGCGGCCAGCAGTTTCGTCCGAGCCCAGGAGGCCATTCGTGCGGCCAAAGCCCGGCGTCCTTTGAATACCTTCCAATCCAACCCTGGGGGACTGCGGGCGGTCAAGGCGGGGTCGTGCGCCCGCGAGTTCAGCCTCAGGCTGCGACGGCGGCTTGCTCGTCGTCCCCGAACAGGCGGTCGACGAGCCACTTGGCGTCGAACGGCTTGAGGTCGTCGTACCCTTGGCCGACGCCGACGAAGAGGAGCGGCTTGTTGATGGTGTACGCCACCGACAGCGCGGCGCCGCCCTTGGCGTCGACGTCGACCTTGGTGAGGATGACGCCGCCGACGTCGACGACTTCGTCGAACTTGCGCGCCTGCTCGACGGCGTCGTTGCCCGCCAGCGAGTCGCCCACGAAGATGCACAGGTCCGGGTTGGCCACGCGGCGGATCTTGTCCATCTCGTCCATGAGGTTGGAGTTGTTCTGCATGCGGCCGGCGGTGTCGAGCAGGACGACGTCCTTGTGCCGCGCCTTGGCGTGCTCGATGGCGTCGTAGGCGACGGCGGCGGGGTCCGCCCCGGCCTTGTGCTTCACGACGGTGATGCCGAGGCGTTCGCCGTGCAGGGAAAGCTGCTCGATGGCGCCAGCGCGGAACGTGTCGCCTGCGGCCAGGACGCTCGAGATTCCCTGTTGCTTGAGGCGGTGGCCGATGCGCCCAATCGAGGTCGTCTTGCCGGTGCCGTTGACGCCGACGAACATGATGACGACGGGCTTCTTCACCTTCATGCGTTCGCGCACGAAGGCGTCGAAGTCCAACGGATTTACGAGCAGAACGCGCTGGATGGCGTTGCGCAGCACTTTCTCGACGACCTCGTGCGGCGAGCCGCCGACCGACATCGACAGCAACTGCTCCTTGACGTTGGCCTTGATGGCTTCGATGACGGGCAGGGCCACGTCGGATTCCAGCAGGCCGACTTCGAGGTCCCACAGGATCTCCTCGAGGATCTCGTCGTTGATGGTGAAGCGCGTGGCCGACGGGCCTTGGGCCTGGACGGTTTCCTCGACGGTCTTCTGCACCGCGACGGCCTCGAACAGTTCGCGCTCAAGGCGCGCGGAGATTTCGTCGTCCGAGAGGAGTTTCTTGCCGACGGGCTGCGGCTGCGGCGCCGGCTTCGGCTTGGGGGATGCCGCGACTGGCGCGGGCGTCGGAGCCGGCCGCGGCGCGGGCGGTTGCACGGCGGCCGGCACGGCGGCCGGCACGGCCACCTGCGCAACCGTGGAAACAGGCTCCGCGCGTTCCGCGGATTCCGCGGTTCGGGCGGGCGCAAGGGTCGGGCCCGACTGCGGCGCAGGCGCGGGCACGACCGGACGGGCCGGCAGCACCGGCTGGACATGCACAGCGGCTGGCGCCGGAACCGCGGAACTCGCGGAGACCGCGGAAGCGGGCCCGTCTTCGCGTTCCACGGGCTCGTCGGTGCGAGCGGGCGGCGTCGGCGGCGCAGGCGCCGGCGCAGCAGCGGGCGCCGGAGTGGGGGCCGGCACGGGCGCCGGGGTGGGAGGCGCCGCGGGGGCAGGCGCTGCCGGGACGGCCTGCGTCTTGGCCTGCTCCTTCTGCACGGCGGCAGCGAGCTCAGCCTCAAGCTGGTCGCCGAGCGACTTCTCGACCTCGGTCTCGAGCTTCTTGCTGACGCCCTTCAGCTTCGCGCGCAGGGAGTCGAACAGGCCCACGCTCCGCGCGAAGGGAGCGTTCTACAAGAGGGTTGAGACAAGAACTCGGCCAAGACGCTCCAGCCAACCCATGCAAGGGGGTCCGGGGGACCGCAGGTCCCCCAGCGGGGGGAGACGGGCGGGGGGGGGCGCCCCCCCCCCTGGGGGGGGGGGCCCCCCCCCC
>JBBSVQ010000029.1:0-22281 GCA_038046725.1 Thermoplasmatota archaeon | reverse complement strand
TCGGCGGACTCGAGGGATTGCGGGCAGCGAGCGTCGATGACCTGCAGCGCGTCAAAGGCGTGACCGCGGCGATGGCAGCGAAGATTCAGGCCATCCTGGCGCAAGCCTGAAGCCCCGGGTGAGGAGTCGCCGCCCGTGGAGCCGAACGGCGCGGAGTCGGTGCTGGCACGCGACGTCCTGCGCGGCGCCGGGTATGCCGTCACGGCGTTCAGCCTCGTCCTCCTGTCGTTCGGGCACCCCGCGCCGTGGCTGCCTTGGCTCGCCGCCGCCGGCATCGCAGCCCTGGTGTCCGGCGTCCTCATCGAGGCCGCACACCGGGGCCACGTGGACTTCATGCTCAACCGCCGGCAGTCTGCCGCCTTCGTGGTAGGCGCGGTCGTATTCTGGGCCACGGTTGGGCTGACGGGCGCCAACACTTGGGGGGCAACCGCGGGCTGCTCCTCGGACTACCAGACGTTCCCCCTCGGCGACGGCAACGTCACGGTCGATCTGGCGTCGCCGCCCGGCGACGCCGACGTCGTCCCCCTCGTCGGGGGCCTCGTCTTCCCTCCGAACGACGCCCAGGGCGCGCACGACTTCGCGGCCCCGAACGGCACGGCATTCATCCGGCTCCTTCTTGTGGCCGGCCTGGACATCGCGGTCGAGCAACGCGGCGACGACGGGAGCTGGGCCGGGGCGCCAGGCGGCGGCGCCGACGTCCAGGACGGTTGGCAGCCCTATGGGCGGGCCCACTTCGCGGACGAGCAGCTGCGCGTAAGCGTCCGCGCCGCGCCACCGGAACGCGACGGCACCACGCAGGTCGTGCGGCTGCAGTTCCTGGGCGAGCGCGACGTCAACGAGTGCATGGCCAGCTACTGTGCGGATGAACCGGACTCAATCGCCTGCCGCGACGACTAAACGAATGCGTCGAGGTCGAGTTCGAACATCATCGCGGGCGCCGTGAGTCCGAAGGCGACGAGGGTGTCGGGGTGCAGTTCGCCGAACCAGCCGACCTCTTGCCCGGGCTCGCTTCGGTCGGTGCGCGCC
Organism: Thermoplasmatota archaeon; assembly: GCA_038046725.1. Classification (GTDB taxonomy): domain Archaea; phylum Thermoplasmatota; class E2; order JACPAO01; family JAHFTW01; genus JAHFTW01. Next base: position 21,255 of record JBBSVQ010000029.1, on the reverse strand, counting down.
TTGACGATGCGGCCCTGCCGTCCCCGGATGAGGCCTGGGCGGTCGCCCGGCTGCAGGGTCGCGTCCAGGCGGGCATCGCGCAGGAGGGACTCGACGAGTCCCTTCGCCTCGCTGAAGCCCGTCTTCGCTGCGCACTCGACGCCCGCCAGCCGCAGGCGGTTGCGCCATTGGCCCTTGCCCTCCTGCTGGCCGGCTTCCTGGAGGACGACGTGGCCGACCTCGAACAGCCGCTGCGGGAGGCTGCGGTGCCGGTTGGCGGCGAGGACGCCGAGGAGGCTCGGGGCGAGGCGGACGCGCAGCAGGGTCTGGTCCTCGAGGGCGGGGTTGAGGACGCGGACGGCGTCGCCGGGGGCTTCGCCCCAGTTCGTCCACTGCGCCTTGTCGTCGGAAAGCGTGAGGGTCTTGGCCTCGTTCCAGCCGTGGCCGACGAGGAGGGCGCGCACCGCGTCTTCGAGGCCCTGCGAGGGCAGTTTGGCGCCGAACGTGCCCGCCTTCGGCAGCGTGTCGGTGAACTTGGCGTAGCCGTGCCCGACGGCGATGTCCTCGATGAGGTCGACCGGGTGGATGAGGTCGAAGCGCCAGGCCGGGCTGCGCACGTGCACCTTGTTGTCGAAGGCGCGGGCGTCGTGGCCCATGCGGCGCAGGCAGGCGGCGGCTTCCTCGCCGGTGAATTGGCGTCCCAGGAGGGCCTCGACGTCATCCACGTGGATCGTGCGCTCGGACGGACGCAGGTCGGGGGCGACCCAGGAGCCGGACGCGTCGTGCACGGTGACGCCTTCGATGGTTCCGCCGCGCTCCGCGAAGGCGGTTGCCAGCAACGCGATGGTGGCCTTGACGGAGGGAAGGTCGGTGCCCGTGACGTCGACGAGGACGTCGCGCGTGCGCGTCGTGATGGCGGTCTTTTGGGCGTTGATGACGGGCGGAAGCGACAGGACCTCGCCCTTGCCGTCGAGGAACACGGGGTACTTGCCGTCGGGCAGGAGGTGGCGGAACTCGATGCCTTTGGGATGGCGCTCCATGATGTCCGCCGGCGTCATGGGCTTGGTCTCGTTGAGGGGGACGAACGGTTTGTCCTTCGGCCCGACGCAGGTGTATGTGAAAGGCCCCGTGATGCCGGAGGCGTCGTGGATGCCGATGGCGATCTTGCGCCGCTTGCGGCCGGGGGAGTGGGTGAGTTTCTCCTGGGCGTCGATGACGGACTTGACGGCGTCGTCGTCGAAGGGCACGCCGCGTACGAAGCACAGGGCGGCGTACGGGCGAACGGCGGCCACGGATGGGTCGACCTTGAGTTCGGTGCGCGCCTTTGCGACCGGGTATTCGCTCAGGCCGGGCTTGACGCCGAGGAAGGCCCGCATTGCGCGCCCCGTGCCTTCCAAGACGAGGAGGTCGGTGCGGTTGGGGAACCATTCCATGCTGATGCGGTCGCCCTCGACCTTGTCCACGTCGCCGCCGAGGTCCGGCATCTGCTCCGCCAATTGCGCGACGGTGAGGGGCTTGCCGATGACGCGGCAAAGCTCCTGGGCACTGAACGTCACGACGGGCATGGATGCCGCGCCACACCATCCGTCGTATAAATCCCCGGTGACCTACGACGGCCGTGGCCTCCTGGTCGGGCTTCTACCGTCTCACCGCGAAGGAGCGGCTCGCCCGCGTCGCGAAGGAACGCAGGCTGAGCCCGGCCGACGCCGCGGCGCTCGCCAACGGCGGGGCCCTTGGCCTTCCCCTTGCGGGCCAGTTCATCGAGAACGCCGTGGGGGCCTACGCGCTGCCGCTCGGCTTTGCCGTCGGCTTCGTCATCGACGGGGCGGACGTCGTGGTGCCCATGGCCGTGGAGGAGTCGTCCGTCGTCGCTGCCGCCTGCAATGGCGCCAAGATGGCGGCCGCGGGCGGGGGCTTCAAGACCAGCTCCATGGACCCCGTAACCATCGGCCAAGTGGAGGTGCGCGCCGTGCGCAATCCCGCCGCCGCGGCCAAGCTCGTCAAGGCCCGCGCCAAGCAATGGATGGCGGACCTCGACGCCGGCATCCCAAGCATGGTGGCCCGGGGCGGAGGCGTGAAGGCCATCGTGGCGCGCGTCGTCGGCCCGAGCCGCGTCGTCGTGCACCTGCACGTGGACACGCGTGACGCGATGGGAGCGAACGTCGTCAACACGCTGTGCGAGAAAGCGGCCCCCGGCATCGTTGCCGCCCTCGGCGGCAAGCAAGGCCTGCGAATCTTATCCAACCTCGCGGACCAACGCCTGGCCACCGCCAAGGCAAGCGTTCCCGTCGAGGCCGTCGGCGGATTGGACGTCGCGAAAGCCATCGTCGAGGCGAACCGCTTCGCCCTCGAGGACCCGTACCGGGCCGCGACGCACAACAAGGGCGTCCTCAACGGCATCGACCCCGTCGTCATCGCGACGGGGAACGACTGGCGCGCCGTCGAGGCTGGCGCGCATGCGTACGCCGCGCGCGACGGGGCGTACAGGGCGCTCACGTCGTACCGCGTCCGCGCAGGCGTCCTCGAATGCGGGTTGACCGTTCCGGTCTCCGTTGGCACCGTCGGAGGCGTGACGAAGCTCCACCCGACGGCTGCGGCATGCCTGAAAGTCCTCGGCTCCCCGGATGCCATGCGCCTTGCGCGCATCGTCGCCGCCGTGGGTTTGGCTCAAAACCTGTCCGCCCTGCGCGCGTTGTCCGTGGAGGGCATCCAGGATGGGCACATGCGGCTGCATGCGTCGAACCTCAAGCTGCTCAAGACCAAGAAGGCCTGACCGGCGCGTTCAACTCCGGCGTCGGCGTTTTGTCTGCCCCAAGGTTGAGCGGCCACGTCGTGGTCTTGCAGGAAGCCTGACTACCACGGGCGGGACGCGACGCGTCCCTTGGGTTCCAATCGGCCGGTCTTCGGCGCTCCAACGATGACGATGTCGCCGCCGCTGCGCACGTCGCCCACGACGCAGTCGCCCAAAAGCAGCACGTCGCCGCCGGCGTCGATGTTGCCGGTGCGGCTTGACTGCACGACCACGCGGCCTTGCGCCGTGATGGGCCCCTGCACGACGCAGTTGGCGCCGAGGATCAGCTCCGCGCCGGCCGCAAGGGGTCCGCGCACCGTGACGCCGCGAGCCAGCGTGACCCGGCCCGCCGCGTCGAGGGCCTCGAGCGTGGCGCCCGGTCCGGCAAACACGTGGCCCGCGGGGTTGGCCACGCGCACTTTCGGCATGAGGGCGCCCTTGGGCACGACGTAGCCGTCGCCGGTGCGGCGCGGGGCCAGGTGCGACGCGAACCACGCCTTCAACGAGCCGTCGAGCCGCGGCGGCGAGATGAAGCCGTCGCCTGTGCTCAGTCCTTGCGGCGGCGCACGCCGGCGAAGGCCAGCAGGCCGAGGGCCGTCAGCACGGCGGCGGGTGCCGGCGATTTCTTGCCGCCGTCCTTGTGCTCGTCGTGCACGCCGCCGTTGACGAACTCGAAGGTGAACGTCTTGCGGTCGGTCGGGTCGCCGGCCATGCCGTCGAAGTTGTAGTGCCCGTACACCGGCAGGGTCACGGTCGCCTTTTCCCAGTCGCCGGTGGGCGCGGTGAAGGTGATGGCGTAGGTCTTCGTGTCCGGCGTGCCGGCCTTGTTGGCGTACTGCAGCGGGCCGATGCCGGAGAAGAGCGCGCCGTCGGAGATGGTGATGGGGTCCACCATGATCATGGAGGGCGCATTGGAGGCCTGGACGCCCGTGAGGGTGAAGGTCGTCGTCTTGTTCGTGACCGTGAGCGGGAACTTGACGGACGGAGTCAGCGTGTAGTTGGAGTTGTAGGCCACCGTGAACGTGGCGCCGGGCTCCGTGGATTCGATGCTGTCCATCTTGGCCACGGCGTGGACCGTGTGCAGGACGACGGCGGGGGCTGCGGCCGAGACCGTGATGGGGATTGATCCGGTGACGTTCACGCGACCTTGGCCGGCGATGCATGCCGTCGGGTCGACCTCGACGGTCTGGTTCGTCACGGTGAGCCAGGGTTTTGCGTCGGTGACTTCGACGGCCACCGGCACCGTTGTGGACGCTCCGGCGTTTTGCAGCAGATCCAGGCAGCCGACTTCGAGGATGAATGGGATGGCGCTCGTTCCCTTGAAGGCGATGGTCCCCGCGCTCGTCAGCTTGAGGGTCATGCCGGTGGGTTCGGCTTGCGCTTGGGCGGGGGCGGAAACAGCCACGATGGCCAAGGCAAGGACGGCGACCAGGGTCTTCATCGCGAATCGACTTGGGCCGCCGCTATTTGTCCTTTCTGTCCGAGCCGGTGAACTGTCGGCGGCCAAGCGACCCCAAGCCGGAGAGTTCGGTGCTGCCCGGCATCCGTCATCGGTGACCTCGGTGGGCATCGGTGGATGGGGCTCGTTCCGCGCCCTGACAATCCACCGATGACACCGATGTCACCGATTCGCGTCAGGCCCCAATCTCGATGGGGGAGATGATGCGGCGCAGCAAAGCGATGGCGGACAGGGAGGCCAGGTAGCTCGTTGCGGGGTTCGTCGGCGATGGCAGGTTCTCGACTTCGATGCGGGCGCGGCCGAAGTTGCCTTCGATGATGACCTTGTGCGAGTTGCGCGTCGCGAGCGGATCGATGGCGACCTGGACGTGCGTCTGGTCGAAGCCGAGGCCGGCCAGGCTCAGGGTGGCCGCGACGTTGACGTTCTTCGGGAACTGCTTGACGGCGTCGCGGGCGGGGCCCGAGAACAGCAGCGTCCAGCGGTCGGTGTCCTTCTGCAGGCCCGCCGGCGGCTTCGTCGTCACGAGGGTGACGGACTTGAGGTCGGATTCGGCGGCGGCCTTCACGCCATCGACGCCCATGACGGCGCCGGAGGGGACGTAGATCTTGCCGCCGTTGGCGCGCGCCAAACCCAGGAGCTCCTCGCGCAGATTGTCGTCGGCCAGCGCGCCAACGGTGAGCAGCATGGTCTTCTTGCCCTTCTTCAGGGCCGCCTTGATGGTGGTCTGCACGACACCTTTGTTGGCGCACTCGATCACGAGGTCGACGACGTCGGTGAGCGTCGCCGCGTCCTTCGCGATGCGCACGCGCGGCAGGCCGCGCAGGTGGTGCGTGGCGTCCGGGTCGATGTCGTACAGCACCAGCTCGGACACGCCGTCCATGGTGCTGGCTGCCCGCGCGACTTCGGACCCAATCGCGCCGCAACCAACGATTCCGACCTTCATGCAGGTCGGGCGAGCCGGAAGGGGGGGTTAAGCGCGGCGGCGGCCAGGCCTGCCACCACGAGGGCGCCGAGGGCGGGTCGCCGAAACGCCAACAACGCCAAGAGCACCGTCGAGGTCGCAGCCCTGTGCCCGGCCCCGATTGGATCGCCCTCTACCTGGAGGAGGACATCGGGGGCGGCGACATCACGGGCGAGGCCATCTTCGACGCGCGCCAGCAGGGCGCGGCCCGCATCGTGGCCCGCGAACGCGCCCTCGTGGCGGGCATCGGGCACGTCGCCGAGGTCTTCCGCCGGCGCGGCTGCGCCACGGAAGTCCTGGTCCCCGACGGCCGCTGGGCCGAGGCGGGTGCCACCGTCGCGCACGTGCGCGGTCCGGTGCGCGGCCTCCTGTCCGCCGAGCGCGTCGCCCTCAATCTGCTATCGCGCATGTCCGGCATCGCGTCGGCGACGCGCGCCATTGCGCAGCAGCTCACCGACGACTGCGCCGCAGCCATCGTCGCGGGCACACGCAAGACGACTCCCGGGTTGCGCGCCTTCGAGAAGGAGGCCATCCGCATCGGTGGTGGCGACCCGCACCGGATGGGGCTGTACGACGAAGCGATGGTCAAGGACAACCACATCGCGGCGTGTGGCTCCGTCGCCGGGGCCGTTGCCAAGGTGCGGGCCGCCAACCCGGGCAAGGTCGTGAGTTGCGAGGTCGAATCGCTTGCCGCGGCCCGGGAAGCCGCCAAAGCCGGCGCCGACTGGGTGCTCATCGACAACCAGGCCCCCGACGTCGGCAAAGCCTGGGCGGCCGCCCTTTGGGACGAATTCCCGCAGCTGAAGGTCGAGGCCTCGGGAGGCATTTCGGCGGCCACGGTCTTGCACTACGCCTGGGCCGACCGCGTTAGCCTGGGGAGCCTCACCCAGAAGGCGCAAGGGAAGGACTTCGCACTGGATTGGGAAACGGATTCGGTGGATTCGTCGGCGATGGGCCGGATTCCAGCTCCACCAGGAGGGAAAAAGCAAACATGAATGGCCACTCATCCAAATCAGCATCTGGCGAATCCACTTCGAACATCCCCGCCGACCACCCCCGCGCGGCCAGCCTGCGCGTCCGCGAGGCGATGAAGGACGCCGTCGCCAAGGGCCTCGTACATCCCACGGGACTCATCGCCCACGGCCGGGGGGAAGCCTTCGACTACCTGCTGGGGGAACGCACACCGCGCGAGGCCGTGGAAGCCATTGCGGAGGCGGCGCGGCTGCTTCGCGCGGCGAAGCACCCGGTCCTCTCCCTCAACGGCAACGTCGTCGCCCTCGCAGCCCGCGCCGCCCTCGACGTCGCCGCCGCCCGCCCCGGCCTCGCCCTGGAAGTCAACCTCTTCCACCGCACCCCGCAACGCGTCGCCGCCCTCGTCGCCGCCATGCAGGCCGCCGGCGCCAAGCCTGGCCAAATCCTTGGGGCGAAGCCCGACTTCCGCATCCCCGGCCTCACCTCCGACCGCGCCCAATGCTGCAAGGCCGGCATCGGCGACGCCGACGTCGTGCTCGTCCCCCTCGAAGACGGCGACCGCTGCCAAGCCCTCAAAGCCATGGGAAAGACCGTCATCACCATCGACCTCAACCCCCTGTCGCGGACCGCCAAGGCGGCCGACGTCACCATCGTCGATGAACTGACGAGGGCCCTTCCCCTCCTGTCCGCCGCCTTGCGCGCCAAGCCCGCGAAGGTTGCCGCGTACGACAACAAGGACGTCCTGCGGCGCGTCCGGCAACGCATGGCGGACCTCGTGTCGGGACCAATGCGTTGAAGTGCCTCCGGCGCCCCTTTCCTCGCATGCAGCGCGCCGCCGTCCTGGCCATCCTGATTCTGGTCGCGGTCGCGGCTGACGCCGCCGTCGACCCGAACCCCCGGGCCACGCCGGTCATGGGTTTCGAGGCGGGATCCACCGTGACCGCCGTCGCCGTCGCCAGCACCACCGGCCACGTGTTGGCCGGTCGCCTTGACCCCGGGCACAGCTTCGGCCAGGTCGCCAACGCCAACGTGTGGACCCTGTGGAACGCGCAAGGCACGGCCGTCGCCTCGGGGCGCGCCGACGAATCCGGGGCAACGTGCGCCTCCGCGACGACGGTGACCCTGTTCGAGGCCTGCATCGGCGACGTCATCGACGTCGCGATCTCCGCATCGGGGGCCCGCCTCGTCATCGCGGCCCAGGGCAACTCCGCCACCGAGGGCCGGCTGGTCTTCATCCACCAATCCGGCGGTGCGACGACGCTCGTGTCCAGCCTCGAGTTGGCGGGCGAGACACCGACGGCAGTCGCCATGAATGCCGACGGCACGCAAGTCGCCGTTGGCCTTGACCGAGGCGGCAATCCCGCAGCTGGCCGCGTCCGCCACTACGCCTGGGCCGCCACTGGCACCGGCGTCGTCTCGCAGGACTGGGCGACCGACACGGCCAACGCCGTGACGGACGTCTCCCTGGGCAACGACGGCGTCGTCGTCGCGGCCGCGGGCGCCGACCACTACCGGTTCAGCGGCACTGGAGTCCTCACGGTTGATGGCGCCCCGTCAAACAGCGGGGGAACGGTGGTGGCCGTCGCCATGGGTCCTGTCAGCGCGGACCATTGGAGCGTCGCCGTCACCAGCGCCGGCGAGACCCTGTTGTACAGCGACGCCACGGCGACGACCCCGGCCCTTCTCGGGGGCGGCAGCGCCGCCAAGCGCGCCGTCGCCATGAGCAACGATGGCCTCCTGTTCGCGGCGGGGGACGAGGGCGGCGTCGTGTGGCTTTACCTCAACCGCGACCTCCAGGCCGACCCGTCCAAGGGGTACACCATCGCGGCCACGGCGCCGCTGGACGGGGCCGTCACGTCGCTGCAGTTCAGCCTCGACGGCCGATTCCTCGCCGTCGGCACCACGCAGGGGACGACGCTGCTGCGCACGAGCGCCACGACCCTTGGCATCCTCTGGACGCATGCCACGGGCAGCGTCGTCGATGTCGCCTGCGACCAAGCCGCAGACCTCCTGGTCGCCGCCGTCAGCCCTTCCGTCGTCGCGTTCACGGCCCTCCGGTCCTCGACCCTGGAGGCGACGGGGAACGGCGCCGTGGCCCCGGGTGCGACGGTGCACGTCACCTTGACTGTGCACAACACCGGGAACCGCGACGACACCATCACGCTCGATGCGCCCGTGGCCCCCGCCGGCTGGACCGCGACCCTCGAGCCACGCACGATGGCGCTGGCCCCGGATGCCACCGCGACCGCCGTGCTGGAGGTCCGGGCCCCACCGGGGGCGCCGCCCGGCACGGCCAACGTCAACGTGACCCGACGCGACGGCGGCGGTGCGACGACGGCTGCCGTCGCCTTCACGGTGACCCAGGTGCACCGCTGGGCGCTGTCGGGCGAAGGCGCCCTGAGCCGCGACATCGAGGCCGGCAAGTCGGCGCGCTTCGCCTTCACGGCGTCCAACCTGGGCAATGGCGTCGACACGACGCCGGTCACCGTCACCGTGGACGACGACGGCTGGACTGCGACGGTCTCCCCGACGTCGCTGAGCGCGGGGCCTGGTGGCGCGGCGCACGGAAACGTGACGCTCACCGCACCCTTAGCGGGCGGCCAATTGGACTCGGCCGTGGCGACGATCCGGCTCGGTTCCGATGCGACGGCGACCCTGAAACTGACGGCCACCATCGGAGCCGCATTCGGGCTGTCCCTTGCGGTGATTCCCGATGACGCGGACGGGGCGCCTGGCACGGCGACGCAGGTCGCCCTGCGCGTCACCAACACCGGCAATGCGCCGGACACCTTCCTTGTCACGCCGTCCGGCCTGCCGCTTGGGTGGGACCTCGTGGTCGCACCCGTCGGGGCCACCCCAGTCGTGCCGCCTGGCGCCTCCGCCGACCTCACGGCCATCCTGACGCCCGCCTCCGACGCATCCCCGGGGAACTACGCCCTGACGTTCACGGCGGTCTCCCAGGGGGACCCGGGCAAGACCCAAGCCAGCCAATTCGTGCTGCGGGTTCCGGGGGAAGCCTCGGACTCGTCCACGAACTCGAAGGCCTCGAAGGGGTCGCCTGGCCTTGACCCCGCCGTCGCCCTGCTGGCCCTGGCCGGCCTGGCCGCCTTCTTGCGGCGCAAGTGAATCCGAAAAGGATATCAGGCCCCCGACCCACGGACGGCCCAATCCGGGCTATCCGCCCTCGCCGTGGTTGATCCTTGATGTCCCGCACGCCCACGACCCTTCACGCCCTTCTGGCCGCCATGTTCCTGGTGAGCCTGCTGCCGACCGCCTCCGCGGCGGCCGCCACTCCCGCCCAGGAATCCAACATCAAGTCGGAACTGGGGCTGGCCCCCGTCTTCGACCTGGACTGGCAGGACCACAACGAGGTCCACGAGTTGTTCCTTTCGAGCGGGGACCCCGGCCTGACGTACGCGACGCAGGATACGACCACCGAGACGGCCCTCCTCGCGGGCATCGCCTTCCCGTCCGGTGCCCCGGCCCCGGTCCGCTTCAACTTCGCCCAGACCGTCGCCGACGTGTCGGTCCTGACGTTCTCGGCCGACCTGTACATCACGACGAGCACGGAGGCCACGGTCTTCGTCAACGTCTTCGCCCAGGACACGGCCACCGGCGCCGTCGCCCTCGACGATGTCACCAACCTGTTCGAGGATCCCCTCGAGTACACCATCGGCGGTGTCCTGGTCAACACGCCGATGTCCACCAGCACCATTCACATCGTGCTCAGCGGCACGGTCGACAACGCCCTGGTCGCTGCCGGCAAGTGGGTCGGCATCACTGTCACCGCCGAGACGAACGGCACGGCCGACCTCATCGGAGCCGGTCCCCTCAACCAGGTCACGCTGCACTACGGGTCCACGGAGAACCCGAGCAAGGCCACGTTCATCGCCGACTCCACGCGCATCGCCGCCTGGACGGCCAAGCCCTCCGCGCTGGATGACACCGTGCCCGACGTCCTGGAATCCAACTTCCCCGCTGCCCTGACGGCCAGCTCGGTCTCGCGCAGCATCCAGTTCGCCTACGCCCAGCTCAACGCCTTCGGCGAACTCGCCTTGGCGCACTCCCGCGCCGGCTTCAATGTCCAGGGCCCGGACGGCACCGTGTTCGCGTCCTCCGGCAGCCCAGCCGACGTCTCGTCGGCCCGCCCCTGGGGCGCCTCGAACCAGTTCCCCGTCGACGTCGTCGACGATCCTGGTGTCGATGCCAAGTCCTATTTCCTGACCTACCCCGGCGCCATCGACCCGGGCACCTACCGCTTCGTTTTCTCGCCATGCCAAGGCACTGGCTGCGACGTCGCCGTCAACGTCGGCCAGGTCAGGACCGACTTCCAGCTCCTCGACGAGGAACCGAACAAGGAGATCCTCATCGGGCAGCGCACCACGTATCGCCTCCTCATCACCAACAACGGCGACATCAGCGATGTCTTCGCATTGCAGGCCAACGTCGGCGCCTCACCGTCCGGATGGACGGCCTCGATGCGGCCCGCCCAGGTCCCCTTGGACCCTGGCCAGAAGATCCCGGTCGAGCTCACCGTCACCCCGCCGTCCACGGGCACCGACGGCCAGTCGAACACCGTGACGGCCAGCGCGACGTCACTGCTCACCGGCCAGTCCTTCGCCCTAATGCAGGGAGCCAACAGCGCCATCCTGCGCGTCACGCTCACCAACGACCGCGTGTTCGGCCTCACCATCGTCAACGCCGCCGATGTCGGCGACGACCTCCTGGTGCTGCCCGCCCGCTCCAGTGCCGTGCCGGTCGTCATCCGCAACGATGGCAACGGCTTCGACCGCTTCGTGGCCTCGCTCACCGGCGCGCCGGCCGGCTGGACGGCCTCCATGAGCCCCGGCCTGGTGCAGCTTGACGCCGCGAGCGAAGGCGTGAGCGTCCTCAAGGTCGAGGCGCCCACCAACGGCCAGCCGCCCAGCTTCCCCCTGACGCTGCGCGTGTCCCGCCTCGACGACGCCTCCTTGTTCGAGACCCTCGAGATCCCGGTCAAGGTCGCGGACGTCGATGCTTTCACGTTCCATGTCTACGACGGCACCCTGGTCTCCGCCCCGACGACCATCGGCAACCGGATCGAACGCCAGATCCGCGACGAAGGCCCGGACGAAACGACGCCGTTCTACGACACGAACGAGGACAAGGACGCCGACAATTCGACCCTGTTCCGCCTCGTGCTCACGAACTCCGGAAGCCGCTCCGACGCCTACGTGCTCACGCCGTACGTCCTGACCTCGGGCTCCAGCACCGCCGCCGCGCTGGCCGGCGAGAGTCCCTCGTCGTCCACCACGGTGCGCACCGACCTGGGCTTCCAGGACCGCACCGGTTGCGACCAGGCCACCGACGTGGCCGACGGCATCAACGACGGCTGGTACTTCCGCCTCGTCACGCCCGACATGGTCGGCACGCCGGCCGGCGACTTCGCCTCCACCGTGCAGGACTTCGACACCACCAAGACCGCCTGGGACGCAACCGTCACCGTGCCGGCCGGGACATCCAAGGTCGTCTATGCCGAGATGAACTGGAAGGCGCCGACGCACCCCGCGACGAGCGGCTGCGCCTCCACCGCACAGACCGGGGTTGGCGCGCGCTCCGGCGACCCGGCGCCAGGCCACGCCGTCCTCATCGAAGCCGTGAGCCAGAACGACCCCAGCCACCGCGCCAGCCAGGTTCTCGGCACCAAGGTGGTCCCGTCGACGGGCCGCACCGCCGCGATGCGCTACGGCAACGCTGTCAACGACGTGGCCCTCCTGAACGAAGGCTCCGACCTCAACCTCGTGCCCATCGACCGGACATTCACGACGTCGTTCCCGCTGCGTGCCGTCAGCCTCGGCAATGAGATGGACACGCTCGAGCTCAGCATGCCCAAGTACGGCTGCCCCACGGCGACCTCGCCTGCAGCCGACTGCTGGGTGCACAGCTACACCATTGACTCGAAGATGATTTTCCCGAACAACCTGGGCCTCGGCGGCACGTGCACGGAGCCCAAGACGCCGAACTCCGCCCAACGCCCGGCCGTTCAATTGCTCGAGTTCAGCTGCACCATGGGCTCGTTCGACGAGATTGGCGTCACCGTCAACACGCAGGCCCCCGAGGCCCTCGTCGCCATCGGCGACCTCGACGACATCCAGGTCACCGTCACAAGCCAGGACTCCGTCGTGCGCAACTCAATCCAGACGGAGACCATGACGCTGACGGCGAAGGCCTCCGGGTCCTACGCCCTGGATGTTCTGTCCATCGGCACGAGCACCCCCGCGTTGGTGCACCCCGGCAACACGACGGTGATTCCCTTCACGGTGCACAACCTCGGCACCGAGGACGACAACGTCATCGTCGACCTGCGCGACACGCCCGCCACCGGGTGGTCCGTGACCTTCAGCGTGCCCAACCCCATCTTCGTGCCGGCCGGCCGCCAGGTCGACCTGCTCGCCATCGTGTCCGCGCCGGGCGGGGACTCCGCTCCGGCCGTCGACACCGTCAAGGACTTCGTCGTGCGCGCGACCAGTCTCGACTTCGCCGGCCCGGACCCGCCCAGCGACGTCGTGACCGTGCAGGCGAAGGTCCTGGCGAAGGCCGCCTTCCCGAAGCTGTCCGCAGCGCCGAGTCAGATCTTCACGCCCCCCGGAGAATCCGCCCCGACGACGCTGCAGGTCATCAAGGCGCGTGCCAGCGACACCGTGACCCTGAGCGTCGATGCCACGAGCAAGCCCGCGGGCTGGACGGCATCGCTGGCCACCACCTCGCCCGACTTCGGCACGGGGACGACGGCCACCACGACGCTGTCGGTGACGCCGCCGGCGACGGCCCTCGGCACCAGCCGGGCCGCCATCCGCGTGATTGCCATTAACGCGACCGGCGCCAAGGAGTACATCCACGTCGGCGTTGGTGTCGCGACGCCCAACTTGGGCATCGACCTGGCCTCGCCTGAGGGCCTGACGCTGCATGTGGCGCCTGGCGCCGCGACGCCCGTGCGCCTGACGGTCGAGAACCTCGGTGTGTCCCAGGACGTCATCCGCCTCACAGCGGGTACGATGCCCACGGGCTGGGCCGCGGTCTTCGACGCCGAGAACCTGACGCTGCAGCCCCTGCAGAAGCGCAGCATCAACGTCAGCGTGACTTCGCCGGCCGACCTCGCCGCGGGCGCCTCGCGCGTCGTGACCTTCATCGGCACCACGTCGGACGGACTGCGCTCGGACTCCCTCCAGGTCAACTTCACGACTGGCCGGTCAATCCTCGGCGTCCTGGCCAAGACCAATGGCACGACGCTGAACCAGTTGCCCCTGGAGCCGTTCGGATTCACGCTCACCGTGAACAACACCGGCGACCTGAGCGACGAAGTCGTCATGCGCGCGGCCCTTGCCGGGGCCTTCCATGACGTCGTCCAGGTGACGTTCACCCCCGCCGCCTTCGACCTCGACCCCGGCCAGGCCCAGGAAGTGAGCGTCCAGGTGACGTTCCCGGCCGGCCTGACGCCCAAGGTTGACGTCCCGGTCGTCATCGAGGCCGCCTCGAAGGGCCCCTTCCTCAAGTCGGTCGGCTCCGCCACCGTTGCAACGAAGGTCCTTGACCACAAGGTTCGCGACGTCGACGGCGACCTCGTCAACGAGTACGCCGTGGACCGCGACCTCGACGCCAGCAATGGCTACGAGGAGTTCCGTGACCCCAGCGTGGGCACGGGGGCCTCGAAGGCCGTTGACGCCGGGTCTTTGCTCAACGCGGCCGCCCAGGCGCGCAACACCGTCGTCACGACCGTCAACGGCAACTCGACGTCGGTCGTCCGCTTCCGGTTCGACCCGGATGGCGACCAGAAGACCGACCTGCTCGTTGACACGGACGCAGATGGAAAACCGAACGTCTACTGGGACCCCGACCGCGGTTACTCGCACGTCATCCCCGTGCTCAAGGACGTCACGAAGGACGGCATCGCCGACTACTTCTTCGACCTCGACGGCGAGGGCGGCCTGCGCCTGGACGTCTACTACGACCCCATCGAGGGCCGCACGGGACGCCTGCTGCAGATCGACATCGACAACAACGGCGTCCTCGACTACGTCGTCGACACCAACGGCAACTCCCAACCGGACGCCACGGAGACCGTGCTCTTCGGCGGCCCCGAGGGCACCATCGCCTCGATCCGCGAGTCCGCGGACGTGGATGGGGACGGCAAGATGGACACCGTCATTGACTCGAACGGCGACGGCAACCCGGACTACTTCATTCCGAACGGCAAGACGGCCGGCGTGGCCATCGTGCTCGAGGACGTCGACGGCGACGGCATTGACGACTGGACGTACGACTCCGACGGCGACGGCCGCCGCGACGCCTACTACAACCCCGCCACGGGCAATTCGGGCTTCCTCGACACGAAGGGCGACTTCTTCGGCCAACTGAAGGAGTACTGGTACATTGGCGCCCTCTTCGGCGTCGTGCTGGTGCTCTTCGTCGTGCTGCTGTTGGTCACCCGCAAGTAAGTCGAGGACGCAGCAGCGGCCTTGGCCAGCCAAGAGTTGGTCCAGCGAACGCCCAGGGGAAGCACAGAGCCCACAGAGCCCGCGGAGTCTCCGTGCTCTCTGTGGGCTCTGTGCTTGCCCTTGCAAAGCAGCCGCCAGTCCACCAATGACGGACCGAACGCGGGCCCTTATCCGGTGACGCCGGCTCGCAGGACGCGATGACGTACCAGTGCCGGTTCCTCGGAGCCGCTGAGGACATCGGGCGCCTGGGCTTCGTGCTCGAGGCCGAGGGCGCACGTTTCCTCTTCGACTACGGCATGGAACCGGACAAGCCGCCGCTGTACCCGCTCGAGGCGCCGCCCATCGACCGCGTCTTCCTCACGCACGCGCATCTCGATCACTCCGGCATGCTGCCCTGGCTCGCGGCCCGGTACGATGCCAGCATCCACTGCACGCCACCCTCCGCGGAGGTGGCCACGCTGCTGCACCGCGACTCCCTCAAGATTGCCCGCAGCGAAGGCTTCCCGGAGCCGTTCAACGACCAGGACATCGACGCCACGCGTGGCCTGTACGACTTCATGGACTTCCAGCACCCGCGCGCGCTCGGCAAGTTCTCGGCCCGCCTGCACACCGCCGGCCACATCCCCGGGGCAAGCCAAGTCGAACTCAAGTCCGACAACCTGAAACTCATCTTCACCGGCGACCTGTACACGCGCGACCAGCGCCTCGTGTACGCCGCCAAGCAGACGACCTGCGACGTGCTCTTCATGGAGTCCACGTACGCCGGCCGCGAACACCCGGAACGCGCGGACGTCGAGAAGGAATTCATCGACTTCGCGCACGACGTCCGGCAACGCGGCGGCATCTTGCTCGTGGCCTCCTTCGCCGTCGGCCGCGCCCAGGAACTCGCCATGGTCCTGCAGGGCAAGGGCTTCAACGTCTGGATGGACGGCATGGCGCGCACCGTCGCCAAGATCTACACGCAGCACCCCACCTACCTCACGGATCCGTCGCGTTACATGCGCGCCATCGGGGAGGTCAAGGACGTGCGCAACCACCGCGGCCGCAGCGTCGCCCTCGACGAAGCCGACGTCATCATCTCCACGGGCGGCATGATGGACGGCGGGCCCATCCTGTTCTACCTCGACCACATCCGCAACGACCCCAAGTCCGCCGTCGCCCTCACCGGCTACCAGGCGCACGGCACCAACGGCCGCCGCCTGCTCGCCGAAGGCGTGGTGGACTTCGACATGCGCGAGCCCGGCAAGAAGGTGCACAAGGTCAACTGCCAAGTCAAGCAATTCGACTTCAGCGCCCACGCCGGCCACAAGGACTTGGTCCAATTCGCCAAAGGCACCGGCGCCTCGGAGATCGTGCTGTTCCACGGCGACAACCGCGAGGCCCTCGTGGGCGACTTGTCGGACTTCGCCAAGGTTCACCTGCCGGTGCGCGGGGAACACTTCACGGTCGGGAAGTAGTCGTCAGCCGCCCCTCACTTGCGCTGGCGCCACACGAAGGCGGACGCCACGATGGCGCCGGTGCCGGCCAGGATGGCCACGAGTTGCGTCGGGAACACGGGGACGGAGGGTGACGTCGAGGTCGGTGCGCTCGACGTCGTCGACGAGAGGCATGAGGTGTGCACGATGGTGTTGTTGTCCAGGGTGACGGCGCCGTTGCGCGCCAGGATGCGGCCCGTGACCGTGGCGCCGGTGTCGAGGGTGATGTCCGTCAGGGCCAGGATGGTGCCCGCGAACTGCGAGTCCGTGCCGAGCGTTGCCGAACTGGTGATCTGCCAGAAGACGTTGCAGGCCTGCGTGCCGTTGGTCAGCACCACGGCGCTTGCGCTCGCCGTCACGAGCGTCGAGCCCGACTGGAAGATGAACACGCTACCGGGGTCGCCGAGGCCGTCGAGAGTCACGGTCCCCGTGATCGCCATGGAGTCGGGGGCGTCGTCGTCGCGGTAGACGCCGGGCACGAGAGTCTGCCCACCCAGGTCGCCCACGGGGGCTGAGCCGGTGCGGTCCCGCGCATCCTCGTACGCGGCAGCGAGGTCCACCTTGGCCTGCTGCGTCGTGACGTCGTCGTGGTGGTTCATGCCCACGAGCGTCACCGTCTCGAAGCCGGTCTGCGCGGGCGTGGGGTGCGAGCCGACGTCGCCCGTGATCGACGTCGTCCCTGTGTTGGTGATGCCAGACCCCGCCAACACGGCGAAGCTGCCGGCCGCCCCCAAGTCCGGAGGGGGGCCTGCGGGTCCGGTGCAGCCGCCGAGCAACGCGGACAAAACAAGGAGCGCCGGCACGAGGGCAAGGGTCCGGCGCACAGGGGCCCTTGGAGGGGGGCAGGCAAGCCCGTTCAGGGACGCAGCCCGGGCGTGGATTGACTACGGGGCTTGCGATGACGGATCCCGTGGGAAATCCGTTGACTCAAAGCCGCTGGGGCGATTTGAACACCCGACCTGCTGATTACGAATCAGCTGCTCTACCAACTGAGCTACAGCGGCGAAATCGGCCCATCCAGGGGCCGGCAGGCGGCCGACAAAAGGGTGCCATTTAAGGGCGCCGGGGCGGGGCGAGGACAAACCGTTATCGTCCCGCAACCGTCGTCGCCGACGAGCAGCCGGACATGGAACCTGTGCGGGCCCGCCAAATCCAGCCCACCTTGCCGCAAGCGCCTGTCCTGCAGGTGGAGGTCGCGCCCGCTTGTCCGGTTTGCGCCGTCGAGGGCTCCGTCCTGCACGAGGGCGTCCCCGACGGGTTCGGCATCACTGCCAACGCGTGGTCGTTCCGGCGCTGCCCGTCGCGGCCCTGCGGCCACGTCTGGCTCGACCCCGCGCCGACCGCAGGCGACCTGCCGCGCGCCTACGACGCCTACCCCGTCCACGGCGAGGACGCCGCCTCACCTGCCGGGGCCGGCAAGCGCAGCCTCGCCGGCAACCTGTACCGCGTCGGCCTGGGCCTCGCGGGCGTCCGCTCGCAGCGCGCACGCCTGGAGACGTTCCGCCTTCCGCCCGGCAACGGCGGGCGTCTCCTTGAGGTCGGATGCGGCAACGGCGCCCGCCTCGCCTCCCTGGCCGCGCTGGGCTACGAGGTCGAGGGGCAGGACGTAGCGCCCGCGGCGGTCGCCGTGACGGCGGCCCGCGGCCGGACCGTGCACCATGGCGAGCTGGCGCGCCTTGGACTGCCGGACGCGTCCTACGATGTCATCGTCATGAACCACGTCCTCGAGCACGTCAGGCACTCCGTTGACTTCCTGCGCCAGGCCCACCGCCTCCTGCGCCCAGGCGGCCGGCTGGTCTCCATCCAACCCAACGCCGCCAGCCGCGGCCACCGCGCCTTCGGTGCGGACTGGGTCGGCCTCGACCCGCCGCGGCATCTGCACGTCTTCACGCCCAAGTCGGTGCGGGCCGTGGCGCAGGCGGCCGGCTTCCGCGACGTGCGCGTGGCGACCACGGCGGTCCGCCGGGAGCATTGGACGCGCGACAGCCTGCGGCGCCGCGCCGCGCGCACGGGGGCGCCCGCGGTCGCCGGCCTGGAGGCGCGCGCCTCGCTGTCGCAATTGGCCGGCCTGCTGTCGGTGCCCTTCGCGCCCGACGCGGGAGACGAGATCGTCCTCGAGGCCCGCCGCTGATGCCCGCCCCCAAGGTCGCCATCGTCATCCCCACGGCCAACGCCGCCAAGGAGCCCGCCGCCACGGCCATCGCACGCGCCCAGGCGACGACGCAGCACCTCGGCGCCACGGTGCACGTCATCGAGTCGTCCGGGCCCGGCTTCCGTTTCTCCCGCAGCGTCAACCGCGGGATGAACGAGGCGCCCGATGCCGACGCCTGGGTTCTCCTCAACGACGACTGCGTCATGGACGAAGGCTGGCTCGAGGCCATGCTCGACGCGGCGCGCAGCCACCCCGACGCCGGCATCGTGGGCGCGGTCCTGCGCTTCCCCAACGGACGGCTGCAGCACGCGGGCGGCTTCATGCTCGAGCCTTGGCCGTTCTTCGCGCACTACGCAGGTGAGGCTGCGCCTTTCCATGCGTTGCGCCACATGTGGAAAGCAAGGCGCCGCCAGCAACCGTACTTCGGGCATTACCACCGCCTGCGCGCCCGGCACCGCATCGACTTCGTGACCGGGGCCTGCATGCTCATCACGCGCGCATGCCGTGGACGCATCGGCGACTACGACGAGGACTACGAGTTCTCCTGCGAGGACGTCGACTATGGGTTGCGCTGCCTCGCCTCCGGGCAGGAGGTCGCCTTGGCCTTGGATGCGCGCGGCGAGCATGTGTCGCGGGCCACTGGCAAGTCGCTGCAGGCGCAGATCGAGCGCAGCGTCGCCCTCTTCTTCCAGCGTTGGCCGACCCGGAAGGTCCGGGAGGTCACGCGTCGAGGTGGCCGGCGTGGCCACCAACACGGCGCCGGAGCGGCATCTTGCGACTGCCGGGCCTGATGCCGACGGGCCCGGCGCGCTGCGACACCGTTATGGCGCACAGACCCCGTCGAGCACCCTGGTGCGAACGGCCCTCGTCATCCTCACCTACAACGGCCGGTCCCTCATCGACGCCTGCCTCGCCGCCGTCCGCGCCAACACGGACCTGCGCGAGACCGAGGTCGTCGTCGTGGACAACGCCAGCACCGACGGCAGTGCGGACCACGTCGTGCAGGCCCATCCCTGGGTCCGCTTGCTCCGCAACCGCGAGAACCTCGGCTTCGCGGGCGGCGTGAACACCGGCATCGCGGCGGTGGCCGCGGACGCCTACGTCCTCCTCAACACGGACGCCTTGGTCACGCCGGGCTGGCTTGCGCACCTGCAGCAGACCATGGTGGCCCTGGACGCGGGCATCGTGAGCGCCCTCGAAGTGGACGAGGCCGGCAAGCCCCGGTGGGGGCCCGACCTGCCACCCATCGAGCACAGGCGACCCGAGGAGCGCGACATCGTCTCGTTCGCCTGCGCCATCATTCGCCGCGACGTGGTCGACCGCATCGGGTACCTTGACCACGGCTTCTTCATGTACCACGAGGACTGGGACTATTGTCGCCGCGCCCAGGCCGCAGGATTCCGCGTCGTCTTCGACCCGGCCGCCGTCGTCGTCCACCCCGGGGAGGGTTCGTTCAAGACGCAGGTGCCGGCGTGGAAGGCCCGCATCCGGACGGAGAGCCGGCTACGCTACCAGGCCATGCATTGGACGCCGGCGCGGCGGCTGCAGAGCGCCTTCCGCGAGCCGCTGGTCGCGGGATACTGGGCCAAGCAGGGGTTGCTGCGTCCGTACTTGCAAGGCATGCGTGCGGCGTGGCGGGACCGTCGGCGAATCCGGCAACGCCGTTCCGACCCCACGGGTTACATCGGTTGGGGCGACCGGCGCCTGCACGTGGCCATGACCATCCCTTGGCCCTCGTGGAACCGGGCCGGAGGCGCCGAGAGGCACGTCCACGAGCTCGCCACAGCCCTCGCGGCCCTCGACGTCCGGACGACGGTCATCGTCCCGGGTCCCGTGGACGTGCCCGCGCCCGCGGACCTTGCGTACGATGTCATCGTGGTCGACAGCCACAGGTTGCGCCGCCTGCGCTCGATCCGAAAGGCCTTGCCTGCAGGGCGCACCGTGGTCGTTGCGCGCATCGACGCGGAGACCAACCGCCTGGCGGAACAGGCGGCACGGCGCATCGGCGCCGATGTCCTGCATCGCCACTTCACGTACGAGGTCGGCTTCCGGCCCCGGCTCCCGTTGGTGTATACGCTGCACAACGGCAACCTTCCCGCCGACGAAGCCTCAGGTGACGATGGGGCACTGGTCCAAGCGGACCGGCGCCGCCGCGCGCGGGCCATGCGCAGGGCCATCGAGGACGCCGACCGCGTCATCTGCGTCTCCGGGCACGTCCAGGACAGCGTCATCGGGCGGTTGGGGGCCAACGCGCGATCCATCGTCATCCACAACGGCTGCGGCCACCGGCCGCCCGACCTTTCTAAGGCGCAAGCGCGTGCCCGGCTCGGCCTGGGCTCGGAGCGAATCGTGCTGTTCATCGGCCACCTCTGGCGCCACAAACGGGTGTTGCGCCTCCTGCCGCTCCTTGACGAGCCCGACTGCCACCTGGCGCTCATCGGGACAGGCGAACTCGAACCGGACCTGCGTTCCATCGCCGCGGGCAACCCTCGCCTGCGCCTGCTGGGGTTCGTGGACGAGGAACAGAAGCGCCTGTGGCTGCGCGCTGCTGACGTCCTTGCGCTGCCGTCGGGGACCTTCGAGGGCAACCCGCTCGTGCTGCTGGAGGCCCTGCGGTCCGGCACGCCCGTCTACGGCACGATGGCGGCCTGGCTGCCGGAGGGTTTGCGTAAGTACGGCCGATTCGGCGACGACGTGCGACTGGCCCTGGGGGCAATGGCCATCGACGCCACCCCCGCAATCGATGAGGTGCCGGACTGGTCGGAGGTGGCCAGGCAGACCCTACCGGTCTACCGCGATGCCGTGGCGTCCTTCGGTCGCGCGAAGGAATAACGGGCATTGAACGGCCCCAAGTCGCCGTGCGCGAGGGCTGCCCGGTGCTTGCGCAGCGACGACCAGGCCGACAGCACGGAGGCGAGTTCGGGCAGGATCATCGAGGGGGTGCGCCAGCCGAAGACGACGGCGGTGCCGAGGTCGCTCCACAGCATCTGCG
>JBBSVQ010000028.1:0-25423 GCA_038046725.1 Thermoplasmatota archaeon | reverse complement strand
AGCGGGCCCAGAGGGATTTGAACCCTCGTCGCAGGCTCCGCAAGCCTAAAGGATATCCAAGCTACCCCATGGGCCCGCGTTGTTCTCCATCTGTTGACGGAGGCGGAGCGCGCCACTTGGCGCAAGGCCGGCGACTTGGGGGCTCTACTTAAGCGCCACGCTGCGCCCTGCACCGTGCACGGTGGACGGCCTGGCCAAAGGCCGGCTCAGTCTTGCCCGTCCAGGTCGTCGCGCGCGTCGCGTTCATCGTCTTGGTCGTCCTGCTGCGAACCGTCTTGCTCGCGGTCTTCTTCCTGCCGCTGCTCGGCTTCGGCTTCTGCCAAGGCCAGGGCCTTGTCGTCCGCATCCGCCGTGGTCGTGGTCCCCATCTGCGACGGGGCGACGGGGGTGCGGTAACGCGGCTCGACGCCGAGTTGCGCGATGACGGGGTCGACGTTGCTGATGGGCGAAGGCAACGTCGCGGGGGGAGGCGAGGACGCGTTGGCCTTCGGGACCGAGCGCAAGTAGATTGGCTTCGTGGGCTCGACGGTGCGGTCGATGATCTCCTCCGCCGCCAAGGGGTGGCCGAGGAGGTCCTGGGGGGAAGCGAGGACGAGGACATCGACGCGGCCTGGGACCTTGCCGCCGGCGCGAACGATGCGCGACAGGGGCGGTCGCGCCTCGTCGCCCAGGAGGCGGACGGGCAGGTCGTCGAAATAGATGCGGGAAAGTTCGTCCTTCATGGTGACCCAGCCTCCTTGGGGCGAGGCCGGAGATAAGACGGGGCGGCCGCCGACATGTCGGTTTCCTGCCCGCAGGCAAGCATGCGCCTACGCGGCGATGCTGATGACGAGCACGAACGCCGGCGGCTGCAAGCTGCGCACGAGCGTTCCTTCCCAGTGGACGTGTCCGGGCAGCTTCAGGGTCGCAAACGTCGTGCGCCGCAGGCCCTCGTCGACGAGTTGTGCGAGATCGTTGGCGTAGACCTCGCGTTGCTCATGGGTGAGGGCAAGGTAGCCGTGCACGTCGTGGTCGCTGAGGTCTTTGAGGACGAGTTGCAGTTGCCCCATGACGTGGGCGCGGCGCTCGACG
This sequence comes from Thermoplasmatota archaeon, assembly GCA_038046725.1. GTDB lineage: Archaea > Thermoplasmatota > E2 > JACPAO01 > JAHFTW01 > JAHFTW01. Next base: position 24,352 of record JBBSVQ010000028.1, on the reverse strand, counting down.
CGGGAGCCTGCGCCCGCGCCGGCCCAGGCGCGCACGAGGCCGGGGCTGACGTGCGCCACGATGGCGCCGCTGCAGCGGAGGGCACCCGGCGGTTGGCGCACGGCGACTTGGGCGGTGTGGCAGCCGCGGGCATGTCCGGAATCGCCGGCGAAGCGGGCGAGCGCGGACCGTTGCGCCTGGCGCAGGAACGCGGCCGTCACGCTCTTCAGGTCGCCGCGTCGCGCCGCGCCCGTCAGGGGCACATGGGCCTGCGAAGGCCGGAGGATGCCGTACATGGCGATGCAATCCGGAGTGGGGCACGGGAGGACTAGGCCTTCCAGGGACAATCGTCCTGGCCCGAGGCCGTCGACAAGACTTGTCTGGCCGGAATCACAGGCCCCATTCGGGCTCGTCGCCAGGACCAACGGGGGCATTCCCCGGGGGTGTTGCTGGCGAGGCCGGCAGGGGCCCGCGACGCGGTTGATCTTGTCGTCCATGCATCGGCCAGGCAACCAAGGATCCGGGCGCCTGCGATTCGGCCGTGCGGGCTTTGGGCTTGCAGGTGAGGTAGATGGCCTTCGTCGGTTCCGCTGTGCGGTCGACGACGTCCGCCAGGCCCAACGGCGTGCCACGGGAAGGGGTGGACGAGGCATTGCGTTCGACGATGACACTGTCCGGCGTTCGTCCGCCTGCGGCAAGGATTTTGGCAACGACGGGCCGCGGGTCGCCCATGAGGCTGATGCGCTCATTGTCGAGGTAAATCGTGGACAGCGCCGGCGTTCTCATGCTGGGGGTCTTCAAGATGGTCACAGGCTGTCGGCACCGGTCGACGCCCGGCGATGCCAGCCATCCGGGTTAATCCCGGGCGCCAAGCGAACATGTCTGGCGCTCATCCGGCAACGAGCACTGCGCGAGCCGGCATGGCCGCGGCCGGCGCGGGGGTCTCCCAGGACTCGACGGACGGGGTTGGGAGCAGCCGCAGGGCCGCCTCGAGGACGGGCGTCGGGTGGTGGATGGTGCGGCGGCCGACGCGCTGGCTGAGGACGAGGCCGTACTTCCGGAATTGGCCGAGGTGCTTGGATGCAGCCGGAGAATTCAAGGCGAGCTCCTGGCACAGGCCCGACTGGTCGATGCCCGGACGCCGGAGAACGAGTTCCGCGATGCGGCGCGCCGTCGGCTGACGGATGGCCGCAAGCGCTGAGCGATGGGCGGCCGCGGGCGTGTCCGCGATGAAGTAGCGCCGATGCGCGCTCTGGCTGACCGACACGATGAGGCCGTTCGATTCGAGCCGGCGCAGGTGATGCACGGCCGTGCCCCAGGCGATGCCGGCGCGGGATTGCACTTCCGTCAAGGACACGCCGGGGTCGTGGGCGACGGCGTCGTGGACGCGGGCGCGCACGGGATTCTCGAGGAGGCTTCCGCGTTCGATGCGCGAGAACAGGGCTGCCGGAAGGAGGCCGACCAGGGCGAGCAAGCGGACGCCGCGGGCCAGCCATCCCAGAAGGCGCGCCTTGAACGCCGTAGTGAGCACGCCGACGGCGAGGAGAAGGAAGGCCGCGGTCGCAGGCACGACGACGGGCATGCCAGCGGGAGCTGGACTGGCGGGGGTCGAGGCTTCAGGCGCAGCGGATGGGCCCGTCGGGTCGAGGCCGGCGGGCACCGGGGTGGCTTCGGGGGCAACGCCGACCGTCACGGCGACCGAGGCGGACACGCGCGGCGACACGAGGGACTCAACCTCGATCTGGACCGGCAGGGTCCCCCCAGGGACAACGTCCAGGCTTGGCAAGGGCGGCAACAGCCCGGAACCTCCGCCAGCGTCATCCAAGGCCGTGGACCCAACCGTCGTTTCTTGCGTTGGCAGTCCTGCGGAGGCGGCTGGAATCAGCAGCAACGCCACCAGCCCGGTCAATCCGGCGGTCCGTGCGTTCATGGCAAGCGGTCGGGTCTCCCTCACGCATAACGGCGAAGGGGCACCGGTCTGGCCTCCCGCCCGCCGTCCCTCCGCGATGCGGCGACGCATTCCGGCGGCATCGCCTCGCCTTATCCAATTCCGCCACGCAGGGAGGCTTGGTGTCCAAGATGACTCAAGACCCCAACCAAACGCAGACCCGCCAGCGCATCCGTGTGCTGGCGCCCCTCCTCACCGGCTGCCTCCTCCTGCTCGTTGCAGGGAACGTGGCCGCCATGCCCTTGCTGGGCGCAGGCGCCGACGCGACCGCCAACGCGGCCGCCACCGCCGACGCCGCCGGCTTGACCGGCAACCTGCAGGCCGACGCCTCGGCGCAGGCGGACGTCCAGGCCGCAATCGATGCAGCCGCGGCCATTCAGGCCCAGGCTGACGCCAACGTCCAGGCCGCCGTCAACGCGGCCGCCAACGTCCAGGCCGCAATCGACGCGGCCGCTGCCCTCGATGTCCAGGCCCAGGCGGCTGCCGATGTGCAGGCCGCCGTTGACGCCGCCGCCGGCATCGCCGGTGGTGCCGCCTCCCTGACGGCCTCCGCGCAGGCCGACCTTGAGGCAACCCTGGCCGCGGACGCCGCGGCCTCGGCCGACGCCGACGCCCAGGTCGAAGCCAAGGCCAAGGTCGGCTTCTTCGCCGGCCTGATGGCGTGGATCTCGGGCTTCTTCTCGAGCGATGCCTCGGCCGATGTCGCGGCCGACGCCTCGGCCTCGGTTGACGCCTCGGCGGACCTCGCGGCTGACGCGAGCGTCAACGCCGACGTCCAGGCCGCCCTCGGTCTCGACGCGAGCGCCGGGCTCAACGGAGCCATCGCTGGAACGCTCGCCACCGTCACGGACGCCTCCGCGACGGCGGACGTCTCCGCGGCGACCGACCTGGCAACCGACGTTGCCGGCCTCGGCCAGGTTGCCGCCACCGCGGACGCCGCTGCCTCCGGAACCCTCGGCTTGGGCCTCTAAGCGCCCTGCCAACGGTCCCTCTTCCCCTTTTTCCTTCCGTTTTTTCAGGTCATTTTTTTTCTCTCAAGCCCACGCTGGCCACGCCTGCGCGTGCGGCATCGTGCGCTTGCCCGGAAAAGAGGGAGAAGGGGGAACGGATTGCGTCCTAGCCTTGGATCTTGACGCGGCGCGGCCCCTCGGTCGGGTGCAGCTTGGGCAGCGTCACGGTCAGGATGCCGTTGGCGAGCGTCGCCTTGACTCCTGCGGGCTGAATCTCGTTGGGCAGGAGGATGGTGCGGTGCTGGAACGCCGTGCCACGCTCGGCTTGGACGAGGACCCCCGCGTCTGCGTCGGGCTCGCGCGTCGCGTTGATGACGACGGTGTGCTCGGAGCACAGGAGCTCGACCTGGTCGGCGCGCAGGCCGGGCAGGTCGATGACGCAGACGAAGTGCTTGCCTTCATCGGCGATGTCGCAGGCCGGCGTGCGGCTGGCGAGGGACCAAGCCGTCGGCGCAATTGGCTCTCGGGCGAGCGGGCCCGCAAGGGAACCGATGCCGGAGGCCAAGGGGGACCACGGCGCCAGGACGCTGCTCGGCACCTGGCCCCAGGAGCCCTGGCTCCAGGGCGTCACGGGGTTTGCGAAGCCCACCGGCAGACCCGCCGGCGCAACCAGCGGGGCGCCGGGCGCGAATCCGGGGGCGAAGGCCGGGGCAGCGTATCCCCCGGTGAACGTCGCGGGGGCCGCGAAGCCGAATCCGGGGCTCTGGGGATGGCTGGCCTGCACGAGGTTGTACAGGTTCTGCTCGGCGCGCACCAGGCTCATGTGCACTTCGCGCAGGGCGTCGGCGTTGGCGCCAATCGGGCGCAGCGTCGGCACGATATGGATGGGACTCGATCGGGCGCGGCTGGATTCCTGGTCCTTGGTGGTGTGTTCTTGCATGGTCTTGTTGCTCCATGGCACGGGGCTTGGCCCGCGGCCGTACCCCAGACAAACGGGGTCGCCTACTTACACGAGGTCCCCCACGAACATGTTGGCAAACACGGGCCTTGCGCACGCCGACATGTGCCGGCATGCCAAGCGCCATACGCCGAGAGGTGCCACGCAAGACGGACCCGCATGGCCGCCCCTCACGACGCTGCACCGCAACCAACGGACCCGCCAGCCAAGTCCCAAGCCCTGGACCCCCCGTCCCCGACCAGCGTGGCCGAGGCCCAGCTCCAGGATGCCGATGCCCCAAGCCCGGAGGTTGCCGCCATCTACCTGCGCCCCGGCAAGGCGGCCGCCGTCCAGCCGGCGTCGGACGAGACCCTGGTCGATTCGATTACGCGCATCGTCTCCGAGATGCTTCAACAGCACCTGCATGAGAGCGTCACCGCGGCCGTGAGGGCCTTGGCGCCGCGGCTGGTCATCTCACTCCCAGACAAAGCCGAACCCCTGGACGGCCCCGAGACCCCAACTGCCGGCCCAGCATCAAAGGCCGACCGCTAAGCCCGCCGGGGCAGGGCCCAAGACAGCGGGACCGACTGGGGATCGGCAAGCAAACTGACGACTCCCTTCGACGCTGCAAGCAACGTGTCCCTGGCCACGGCGTTCCTCGGTCGAGGTCCGTGCGCCCGGCCAACTCACTCGAGGGCAGGATTGACTGAATTGTGTCTTGGCGAGGGGCCGTCGAAGCCGATGCTGACTGCGAGGACGAGGTAGGGCGGCTTGACCTTCTCGACGAGCGTGCCTTCCCAATGCGGGTCTGCGTCGCGGCCGAGGTTGCTGAAACTCGTGCGCCCGAGTGATTCGCTCACCAGTTGCGTGAGGTCCGGGTCGTACACTTCGCACTGCGCTTCCGTGACGGCGAGGTAGCCGTGCATGTCCTGGTCGGCCAGGTCGGTGAGGGCGAGGTGGATCTGCGCATCCACGTGGGCGCGCTTCTCGCGCTGGGTTCCGGGGGCGGCCGATTCCCAGGCCAAGCACAGAGCTGGACTGATGTGGGCAACGATCATGCCGGTGGATTCGGTGCAGCGCGGCTTGGGCGGCACCGGGTGCGTGATGGTGCGGCATCCGATGCGGGCATCGTCCTTGTGGCGGAAGCGGGCCAGCGCCGATTGGCGACACTCCCTCAGGAACGTTGCCGAAGACAACTCGGCCCCGCTTGGAGCCTCGGGGTCCGCGAACTGCACGCAGGCCTGTCGGGGTTTCGTTGCGGTCGTCATCACAAGGCCTCCCTTGAACTAGGACTGTCGCGACCAAATAGGGTCAGGGACAACGCATTGCGGACGAACCTCGGGCCCTAGCGCGCCCGCCGCGACTTGGGGACGAGGCGGGCGAACAGCAGGGCCCAGGCAACGAAGAAGATCCAGCCGGCTTGGGCATGCACCTGGACCAAGGCGTCGGCGCCCCAGCGGTACCCCACGAGGAAGATCGTCACGAGACGCAACAGGTTGGCCACGTAGACGCCGGCCACTCCGATGAGGGACCAAAGAGCGAGGCGGCGCCCACCTGGGCGCTCCACGATGAGGTACAACGCCAGGACGCCGCTGAAGAGCGCCATGGCCTGAAGGCCGGAGCACGCCGCGCCGACGTCCACCAGAAGCGTCCCGTGGCGCGTTGCGTAGGTCACGGTCTGGCCGTCGACGGAGGAGCCCAGGCCCAATCCCGAAAGGATGACGTGCAGCGGCCCCAGCAGGGCGACGCGCACGAAGGCCTCGACGGGTGTGGCGCCGACGGCGGCCTTGAAGGCGGCCTGCACGGCCCACACGGCCAGCGGCGCGCCAAGGACGACGAGTGCGCAGCCGGCGAGGCTGCCGACCGTCGTTGTAGCGCCGCGCCGCGGCAGGCGCACGGACCGATGGAGCCAGGGCGAGGCGATGACGAGGCCACACCCGAGCAGGATGAGGGCAAGCTTGCGGGCGTCCACGACGGCGTGCGCAGCCAGCACGTATGCGAGGACGGTTGCAGCAAGCGCCAGCCCGCCGCCGGCGACGAGGAGCGCGGGCACACGTGGAAGTCGGGGAAGACTTGCCGCGGTTGCGACGAGGACGGCACCGAAGGCCGTGAGGGCGGCGCCGACTGCGTAGTCCTCGTGCGGGGTCACGCCCAGCAGGATGGCCAGGCCCCAGCCCAGCAAGGCGAGGCCGATGTAGGCCTGCCCACTGGAACCCGCGGCGCCCGCCGGCTTGGCGGGGGATTGAGTGGACGCGGTCGGGGGAATCGGCATGTCATCAACGGGCTGTGGAGGAACGTGGGGCGAGGTCAGTGGGGACTGGGGCCATGCGAGCGGGAGGAAGGCCGGAGGAAGGTGGCAGAGTGGAGCATGGGGGAAGGGGGGAAGAGGCGATTCACCTAGAGGCGGCGGCGCAGCATCACAAGGGTCCCAGCGAGGGAGCCACCGATGCCGAGGAGGATCGCCGTCCCGGAAGTGAAGAACGGCACCTCGGTCGTTGTCGTGCCCGTGGTCGTCGTGCTCGAGGAGGTGCCGGTCGTTGAGGTCGTGCTGGAGGTGCACTCGGTCGAGCTGGTGGCCTCACCGGAGTCTGGGCAGTCGCCCTCGATGCCGCACGCGGCGTCAAAGATGGCCTGACCTTGCGCGTCCCAGTTCTGCGAGTATGGTTGGTCCTGGTACGTGAAGGGAGGGATGATGTCCTCGCCTTCCTGGTGGTCCAAGCCAAGGTGGCCGTTGTAGACGCCGGCCGCACTGGCCGGGACGATGACGTAGGGGTTGCTCTCGGATCCCGTGGCATGGCAAATCAGGAGCTCGTCCTCGTCGCACTCCGCGTCCTCGTCATTCGTGCTCGCGGCAACTTCGCTCGATGAACCGCAGTCGCCTTCGTCGCAAGTGTCGTCGTTGGACAAGCTGTCGGCCTCGCCGCACTCATCGTCGCCTTGCGACGCGAGATTGGTCGGCGCGAGAAGGAACAGGGCAAACAATCCTAGGACGCCAATGAGGATGGCGCGAGTCTTGCTTGGTCCGGGCGTCGTCGAGGGGGTAGGTGGCATGCAGGCCTCGCCCCCAGGTTGCCTTGTTGGTCTCAAGGCGGCTGAGGGACGTTGGCCCAGGGACGCCCATCGCACAATGCCAACGGCTGCCCGTTGGACGGTTGCCCGTTGGGACTGGTGCCGAGCGCGCGAAGCCGTCAGGCGCTGGCCGGTTGCGCGGCAACTGGTTGTGCGTAGGCCCGGCGTCGCCACAGGGCAGCGGCTGCAAGGGCCAGGCAAGACACGCTAAGCATGACGACGAGCGGGGCCGGGCGGAATCCGCCAGGGAAAACGGACGTGCCCAAGGCCAAGAGGCCGACGATGGCCGGGCTGATGCCGACGGCAACCAGCGCGCGCACCGACTTGGCGGCCCGCGTCGCAGCAGGCCCCACGGCGGCCTCAATGGCAAGGTAGCCTGGAGCGAAGAACAGAACGGTGAAGGCCAGGGCCACCCGGAGGACAGATCCGCCGGGAAGGAACGCGTACGCCAGGCCGGCCAGGACCACGAGGCTGCAGACGCCAATCAGGTCCGCGCCAGCACCCAAGCGCCGCCAAGGCATTGCCCGGGACGACGCTTCGCCTGTTCCGCCGAGGGCCATTCCGTTCACCATGGCTCCCCTCGTCGTCGCGGTTTGCCCATAAAGGCGATGCCGGACTTGTCCCCGGATTTGTTGCGGGACAGACCGGCACCCGACCTCTGTCCCCCAACCGGCATAGCCCCTAGCATCGGAGCAGGGGTGTGCAGTCCCTTCCCGGGGTGCCGGTCGTTCCGCGCCCAAGCCGTGTTCCCCTCATCGTGGCGGCCTGCGCCGTCACAGTCGCCATCGCCTTGGGCACCGTGCTGCGCCTCGTCGACCCCCTGTCTTCGTCCGTCATCCCAGCCGAGGACCCCTACAACCACATGGCCCTGGTTCGCGAGCACATTCGCACCGGCGAGCTCAATGCACTCAACGAGGGAGAGACCCTATACCCGCCCGGCCTGCACGCCTTCCTCGCGGCGGCTTGGGTGTACACGGGCTCCGACTTGTACGACTTGATGCGGTTCGGCCCCGTGCTCTTCGGCGCCATCGGCATCCTCGGCATCGCCTTCCTGCTCTGGCGCACGGCCGGCCCCGTTGCGGGCGTCGTCGGCGCCTTCGCCATCGCCGTCGCCCCGGAGGCCATCTTCCGCAGCACGATGATGAGCCCGACGGCCCTCGACCTCGCCGTCCTTCCATTCTTCCTGTACGCCCTGCTGCGCATCCTGGCTGGCCGCATCGGCTACGTTGGCGTCGCGGCCCCCCTTGCAGCATTCCTCGCCGTGGCTCACCCCTGGCTGCTGGCCATCCTGTGCAGCGCTGGCGCCGTGTTCGTGCTCCTCCTCGTTGCCCTGCCCTCCAAAACCACGCGCGCCACGGCTGCAACGGTGCCGGGCATCGCCGGACTCATCGCCGTCCTCGGTGGCGGCCTCGGGCTGGCCCTCCTCATGCCGAACTTCGGCGGCACGCTCAACCTGCCGGAGAGCGCCGGCCTCGACCGCCTCGGCCTTGCCCTCATCGCGCTCGCCCTGGCTCCAGCCCTCATCCTCCTGCGCTGGCGCCGCCGCGACCGCGCCGAAGCCTGGCTGGCGCGCGCACCGGTGCACTGGATCACGCGCACCGCGCTCAGCCTCACCATCGCAGCCGCCCTCGCCGCAACGCTGCTTGCCGCCCGCAGCAATGGCTTCCCCGCCCTCGTTGACCTGCCCCGCATGATTGGCTGGCCCATTTTGGTCCTCGCGGCGGCCGCCGCCATCGCCCTGCCCTTCATCCCGAGCCCGATGGCCAAACTGGCGACCGCCCTCGCTGCCGTGACTTTGCCGTTCACCATCTTCAATCCGATGCGCAGCGAATTCCTGCCGCACCGCACCATCATCTTCCTGTGCTTCGCGCTCGTCCTTCTGGCCGGCGTCGCCGCCGGCGCCCTTGCCACCGCCGCAGCATCCGCGTGGCGCACGGCCGCTGCGCGCTCCGCACGGACGAGCACTGCTTCACCCAGGGTCTCGCGGCCTTGGCTTGCCGCAGCGCCCGCCCTCCTGGTCGCGGTCCTGGCTTCGGGCTCCGTGTACGCCGGCACTCCGGACGGCTACCCCGGCGGCTGGTACCGCCTGTACAACGAATGCGAACTCAACGCCCTGCGCGAGATTGCCGACCAGGCCAATGCCGACCCCACCCTCATCGTCATCACGGGGTCGTGGCAGTCCAAGCTCGTCCTCGCAGCCCTCATCGACGACGCATCACGCGTGTGGTTCAAGGGCGACTTCTTCACGTCGGCCGAAGCCCGGGACGACCTCGTGGCCCAATCGGACCATGCGGGCGTGCCCCTCGTCGTCGTGGCCGAGCGCCACTTGCGCGGCGAAACCCCCGACGCCAACCTCGACTTTACGGCCAGCGAACCCTGGCAACCGGCCGGAGCCTGGTGCGCCAACCTCGGCATGCCGCAGCCCCGCGTCACCGCCTTCGCCACGGGCGACCTCCCCGGCCGTGCCGCATGATCGGCGCCGGATTGGTCACCATCGTCCTGCCCGCCAAAGACGAAGCAGGAGCCATCGCGGCCACGCTGCGGTCCTTGCCGCGCGCCACGCTGCACGCCACGGGGTTCCGCACCGAAGTCATCGTCCTCGACGGGCAAAGCAAGGACGACACCGAGGCCATCGCGCGCTCCTGCGGCGCCGTCGTCGTGCGCGACCGCGGCCAAGGCAAGGGCTGCGCGCTGCGCGAGGCCCGCGCCGCCTTCCAAGGCGACTTCCTCGTCATGCTCGACGCCGACGGCACCTACGCGCCCGACGCCATCCCGCGCGTCATTGCGCTGCTTGCGAGCGGCAAGGCCGACGTCGTCATGGGCGACCGCCGCGTTCAGGCCGGGTCGATGACCGGCGTGCACCGCTTCGGCAACGCGCTCCTGTCCCTCGGGGCCTCGCTGCTGTACGGAAAACGCGTCCCCGACCTGTGCACGGGCCTGTGGGGCTTCCGCATGGACGCCTTGCGCCGCCTGCCGCTGCGCAGCCGCGGATTCGAACTCGAGTCGGAGCTCTTCGCCCTCAGCTCCCGCCTCGGATTGCGCATCCGCCACGCGCCCGTCGACTACCTGCCGCGCACCGGCATGTCCAAGCTGGCCACGCGGGACGCCCTGGGCATCGGGTGGTGCCTCGTGCGCAACCGCTTCGCGCGCATGGCGCGCCGCAGCACGTGGCGCGCCGATTCCAGGGGCGCCGCGTGAAGCGGGTCTGGCTCTCCGTCGTCATGCTTGCCCCGTTGCTTGCGGGCTGCGCTGGGTCCGCCGCCCGGGGAGACGACTTCGTTCCCTCGTCCCCAAAGGGCCTCGGGTCGGCCCAGGCTTGGCAACCGGACTTCCTGCTCGGGCTCGGCGACCCCTCGACGTCCGGCCTGGATGCGTGGACTCCCCAATTTGATTCCGCCGCCAAGGCCTACGATCTCGATGGCGACGGCGTCGACGAACTCATCAGCCAAGGCAGCGACAGCAAGGTGTACGTCTTTCGCGCCTTGACGGGCCGCGTGCTCGCCGTTCTTCCCACCACCTCGCCGACGGCCTGGCACGTCGAGCGCGTCCTGAACGCCGTCGAGGCCGGCGTGCTGCGGCCCGGCGAGCCACCCTCCCTCGTCGTCACGAACCACGCCGCATACGTTGCCGCCTGGCGATTCAACCCGGTGACGAGCACGGACGACCACTTCGTGTTCCAACGCCAATTCGACGTGCGCATGGACGCCTGCAACCGCAGCCCCGGCATGGACGCCAAGGCTGCCCTCGGCGACCTCGACGGCGACGGCAAACTGGAGATTCTCGTGCAAACCGAGGAGATGGGCTTCTACGCCTTGCGCGCCGACGGCTCCACGCTGTGGCAGAAATGCTGGGGCGGCGGCAACAGCGCGCCCGTCATCGCAGACCTGGATGGGGACGGCCGCCCCGAGGCCATCGTCGCCTCCGACGCCGGATTCCTCGCCGTCCTCGCGGGCGCAACGGGCGACCCCCTCTGGACCTATGATGCCCTCACGGCCGGGATTTCCCCGGCCTCAATCACGGTCTCCCCCACCGTCGCCGACTTGGACGGCGTGCCCCCGCTCGAGATCCTGTTCACCGCACGGCACGCGCCCTCGGCCGACCCGGCCACGTTTGCGGACGACCACTTCGCCATCTTCGCCGTGCACCAGGACCCGGTCACCTACCAGGCGGCGCTGCTGTGGATGCGCCAGCCCTCCTGGGCCAACCCGCTGAGTGCGACGCAACTCGTCGTGCACGACGTCGACGGCGACGGACTGCAGGACATCCTCGGCATGGACTGGAACACCATCGGCCACTCGCCGGGAGACTGGGAACGTCTCGGCCCCGCCCACGTCTTCCGCCTCACCGCCTCGGGCGAGGACGTCTGGGTGCGCGAAATGGACACCTGGTGGTCCAACCAGGACATCGCCCTCGTCGATCTGGAAGGGGATGGCTCGCTCTCCATCCTGGTCAATGGCCCCGCCGGCTCCTACGACGGCCTCTGGCGCCTGTCCGCGGCGACGGGTGCCTCGCAGGGCTTCCTGCCGCTGTCCGGCTGGAAGGTCACGCGTGGGCCGCAACTCCTCGACTTGCGCAACGACGGCACCATGCACCTCGTCGCCCCCGTGCAGCCCATCGACGGCGGCGGGCGAGGCGCGCTCGTCGTCTTCGACCTGGAGACGCCTTACGCGGCCCCGTGGCCCGGTTCGGGATGAAGGCTCGGAGCGCACCCGAGCAGGTCGGCCGCCACCTGCAACCCCCCGAAGGTTGTCCCGCCCGCCTTATCGTCGCGGCCGATGAAGGCCGCGCATGAAGGCTTTCGCGGTCGCCGCGCTGCTTGTGGTCCCGCTCTTTGCCTTCCTGGTGCCGGAAGCCGAGGCAGCGACCACGACCAGGACGCTGACCATCTCGACGGCCTCTGCAACCCCGCAGGTGGCCTTCGCCGCCTTCGACGGCAACCCTCCCAAGCTCTTCGACCTCGACGGCGACGGGCGCAAGGAAATCATCGCGCAGAACGACAACCAATGGGCGTACGTCTTCGACTCGCAAAGCGGCGAGATCCTCGCGGAGATGCGCACGACGCTGCCGCCCGGCTGGGGTGCCCGCTCCTTCAACGGCCCCGAGGCCGCGGTCTTCGACTCGGCGGGCACGGTCAAACTCGTGCTGCAGAACTCCGCCGCCATGGTGACGTCCTTCCGGCTCGACGCCAACGCGAGCACGCCGAACGACCTGGTCTTCGTCAAGGAGTGGGAGGTCCGTCTCACCGGCTGCCACACCAGTCCCGGCTCGGACTCCAAGCCCGTCTTCGCCGACCTCGACCTCGACGGCCGCTACGAAATCATCGTCTCCACCGAGGAACGGGGCCTGTACGCCCTGCACGACAACGGCCAGGAATTCTGGCGCAACTGCATGGGTGGCGGCAACGCGGAGGCCACCGTCGCGGACATCAACCTCGACGGCTGGCTCGACGTCGTCTTCGGGTCCGATGGCGGCATCGTGTCCGCCCTCAACGGCCGCACGGGCGCCTTCCTGTGGACCTACCAGATCCTCGCCCACCACGACCTGCACTCCGCCAGCATGCCGGTCGGCGTGTCCATTGGCCAACTCGACGGCCTGCGCGGCCCCGACGTCGTCGTCGGCGTGCGCGACAGCCACGACGCCAACAACGTCTCCAACAACCACGCCATGCTGCTCGCCCTCGACTCCGGCGGCCGCCTGCTGTGGGCCCGGCAGGACCCGCAAGGCAACCCGCTCACCTACACGCACGCCATCATCGTCGACGCCGCCAACGACGGGGAGCCCGAGGTGTACTGGGGCGACTGGAACACCATGGGCCACAAGCCGCCGTACGAAGAGGAACTGGCATGGCAAGTCACTGGCCCCGCGAACTTCTACCGCTACAATTCCACGGGCGCCCTCGTGTGGCGGCAATCCTTGCCGACGTACTGGAGCAACAAGGACCTCGCCATCGCCGACGTCGACGGCGACGGCATCCAGGAGGTGCTGGCCAACGGGCCCGGGACCGGCGGCGACGGCATCTGGGCCCTCGACACGCGCACCGGCGCAAAGGAAGCCTTCGTCGGGACCTCGCCGTGGAAGGTCGCCCGCGCGCCCGTCGTGGCCGATTTGTGGGGCACGGACACCATGCAGTGGGTCGTCGAAGTCGGGCCGGGCGACTCCAGCGTGTCCGGCGGCGGCATCCTCGTCTACGACACTCATGCGCCGTACAGTTCGGCCTGGCCGCACCTGCCCGACCCGACGCTTGCACCGCCTCCTCCGGCGCCCCCCGTGCCCGCGCCCAACGGCCGCTTCAATGCCACCTTCACCATCGCAAACCCCAACGAGTACTGGCAACAGCTCACCGTGACGCCCAACCCCCTCCGCCCCATCGCCAAGGCGGAGGTCCGCGTGGCCGGGGAGTGGCGCCCGATGACCAAGTCGTCGTGGGGTGCCTGGACGTCCTCCGTGTACGCCCCGGCGGGCACGAGCGTTGAGTTCCTGGCCACCGATTCCGGCGGGGCCATCGCGCAGAGTGTGCCGTTCATCTGGATGGATGGCGACCTGAGCCAAGGGACGCAGCAACCCGGCTCGACGCCGCCGCCCCCGCCGCCCCCGCCCCAGCCGCAGACGGGCGGATCCTTCAACGCCACGTTCACCATCCACAACCCGAACGAGTGGTGGCAGCAAGTCGCGGTCACCCCCGATGCCCCGCGCCCGATGGCGCGCGTCGACGTGCGCGTGGCCGGCGGCGCCTGGAAGCCCATGGCCACCAACGAGTGGGGGGCCTGGACGTCCTCCGTGCGCGCCCCGGCGGGATCCGCCGTGGAGTTCCTCGCCACCGACACGGGTGCCGCGACCTCGCAAAGCGCTCCCTTCCGTTGGCTCGACGGCAACCTGAGCCAGCGCTCCGTGCCGCCGGGCTCACCCCCACCACCGCCGCCGCCCCCACCGCCGCCCCCGCCGGCGGGACCCCTCAACGCCACCTTCACCTTGACCGCCGGGGTCAACGAGTGGTGGATTGAGGCCAAAGTCACCGCCAACGAGCCCCTCGCTGGCGTCGACGCCCGCGTCAACGGCCAGGCGTGGATCGCCCTTGCCCCGACCACGTACGGCACCTGGGCCAAGTCCATCCACGCCGAGGCCGGCGACAAGGTCCGCCTGCGCGCCACGTCCAGCGACGGCGACGTCGCCGAGTCCGCCAACTACACGTGGCTGAATTCGGGGGGCGCGTTCGCCCCAACGTTCACGCCGCGCAGCCAAGGCAACGAGTGGTGGGTCGAGGCCAAAGTCAGCGGCGGCGCCGTGACGAAGGTCGAGGCCAGCACCAACGACGGCGCCTGGACCGACTTGCCAAAGACCTCCTGGGGAACGTGGGCGAAGAGCGTCTTTGTCCCCGCCGGCGCCCAACTGCGGTTCCGCGCCACGGATGACGCCGGGCAGACGGCCATCAGCGCGAGCTACCCCTGGGATTGACGGCCGCCGTTGCGCTTGCCGCACATGTCCGGCCCCGCCGGGCCCCAAATACCTAGGCGGCCATCATCTTGTCCCAATGGCTGCGGACCACAGCGCCGGAGACGCATGGCGCGACGCGCGCGCACACAAGGGCGTAGCGACCGAGCCGGGGCCCTCCTTCGAGGCTGTGGAGCCCGGGCACCGTGGCCGCACCCGCCAACCCAAGCGGTCCGAGCCGCAGCAAGCACTCGCCATGGCGGCGCCCACGCCTCCGTTGGCCGTCGATGAGGCCCTCAAGGAGATTGCGACCGTTCCGCCCGCAACCCTGCACCGCGCCGCCGGCTTCGCCTGGGCGACGCGCGCCATCGCCTGCTACCGGGCCTGCCTCGGCAAACGCGACTTGCAGGAGGCACTCAGTTACCTCTACTTGGGCGAACACTACCGCGAGGCGGCGCTCGCGCACGCCGCCCTCGGCGAGGCCTGGGAGCCCATGTACGCGCAGGTCGACGCCGCCATGGCGCAGGACCGGGAGGAGGCGTCGTCCATGACGAGGCGACGCTCACCCCTGTCCGCTGCGACCCCGTGAGGCCGCGGGCCACACAAGTCGTGCCCGGGCGCCGCGTGAAGTACCGGGCAGGCCGAGTAGGGGGCCATGCCCACCACCATCTCCTCCGCCCCGTCGTGGGGTGAGGCCCTGCGCCTGCAGAACGACGATGAGGTCGTCCGTTGCGACCGCTGTGACCGCGCCGCGACGCTCACTGGAATCGACGGCGAGGAGGCCGACGACGACCGCTCGGTCTGGCCCTCCGTGCACTGCGTCTTTGACGCGTCCTGTCGTGGTTCCATGCGCCGCGAAACGCTGAACTGACGCCCGCCCGCAGCCACGCAATCCGAAGCCTGCACCGCAATGCGACGGCCAGGCCGGTCTGACCGCGGCCGGGAGAAGGACGAAACCAGCGTGCCGGGGACGAGGACTTGACTTGGCCTACGGCGTGGCCGGGCCGGCCGCCGTCTGCGGGGCCTCGAGCGAGTTGACCAGGGCGCGAATGTAGGTGCTCAGGCGGTCCGTCTTCGACTCGAGCTTCATGATGATCTCGTCCAGCCCCTTGACGGACTTTTGTGCCTCCGGGGAGAGCCCGGGGGTTTCATCGAGGAGCAGGATGTAATTGCTCAGGGCGGCCAGGAGGTTCCAGTAGTCGTGGAAGACGGCCCGGACCTCCTTTTGCATGTCGCGGGCCGGGGAGCCGCGCGCAGCGTTTGCGGGGGCCCCGAGGATCTGCTGCAGCAGGCGCGACAGCTCCTGCTTGCCAAACGGTTTGGCCAGGAAGCCCCAGGCGTCGTAGCGGGCCGCCGTGGTGGCCAAGTCGGTGCCAGCACTGAAGAAGACGAGGGGGATTTCCGCGGTCCTCGGGTTGAGGCGCAGAGCCGCCACGAGGCCAGCCACGTTGAGCCCCGGCATCTTGAGGTCCTGCAGGATCAAGCCCGGCTGCTCGCGCTCCACCGTGGTGATGATGTCCGCTGGGTCCGAAACGCGCAGGGCCTGGTAGCCCAGGGAATCCACCAGCAGCCCGGTGCTGTCCAGGACGTCCGGCTCATCATCGACGATGAGGACCTTTGCCTTCGAGGACTTCACGGCCGTTGGCATGGCCATTCCTCGGCCCAGCGCCCCCAAGGCCCTTCAGGAGCAGAATGCGGGCCCCCAGTGGACCACCGCATTCCCGGTGGCCGAATCCAGCCTGGGCCGCCTGGGGCCGATGGGCGGCAAACCCCTCCTGGGCGCCGGGGTCACCTTCATATAGCAAACGTGCAGGAATCCCACCCCCTTTAGAGACCACGTCGGCCGGTTAAGTCGGCAGCCGGTCAAGCACAATCCACTCGGGGCGAGCAAACCCGGCGGCGTCCGCGCCGTCGTGCGCATTGCCCCGGGCTACTGGTCTGACACCATGAACCGCCTACCGACAGGTCTCTTCACAACCGCCGTGGCCACCACGCTGATGGCCGCCTTCGTGCTGGCCACCGTGCCCGCCTTCGCAGCCGAAAGCGCAAGTGCCGCGCCCATCGCGTTCGGCATGGACGCCAACAGCGTTGCCCAGCAGGCCGCCGCCGGCGTCACGCCGGACTACGGCACGTTCTGGGTCGGCCCCTGGACCCTTTCGTCCGGTTGGGGCGGCCCCGACGGCCAACTCACCACCCTGAAGAACGCCGGCGTCACGCCTGCGGTCCACTTCTACTACTGGGGCGACGACATCTCGCCGTCCTGTGTCGAGAACGGCTGCTGGAGTAGCTTGCACAACGCGCAGAAGGACCGCGCCCACTGGGACCTCCTCGGCACCCAGCTCACGGACCACCTCAACGCCAAGATGGGCGGTGCGCCCGTCGTCATCTTCCTCGAGTCCGAATTCAACAAGGGCGGCATCGAGACCTACGAGCCCTTCGACGGCTACATGGCCGCCATGGCCGACAAGATCCACGCCGCCTACCCGAACGCCATCATCGTCCTCGGATTCGGCAACTGGGGCTCCAACGCCTGGGGCACCTTTGACCGCGCCGCCGCCGCCAGCGACATGGTCGGCATCCAAGGCATGCGCGGCAGCACCCGCCAGACCAAGGACCAGATGATGACGCTGTACGATGGCCTCCTCGCCGGAGTCATCAGCCTCGAGACGAAGTTCCCGGGCAAGCCCATCATGCTCACCGACCTCGCCGTGTCGAGCTACCCCGAGCCGGACTACCTCCCCATCCAGCGCGATGTGCTGGCCGAGGTCTTCAGCAACCTGGGCACGCTCAAGTCGCACGGCGTCGAGGCCGTCGTCTACCGCACCTGGAAGGACAACCCGACCATGAACACGGCCAACTACTACGGGGAGGCCGAGCGCCACTGGGGCCTGGCCTACCCGGACGGCACGCAGAAGGCCGTCGCCAAGGTCTGGATCGACGGCGTCAAGGCCGAACGCGCGGGCAGCACGCCCACGCCGACGCCCACGCCCGCGCCGACCCCCGCCCCGTCCGCCATCCTGGTGGGTGACGGCGTGACGACGCAAGTCGAGGCCTTCGCCAGCAAGCAGGCCGGCGGCAAGCAGGCCGATGGAGCCGCGCAAGGCGGCGCCATGTGGAACCTGTGGTCGAACGGCAACGTCGCCCAGTCGTACAACTTCACGGGCGACTACGACCTCACCGTGCGCGCCCGCGGCACGTCCGCCGCCGGCGTCGCACCGCACATGGACGTCTTCGTCGGCAACGCCAAGGTGCTGTCGGCAGACCCCGGCGCCTCCTACACGGACCGCACGGTCCGCGTGAGCGGCAACGGCATCACCGACGTGCGCATCGCCTACACCAACGACGCCAAGACCGCCAGCGAGGACCGCAACCTCATCCTGGACGCCGTGTCGTTCGCCGCCGCGCCCGTCACGCCGCCCAACCGGGCCCCTGCGGCCGCCTTCAACGTCACCGCCACAGGCCTGACCGCGACGGTCGACGCCAGCGCGTCCTCGGATCCCGACGGCGACGCCCTCACGTACGCCTGGAGCTTCGGCGACGCCGCCACGGCCACGGGCCAGACCGCGAGCCACACCTACGCCGTGTCAGGGACCTACACCGTCGGCCTGACCGTCAGCGACGGCAACCACTCCGCCAGCACCAGCCAGGACGTCACGGTCGTGCAGCCCAACCGGGCCCCGTCGGCCAGCTTCACGGCGACCACGGGCACGCTGCGCGCCTCCGTCGATGCATCGGCCTCGGCCGATCCCGACGGCGACGCCATGACGTACACTTGGGGCTTCGGCGACGGCGCGACGGCCGCGGGCCGCACCGCCAGCCACAGCTACGCCGCCGCAGGGACCTACACGCTCACGCTGACCGTGAGCGACGGCTCCCTCGCTGCAGGCTCCAGCCGCGTCGTGACCATCGTCGGCCCCTATGCCGCCACCTTCAGCACCAACCCCGCCTCGAACACGTGGTGGGTGCAGGAGAAAGTCGTCTCCACGCCGGCGCCGGCCAAGGTCGACGTCCGCGTCAACGGCGGCGCCTGGCAGGCCATGACGCTGCAGTCGTACGGCGACTGGACCCTGTCGGCCAACGTGGCCAAGGGGTCCCAGGTCGTCTTCCGCGCCACGGCCCCCGACGGGCAGACCAGCCTGTCGCCGACGCAGAGCTGGCTCGGCGCCACCTCGACGTCGACCACGACCACGAGCAGCGCCCCGGCCTTCAAGGCGACCTTCAGCCCGAAGAACGTCGGCAACGACTGGTGGGTCGAGACGGCCGTGTCGGCCAACGCCCCCGTCACCAAGGTCGAAGCCAAGGTCGGCTCCGGGCCCTACGTCACCCTGGTCAAGCAGGACTGGGGCACGTACGCCAAGTCGATCAACGCACCCAACGGCAGCCAGGTGACGTTCCGCGCCACCACGACATCGGGAGCCACCTCGACAAGCAGCCCCGTCACCTGGACCTGAAGCCGTCCGGCCCAGGGACAACCGTCGCGCCGGCCGCCCCGCAACAGGGGCACACGTCGGCGCGGCCGTTGTCCCCCAACCGCATTCAACCCCGGCGGACGAGCCAGGAGGGATGCGACTCACGCTCGTCTCGCCGTTCGACCCCAGTCCCCCAATGGGAAGCGGGGGGTCCGAGCGCGTGGGCGGCGTCGAGCGCGTGTTCGCGCAGGCGTCGCGCATCCTGGCCCAACGCGGCCACGACGTGACGCTCTTGTGCTCCACCTCGGGCGCGCCCTCGTCCTTGGTTGAGCACGGTGTGCAAGTCGTCCGCGTTCCCCGCAGCGCAACCATCCTGCAGGCCCCCCTCGCGTTCCTCGCGCGCAGCATCCCCAGCGACTCCGACGTCGTGCACGTCGCAGCCACGTACCCCTTCACGACACCGGGCGTCCTGCGGCGCGCCCACAATCTGGGCATCCCCTCCGTTCTCGACTTCCATTTCGAGCCCTCCTCGGGCTCCGCCGTCGGCCGCCTTGCCGCCAGCGTCTACCGCCGCATCGGCCCCCGCGACTACCCCTTGGCCGCCGTGGCCCTCGTGCGCTCCATGGCGTACGGCCACAACTCGCCCAGCCTCGGCGGCGTCCCCGCAAGCCGCTGGCGCGTCGTGCCCAACGGCATCGACCCCGAGCACTTCACACCGGACGGCCCGGCCCACGCAGGCAGCTACCTCCTGTTCGTGGGCCGGCTCGTCCATTACAAGGGACTTCCCGTCCTGCTCGACGCCGTCGCCACGCTGCGGCCGCGGGTCCCCCTGGTCATCGCTGGCGACGGCCCCCTCCGGGCCAGCCTGCAGGCCCAAGCCCGCCGGCTCGGACTCGACGTCCGCTTCCTCGGCCGCGTCCCCGACGCCGACCTGCCGTCGCTGTACCGCGGGGCACGCCTGACCGTGCTGCCGAGCGTCACGTGCCAGGAAGCCTTCGGCATCTCGCTGCTTGAAAGCATGGCGTGCGGCACGCCCGTGGTGGCCTCGCGCCTTCCCGGCGTGGCCGAACTCGCCGGACTCGGCGGCCTGGTTGCGGAACCCGGGGACGCCACCGACCTCGCCGCCCGACTGAGCACCGCCCTCGACGACGACGCCCTGCCCTGCGGCAAGCCCCTCGCTTCAGCCATTCATGCCGCCTACTCGTGGCAGGCCGTCGCGGACCGCCTCGAATCCGTGTACCGCGAAGTCGCGGACCAAACCGATCCCCTGCAGGTGGCCTGACATGCGAATCCTCGCCGTGACCCCCTACTACACGCCGGAGGGGGGCGGACTTGAGCAGTACGCCCACGCAATCCTCGGTCGGCTCGCTGCCCGCGGCCACGAAGTGGACACCTTGTCGTTCACTCGCCTCGGCCTAGCCGATACGCACCGCGACGGCGTGCGCGTGATCCGCCGCCTCGCCACAGCCTGCCTGGGCAATTCTCCGCTGCACCCGCGCTTCCTGTCGCACGTGCGCACGCACATCCGCGAGACGCGCCCCGACCTCGTCGTCGGGCACACACCCGTTCCGTTCCCCGCCGAGATGGGCTACATGGCCGCCCGACGCGAGCACATCCCCTTCGTTGCCACCTACCATGCGGGCACGATGCGCGGCAGCACGCGCTTCCTGGGCACACTTGCCGCCCTGCACCGCGCCACGTTCGAGCGCCGCATGATCGCCGGCTCGGACCACCTCATCGCCGTCGGCCCCTACGTGCGCGACCACGCGCTCGCCCGCGAACGCGAACGCGTCACCATCGTTCCGCCCGGCGTCGATGCCGACTTCTTCCACAGCACCAGCGGCCCGGAGGGGCCCGGCATCCTCTTCGTGGCCCCCCTGGCGCGTTCCTACGCCTGGAAGGGCGCCGACGTCCTGTGGCGCGCCTTCGCCAAGGTGCGCGACGTGCTGCCCAACGCCACGCTGACGCTGGTCGGCGGCGGCGACCGCCTCGACGAATTCCGCTCCCTTGCAGCCCCGTTCGGACGCGCCGTGCGCGTCCTCGGCCGCATCACGGAAACGGAGTTGCGCGAGGAGTACCGCCGCGCCGCCGTCGTCGCCCTGCCCAGCACGACGGACGCCGAGTCCTTCGGCATGGTGCTCGCGGAGGCCAACGCCTGCCGCCGCCCCGTCGTCGGCTCCGACATCGGCGGCATCCCGGACTTCGTGCGCGACGGCCACAATGGCCTGCTCGCGCGGCCCGGGGACGCCACCGACTTGGCCGCCAAGCTCGTGGACGTCCTGTCGGACGAGTCGCGGGCACGCGACTTGGGCGCACGCGGCCGCCAGCGCGTCGTGCGCCTGCACGACTGGAACGACCTCGCGGGCCAAACCGAATTCGCCTTCGAGCGCGTGCTGAACCGCTAGCGGCTCCCGGGCTTGTCGCCGGCACCGCGGCACGATTGCAACCAAGCCACGCAGGCCTCGGCTTGTGCCAGGCTGCCGGCTTACTGCAGGGTCGCCGCGCGCAGCCCCTCGAGGGTCCGCAGCGGCAAGGCGCCAGGCCGGGCGATGCCCGCCATGCAGCGCCGGGCATCGGCGACTTGCACCTGGCCGTCGACGCTGGCCTCGAGCAGGCGCAGCGTCGCGACGCGCACGCCGCCCGTCGGATGGGCCACGAAGCGGCGCGCGCCCGGCACGGCGTGCACGCGCAGGGCGTACACGATGCGGTCGGCGATGCCGTCGCCGCGCCCGTAGGCGTGCAGGGAGCCCATCTTGGCGTGCGCCAAGGCAGCGGGGACTGCCGCGAGGATGGCGCGGCGCGCCGTGCGCCAGGCCTCGGCCGCGTTGCGCGTCGAGGCGGTGGCCGGGTCGAGCTTGAACCGGTAGGCCCACTGCCAGGCGCGCACCGTCGGCAGCAGCCGCGGCGCCACCTTGTGGGTGGCCAGCAGCCCTTGGAACAGCACCCAACGCTCGCGTTGGCTGGGCGCAAAGTGGCCGGCAGCCAACAGTTCGGCGTCGAACGACGCCAGCAGCGCCTTGGCCGCTTGCAGCCGCACGGCGTCCTCGCTGGCCGCCTCCGTGGCGAGCAACAATCCGGCGGCGCGGTTGGCCAGCAGACGCAGCCCCTCGCGTGGGTCGAGGTCCTTCGGATCGCGCACGGGCACACGGCCAAGCAAGTCCTCACCCCACAGGACGCGGCCACGCAGGGCCGTCTCGTACCAGAAGACGCTGCGGCCCACGCGAGGCAGCCGCCAAGCGGCCACCGTGGCAAGGTCGACGTGCAGGCCGAGGCGTTTCTCCAAGTCGGCCCGCATGCGGGCGTACGGGACGCGTGGTGGGCCGAAGCCGCGCACGGCGACTAGGTCGTAGTCGTTCTGCGGTGCACCGTCGCGCACGCCGCCCTCGCCGCGGGCGAATCCGCCGGTCAGGATGAGGGCACGCAGGTGCGGATCGCCGCGACGCAGCGTGGCCTCGATGAGCAGCAGGTCGCCGCCGATGCGGCTGACGATGGCGGGCGTGTCATGCGCCGTGAAGGGCATCGGGGGCTCCCGCCAGGAGGCTGGTGCCTTCCTGGCCGGCCGGCACCGGGACCTTGAGCAGGTCGCACAGCGTCGGGAAGACGTCCACGAGGGGTCGCAGTCCAAGCTGGCGCGGCGCCGTGTGGCCGTTGCTTGAAGCCAGGAGGGCCATGCCGTGCGTCTCCTCGGCCTTGTCGAGGTATCCGTGCATGCCGACAATGGTCGAGTCCGTGACGTGGAAGTAGTCCGGCCAGAACAGGACGCCTGACTCGGCGGCCAGCATGCGGTCGCCCCAGCGGCGGTCGAGCGGGATGCGGCGCCGGCGGCGTTCCACATCGTCGACGATGTGCGTTCCGGGAATCGTGGGCAGGGCGGCCTCGATGGCGAGCCGGCCCTTCTCCGTGAGGTACCACAGGACGGCGAGGGTGCTGTTGACGAAGACCACGTAGTCCTTGGCGGGCTTGGCGTCGGTGGCCTCGAGGGCCTTGAGGACGTTGACGCGCTGGCTCACGGGCGCCATGCCGTGGTCGCCGCACACGAACAAGTCCCAGGACTCGTACTTGGCGGCGAGTGTTGCATGGATGCTTGCGAGTTTGGCGTCGAGGTCACGCAGGAACCCCTTCTGCATCTTGTCGCTGAACGGACCATGCACGTGGCCCATCTGGTCGGTGACGCTGAACTGCGCCACGTACAGGTCGTGGTCCTCTCCGGCGCGCAGCTCGCGCACCAGGATCTCGTGGATTTCCTCGTCGTCACCGGACACCGGGTGGGCCAGGTAGCGGAACTTCAAGCCGTGCTCGCGGCACAGGTCGAAGATGCTCGGGGCCCCGAGGGCGCCGGGCTCGTACATGGGCTTCATGTCCTCGCACATGGCGAAGTAGGGCAGGAACTTCGGCGGGATCCACGCGGGGTCCGTGTGGAACGCGCCCGTCTTCCACTTCGTGACCAGCTGAATGGTCTTGCGCAGGGGGAACAGGGCCTTGCGCGGGCGCACAAGGGCACGCAGGGGGCCGAGGGCACGCACCCACTTGAACGGGGACGCGGCCGGGTCGAAGACGAATTGACTGAAGTTGCCCGAGGTGTCCGGGTACCGGCCGGAGAACAGGACGGTGCGTTGCGCGAAGCCGGGCGGGCTCTCGAACGAGCCTTGCACCGAGCCGGCGGACAGGCCGTGCACGAAGGGCATGGTCTCGGGGCGCACGTAGTCGGCGCGTCCCGCGTCCATGATGATGAACACGGTGACGTGGCGGGCGGGGTCGCGCGTGGGCGTGGGGTTGGTGGGGGCGGGGTTGGTCATGCGGGAATCTCCTTGCTGCGTTGACGGGCATGCCTGCGGGCTCCGAGGAGGCCGCGCAGGTACTGCACGAGGAAGGCGAGGTCGAAGGGCGGGCTTGCGGCCACGCCGGCCATCAAGTGGCGCGCGGGCATGTCCTTGCGGTGGCGCAGGCCGCGCCGGAGGGCGGGCAGCCACAGGACGCCGGCGAGCGCGGCCAGGCCCCAGGCGAGGTTGAAGAACGGCAGGGTGGCCGCCGCGGCAAGCAGGGCACCCCAGGCGAGGACGGGCCACTGCACGCCGAGTTCCGCGGCGTAACGGCCGCAGCCGGCGCCTTCGCGCAGGTTCTTGCGCAGTTCCTGCCGCAGCGAACCGACATCGCGGTGGCGCACCACCATTCCGGGCGCATACGTGACGGCGTGGCCCGTGGCCTTGGCGCGGATGGCGAGAAGCAGGTCCTCGGCGGCGTTCGCGCCAGGCTCGAACGGGAAGCGCAGGAGGACGGGCTTGCGGTAGGCTGCTGCGACGTTGGACGCGAAGCGCAGCGGCGTTGCCGTCGGTCCGCGCGGGAACTGGTAGCGCAGGCCGCGTACGGCGGCGGCGACCGACCATTGCTGCGGCGCGTGCACTTGGGGCCCGAAGGCCATGTCCGTGGTCTCCAGCGAGGCCATGGCGTGCGCGACCCAGTCGGGTTCAATCTCGGCATCGGCGCTCACGAAGGCGACGAGGGGTGCGCGGGCAAGTTTGACGCCGAGGTTGCGGGCGGCTCCGATGGGCATGCGCGGCGGGCCGAGGTGGAGGCGGACGGGGAACGGCAGGAAGGGGTCCTGGTGGTGGATGGTCTGCACGGTGCGGTCCGT
>JBBSVQ010000027.1:0-1891 GCA_038046725.1 Thermoplasmatota archaeon | reverse complement strand
ACTCCTGAGGAGAAGCATCGGACCCTGCACCGACTGGGGACGGCCCTGGTGCCTGGCGGGCTGTTGTTCCTGGGGCGCAGCGAGGCACTCAACGTCATGCCCGGCTTCGACCGCGTCGGCCACGCCACCTTTTTCCGCAAGTGCATCATCGCCGAACGCATGATTCCTCGCCGGAAGACAGGCGACAAACCGACCAAGCGGTCGACCACGCACGGCCGCGACGCCCGGCGCCCGACGCACACCGAGGCCCACTTCGACGCCCAGCAGGACCTCAACGAGGAACTGCAGAGCCGCAACGAGGAACTGGAGACCGTCAACGAGGAACTGCAGAGCCTCAACGACGAGATGTCCACCATGGAGGAGCAGATGCGCGGACTCGCCGAGGAGGCTCGCCGCGCCAACGACTTCCTGCGCCTCCTGCTCGACTCCGCCGCCGACGTGCTCGTGGCCTGCGACGCGGACAACAAGGTGACCTTCTGGAACAAGGCCGCCGTCAAGCGCTTCCGCCTGTCCTCGGCGCAAGCCGTCGGCGGCGAACTCTTCGACCTCGTCCCGGCCCTGTCGACGCCGGGGCTGCGCGCGGCCATCCGCAAGGTGAGGGCCTCTGGACCAGGTGGACGCGTCACGCTCCAGGATGGCGGCCTGGAGTACCGGCTGGACCCCTTGCCTGCGCGCCACGGCAAACGCCGCGGCTACTTGCTGCGCGCCCACGCCAAGCGTGCCTAACCGGGATGTCGGGGACGAGGGCCCACCCCCCGACGATTGTCCCTGGACGCACCCGATGCCCGAAGGGCCGTCCGTCGGGACATGTTCGGCCGCCTCGACGACTAAGGCCGCGGCCAACCTATCCCAACCTGATGGCCGCCGACCGCGAGCCCGAGTCAGCCGCCGCAGGACCGGCAGCCCCCACCGACGGCGACAACCCGACGGGAGTCATCACGCCTCCATCCCTCCCCGGCGAGCCTCCGGCCACCATTGAGGTCGAGAAGGCGCCAGGCAAGGACAAACCCATGGAGGTCGTCATGGCGGCCGAGGTGCTGCGCCGCGTCAACCGCACGCGCCAATGCGTCAGCCTCGTCAGCCAAGTCATCATCCGCTCCTACGACGAAGAGGCCCTTCATGCCGAGGCCTGCCGCCACCTGGTTGCCTTCGGCGGGTACCTCATGGCGTGGATTGGCGTGGCCGACGAGGAGCCGGAGCGCATCGTCCGTCCAGTCGCCCATGCCGGGCTCGAGCCCAACTTCCTCAGCGCGCTGCACATCACCTGGTCGGACGACCTGGCCAACCACAGCCCCACCAGCCGCGCCATCCAGGAACAGCGTCCGCACGTGGCGCGCAACATCCTCAAGGAGCCCCGCTTCGCCGTCCTGCGCAAGGAAGCGAAACTGTACGGCTACACGGCCACGTGCGCGTTGCCGTTGCAGTTCGCCCAATACGGCATGGGCGTCCTCACCATCCACGCCCTGGAGCCCGACGCCTTCAACGCCGAGGAAGTCTCGCTGCTGCGCGAATTGGCCAACGACCTCGCCGCCGGCATCATCAGCCTGCGTGAACGTGGCAAGCGGGGGGCCCTCGAAGGACGCCTCATGGCCGTCATCGACGCCTCCGACGACGCCATCATCGGCTGTGACCTCGACGCCCTCGTGACGGACTGGAACGCCGGCGCCACGCGGATGTTCGGCTACGCGCGCAACGAGGCGGTCGGCCACCCCATCTCCAAGCTCATTTCCCCCGAAGAAACGCAGGCTGAGATGGCGCAGATGCGAGAGGCCGTCGCCAATGGAGAGCGCCCGGCCCGCTTCGAGACCGTACGCCTCTGCAAGGAAGGGAAAACAATCCACACCTCGGTGATGATGAGCCCCATCTACTCCGCCGAGGGCAAGGTCATCGG
>JBBSVQ010000026.1:0-43527 GCA_038046725.1 Thermoplasmatota archaeon | reverse complement strand
ACCAGGGGCTGGAGTACGACTATCCCCTGTCCATCCGCATGCTGCGCCGCCGGCCACAATAGGTCCCTCCTGGAGGCCGGGCACCACCGTTAAGAACCGCCCTCCTGTCGGCCACTTGTGGCACGCGAGATCCCGGTCGCCGAGCACATGGAGAAGCAGCTGGCGGCCGGCCGCAAGGTCATCGCCAACGACGCCCAGAGCCGCGCCCTCTTCGCGCAACTCAAGTCGGAGTGCCCCGACGTCGACGAGGACGCCATCGTGCGCTCGTTTGCCACCCCCGG
This sequence comes from Thermoplasmatota archaeon, assembly GCA_038046725.1. GTDB lineage: Archaea > Thermoplasmatota > E2 > JACPAO01 > JAHFTW01 > JAHFTW01. The sequence goes on along the minus strand of JBBSVQ010000026.1, from coordinate 43,246 downwards.
GTTCGGCACCAAGAACGTCGAGGCCGCCGTCGTCGCCACCGTGCGCCAGAAGCAGTTCAACGCCTCGAACCCGCGCCAGCCGTTCAAGGACATCTACGCCCACCTTCTGACGGACAAGCTGGCCAAGGAGATCCGCGACGACCCCGAGTACCGCGGACAATTCGCCGACCTCCTGAGCGAGATCGAAGAGGAGTTCCAGGCCGACGGCGGCATCAACGACGTCGACATGCGCAAAGAGATTCAGGCCGCGCTGAAGTAGTCCGGTTTTCCTGCACTGGGCTTCGGGGGAACACAGATTTCACAGAACCACTGTGAGCCAACCTGGAGCGAGCTTCGACCGCCGGAACCGTCGGGCTTCCCGGGTACGCCATTTCACAGATTGTGGTGCCCGGGCACGCGCGTCCAACGAACTCTGTGAAATGGCGAAGCGGGCGGCGCCAGTCAAGGCGTAGGTGGCGCCCGTCAAGCTGCATTCGTTTCTGTGCAATCTGTGTCCCCCCACACTGGCCAACGCCCAACCTCCTCTTCTCCTGAAGCCCTTTAGCACGGCCGCGCCCTGGGCGCGTCCGTGCAAGTCCTGCGCGACCCGGACGCCCAGGCCGCGCTCGCCTTCTTCCAATCCGAAATCGCCGGCCTCGCCAACCACGCCGGCCACCTCGTGCAGGCCGTCGGTGACTGCGAGATCCACTACCAAGGACGCGCCCGCAGCCTTCTCAATCGGGGGGAACGTCTCCTGCTGCTCAAGCCCGATGGCACGTTCCTCGTGCACACCGCGGAGAAAGCCAAGCCCGTCAACTGGCAGCCCCCCGGCGCGTCGTTCTCCGTCGCCCTCGCGGATGGCCGCGTCGTGCTCACGAGCTACCGGCCCAAGCCCGAGGAGATCGTCAAGGTCACCTTCCACGCCATCCGAATCCTTCTCGCCGTTCCGCTGCGCGACGCGGCCGAACTCGCGCTGGTCGGCACCGAGGACGACTTGCAGAAGCTGCTGTTCGAGCACCCCGAACTCGTGGAGCCCGGCTTCGTGCCCGGCCGCCGCGAGCGCGACTCGTCGCGCGGGTTCTACGACCTGGACGGCCGCGACTCGAAGGGCCGCCGCCTCATCGTCGAGGTCAAGCGCACGACGGCAGGCGTCTCCGAGGCGCAGCAGTTGTGGCGCTACGTCGAGGAGTTGCGCGGCAACGACCCCGGCATCCGCGGCATGCTCATCGCGCCGTCGGTGGCGCCCAAGGCGCGCAACCTGCTGCGCGACCACGGCCTCGACTGGCGGGAGCTCGACTGGGACGAAGTCCTGCCCAAGGTCGAGGCGATGCGCCGCGGCGGCCAGGCGAGCCTGATTGGGTTCGGCTGACTAAGCCTGGGGCGGGTCCCCGTTCTCGCCGAACGTCCAACCCTCAGGTGGCACCATGTTGTAGAAGACGCCCCTTTACGGCACCGTGGGCGCGCCGTCCTCGGAGAAGTTCCAGCCCTCGGCGGGCTCGAAGCCATAGAAGGAGTGCCAGAAGACCTCGAACTGCTGCGACGTCACGACGCCGAGGGCACCCAGGGTCTCGGCGGCGACGTAGCTGAAGGCGCGGTAGCAGATGCCGGTCTCGGGGTCGAAGGGCGTGTCCGAGTCGTAGTCAAGGCTCGACTCCAGGATTTTGGTCGTGTTCAAGCCGATGATGAGCGGGCTCTCGCCGTCGGCGCGGCTGTACTTGAAATCGTCACAGTTCGGCGGCCCGACGACGAACGACAAGCCGGAACCGAGGGTCTGCGTGCTCGTCCACACCATTTCACCTTGCACGAAGGTCGGAATCTTGTCGAAGGGCGCCAGGGGCATGTTGACGTCCTGGTTGCCAACGCCGTTGCAGGCGTTGACGCCGACGCTTGTGACGCCGGGAACCGCGACGCGGAAGGAGCACTCGATGTAGCCGCTGTACTGCGACGCGATGACGTAGGGCACGCTGGCCGGGTCGGCGACGAGCAGGATCTTCGTCACGGGCGGCTCGGAGTCGCCGGCCACGACTTCGGTGTTGGCCTGCATCGTCTTGTAGCCGACCTTGCTGGCCTGGATGAAGTACTGGCCTGGCTCGAGGCCCTCGAACCCGAAGGCGCCGGATTCGGACGTCGTGGTGTTCTTGTCGCCGCCGGTGATGGAGAGGCGCACCTCGGCTCCCATGAGGGGGCGGATGGCTTCGTCGATGACGACGCCGCGGATGACGCCGGTGTCGGCGGTCGCTTCGTACTCCTCGAATTCCTCTTCGGCGACGAGGCTGGCGGTGTCCGCCGTCTCGCCGCCACCCCCGCTCGTGCAGCCGGAGAGGACAAGGACGATCAGGGCAAGGGCAACGGACAGCTTCGCCATCAAGGCTGCACGCGGGCTCCCCAGGAATAAGCCTTCGCGACGACGCCCAACCGAGATGGGGGGGTCCCCGGTGGGCATGGGGCGGAAGAAACGGAGGGGAACGGGAGGGGGAAGGGGGGAAGGGAGCCGTCAGGCGACTAGGCCTGGCGGCGGCGCAGCAGGACGGCCGCGGCGCCGATGGCGGCGAGGGCGCCCACGAGGGGCAGTCCGGGCGCGTCCTCGGTCTGGTCCTGGCCGGCCGTCTGGATCGACTTGGCGCAGTCGTCGTTGAGCTTCTGCGAGGCTTCTTGCACGCCACCGCAACCGATGACCGTGCCCTTGCCGACCTCGAACTGCGCCGTGCCGGTCGCCTTGGCGGTGTGCTGGTCGTTCTCGAAGGAGACGAAGACCGTGTACAGGCCGTTGGCGGCGCGGTCGGTCTTGTACGGCCACACGTAGGTCACGTCCACGGCTTCCTGGTGGTGGTAGTGCTCGTGGAAGCGCTGCACCAGGGCGGCCTTGGCGAGGCTGTTCGCCGCGCTCGGGCCGTCGATGGTGACCGTGATGCCGCCGGCGGTGGGGTCGCTGAGCTCATCGACGTCGTAGTTGCCCCAGACCGAGTTCATCGAGGTGTGCACGACGAGGTCGTCGCCGACGAACTGCGGGTGCAGGTACTCGAGGCGGATGGGGTTGGTGACGAACAACTCCATGCGCGGGCGGTTGTCCACGTTGGTGAACGGGATGATCGAGCTCGTCATGAAGTACTCGGCGCTGGGCTCGTCCTGGTTGGGGCAGGCCGGGTTGTCCAGGTACATGTCGATGCGGACGTTGAAGCCGGTGGCGCGCTGGATGCCCGTCACGCCCGAAGCGAGTTTCATGTCGATGGTGAACTCGTAGACGTGGCGTCCGTCAATCATGTTGACGTAGCGGACCTGCGGATGGTCTCCAGGAGTCGGCCAGGTCTGCGGGCCGGGGGCGCCGGGGGCCGGGAAGTCCTTCGGCAGCAGGATGGCCGGGTCGGTCTTGCCCGAGGCAATGAAGGGGCCCGAGTCGTACGCCTTGTCGTCCACGCTGATGGCTTCGCCGGCGCGGATGGAGGCCTGGACGACGATGCCCGGCGTCGGGGTCGGGATCTGGTCCTGGGGCGTGCCGCCGTCGCCGCCGTTGTAGGTGGCGACGTACCACTTCAGGGTGAAGGGGCTGGCCGGGTCAATCATGGCGTCATAGGAGATGCCGCGTTCCGGGTGGGTGCGGGGCGTGCCGTCGGGGGACCGGTAGTCGTACTCGACGTACGACGGGCTGGAGTAGCCGCGCGACGTGTGGAAGATCTGGCTGGTCATGCCGCCGGTGCCCTGGCCGGTGCCGCCGATGTCCCCCGTAATCGGGTCCAGGCACTTCAGGGTCATGGACGTCGGGCCCCATTCGCCGGTCTCCGTGAAGCTCGGGTCGGGCTCCTGGGTGTTGATGGGCATGTCCTGGACGTTGATGACGTGCATGTACAGCGTCGTCAGCGAGGGGTCCGTGGGGTTCTTGATGCCGACATCCTGGGCCTGGGCCGGGATGGCCGTCAGCAGCAGGAGGGCAGTCGTGGCAACGAGCAGGAAGCGGGTCCTCATGGCACTCAGGAATCGGACCACCAGGAGAACCCCTTAATCCTTGTGGCCACGGCCCAGAAGAATCGGGGGCGCCGATTGCCCTGCCTGGGCCTTGTTCTGGCCCAGGCCAGTGGCCGCCACTGGAGGGCACAGGGAGGCTCTCGCTTTGGTCAGCCTTTCACGACGCCCAGCGGCCGCATGCGCGCCGCCTTGCGGGCGATCCCCGCCTCCTCGACGGAGTCGACGACCTGGGACACGTCCTTGTACGCGCCCGGCGCCTCTTCCGCGGCGACGTCCGGCGTCGCGGCGCGCACGTAGATGCCGTCGCGCTCCCACAGCTCGCGCAGCAGCGCCGTCCCGCTCCAGGTGCGCTTGGCCTCGCTGCGCGACAGGTGCCGCCCCGCGCCGTGGCAGCATGACCCGAAGGTGCCCTCGAGCGCACCTTCGGAGGCGGCCAAAAGGAACGAAGCCCGACCCATGTCGCCTGGCACCATGACGGGCTGGCCGACGGCGCGGTATTCCGCAGGCACGTCGGCGTGTCCGGGGCCGAAGGCGCGCGTGGCGCCCTTGCGGTGCACGCAGAGGCGCCGGCGCTTGCCGGCGTCCGGGCCGGCGGGGACGACGTGGTCTTCCATCTTCGCGATGTTGTGGCACACGTCGTACAGCACGCTGACGTCGTCGGCGTCGGACCCGAAGAGGCGTCCAAGGACCGTGCGCACCTTGCCGGTGATGACGCTGCGGTTGCAGAAGGCGAAGTTCGCCGCGGCTGCCATCGCCGCGAGATACCGGTCGGCTTGGGGGGTGCCGAGTTCGGCGTAGGCCAGTTGGCGGTCGGGAAGGGTGAGTCCGGCCCCGATGGCCCCGGCCTGCAGGTCCTTGACGTGGTCCTCGCACACCTGGTGACCGAGGCCGCGCGAGCCGGTGTGGATCATGGCGAGCACGTCGCCCTCGCCGACGCGGTACGCGGCACAGGCCGCGGCGTCCCACGTCTTGTCCACGACCTGCAATTCCAGGAAATGGTTGCCGGAGCCCAGCGACCCGAGGCTGCGGCGCCCGCGCACGCGGGCCCGTTCGTGCACTTCGCGCGCGTCGGCGCCCGCGATGCGGCCGTGGTCCTCCATCGCCTCCAGGTCCCGCGCGTGCGCGTGGCCGTTGTCGACGGCCCACGCGGCGCCGGTGTCGAGGATGTCGTCGAGGCCGCGCTCGGACAATTCGAGGCCGCCGCGTGACCCCATGCCGCACGGTACGGCGGCGAAGAACGCGTCAACGGTCTCCTGCAGGCGGGGGCGCAGGTCGCGTTCCGTCAGGCCGGTGCGCAGCAGGCGCACGCCGCAGTTGATGTCGAAGCCGACGCCGCCGGGGGACACGACGCCGCCCTGGTCAGGGTCGAAGGCCGCGACGCCGCCGATGGGGAAGCCGTAGCCCCAGTGGATGTCGGGCATGGCCATGGCGTACCCGACGATGCCGGGCAGGGTCGCGACGTTTGCGACCTGCTCGGGCGCCATGTCGTCCTGGATGGAGGCGAGCAGGGCGCGGTCGGCGATGATGCGGCCCGGCACGCGCATGCGCAAGTTGCCGTCCTGGCCGCGGTAGTCGGCAGGAATCTCGTGCGTGGCCGGGCCGACTTCGCGCAGGGGACCGCTCCAGGCCATGGCCGCTGCCACAGCGCCACGCGCTTGGCCTTTTGCCCCTGAAGCATCGATTGGCCAAGCGGCCGGTTTGGCCCAGGCTTAAGATGTGGCGGCAACCATGAAATAGGAGTCCGGGGCCCAAAGGGGGCCTGATGCGCCTTCTGCCGCCGCTCCTGCTCGTGACGTCCCTGGTCCTCGCTGGTTGTGCGAGTTCGGGGGGCGGCGGCAAAGGCGGCGACGACGACCCCACGGCGGACCTCGGGCTCCAAGCCACGGACACGACCGGCATCCTCCGCGGCGTCGTGGTCGATGAACGCATCGTCCCCATCGCCGGAGTGGCCGTGAAGCTGCTGTCGCTCGACCGCAACACCACGACCAACGACGGGGGCGCCTTCGGATTCGATGGCCTGGCCCCGGGCACCTACTTCGTCGTTGCAAACAAGGCAGGCTTCAAGCCCGTCCAGCAGGGCATCGACGTCGTCGCGGGCAAGGACGACCCCCCCGTGGTGCGCATCCAGCTCCTCGTCGACGACTCCTTCGTCAAACCCTACTTCGACACCTTCGTCCTGAATGGCTACATCCAGTGCGGCGTCACGAGTTCCGCCATCGCCGTCGCGGTGTGCAGCATCCCCAATGGTTGCAACCCCGGATTCGGCGTATGCGCCACCAACGAGACTTACACCCAGGACATTTTCAACCAGTTCATCCCCATCTCCGGGGTCCCCATGCACATCCAGCACGAAGTCATCTGGGACGCCACGCAGTCGACGGGCGACATGCTGAGCCTCGCCATGCGCACGGCGACGGCCGAGGAATACAATGCAGGCGGCTACGGAGCCGACATCGGCGGCGACGTCATCGGGACATCCCCCCTCCTCGGCGTCATCAACGCGACGATGATCAAGCAAGCCGGCATCGGCGTCAACGGCACCGGCCTCGCCCCCGCAGTGTTCACCGGCGGCATGGAGGGGACCCAGGTCTGCATCCCGGATTTCGGTTGCCTGTTCGCCAACGGCGCCGCGATCAACCAGAAGTTCGACCTGTACACGCACGTGTTCTACGGCTACGCGCCGCCTGAGGGCTGGCGCTTCAGCGACTCGAGCGTTGTGCCGCAGCCGCCCTCGAGCTGAGCGTCATTCGTGGGCTTCGCGCAATTCGCGGCCACCCGGCGTAGGCGCTTGCATCATTCCGTCAGATGTCCAGCAGGACCCAGAGCTTCCAGCCTGGGCCTTCCGGCTTGAACTGCAAGCCGTGGTAGGTGACGGCCTTGACCTCGACGCCGCGGCCGTGCCGCGCTGCGTCGTGCACGACGCCGTTGCCCGCGGCCACGGCCCGAAGCATTCCGCCGGCGCCTTCCTCGACGCGCACGCCGCCGCCGAGCCAAAGGATGTCTTCCGATTCGTGCAGCCAAAGCAGCTCGGCGAGGAAGGCGACGACGAGCGCGTCGAGGTCTGGTGTCTCGATGACGAAGCGCACCTCGCGCTCGGGGCGCCCGAGGCGGTGCACGTCTTCGCGGCCGGTGAGCACCGCCGTGAGGCCAAGGGCGGCCTCGGCCAGCGCCTCGTCGCGCGTGGCGCCCGTCGCCTCGATGGCGAGGTCGGCGGTGTGGTCGACGAGGCGGAACATCGCAGGCGGTGCATCAGCGCCGCCTGCGCATAGAGCTTCGGGCCGGCGCGCCCCGGGAGACTAGCCCAATTCAGGGTACAACAGGGCGATGCCAAGGATGGTCAAGTCGTAGAGCGCGTGCGCCACAATCAAGCTCACGAGCGACCAGCCCCGCTTGAACAGGAACCCGAAGGCGACGCCCAGGCCGAAGGCGAACAGGACCTGGGGCGGGTAGCCGTTTCCGGCGTGGGCGAGGCCGAAGGCGACGGCCTGCCCCCAGACGCCGATGTGCTTCTGCAACACGCCACGGAACAGGATTTCCTCGCCGATTCCGGCGCACAAGGCGACGAGGATGGCGATGGGCCAGGTGAGGTTCTGGAGCAGGGCGTCGCCCGTGTCGTCGTCCTTGGGGTTGGTGAGGCCGTCGACCCCTTGCGTGCCGAGGATGTACAGGACGGACAACACGACGACTGCGAGGATCATGGCCGGAACCAGCGCGACGCCGCGCAGCCAGTCCTTCCAGCCCGAGCGCAACTGCAGGTACGTGCGCGTGCCCAGCCAGGGCCGCACGCGCGTGCCGAGCACCCACAGGAACGGAATGAGGCCGACGAGGACGAAGGTGAGGAGCGTGATGACGGCGAAGGCGAGGGGCGAGTCGATGCCGGATTCGCCTTCGAAGTAGTTCGAGAGGCCGGAGTCGGGGGCGAAGACGAGGGCGATGCCGACCACGAGGCCGAGCAGGAAATTGATGCCCAGCAGAGCGAGGGCGATGCCGAGCAGGACGTTGAGGAGGATGGAGCGCGTGGCGCCGCGGCGGTAAGCCGCAGGGTCGGCGGCGACGACGGGGGCGTCGGCCTGCGGCGCCGCCGGCAGCCAGGCGCCCGTGGCCGGGTTGAACGACTGGCCGACGGCGTTCGGCCGCAGCCTCGGGTCGGGGACGGCCACCCAATCGGCTTGCACCGGTTGCCAGACGGTGGCGGGCGCCCAGGTCGCGCGTTGCGGCGGCGGCAGAGGCGCAGGCGGGGCCGGCGCGCGCGGCGGAGGCGACGTGGACTTCGGCACGGTCTGCGCGGCCCGCTTCGGTGCGGCCGGCTTGGCTACCTTGCGCGACGCGGGCTGCTTGGCGGGCGTTCCTTTGGTGCGCGGCGCGACCTTCTTGGCGGGCTTGGCCGGCTTGGCCACGGCCTTCTTGGCTGGATGATCAACCATGTGCGCCATCCCGCCCATGCGAGGCTCGCCGCGTACGACCAGGCGGGTGGCCTCGATGTCCGTGACCGATGCCTGATGGCATCGGTCACCCCCACCGGTGGTACGCGGGGTGGCCTTCCTTGACGGCGACGAAGAGGCCGTCGCAGGTGGCGGTGACCTTGCCGTCGCACACGACGTCGCAGTGGATCTGCGCGCGGTCGTCCGTGATGCTCTCGACCCGGGCCTCCAGCCGCAGCGGCTTGCCGGCGGGCGTGGGGCGTTTCAGGCGGACGTGGAAGTCGGCGGTGACGGTGCACTGCGCGGCGCTCCAGCCGTGCTTGTGCATGAGGGCCGTGGCGGCGCACCAGTTGCTGTGGCAGTCGAGCAGGGTGCCGAGGATGCCGCCATTGACGACGCCGGGGAACGCTTGGTGGTGTTCCTTGGGCGTGTACTCCATGACGAACTTGGACTGCTCAGCAGACGGCACGACCCCTGGGAAAGCTCGCTGCGGCGAGCCTTCCCAGTGGCTCTTGATTTGCAGGCCTTGCTTGTTGGCCGGCCCGCAGCCGAAGCAGATGGAGTTGGGCGCGTAGCGGTCCTGGTCGGCTAGAAGTCCCACGCGCCGAGCCAACGGTCGAGGCCGGAAAGGGTTTCGCCAGCGAGCCCAGCCCGCACCGGGGCGTTGCCCGACGACGTGCCCTCGAAGGCGCGGCAGGCGCGGTTGTCGAGGTCGTCCTGGTCCCCTGGGGCGCCGTCCGTGCACCAGCTGACCTGCCAGTCGTGGCGCACGGCGACCGGCATCTCGAGCGCGACGTCGTATGTGCCCACGGGCGCCCCGTCGACCAAGGCCTCGCCCAGGGCCACGAATGGGGCCTGGCCGCGTTCGACCGTAATCTTGGTGGCGACGCCCAACGGGTCCGTGATGGTGACCGTCATCGGTTGCACCGGCGGGGGCTGGACGATGACGTCGACGGCGTATTGCAGATGGCGGTCGTCGACGACCTCGAACGTGCCGCGCTGCGTCTCGGCGACGGTGCCCGTGAAGGTTCCGTCGAGGACGCCGGACTCCTGGTACAGGGACTGGATGACCTCGATGACCTCGTCCTGCACGAGGGAGCCCGTGACCGCATCGACGGCGAGGAAGACCTCGTCCACTTCCTCGCCCTCGCTGTCTTGCAGCTCGGCTCCGATGTACCAGACGGGACCGTTCTTGCCTTGCGCGAGGGCGCTGTAGGCGACGACGTTGGCGCTGGCGCACAGGCGCGGATAGTCGGCGTTCCCGAGGGCCGCTGCGTCGGCAGCGTCGTCCGAGTCCACGCTCCAGTCGCCAATGGCCTCGGTTGCGTCCTCGAGGTCGAATTCGTCGGCGGCTTCGCCGTCTTCCTTTGTGTAGACGGCGCTCCCCTTGGCGACGGCGACGCCGTACTGCGTGTCGGGGGCGGCCGCGCTGACGTACGTGAAGAACCAGACCGCCGCGCGGCCGTCGCCGGGCGCGTCGTCGTTGACGGACACGACGCGGTCGAAGACGCGGAACAGGTCCATGGCTTCCTCGTACTCGTCGTCGGGAAGGTCCCCTTCGTCGTGCGCCTTGCGCACGGCATCGCGGCCCTCGTCCAGTTCGTCGCCGGTCTCCTTGCGGGCGGCGTCGTCGAGCTCGAAGGCGGAGGCGCCAACGAGGGTCGCGTCGTCGGCCCAGCTCTCGGCGGCGCGGTCGGCCGGGCCTTGCGCTTGGCGGGCGGTCGCGAGGGTCGGGCCGTCGGAGCCCGTCGTGCAGCCGGACAGCAGGCTGCCCACAATCACCAGCACCAGCAGAAGGCGCATCGGGGCTACCCACCTCGGGGGGTTGATGAGGGTTCTGGGCCAGTGATTGGCTTTGTGGCGTGCCTAGAGCGGCAGGGGCCCGGTGCGCGGCTCGTCGAGCAGGCTCCAGCCCTTCAGCCAGGCAACGGCGCCCGCGGAGCCGCGGAAGTCCGTCGTCTGCTCGGCCCGGGGCAAGGCGGCGCACTCGTTGAAGGGGGTGCAGCCGTCGGTGAAGGACACGTAGAACGACCCGTCCGGCGCGACGGCCCCGTCGATGAAGTCGAGCAGGTTGCGCGTGTTGGCCGAGCCGCCGCCCTGGTGGATGGGGCCGACCTGGACCGGGTCTGCGTCCGGCGTGGCCTGGTAGGCAACGAAGGTCGGGTCCTCGCTCGCGGCGTCCTCGGACGTGACGATGTGCAGGTGCCAGCGCGTGTCGTCAGGGGCGCCCGCGGACGAGCCCGTGACGTTGCCGGCGGCCACGAAGGCCATGGCGACGCGGCCGTCCGAGCCGGCGCCGAGGGCCGCGAACACCGTCGAGCTGGTGCCGGGCGGGGTGACGTCGAAGGGGCCTTCCCACGACGCGCCGAGGTCCGTGGTGCGCGCCAGGTACGCGCGGTGGTCCCAGGACTGGAACAGGACGTACATGGTGCCGTCCGGCGTGAAGGCGACCTCCGGGTCGATGGAGTGGGCGTTGGCGGTGTTGAGGAAGTCGCTGGGGCCGCCGGGGAAGCCGGGGCCGGCGACGTTCGTCCAGGTCAGCCCGGAGTCCGTGGAGTAGGTGAGCATGGGCTGGGTGCAGCTCCACGTGCGCAGCATCGCGACGACGCCTTGGTACGAGACGGTGGGATGGCCGTTCTGGCCAGAAAAGCACGGGGACAGGAGCGTGGGCTGCTCCTGGGGAACGACGAATCCGACGGTGTTGACGACGGTGGGCCGGTTGACGGGCCACGTCGTGCCACCGTCGTAGCTCACCGCGCAGTTCGTCACGGCGATGCCGTTGTAGCACAGGTAGAGGACCGTAGGGTGGAGGCCAACGGCCGCCAACGGGTTCAAATCGGGGCCTGCTGGCCCCGACGCGAGCTTCTGGTGGTCGAAGGGCGCGTCGCCGCACGCCGGCGTGGGGGCGGCGGGCCAGGTCTCGCCGTCGTCCGCGGACGCGTAGATCGACGCGCACAGCAGGATGGGGAACATCGGGGCGTTGTAGACGGTGTCCGTCCACTGGTCGACCCACAGCATCGGGTCGTTGTTGTCGCCGACGGTGTCCGCCGCGAGGGGGATGGCATGCGTGTGCACCGCAGTCCAGTTCAGGCCGCCGTCGGTCGAGCGCATGACGGTCGAGAACGCCGAGGTGAAGACCGCGCCGGACGAGGTGACGCCGATGTTGGGCTCGGGGCCGTACGCCGAGACGTACGCGAAGCCGGTGGTCCCGAAGCGCAGGGCCGGGTCGACATCCGTCAGGGCCGTCGTGTTCTCGCCGAACTCGACGCTGCCGCGGAAGACCGTCGGGCCGGTGGCCAACGCGGACCCCTCGTCGGTGGCGCCGTCGTCGCCATCCGCCCCCCCGGAGGACAGGCAGCCGGACAGGAGGAGCAGGACGGTGGCCGCGAGGGCCGACGGGACGCGCACGGCCGTCGGCTGGCCGGCCGCGTCTTGAAGGTTGTGGTCGCCGGTCGCCGGCCGTGTCAACGGAACGTGGGCGGACGCGTCACGGCGGGCCTGTCCAGGCTCCAGCGGGAGCCTCGTCCTCACCGACGAGGCCGTGCGCTTCTTCACTGGCCGGCGTGACGGAGGATTTCTACCCCCCGTATGGCCTGCCCGCGCCCTGAGCCACGCCAGCCAAGGGGAAAGGCCATGCCCCACGCCGGCGTCAGACACCCGTGGACGTCCCCGCCTTGCGCCGCCGGCTCTTGGCGTGGTACCGCGCCAACGCCCGCGACCTGCCCTGGCGGGGCCGCGACGTGTACGGCGTCTGGGTCTCCGAGGTCATGCTGCAGCAGACACGCGTCGACGTCGCCACGCCGCACTACTTGCGCTGGATGGCCCGCTTTCCCACCGTGCAGGCGCTCGCCGCGGCGTCGGAGGAGGAGGTTCTGCGGAACTGGGCCGGCTTGGGCTACTACTCGCGGGCACGCAACCTGCACGCGGCCGCGAAGATGGTCGCACGCGACGGCTGGCCGGCGACGCTGGCGGGCTGGCGCGCTCTCCCCGGCGTGGGCGCGTACACGGCCGCAGCCGCCGCGTCCATCGCGCAAGGCCAACCGCACGCCTGCGTCGACGGCAACGTCGTGCGCGTCGTCGCACGCCTGGCGGGCGACGGCGGCGACGTCGGCAAGGCGGCGACCCGAACCCGCATCGCGGCCCGCGCCCAGGCCTGGCTCGCGCCCCGCAGCCCGGGCGACTGGAACCAGGCGATGATGGACCTCGGCGCCACGGTGTGCACGCCGCGGGCACCGCGATGCGACGCCTGCCCGGTGGCCACGCTGTGCGCCGCCCGCGCGGCCGGGACGCAGGGCCGACTGCCTCGCAAGGCCCGCGCGAAACCACCCGTGGCGGAGGAGCGCGCCGTCGCGGTGGTGCGCCATCGCGGCAAGGTGCTCCTCGTGCGCGGCCCGCGCGGGCTGCTCGCGGGAATGTGGTCGCTGCCCGGCGGCCCCCTCGACGGGACAAGCTTGGCCGCCATCGTCCAGCACCAGACGGGCGTTCGTGTGCGGACGTCCGGGGAAACGGCCACGGCGGTTCACCACTTCTCGCACCGCACGTGGCGCATGACCGTTCAAGCCGCCCGCGTCGTCCCCGGCCGCACGGGGACGCCCGCCCCGCCGACCCACGAGGCGCGTTGGGTGGCAGACACGGATCTCGCGGCCGAAGCCATCCCCACGGCGACCCGCGTGGCTCTCGCCGCCCTCGCAACAAAGCCCAAGACCGCCAGGCCCTCGCCGAAGCCATGAAGGGCCTCGCCATCGCCGCGTTGCTGGCCCTCCAGCTTGCGCTCGTTCTGGTTCCCGCTGCGCAGGCCGGGCCCGAAGTCACGGTGCTCCTGCACCACCCCGACGACGACGTGGACATCTTCGGCTTCCCCTACTCCCCGGCGGGCGACTACTTCACGACGCGTTACGCCACGTTGGCCGCGGACGACCAGCGCTTCGACTTCCCCTTCTTCGTCGCCGACGGCGTCCTGCCCCTCGAGAAGCTGCCCGATTCCGCGCGCCCCTACGAATCCGCCCGCCTTGCCTACTCCGACGCCGCGGATGCGCGGCTTGGCCAAGCCCACGCCGTCACCATGCGCCTCGCCACGACGGCCCAGGCCGAAGGGTCCGCGCTCGTCGTCGTCACGATGGATCCCGTCGCGCCGCTGCCCGACGAGGACCTGCACCTCATGGTCGCCCTCGCGGAAGACCCCGTGCATTACCTGGCGCCGCCGGCGCTCACCAACGGCATCGAGGAACACCGCTTCACCGTGCGCGCCGTCGCCGACCTGGGCGTCATCGACCTGACGGGCCCCGCCGAAGCGACGCACGCATTCGCCTTGGACGACGGCTGGGCCGTGGACCGACTCATCGTCGCGGCGTGGCTGCAGCAGGACGCTCCGTCGCCGCGTTTCGATGCGCGCGAGGTCGTGCAGGCAACCCACGTCGCCCTCGGCGGCGACGTCGTGCAGGACACGAAGGGCGTGCTGCTGGAGATGCTGTCGGCCACGTGGTGCAAGCCCTGCCTGTACGGCGACTTGGCCATCGAGGCCGTTGCCGTGGCGCATGGCGCCGCCGAACCGCTCGCGTTGGATTCGGGCCCGCGCTACTTCCAGGCGCCACCGTCGCCAGTCCTCGCAGCCGTCGCCGCGGCCCTTGCCGGCGCTGCCGTCGCCTGGTGGGGGGGCCGCAAGTGAACCTGGCGCAGGGCCTGCTGTGGGGCGCAGCCGGCCTCGCCACCGTCGCGGTTGCCTTGGGCGCGGCCGGATTGCGCTCATCGACGCGCAACGCGGCGCGTGGCCTGCGGTCCGTGCTCGCCATGGCGGCCTCGCTCACCGCCGTCGCCTTCGTGTTCCTGCTGAGCCGTTTCATTGCGGCCGACGTCTCCTACCAGTACGTCTTCCTGTACACGAAGACCACACTCGCGTTGCCTTGGCGCATCGCCGGCACGTGGGCCGGCCGCGAGGGCTCCCTGCTGCTGTGGGCGATGTGGCTTGCCATCGTCGCATGGGCCGTCGCGCGCCACCACCACCGCCGACCTCCCGTGGACGGCGCAGAGGAGCGCGGCCGAGCTTGGGCCATGCTGTTCCTCGCGGCCTTCAGCGCTGCCCTCCTGTGGGCGGTTGCCCTGCAGGACACGTTTGCGTCCACGCCATCCTTCTTCCTTGAGGGACGCCCGGGCGGCAACGGCCTGAATCCGACGCTGAAGTCGCAGTTCATCCTCATCCATCCGCCACTGATGTTCCTGGCGTACGCGCTCGCTGCCGTCCCCGCCGCCGCAGCCTTGGGGCACCTCGCCTCGGGCACCGACCGCTGGTCCGCCGTCGCGACGCCATGGGCCCGCCTCGACTGGCTCCTCTACACCGTCGCGATGGGACTGGGCGGCTTGTGGGCCTACTACACGTTGGGCTTCGGTGGATACTGGGCGTGGGATCCCGTCGAGGTCGCCAACCTGCTCCCGTGGGTCGCGCTCACCGTGTACCTGCACGCGCAACTGCACCACGCCCGCCACGGGTCATACAAGGTGGCCGGGCCGTTCCTTGCCCTCCTGCCCCTTCTCCTCACGCTCTTCTCCACCATCTCGACGCGCAGCGGCCTGTGGGTCTCCGTGCATGCCTTCACGGACCCCACGAACACCTTCGACCCCGATGCGCCCGGCCGCTTCCTCAACATCCTGGCCGTCGAGTCGGGCCTGCTCTTCCCCGTCCGCCTCTTCCTTGCAACCCTTGGCCTCGGGCTTGCCTTGTGGTGCATCCGCCTCGCCCGCGACCAAGCATCGATGGTCCCTGCCAGCCGCGTCATCGCGGGCATCCTCGCCGCGTACGCCGCCTACGCCGCCGTGGCTCCGGCATCGGCCCTTTCGCTCCTGTTCGAGGCAGCGTCGCGCATCGCCGGCGGCCACACCGGCATCGGCCTGATGGCCATCGGGTTCCTCGCCTGCCTCGCAGCCGCGGCCCCCGCCCTCTTGGGCAAGCATGAGCCGGCCAAGCCGCGCACGGGGGCGCGCATCACGCTGCCGAACCTGGCGTACTACGCCGTCCTCGTGCTCAGCCTCGGACTCCTCGTCCTCTTCCTCTTCCACGCGGCAGCCGCCAACGGCTGGAACGGGCGCTTCTACGAGGATCGCCTGCCGTTCATCGCGGCCCCGGTCCTCGCCGGCCTCATCGTGATGCTCGGCCATGGCGTGCATGGCCGCAAACGCAGCGTCCTCATCGCCAGCGGCGCACTGGTCGCAGCAGGAGTCGCGGCGGCGGTGTGGACGACTCACCGCGAAGGCGCGTTCCTGCTCGTGCTGTCCCTCGTCGCCGTCTTCGTCGGCCTCGACAAGGTGCGCCGCGCCGCCCTTCCTCCCGGCGCCGGCAAGCGGCAGTGGCTCGCCCCGACGCTGCTGTGGGCGGCGGCGTTACTCGACCTGCTCTTCTGGCTCAACCCGCCGTCGCGCATCGGCTTCGGCGCGTTCACCTGGCGCCCCGTTTGGCCGGCCCAACTCGTCTTCGGCGCCGTTGCCGGCTACGTCCTGTGGCAGTCGCACCGCATCCTGGCGGGGGCGGCGCCGCGGCGACCCGCCCATGTGCACCTGCTTGCGGGCCTGCTCGCCGGCTTCTGGGTCGCGGCGCCCTTGGCGGGCGCGGCTTGGCTGCTGCACCGCCGCGACGGACTCACCCCGGCGCTTCTCGACGCCAAGGCGAAAGCCCGCCTCCGTCAGGCCGCATTGTACGGGGCGCACCTCGCCGTCGTCATCGCATTCCTGGGCTACGCCGCGAGCACGTACTGGAAGGAGACCGAAGTGCACGACGTCACCGTGGGGGAGACGGCCTCCGTTGCCGGGCACGACCTGGTCGTCGAGCAGATTGCCATCGTGGCCGAGCCGGGCACGGCATTTGCCGAACGCTTCGACGTCGTGCTCGACGACGACGGGCGCCAGGTCGCCGCGGAGTTCGGCTGGGAGGAGCAGGTTGGTGCGCACTTCCCGCTTCCAACGACGTTGCGGCTGTGGGATGGCGACGTCTTTGCCAACGTGCGCTCCATCGACGTCGCCGAGTCCGCCTGCGGCCCGGCGCGCACGATTGCGGCCTACCAGGCGTCGGCGCCGCCCCGCGCCTGCGCCGCGGGCGAGGTCACGTCCGTGCAGTTGGAAGTCATCTGGCTCCCGGGACTCGGCATCGTCTGGCTCGCCCTCGCACTCTTCGCGTTCCACATGGCGATGCTGATGAGTTTGCAGCCCGCGCGGGCGGCGGCGACGCCGACTCCGACGCCCGAACCGTGATTTTGGGGAGATCGGGAGTCGGGCCCGTCATCACCGGCATCACCGGAATCCCCCAACCATCCACCGATCGCACCGATGCCACCGATGCGGTTCGCCGCGCCCTGCGCAACGCTTTTGCTAGGCCGGGCTCACGTGGCACCGTGCGCCTGCTCACGGCTGCGCTGCTTCTGGCCTGCATGGCCGCCGCCGCGTCCGCGCACCCGGAGTCCGCCGCGCCGTCGTTGCACCCGGCCGTGCTGCGCACCTGGCACGAACCAGAACCGGTCGAACCCGGCACGCAGTGGAGCGGATTCCTGCAACTGCGTCCCGACCACGGCTTCACCAATGTGTCCTACCAGGTGTGCGACGTGGCCGACGGCGTCTGCTTCTCCTTCCCGCATCCGGCGCAGGACGCGGGCAACGGCACCTACCGCTTCGACACCAAGGATTACCTCGCCAATGGCCGACCGGTCGAGTGGCAGGCGGGATGGCGAGTCGGCGTGCGTTGGTTCCTCGGCGACGGCTCCGGCAACGGCACCTGGGTGCCGCGCTCGCCCGCTGAGCCGACCGAGGTCGTCCCCATCGAGGACCTGTACCTGACGTTCACCATCCCCGGAGGGGAAGAGCATGGCGCGCCGGGACCAGCGTTGGCCTCCCTCGCGGTCGCGTTGCTCGGCGCGAGCGCCCTCGCCGCACGTGCGCGCAGGGGGCGCACGTGAGCGACCGGAGGCACGACCTCGGCTCCGCTCACGGGTCGCGCAACAGCGCCATCGGCGGCTGGCTCGCCATCGCCCTCGTCCTCGGCGCCGCAGCCGGGCTGAGTTGGACCTTCGGGGCCCAACGCGGCGGCCCCGCTCCCGCCTTCACGCTCACGTCGACCGGCTTCGAGGACGGCATCCTCGGCGAGCCCCTGACCTTCTCGCTGGCGGACTTTCGCGGCCAGACCGTGGTCCTCGACTTCATGGCCGTGGCGTGCACGAGTTGCCGCGCCGTCACCGAGGACGTCCTCAAGCCGCTGCACGCCAGCCACCCCGACGTCGTCATCCTGTCCATTGACACCTGGAGCGACCCCGGCTCCGGCAACGTCTTCGGCGGCGAAACCGACGCGGACCTGATCCGCCTCCAGCAGCAGACGAACGTCCCCTGGCGCCATGCGCGCGACACGGACAACGTGTACCGCACCTACACGGCGTGGAGCCTTCCCAAGCTCGCCGTCATCGACCCCGCGGGGAACCTCGTGTACGCCAAGGCGGGCACCCAGAGCCTCGACCGCCTCGAAGCCGCCGTCGAAGCCGCGCAACTCGGCGCCGCAACGCCGCTGCCCTCGCTGCGCCTGAGCATCCTCGGCTTCGCCTTCGTCGCCGGCCTCGCCTGCGTCTTCACGCCGTGCGGCGTCGGCCTGCTGCCCGCGTACCTCGCCCTGCTCGTCGAGGACGGCGCGCACCAACCGGCCGCGCGGCGCGTCTCTCGCGCCCTGCTCGGCGGCCTCGCCGCTGCCGTCGGCATCGCCGCCGTGTACGCGGCGCTCGCCGTCGTGGCATGGGCCGCCGCCGATGCGCTGCGCGCCGCGATGCCGTGGCTCGGCCCCGCCCTCGGCCTCCTGCTCTTCGCCCTCGGCATCGCCGCCTTCGCGGGCGCCGATTGGTCCGGATTCGTGCGCCGGCTGCCGGTACGCGTCGACGGCCGGCGCGGCTTCCTCGCCTTCGGCGTCGCGTACGCCGTTGCCGGCTTCGCCTGCACGGGACCGCTGTTCCTGCCGCTGCTGCTCGAGGCCTTTGCCGAAGGCGCCGCGACGGGATTCCTCGCGCTTGCCCTGTACACGGGGGCGGTCGCCGCCGTGCTCGTCGCCGCCGCCGTGTTGGTGGCCTGGGGGGAACAGACGCTTTTGCGCCGCATTCTGCGCCACGCCCAAGCCGTGCACAAAGCCGGCGCCCTCATCCTCGCCTTCGGCGGCCTGTACCTGGCGTGGTACGCGGCGCATGCGTACGGCCTGCTGTAGTTGCGTCGCCGCGGCCTCACGCCGACTCCCAAACAAGGATCTCGGTGATGACCAGTGATGACCGATCGAATCACCGAGATCACCGCCATCCCTGTTTGGGCGGCGGTGACGAACAACGCTTATCCGGGGCGCCCACAAGGCGGAGGCGCGCCCGAACAGGGATTCCAGTGATGCGCGGTGATGACGTCATCGGTGAGCATCGGTGAGCATCGGCGGATGGGCCCGGCACGCGCCCAACCATCCACCGATGACACCGATGTCACCGATGCGGTTCACCAGCGCGATCCCAGGACCCCCGTTCGTCGGGCGGTTCGCTTATCTCCAAGACACAAGTCGCCGAACCCAACGGGCCAATGGGGTAGTTTGGTATCCTTGGAGGTTTGGGACCTCTCGACCCAGGTTCAAATCCTGGTTGGCCCACTGATTGCGACGGCTGCGTCTAGGCCGCGGCGCCGCTCGCCGCTGAGGCCGCTCCGCCGTACACGCGCCCCGCCTGCGAGCCCAAGGCCGTCAGCGTCACGCGCCGCGCCCCGTCGATGAGATGCGTCGTGACCAAGCCGGCGGACTCGAGGCGCTTGAGGTGGTAGTGCGCCGTGGACTCCGTCAGGCCGACCGACCGCGACAGTTGGCCCATGGAGAGGCCCGTCGTCGCGGCGACCGTGGCCAACAGGCGGCGCGCGCCATCGGCCTTGAGCACAGCCGCGGCCGCCATGACGTGCCGGTCCTGGCCCTTGGCGAAGTAACAGGTGTACCCAGCCGACGGCTTGGCAATCACTGCCCCCGACGACACGAGCTTGGCCATGTGGTGCTGCGTCTGCCCCCAAGCCAGACCCGTCTGGCGCGCCAACTCCTTGAGGTGAATTCCCGGCTGCGCTTCGATGCAGCCCAGCAATTTCTGGCGCTGCGGATGTTCGAGAAGTTCCGTTCCCGTCACGCGGCTGAACAGGCCCACGACGCCGCCCTTGACGACGGGCCAGAACAGGTAGAGGGCTCCCGCGAGGACAGCGAGGAAGCCAACGCCGGCGACGGTGGCGATGCTGGGCATGGACCAGTCTCCGAGGCTCCCCGACGGGGGCTCGTAGGGAGCTTGCGAGGCGGGCGCTACTGCGGCGGCCGGCCCATAGGTGGTCGACTGTGCGGCCACGAGGTCCATGAGAATGTCGACGCGTCCGTCCTCGCGGAAGCTGCCGCTGCGCAAGGCGGCTTCGCTCAGGACTCGAGGTTCGCCTGGCTGCGACAAGTCGGTGCGCACCGAAGTAAATCGACCGCCGACATTGAACCGGAAATCGTGGTCCGAGCAGGTCTCTTCTTCCGTGACCGGATTCACCACATACTTGGCGCACACGACCTCACTGCCCCAAGCCGCCATGGGCTCTTGCGCCCCGGAGTACGCCTGCCAACGGGATACAAGGGAAGCAGCCGACGGCAACTGCTCTGGGAGCCATGATCGGTTCAGGGCCGGCACTTGCGCGGGGCCACCGGGGTCGTAGTCGAATTTGAAGGTCGGATCGCGTTTGGGAGACTCGATTTCCAGACCGAGCAACGGCGAGATGGGCACCAAATCCTCCACGACGGCGTCGACGAGCACCTTGAAGGACGAGGCGCCGTCCGTGACCCCGAACGCCCAACGGAAATCCTGCCGGCCGTCGACCACGTCCTCGCTGGCTTCGCCTTCCGTCCAATACGCGAAGGCCTGCGGGTGCTGTTCCATGTACGTAGCCAACGGGCCGTCGTCCAGGGCAGCCTGCCAGGCGCGGGATGCAGGCACGGCGAGCGAGGTCCCGGCGTCGTCGATTCCCCAAACTTGGCTAGGCGCCATCTGGACCACAGGCGCCGGAGGCCGGTTGGCCGGGAGACCTTGGGCAAGGGGTTCCGTTCCGCGCTGGAATTGGGTCAGGCGCAGGACATGCAGCTGATGGCCGTCCTCGACGACCCACTGAACGGGGTACGGCACTCCCTTGGCCATCCAGACCTGCACGCGGCGGGACGTCTCCTTGTCATCCTCCGCCACGCGCGTGAAAACGACGGCATCGTAGCCGTCGATGACCTGGCGACCAATGGCACGGAATGAGGTTTCTGGGCCAAAGTGGCCCTCGTACAAACCCACCTCGTCGGTGTCATTGTAGGGGATCTCAAGCGTGTGCACGTTGACGCCGCCTGTGCGCAGAAGACAAGGCTCGAAGAGGGCCAGGTTTGCATCGAGGGCAAGTTCTTGCCCCTGCAACACGGAGCGCCCTCCGCAGAACTGCAGTTCCCGGCGGGCTTCATCGATGTCGCTGATGGACTTGCCCTCGTGGGGGTAAAGGCGGGCCCAGTACGAGCCGTTCGTTTCGGATTGCGCCGTCGTCAGCGGCATGCCTAGCACGTCGACAGTGGAGGAACTCGGCCCTGTCATGAATCCAAGGCTGCTGCTCAGGTCGAGCTCAAGATAGGGCCAGGTGCCATCCGTCGCCTGCGCAAGGACGATGCCGTAGGCAATCTGCCAGGCGTATCGCATGGACCCATCCGGCCCCATCGATTCAGCCACGGGTGCGTAGCTGCCGAAGGAATTGCCAAAGCGATTGGCCAAGACAGGGCTGCCGGCGGCATCGAGCTGCGTGACGGCCGGCAGCTGTTCGAACGTCAGGTAGGGGAACTCGTGGCCGACGACCACGCCGTCGTGTTCGCCGACGAGGGCGTACGTGTAGTTTCCCTTGTCCCCGATGCGGGGCTCCGGAACCCCCCAAGTCGCGGGCACGTCACCCAGCGTTTGATCGGCGCTTGCACCGAGTGCAAGTACCGAGGCCGACCCAAGCATGAGCGTGATGGCAAGGGCAATGATGAGGCGGCGAGGAGCCAGGGTCTTGGTTGTCATGGCAGCCAGAGACCTCCTGCCGGCCCTTAAGGGGAGATTGGGCCGGGTTTCGAGGGGGTCCGTTCTTCGAGGGCCCGGGGGATTCTTGGGTGTTGCCGTCAAGCTTGGTGCTGCAAACGCTTGATGATGGGTCCCGGCGCTGCATGGGCGTGGCCACCTGGAGCGACACGGACTTCCACGCCGCAGTCTCGGCCGGCGCGTTCTCTGCAACGCCGTGGAAGCCGGAGGACCTGACGCCGAATGGGCTCGACCTGCGCATCTCCCATGTGCTCATCCCCTCCCTGTCCCCCGACCCCATCGTGGCCGGGACCGCCGTCGTCCCGCCCATGACGCGCTTCATCATTGGAACCGAGGCGGCCCTCGCCATGCCGCCTGACGCCGTCGGGTCCCTTTGGCTGCGCTCCTCCTACTCGCGCAAGGGCGTCATCGCGGCCTTCGGGAAGGTGGACGCTGGCTTCCGCGGCAACCTCACCGTCGGCTGCCTCAACGCCGGCCATGAGCCCCTGTCCATTCCCATCGGTGACCGCTTCTGCCAGATGGTCGTCGAGACGCTGCAGACGCCGCCGCAGCGCGACTACGCCGCGACGGGGCGCTACCAGGACCAGCGCGGCGTCACGCTGGCGAAGTAGATGGCTGCCCCGTCGCCGGCGCCGTTGCCGCGCCTTCCCCAGATTCCCGCCAAAGGGGGTTCGCCGTGCCTTGCGCACACCTGCAGCGCATGCTGCCACGACACGGAGATGCTGCTCACGAACGACGACGTGCTCCGGCTGCGCGCCGCGCGCCCCGGCCTCGACTTCCAGTTCCGCACCGAGGACGGGTACGTGCAATTGCGCACCCGCGACGGGCCCGCCGCGCCCGGCATGAAGGGCAAGCCGTGCATCTTCCTCGACCCCGTCGGCCGCTGCTCGGTCCACGCCGAGCGCCCCGAAGGCTGCCGCCTCTTCCCGGCCGTGTGGGACGACGAGGCCCAGAAGGTCATCCTCGACGCGCAGTACTGCCCACACACGACGGAATTCCTCGTGCCGTCCGCCACCGCCGATGCCGTCCGGCGTCTTGCAGGGCGATTGCATGCGGAGCGGGACGCACGCGTGGCCAAGCCGCGGGCGTAGCCCCAACCTGGCGCAACGGTTTATCGCCGCCAGTGGGCTCCCACCCGTGATGAGCGCTCTCGAGGCAAACGCCGCCGTCGCCGCAGGCGTCATCCTGACCGGGCTTTCGCTCCTGCTGCTGGCCGTGGGCGTCGTCTCGTACACGCGTCTGCGCCACGGCCGCCTCCTCTGGGTCTCGGTGGCGTTCCTCGTCATGGCCGCGCAGGGGCTCTACCTCACCGTCCTGGCGTACAAGGACCGCGCCGCGATCTCGGGCGGCGACTTGTCGCTGGGCGCGCTTGCCGTCGTCAACCTCGGCGTCGTCATCGCCCTGTACCTCGCCGTTCTGAAGCGCTAACGGTGACGCATGCCCCCGCCGCCAACGGCCGACACCGTCCTCGACCTCGAGGCCCGGCGGCGCATCGTGGACTTCGTGCGGGCCAATCCCGGCTTGCACATGCGGGAGCTGGCCTCGCGCCTCGACATGGCCGTGTCGACGCTGGAGTACCACGGCTACCAACTGGTCAAGCACGGCCACCTCGTCACGCGTGAATCGGCGGGCTTCAAGGCGTACTACCCCGGCGAGGGCATGGACCGCCGCGACAAGGACATCCTCTACCTGGTCCGGCACGAGGCGCCGCGGCGCATCTGCAGCCACGTCCTGCTCAACCCCGGCGCGACGCCGAAGGGAGTGCGCGAAGTGTTGGGCATGTCGGCGCCGACGCTGTCTTTCCACCTCAACAAACTGCGCACCGCAGGCGTCCTGCGCGAGGAGGCCGCCGGCCGCACCAAGAACCTCTACGTGCAGGACCCTGAGCGTGTCGCCAACGTCCTGGTCACGTACCGCAAGTCATTCCTCGACGACGCCGTGGACCGGTTCGCGGCAGCGTGGCTTGCGTTGGCGCCGCCCCAGTTGCCCGTGAAGCGCGATGCGGAGTTCGAGGCGACGGAGGCCGGACGCGAGAGCGGGTCGAAGGCAACGGAGCCGGAGTTCGGCGTGGACGGGCCAGCGCAGGCGCAGCCCATCGATGACGACCGCGTTCCGTAGGGCGCTTGCCCAGGCGGGGCCCCACAGATTTCACAGACCTCTGAGCAAGTCTTCCTTCTGATGCCCTGCGACGGCCACCAAGCTCCATTTGCTTCTGGGCAATCTGTGCTCCCACCGGAGAGCCGCGGCGCCTACAAGTCGTCGTCGCGGCGGCGCGGCCGCAGAAGACCGACGCTGAGCCCGACCGTCATGGCGACGCCGACGGAGATGCCGACCAGGACGCTGGGGGCGTCAAGGCCGGACAGGACGCTGGACACCGTGATGGCGTGCGCCGACCAGTGGGGGACGCTGACCAGGACTTGCACGCCATTGGCGTCCTCGACGACCCAGTACTCGGGGCTTCCGCCGTCGTCGGCCGGGTCGAGGACGTCCTGCAGGCTCGAGGCGGCAACGAAGACGACTTCGGTTTCGAGGACGCGGCCGTCGGTCTGGTTGTGCAAATCGAAGTAGTGGAGGACGAGTCCGGCGGGGTCGGTCGAGGCGAGAAGGTCTGCGTCGACGTTGAGGACGATGGTGCGGCCCTCGTCAAGCTCCGACGAGACGACGACGCGCAAGGGCGCGCCCGGCTCCGAGCCCGCCTCCGGAAGGTCGACTTCGACTTCGACGTCGTCGTAGGCAAGGATCTGGACCGAGTCGTTGCCCGCAGGTCCCGCCGCAGCCGCCGCAGCCTGCAGGGGGCGGGGCTTGAGGGTGATTTCGGCGCCGACGTGGCCGCGCTCGATGGCCTCCTGCTTGCGCTCCTCGGCTTCTTCCCGTTCGGGCGAGGAGTGATCGAGGCTGGACGCGCCCGCGGGAGGCATGTGGAAGGCGAAGAAGCCGTTGAGCTGCACGGTGGCGTTCCCGAGCCAGGTGGCGTTGTCGGCAAGCAAGTGGCCCTGGCGGCCGCCGGCGTAGTTGATGCGGGCGCCGTGGTCGCCGCGCTCGATGACGGCGTCGGCGGGGAAGCGCAGGGTGACGTTTCCGTCGGCGCCCTTGAAGCGGATGAGGCCGTTGGGCTCGTCATGCAGGCGCAACTCGGCTTCGCCGTCGCGCACCCGGAGCGTGGAGCCCTGGCGGTCGATGGACAGGTTGCCGTCGTCGAGGTCGAGCCGCAGCTCCTCCAAGGCGAGGTCGCCTGCAATCGTGTAGTCGAGCAAGGTGGCGTTGGGCGCATCGACCCGGAAGGAAATCCAGTCCCGTCCGCGTTCGTCGCCGATGGCGCGCACGGCGCGTTCGCAGTGGTCGGCCGCCTCGTCGTCGGATTCGCCGTCGCGGCAACCGTCGCCCTCGAGGCGCGCGTCGTCCGCTTCCGTGCGGTTGGCGGGCGCCGCGCAGCGCTCGTCGTCGGGGTGCTCCGCGCAGCGTTCGCGGGCGTCGCGCACGCACTGCTCGCGCTCCTCCGGCGAGTCCTCGTCGGCGCACGGGCCGGACCCGGAGCCGGATGACGGGGAACCGGACGAACTGGTTGAACTGGAACTGGAGGAGTCGCCCTCGCCGTCCTCGGCCAGCCCCAGGGGGACCAGCAGGAGCAGGATGGACAGGGTCCAGGCAGCACCGCGCATATCGACCTGGACTCCCCGGCTGGCGCTTATAACGGTCCTCGGACAGGACTCAAAGGGTCCCGCGCCAGGAGGGCCCAGGGCTGATTTCTCTTATATAGGTCGCTGCGTCCGCGAATTGCCTTGGCGACCGTCGCGGATCAGATCAAGGAGATCGAAGCCGAGATCTTCAAGACGCAGAAGAACAAGGCCACCGAGTTCCACATTGGCAAGCTGAAAGCCAAGATGGCGGCCCTGCGCGCCCAGCAGGAAAAGCAGGCCTCCATGGGCGGGGGCGGCGGCCTGTCTTTCGCCGTCAAGAAGTCCGGCAACGCCACCGTGGGCCTCGTCGGCCTGCCGTCCGTCGGCAAATCGACCATCCTGAACAAGCTCACCGGCCAGGAGACCTCGGCGGCGGCCGCCTACGAGTTCACGACACTCACGGTCATCCCCGGCATGGTCACCCACCGCGGAGCCGACATCCAGGTCCTCGACATGCCCGGCATCATCGCCGGCGCCCACCTGAACAAGGGCCGCGGCCGTGAAGTCATCGCAGCGGCGCGCAACTCCGACATGATCCTCGTCACGCTGGACTGCACGAAGGCACACCAGCACCTGCCCATCATCATCCGCGAATTGGAGCAGTCGGCCATCCGCATCAACCGCCGGCCGAAGGACATCGCCGTCTACAACACGGACCGCGGCGGCGTCGACGTGCAAATCACGAAGAAGCAGACGCACCTCAGCGTCGAGGAAATCGCGGACATCATCAAGCAGTTCAAGGTCAACAACGCCAACGTCGTCGTGCGCGACGACATTTCGGCGGACGACCTCGTGGACCACCTGGCCGGCAACCGGGTCTACATCCCCGCCGTCTGCCTCGTCAACAAGGTCGACCTCGTGACCCCCGAGCGGTACAAGGAGATCGAGGACTGGCTGAAGCAGGAAGGATTCCCGGCCATCCCGCTCGCCGCCGCCAAGGGCATCGGCATCGAGCGCGCCAAGGACTTCATCTTCGAGAACCTGCACTTCATCCGCGTCCACCTCAAGCCACGTGGCGGCGAGGCAGACATGGTGGAGCCGCTCATCGTGAAATCGGACACCGACATCGGCCAGGTGTGCGACATGCTGCACCGCGAGTTCCGCAAGAAGTTCCGCTACGCCATGGTGTGGGGCAAGTCCGCCAAGTTCCCCGGCCAGACCGTGGGCATCGATCACAAGCTGAAGGACGGGGACATCGTCACCATCATCACGCGCATGTGAGCTCGGCCTCCGACACTTCACCTGCCAGACGCGGGGGCCACAGATTGCACAGAAATCGTTGGGGCTTTCCTGGCACTGCCTTCGAGAATCGCACAGATTCTGTCGCTCGCGCCCGTTCTGCCTCGTTCCAGTCCAGCGTCTTGTGACGCCCTGCGACGCGCACGCCAACTCCCTCAAGGCATTGCAAAGCGGCGTCGGGCGTCGCCTCGCGGCGCTTCGCGCCGCGCATCGTCATGTCGTGCATCAGCAGGTCCGCGTCGTCGTCGGAAGGAGGTTGACTGGCATGGCGCACCGAACAGGCGCGTTCAATGGATGGAAGGGCCGCTGTTCGCGGAGACCGGGTCGTTCGCATCATGTAGTCCCCCTGCGTCGCCGACGCGTGGCTGAGCGTGGCGCATGGACCGTGGAGGAGGCGAACGCTGCCTTGCCCGAGGTCCGCACCCTTCTCGCGCAGGCCCGCACGCACATGGCCGACCTGCGCGAGGTCGAGGCCCACCTCGAGGACCTGCGCATCGTCTGGGGCGACGCCGTGCTCGCCGTCGCCTGCCCGGGCCACGCGGAGTTCGCACGCTACTACGCCACCTTCACGGACACGCGCGCGAAGTTCCAAGCCGTGCTCCTGCGCTTCCATGCCCTCGGGATCGAGGTCAAGGAAGTCGAACAAGGGCTCGTGGATTTCCGCGGCACCGTCGCCGCGGCGCCGGCCTACTTGTGCTGGAAGGACGGCGAGGAACGCGTCGCGCATTGGCACCCGCTCGAAGGCGGCTTCGCGGCGCGGCGGCCGCTGCCCCCCAAGTAAGGGGATGCTGGCCGCGAGGACGCGCGTGTCCGCAAACTCTCTTAGCCGCCCCGTGGCGTCTCGCCCACGTGGAATCGCGCCTGCTTGCCCTCGTGGCCGTTGCCCTCCTCGCCGGCTGCAACGGCGGCGGCAAGGCCGATTCCCTTAGCGTCGCTGAGCAGGCAGCCGAGGACCTTGAAGTCGAGGCGACCCCCGACACCGGCATCATCCGGGGCATTGCGGTCGACCCGACGATTGCTCCCATCGCGGGCGTCACCGTGCGTGTCGCCAACATGGGCCGCAACACGACGACCAGCGAGCAGGGGGCGTTCGGTTTCGATGGGTTGGCGCCGGGATTGTACTTCCTCTCGGCCGAGCACCCCGACTACGTCAGTGTGCAGCAGAGCGTCGACGTCATCGCCGGCGAGCAGGAGCCGCCGCTTGTGCGCATCCTCCTCACGCCCGTGCCGCGCGGCGACCCATACATCGACGCGACCCAGCACACGCTCTTCATGGACAGCTCGACGGCCGTGGCCGGCATCAGTCTGACCCTCGGCGGATTCACCGGACAAGGCACGTTCATCGTCGGCCTCGACCTGGCGGCCAACAGCACGACGGCCCAGATTGAATTGCGCTGGGACCCGACGACGCCACTTGCAGCCGGCATCCAATTGGACGGCGCAATCCTGCTTGCCGGCGACAACCTCGAATCGCACCGCTGGAACGGCGGAGCGCCCTTGGTCGGCCGGCTCAACACGACGAAGGGCAACCAATCGGCTGACCGCGTCGTCTTCGACATCACCGCCGACCGCCAGCCGCTGGTCAACGTCTTCGCCAACCAGGCCGTCGAGGCGTACGTCCACATCTTCTACAACATGGTGCCCCGCGACGGCTGGCAATTCGGGCGCGACGGCGAGCACCCGCTGCCGCCCTGAGCCGGCGACGCGCACGACGCGAGGTGGAACGAGCGCGGCCCGCCAGGCGATTCGCTCAGGCGAGGCGGACGCCCTGCAGGCTCGCCGGACGCAGGGGCAACCACAATGAGTTCTCGTTGGCGGCGTCGAAGAGCAGCGTGTTCGTGCCCGGGTCGTACGCCTCGATGGTGCGGCCTTCGTCGTTGCTGCGCACGATGAGGCGCAGGCGGTCGCCCGCCTTGACGACGTCCTCCTGCGGGTACAGGTCGATGCTGACGCGGTAGGCACCGGAAGGCAGTGCCTGCGGATCGTCATTCAGCCCGTCGCGGTAGGCCGGGTTGAGGTAGCCGTAGTTCTCTCGAGAGACCGTGCCGTCGCCGCGCACGTGCTCGAGGACCACGACGAGGTGCGTCGACGGCGCCGAGGACGACAGGGTGAGGTTCACGAGGCCGACGCCGGACAGCCATGCGTCGTGTGCAAGCGGTTCCGAGTCGAAGACGACCTGCTCGACCGGGTTCTCGTTGCCGCATTGCACGAGCGCCTCCTCAACCACTGCGAGCGGGGTGCCCCGGTTGTGCTGGTCATGCGGGCAGGCGAGCCACGAGTCGTCCGTGGAGCCGCCGGAGAAGGCGTCGACCTTGAGGAAACCGCCGGGATGCAGGTTGAGCTGGAGTTCCTCGCGGCCGGCGCGGATGGGCCATTCGCTGCTGCGGTGCCACACGCCCGTGTTGTCCTGGACCCAGGCAACGTCCGAGCCGAACATGCCGGTGTCGATGCCTTTGACGTACGTGTCGAAGAAGGCGTTGGCGTACATCCACCAGTTGCCCCACGGGATGTTGGGGTCGCAGGCGGCGGCCGCATCGTAGGCTGGGCAGGTGGCGTTGTCGGCGCGGCTGCGGGGGTACTGGTGCGGCCACTGGCCCGCAATCAGTGTCTTCTGCGTCGAGATGTCGTTGAAGTATTGCGCGATGTGGTCCGGTTTGACGTTCCAGTCAGCCAGGCCCTGCGCCATGAGGACGGGGACCGTGACGTTCTTGCCGTGGGCGCGCAGGTTGCGTTCCTGCCACCAATCGTAGTAGGCACCCGTCTGGTCGAGGCCACCGTGGTTGACGACGTTCTCGGTCGTCGGGCACGTGAGTTCCTGGACGTACTTCGTCACGAAGTTTGGGTTCTGCGGATTGATGGTCGGAGCAACCGCATTCTGCGTGTATCCCGTGTTCGTGCCGCCGAGGGCGTGGTTGCCGTTGTAGGGCACGCCGTCGTTGTGGTGGTAGTGGTAGAAGCTCGTCGACGCGACAACGGGGATCACCGCCCCCAAGTGCCCGGTGGCTGCGCCCGCCTCCGCGATGGCCGCGATGTGCGCCTCGGAGCCGGGATAGGACGCGCCGATGAATCCGACGAGGCCGTTCGACCAGTCGCGCGTGCCGACCCACTCGATGAGCTTGGCCGCATCCGCGACGTCGCCCTGGCCGCGCAGGTCGAGGCAACCGGAGGAGTCGCCGGTCCCACGCACATCCCCATAGACGAAGGCGTAGCCGCGGCGAACGAACTGCGTGTCGAAGTTTCCTTCGCACACGCCTTGCCCACTGACGCACTGTCCGAGCGGTTCGGCGAGCGCGTTGATGGTGGGGTTCGTTCCGACGGTTCCAATGCCCGCCGTGTACGGGGTGAACTGGACGATGGCCGGAACGTTGGTGGCGCCTTCGGGCCGCTTGATGCGGACGTGGATCTCAACGCCGTCGGCACCGTCGAAGAGGGCCTCCTCCTCGAAGATGGTCATCGCAAGGTCGGGTTCCGGGACGGCGTAGTCCAGGAAGGGTGGGTTGCCGCTGAGGTCGGGGGCGGCGGCTGGGTCGCGGCCCTTGCCATCGAAGCAGCCCGAAAGGGCCCCCGCAAGCATCAGGCCGGCCAAGAGAAGGTGGGGCGCGCGCATCGCCCGGGAGCGGAGGTGGGGCGATTTGGGCGTTGCGGTGGCCGACCGCCGCACCCGCCGCCAGCCACATGTACAGGCGTCGGCTCCCCTGCATGCCATGCCTGTTGCCAACACCGTCCGCATCATCGGGGTCCCCATGGACCTCGGAGCAGGTCGCCGCGGCGTCGATATGGGCCCCTCGGCCATGCGCGCCGCCGGCCTGCACAGCCGCATCAAGGAACTCGGCTACACCGTGCAGGACGCAGGCAACGTCTTCACGCCGGAGCCCGAGGAGCGCAAGCCCAAGGATGCGAAGATGAAGTACGTCGACGAAGTCCTTGCGGGCTGCAAGGACCTTGCCGACCGCGTCGAGAAGGCGATGAAGGACAAGGTGACGCCCATCGTCCTCGGCGGAGACCACTCCATCGCCATCGGGACCCAGGCCGGCTTGGCCCGCGGCAGCAAGCGCCGGGGCATGATCTGGTTCGACGCCCACGCCGACTTCAACACCACGGACACCAGCCCTTCCGGCAACATCCACGGCATGCCCGTGTCCGCCGTGCTGGGCCTGGGCAATCCCCGCCTCGCCGACTTCGACACGCCCGGCCCCAAGCTCGAGGCCCGCAACGTCGTCCTCATCGGCCTGCGCTCCGTGGACAAGGGCGAGGCGTCCGTCCTCAACGACTCCCGCGTCACCTACTACACGATGCGTGACATCGACGAGCGCGGCCTGTCCGCCATCATGGACGAGGCGATGCAGAAGGCCTCCAAGGGCACCGACGGCGTCCACTTGTCCTTCGACCTCGACGTCGTGGACCCGCGTTGGGCCCCCGGCACCGGCACCATCGTGCAAGGCGGGCTGACGTACCGCGAGTCGCACCTCGCCATGGAAATCCTCGCCGACTCCGGCCTGCTGAGCTCGCTCGAGTTCGTCGAGGTCAACCCTCTGCTCGACACCGGCAACGCCACCGGCGACTTCGCCGTCGGCCTCATCTGCTCCGCGCTGGGCAAGGCCATCGTCCAGGACGCCCCCAAGCGGCGGCCGAAGAACGCGGTCCTCAGCTGATTCGCCGGATTCCTCCTGGATTCGCCGGATTGCACGAGGCCACGGACCTAGAATCTGGCGAATCGGTCGGCAATCGGAAAACCAGTGGATGAGCCTTGGAACCGTTAATATACGCCCATCCATCGGCGCACCACTTCCCGACCGCGAGGTCGGTTTGGTGCCCTCATGGCCTACGGTGACGCCCCCAAGACCCGCTCGACCGCCCTCTGGCTGTTCCTGTTCTTCGCGGCGGCCCTGGCCCTGCGCATCGTGTTCTCCGTCGGCGTCGGCTTCGACGAGGACTCCGGCCGCCACATCTTCACCGGCAACGACCCGTACTACCACGACCGCGCCCTGCGCCACCTCATGGACACGGGCGAGAACCTCGACCGCGACCCGTCCATCAACTACCCCGACGGCCGCAGCAACCCCAACCCGCCGCTCTACGTCTGGTCCGCCGCCCCGTTGGCCTTCGGCCTCGAAGCCGGCGGCGCCGAGGACCCCAGCGGCCTCGCGCTCAACATCATGACGGGCATCTGGGGCGCGCTCATCGTCTTCCCGGTGTTCATCCTGGCCCGCGACCTTTGGGGCCGCGGCGCCGGGCTGTGGGCCGCCTTCTTCACGGCCGTCTCCGCCCCCTACATCCAGCGCTCCGTCTGGGGCTACGCAGACCACGACGGCTTCACGATGTTCTTCATCGCGCTGGCCTTCATGTTCCTCGTCAAGGCGTTCCGTGCCCTCAAGGCCCGCGAATACGTCGCCGACTGGAGCAAGGGCGCCTCGCGCATGGCCGGCATCAAGGCCGCGTACACCGAGAACAAGCGCGCCTTCCTCTTCGCCTCCTACGCCGGCCTCGCCCTGACGGCGTGCGCCCTGGCCTGGAAGGGTTACCCGTACGCCTTGGCCGTGTTGGCCGTCGCCGTGGGCCTTCAGCTCATCGCCGACCACCTGCGCAACCGCGACTCGACGGCGACGTTCCTGCTCTACCT
This sequence comes from Thermoplasmatota archaeon, assembly GCA_038046725.1. Lineage (GTDB taxonomy): Archaea > Thermoplasmatota > E2 > JACPAO01 > JAHFTW01 > JAHFTW01. The sequence continues at coordinate 11,265 of JBBSVQ010000026.1, read as the reverse complement.
CGTGCCGCTCGTCCTCGTCATCGTGCTGCCGTGGCTGCTGTACTACCGCATGTTCCCCGAATTCATGGACGGCACCATCTTCCCGAGCCTGTACGTGCTCGCGGGCGTCGCCGTGGCCGGCCTCGTGCTCGTCCCGACCCGCCAGATTGCGTCCATCGTCATCTTCCCCGTCCTGCTCGTTGCGGGCGCCATCGGCCTGTTCCTCATGCTCGTCGTCTTCCCCGACGTCGGGTACGTCGTCTTCTCCGGCCTGGGCTACTTCAACCAGAGCAAGCTGTACACGACCATCGCCGAAGCGCAACGCGCCCAACTCGGCTTCGTGGCCGCGTCCTTCGGGTTCTTCACGTTCCTGCTCGGCTTCTGGGGCTACGGCAAGGCCGTGCGCAGCGCCTGGAAGGGCGAGCCGGCCTTCATGCTGGTCGCCTCCTGGGCCACGGTCGCCTTCTTCATGGCCTTCGCGGCCAGCCGCTTCGTCATGAACGCGGTGCCCATCTTCGCGGTCCTCATTGGCGCCTCAATGGTCGCCTTGTTGACGCGCATGGACGTCGCGGAGGTCGCCCGCCGCTGGCGCGGCATGCACGGCCAGGGCATCGCGGCCCGCTCCGTGAAGAGCCTCGGCTGGAAGTCCGGCATCGGCATCGCCCTCGTCGGCCTCTTGCTCGTCATCCCCAACGTGTGGATCGGCGTCGACGCCGCCACGCCAAGCGAATTCGACGCCAAGCACGGCCTCACCGGCAACAAGGTGGACCGCTTCGGCGCCTTCGGCATCTCCTTCGACCTGCGCGACAACGGCTGGCTCGAGACCATGGCGTTCCTCGCCGCGCAGGACACCGGCATGCCCGAGGCCGACCGCCCCGCCGTCATCGCCTGGTGGGACTACGGCCACTGGAACATCGGCATCGGCGAGCACCCGACGGTCGCCGACCCCTTCCAGTCGCACTACGAACTCGCCGGCCGCTTCCTGGCCTCGGAATCCGAGGAGGAAGGCGTCTCGTGGCTCACCATCCTCCTAGTCGACTACGACTACTGGGTCGACGGCCCCGGCTTCTCCCCCGAGATGCGCTCCGCCCTCGACGCGGCGAGCCCCGGCCTGGCCGACACCATGGCCCCCGTGGTCGCCGCCTGGGCCTACGACCCCCAGTACGACGCCCTCAACGCCAAGGTCAACGGCACGGCCGTCTTCGGCCTGTACGAAGGCGTGAAGGACGCCACCGGAAAGGACGTCGGCTACATGGCCGCGGACATCCGCATGTACCCCTTCAGCGCCTGCAACTCGGGCATCTTCTACGCCCCCGTGTTCCTCGCCAACAAGAACCCGGACGACTTCCTGTCCATCCGCCAGACCGCGGGCGCCACCACGCTGTCCATCCTGCAGTACGGCGTCGACGCCGACGGCAACTCGTACCGCCTGGCCAGCCCGCGCATCGTCGACCAATCCGGAACGGAGTGGGAGATGTACCAAGGCGCCGCCTTCCAACCGGGCCGCACCCCCCTGCAGGGCTTCCCGGCTGACTCCGGCGTCTTCATCGGCGACTGCCGCAGCCAGCAGATGAGCCCCACGGCGAAGTTCACGAACTCGATGTACGCCCGCGCCTTCGGCTCGTTCTCCGCGACCGTCGCGCCCTGCAACGGCATGAGCCACTGGCGCGCCGTGCAGCAGAGCGTCGGCAACTACTACGGCATCGAGAACAGCCGGGCCACGGTCCTGTGCGAGTACTACACCGGCGCCCAAATGTCGGGCACCGTCCGCGACGGGTCCGGCAACCCGATGGCCAACGTGCAGGTCTCCTTCCGCGACGGCTTCGGCGCCACGCACGGCGCCGTCCTCACGGGAGCCGACGGCAAGTACACCGTCAGCGCACCCTTCAGCCAGGACGGCGACCTCACGCTCGCGGTCCTCGCCGGCGGACAGGTCATCTACGAGAGCGACCCCGTCACGGTCACCCGCGAGCAGGCCACCTCCGGCGCCACGCTGCCCGGCATGGACCTGACCATCGCCTCGGGCTCGGTCAACGGCCGCGCCTACGAGAACAAGGACGGCGCCGCGGGCTTCAACGCCACGACGGACACGCCCATCGCCGGTGCCACGGTCCGCGTCGCCGGCAAGACCGCCACGACCGGCGCCGACGGCTCGTACACCATCGCCGACGTCCCCGCCGGCGCGCACACCGCCACCGTGTCTGCGGCGGGCTACAACAACGGCACCGCGCAGGCGCTCGTGCGCTCGGGCGAGGCCAGCACCGTCGACGTCGCCATGACGGTCAAAACCAGCACGGTCAGCCTGCGCTTCCTCGACAACGGCCAAGGCGTCTCCGCCATCCCGATGCAGATCACGGGCGGCGCCCTGACGGCAGCCCGCACGGTCACCACGAACGCCAACGGCAACGCCACCACGACGCTGCCGGCCGGCGACTACGTGGCCAAGGTGGACTACACGGTCACCATCGAGGGCACGGAGCAGCACTACGTCGGCGAGACGAGCTTCACGGTGGGCGCGGGCGGCAACGCCGTCAGCGTCGTCGTCAACCGCCAGGCCTAGTCGACCACACCTGGGTCGGGATTGGTTTCCACGTTCGAGCGGATGCCAAGTGCCGCCCCTGCAGCCCCCGCCCACGAGCGCCGTTGCCGCCCCCACCTGCCAGGACCTGGCCGGCCAGGGCTTCGTCTGCGCGATGGTTGTTCTGCCGGCAAGGGTTGGGCGAACACAGATTCCTCAGAAATTCTGGGGGCTTTCCTGGCGGCGAGGAATGAAAAGCCCACAGATTCAGGTTCGATCCATGGCTTGGTCGTCGTGCAGCTGAATCTGTGAACTTTTCTTGTGGCTGACTGAGAAAGCGAAGCCCTCGCGGTTGAGACCGCCAAAGTTCGGCGAAATCTGTGTTTGCCCGAACCGTCCGCGCGACGGTTGGAGCAACCGTTCCCAACCCTGGGCCCGACAACCTCAGTTCTTCAGCGGCAGCTCAGCCGTGTACTCCTCGAGGATGTCCATGCCCTTGTCGATCTTCTCGAGGCTCATGGCATAGCTGAAGCGCAGGTGGTGCTCGCCGAGGCGGCCGAAGGCGCTGCCCGGAACGCCGATGAGGCCCTCCTTTGCGAGGTCCATGGCGAGGTCCTGGCTTGGGATGTCGAAGTCGTAGCGCGGGAAGGCGTAGAACGCCCCGCCCGGCTTGACCATGTGGAAGCCGCGCATCTTGCGCAGCCGGCTGTAGATTTTGTCGCGGCGCTTCTTGAACGTCGCGAGCATGAGTTCGGCCTGGTCCTGGGGGCCCTCGAGGGCGGCGACGGCGGCCCACTGGAACGGCGTCGGCGGACACGCGACCGTGTAGTAGTGCATGGTCTCGATGGCCTTGACGTACTCCTTCTTCGTCGCGATGCAGCCGAGGCGCCAACCGGTGAGGGCGTACGTCTTGGAGAACGAGTTGACCCAGATGACGTTCTCCATGTGCGTGAGGAACGAGTGGTGCGGCGCGTCGTAGGACAGGAAGTCGTACACCTCATCGGCGACGATCATGATGCCCTTGTCCTCGGCCACTTCGCACACGGCGCGAACGGTGTCCTTGTCCATGCAGGCACCCGTCGGGTTGGACGGCGTGTTGATCATGATGAGCTTCGTGCGCGGCGTGATTTTCTCCTGGATCTCGTCGACGTCCGGCTGGTACTTGTTCTCGTACGTCAGCGAGTACGGGATGGGGAAGCCGCCGCAGATGCGCGCCTGCGCCGGGTACAGAACGAAGCCAGGGTCGGGGTACAGGATCTCGTCGCCGTGGTCCACGAAGGTGTGGTTCAGCGTCATGAGGGCCTGCGTGGCGCCGGCGGTGACGATGATGTTGTCGCCGGACACGTTCTCGCCGCGGTAGTCCTTGATGCGGTGCGCGATGGCCTCGCGCAACTGCGGCAGGCCGAGCGTGGGGCCGTAGTGGTTCTTGCCGCTGGCCACGGCGTCGCGCAAGGCTTCCTGGATGTGCGGCGCCGGCTCGAAGTCGGGTTCGCCCAAGCCCATGTTGATGGCGTCCTTTCCGGCCAACTCGAACATCTTGCGGATGCCCGACATCTCGACGCCGAGAAGCCGGCGTGCCTGCAGCCCCTTGGGGGTCACGGACTGGCCGAGAAATGGAGGCTGATGAACCTGCCGTGCGACCTTCAAACGAAGGTCGATCACGTTCGGCTGGCGTGGGGCCCTCTTTCGAGGGCCCGATTCCAGGCGCTTTGCCCCTTCGCGCTTTGCGCGGGGGCCACTACGCCGAATCGGGCGCCGGCTTGGTCCGCTTCCATTGCGACCAGAGGTACCCCGACACGGACGCCAGCGCGAGCCCGAGCCCGGCCAGTTGCCACGTCGTGAAGTCCTCGCCGAAGAGCAGCCACGAGAACAGCACGGTGAACGCCAATTCCATGGCGATGAGGATGTTGACTGGCCCGGCGGGTGCCCGTTGCAGGGCGGCGTTGAACAGGATGAAGGAGGCCAGCGTCGGGAAGGCGACGTGCACCGCCACCCAGCCCCACGTCTGGGCCGACTGGTCCATGAGGTTCGGCCAACCCTCGAGCGCGACGGCGAGGCCGTAGTACCAGGCAGTTCCGAAGAGGAAGTTCGCTCCCATCAGGGGCTTGAGGGGGATGCTGGGTGCATGGCGGCGCAGTTCGACGGCGTACCAGGCCCAAATGACGGCGGAACCCAGCGCGAGAGCCATCCCGAACGACTCGAATCCGGGACCAGGCAGGTGTGGTCCGAAGAGCGTGAGGTAGCCCCCCGCGAGCAGGCCGGCGGCGGCGGGCGCGAACCAGGGACCCATGCGTTCCTTGAGGACGACTGCGGCCAGCAGGGCGGTCCACAGCGGGGCCGAGTAGAAGCCGAGCGTCGAGAACGTTGGCTCCAGCCGCACGAGGCTGAAGAGGAACAGCGTCAGGCTGACGTTGGCCAGCAGGTTGAACCACAGCACCTCGCGCCGACGCAGCAGGCGCACCGCGTCGCGCAGCCCCGTGCGGCCGAGCCACGGCAGCAGCAAGAGCGTGGCGAGCGCGAAGCGTACCGCGTTGGCGCCCAGGGGCTCGAAGTCGTCGAGCAGCCGCTTCGACACGGGCGAGAGCAGGCCCCAGCTCGCGAACGCCGCGAAGGCGAAGGCGAGGCCGGTGACCTGACGTCGGTCCACGCTGCGGCCACGCCCGCGCCCCAGGATGAAGTTGCCTAGATTCGCCGGGCGTCAGGCCAGCTTGTGCATGTCGCGCAGCTCGCCCTCGAACGCCGTGAGCGTGGCCGGCACCGGCATGCCCGCGATGGGGGCGCCGAGGCTGAGCTTCTGCTCCTGCTTGGCCTTCCACACGCTGGCATTGAATGCCGTGAGCTCGGCCGTCAGGTCGGCCTGGTGCTTGTGGCCCGTCGGGGTCGGGAAGGCGGCGCGGTGGACGTCCAGTCCGTACACGCCGTGCCCGTAGTAGTGGCTGCAGAACGGCGTGATGGGCGCGAGGAGGAGCAGCACGCGGCGCAGCACCTCGTGCAGCGTCCAGCAGGCGGCCTCGTCGCCGGCATACGCGCGGCCCTTGACCATTTCCAGGTAGTGCGGAGCGAAGGTGTTCCAGACAAAGGAGCGCACGCCGTTGGCGGGCGTGAAGAAGTCCAGCTCGCCATACGCCTTCACGGCCTGCGCGGTGACGGCATCGAGTTCGCCGAGGATCCATTCGTCGCTGGCGTGCAGGTGGCCGGGGCGGGCCTTGGGTTGCGGGAACTTGCCGACGAAGGCCGCCACGTTGGCGAGCTTTTGCAGGAACTTGCCCGCGCCCACGATCTTCTCCTCGTTGATGCGGAAGTCGTCGCCCACCGTCGATTCGCCGGCGATCCACAATCGGAACGCGTCGCTGCCGACCTTCTTCACGACCTCGTCGGGGTCGATGACGTTGCCGAGCGACTTGGACATCTTGCGGCCCTGCTTGTCCATGCCGAGCCCCGTGATCCAGGCGTGCTCGAAGGCCTTCTTGCCCGTGAGCAGCCACGTCTTGAGGGCCGTGTAGTACAGCCAGGTGCGCACGATGTCGCGGCCTTGCGGGCGGACGCTGCACACGTGGTCCTTCGCCCACGCCTTGTTGCGGTGGGGGCGCAGGATGTACAGGTTGGAGACGGACGAGTCCATCCAGGTGTCGAACACCTTCGTCTCGCCGTGCACGTGGAACTTGTTCTTCTTCAGGAACTCCTCGAGGGACCCGAGGTCGATGCGCGTCTGGCGGTGCAGGACGCGGCTGCCGGCCGGCGGGGCGTGGTGCCACGGTTGGTGGTACATGGGCTCGCCGTCGGGGCCCGCCTGCGGCGGCACGACGACGTACGGGGTCTCTTCGTCCTGGACGCCGCGCAGGAACCACAGGGGGATCTCCGTGTGGTAGTAGCGGCGGCGGCTGATGGGCCAGTCGATGGTGACGGTGTCGATCCAGTCGAGCAGGAGTTGGCGGTGCTTGGCGGGGTGGAACTCGATTTCCTGCGCGATGCGGCGCATGTCCTCCGTGGCGTGCGTCTGCTTGACGTACCACTCCTTGAGCAGGATGATCTCGACGGCCGCCTTGGAGCGCTCCGACGTGGGGAACTTCTGGTCCACGACCTTGTGGCCGACCATGAGCCCGCCCTGCTCGAGGGCCTCGATGGCCTTCTTGCGGGCTTCCTCGACCTTGAGTCCCGCGAGCGGGCCGGCGACGGGGGCCATGCGGCCGTCCATGCCGATGGCGGCGATGGCTTCGAGTTGCAGTTCACGGAACAGGCCGACGTCGGCCTGGTCGCCGTAGCTGCACACCATCATGATGCCGGAGCCGAAGTCCACCTTGACGTGCGGGTGGGCCAGGATGGGGACGACCTCGATGCCGCGTGCGTGCACGCCTTCGGGCAGGCGCGCGTGCTTGCCGATGAGGTGCTTCGTGGCCGCGTTGTCGGGGTGCACGAGCACGGCGCGGCAGGCGCAGATGAGTTCGGGGCGCGTCGTCGAGATGACGATGGCCTCGCCCGTCTCCTGCACGGTCCACTTGACGTCGTTGAGGCGGGTCTTGCGCTCCTCGTAGTCGATGTCGGCGTCCGCGATGGCGGTGCCGAGCTTGGCGTCGTACGCGTTCGGGCGCAGGTCTTCGATGATGAGGCCCTTCTCGAACAGGTCCAGGAAGCAGGCCTGGCTGAAGGCGCGGTACTGCGGGGAGTCGGTGGCGTAGGAGTGCGGGCCCGTGTACTCGGCGCTCAGGCCGACGCGCTGGGCGATGCGCACCATGTCGTCGGAGTACTGCTGGATCTCCTCGGAGCACGCCTTGTTGAATGCCTCGCGGCCGCCGGGCCAGTCCTGCATGCGCTTGTTGGCCTTCTTCTCGAGGGCGAGCTCGATGTTGATGCCGTTGCGGTCCACGCCCCACGGGAAGAGAACGTCGTGGCCCTGCATGCGCTTGGCGCGGGCGATGACGTCGATGAGGGAGTAGCCGGCGACGGCGCCGATGTGCCACTTGCCGGACGGGTAGGGCGGCGGCGTGTCGATGGACCACACGGGGCGCTTGCCGTCGCCGACGAAGGGGATGGGGCGGGCGGCGAGCTCGCGGCTGACGCGTTCCTCGAGGTCCACGGACCATTTCTCGAGTTGCGGGCCGTCGGGCTGCGCTGCGGCGGCCGGCGGGAGACTCATGATGAGGCGCCCAAGAAGGGGTCCTTCTTCAGGGCTGCGAGGGCCCTCGGGAGCCGCGAATCGCGCGAATGCCTCGAATACGCGCTCCCCGGCCCCAAGATTCGCGCCGGATTCGCGCAATTCGCGGCTCGGCCCGCGGGGGGCCCGCAAGGGTCGGCCATCATTGGATGTAGCAGATGATTTATAACGCCCAAGTGCCCCTGCGAAACTGAACCGCATGCGTGCGCTCCTTGTTGCCGCCGTCGTGTTCGTTGCCGCCCTTGCCGGATGTTCCGCCAAGAAGGAGAGCCACGACCACCTGACCTACACCTGCCCGAACGGCCAGGTCATCAGTGAAGAAGACTACGAGGGCGTCCTCGACAACATCACCGTGGACTTCCTCAAGACGAAGTGCCCGAAGGGAACCGGCGGCAGCCCGGGCAGCTCGACGACCACCACCTCGCAGGCCCCCAACAAGCTCCCCGTCCTCAAGATCAAGGTGACCGACTTCGCCGGCAACGCCACGAACGTCACCATGCTGGACGGCAACCTGACCTTCGACGCCACCGGCTCCTCGGACCCGGACGGCGCCATCAGCGCGATCGCCATCAGCGTGCAGGACTCCAACACGACGCGCACCCTGCCCCTCTACAACTCCGCGAAGAAGACCTTCACGAAGGCCGTGTTCAGCTTCGACCGCGCCGGCCCCGTCAACGTCAGCGTCGCCATGGTGGACGACCGCGCCGGCTTCAACGGCTCCGTCTTCAAGGTGTACGTGAACCATGCCCAGGCGCTTGGCGGCGGAACGCTGCGCGGGCCGGTTGCGGACACGGATCTGACCGACCCGTGCCAGGGCGCGTCGGGCGTACTTGGCGCCCAGGGGCCACTCGTCCATCAGCAGTACTTCATGGCGGCCAGCATTGTCGTCGTTCCCGGCGCGACCTTCATCGAGGCCATCCCCGGCACCGACACCCTTGTGACCATCTGCAGCCCCGAGCACGTGGCCATTTCGGACGAGAAATCCAAGGTGGCAATCACGTCCGACAACACGGAGCCCCTCCCGATGCCGGACAGCGGCATCAAGAACTACCATCTTGGCTTCTACTCGAACGGCGCCAACGTGGACACGAAGGCCCAGGTCATCGTGCACTACGAGCCCCGCGTCGCCGCTGCGGCCTAGGTCCATTCGGCCTTCCTTTCCCCCTCTTCCCTCCCTCTTCTTGGACTGCAGGCCCCCCGGCCCAGGTCTCCCAACCTTTTCATAGCGGACCCCATCGGCCGCTTGCAGGTTGCAACAGATATGGGACGCGTCTCCGCAATGATTGGTGGCGAGGCCGGCTTCGGCATCATGTCGTCCGGCGAACTCCTGGCCAAGTGCCTGACGCACGGCGGCCTGTGGGTGTACACGAACATCGAGTACCCGTCGCTGATTCGCGGCGGCCACAACGCCATCCACGTGACGGCCTCCGACGAGCCCATCATGTCGTACTACCCCGAGTTGCAGTGCCTCATCGCGCTCAACAAGGAGACGATTGACCTGCACATCAAGGACGTCGTCAAGGGCGGCGTCGTCGTGTACGACGGCGACGAAGTCAAGGTCGAAGCCGGCGGCGAGTACGCCCCCCACATCACGCGCGGCGTCTTCTTCCTCAGCGTCCCCCTGAAGAAATTGTCCGAGGCAGCCGGCGGCGCCATCACGAAGAACACCGTCGCCGTGGGCGCCATGATGGCGTTCATCGGCTACCCCTTCCACTACATCCAGGACGGCCTCGAGGAGACCTTCGGCAAGAAGGGCGGCGACATCATCACGATGAACATCACCGCCGCCAAGTCCGGCTTCGAGTACGTCCAGACGCACTTCGCGGACAAGATCGTGCACCCCGTCAAGGAGCACAAGGACGCCCCGAAGCGCATGATGATCTCGGGCAACCAGTCCACGGCCCTCGGCCTCATCCAGGGCGGCCTGAAGTTCTACGCCGCCTACCCCATGACGCCGGCGACGGCCATCCTGCAGACCATCATCCAGCACGGCGAACCCTACGGCGTCGTCGCCAAGCAGACCGAGGATGAGCTCGCGGCCGGCCTCATGGCCATCGGCGCCAACTACCAAGGCGTGCGCGCCGCGTGCGGCACCTCCGGCGGCGGCTTCTCGCTCATGGTGGAAGGCCTCGGCCTCGCCGCCATCGCGGAAGTCCCGATGGTCTACGTCGATGTGCAGCGCGCCGGCCCCGCGACGGGCCTGCCCACCTGGAGCGGCCAGGGCGACTTGCGCTTCCTCCTGCACGCCAGCCAGGACGAGTTCCCGCGCTTCGTCATCGCCCCCGGAGACACCAAGGAAGCGTTCTACTGTGCCTTCGAAGCGATGAACCTCGCCGAGATGTTCCAGGTCCCGGTCCTCTTGATGACCGACAAGAACCTCGCCGAGCACCACCAGACCTGGGAGCCCTACACCACCACGGGCCTGGTCATCAACCGCGGCAAGCTCCTGAAGGAAGGCGAGGCCAAAGTGGACCCGTCCTACCGCAAGTTCCCTCGCCTCGAGTTCACCGCCGACGGCGTCTCGCCCCGCACCATCCCAGGCCAGACCGGCGGCATGCACACCATGGCTTCCGATGAGCAGGACCGCTTCGGCGACATCACGGAGGACCCGACGAACCGCACGAACCGCCACCTCAAGCGCTTCGCGAAGATGGCCGGCATGGCCAAGGCGCTGCCGCCGCCCAAGTTCTTCACCTGGGCCAACGGCGTCGTCGTCGAGGACAAGCACCCCGAGCAGAGCCAGGTCACCCTCGTCTGCTGGGGCGGCACCAAGGGACCCGCCATCGAGTCGCTCAAGCTACTGCACGCCGCCGGCATCAAGGCGAATGTCCTGCACGTCGTCTACATCTGGCCCTTCCCCAAGGAGTCGCTCGAAGCCATGCTGGAACAGTGCAAGCACACCATCATGGTGGAAGCGAACCACCTCGGCCAGCTCGAGGGGCTCATCCGTGAGATGCTGCTGCGCGGCTGCGACGCCCGTATCCACAAGATCGACGGCCGCCCCTTCAACCCCATCCAGCTCTACCGCGACGTGATGAAGATCGTGAAGTCCAACTTCACCGACGTCATGAGCATCGCGACCGAATCGTACGCCCAACTGGAGGCCAAGTGATGTCTGCCCAACTGCCCGTGACCCCGGTCACGATGAAGGACTACAACACGGAGAACAAGCCCGACTGGTGCCCCGGCTGCGGCGACTTCGGCATTCTCAACTCGCTCAAGAAGGCCCTCGTCGATTTGCAGAAGCAGCCGCATGAGGTCACCGTCATCGCCGGCATCGGCTGCTCCTCGAAGCTGCCGCACTGGCTCAACGCGTACGGCTTCCACACCCTGCACGGCCGCGCCCTGCCCATCGCAACGGCGGTCCGCCTGGCCAACACGAAGAACGACGTCATCGTCATCTCCGGCGACGGCGACGGCTACGGCATCGGCGTTGGCCACCTCGTGCACGCCGCCCGCCGCAACGTGAACATCACGATGCTGGCGCACAACAACCAGATCTACGGCCTCACGACGGGCCAAGCGTCCCCGACGACGGACCTGGGCCACAAGACGAAGACCACGCCGAAGGGCAACTTCGAGGCCCCGCTCAACCCGATGACGCTGGCCATCGCCT
>JBBSVQ010000025.1:0-1003 GCA_038046725.1 Thermoplasmatota archaeon | reverse complement strand
TGTGCAGCCAGACGCCCTGCGTCGCGGACTCGATGCGCACGAAGCCGAAGCGCTCGAACTGAACGACCTTGCCGACGTTGGCGAGGGCAGCGGCCTCGACGAAGCCCTCGATGCGCAGCAGCGGCGGCACCTCGATCTCCTTGGCGTCCTTGGCGGGGTCCTCGCCGGGTTCGTCGTCGCCTTGCGGCGCGGCCTCCTCGTCGGGGAGGAAGTCGGGCTTGAGCACCGCGAAGGGTTTGGCCTGCGAGCGTGGCAGCCACTGCACGATGGGCATGCCGCGGTCCATGGCGTCGCCGACCCATTTGCCTTGGTCGCCGTGCAGGTCGATGGTGCCGAGGTCTTTCAGGCGAAGACGCGGAGCATCTTCTGCTGCTGAGAGGAGGATGGCTTCTTCGGCCATGAGCGTGCGGTGACCGGCCTCGGGATGCGAGGGGAGAAGCAGTGGTTTGGCGACCATGCCGGCGATGCCTTCGATGCGGACGGGGCGCGCATCGGGGACGAAAAAGAAGCGTTGGGCGCCGGGTTCGATTGCCTTGCCGTCCTCGGAGTCGAGGTTGGCCAGGGACACGGCGGTGTCCTTTTCGGTGAGGCCCATGTTGACCCAGAATTGGCGGATTGCGTCCGGGGAGTAGCCGCGGCGGCGCAGGGCAGCGAGGCAGGGCAGGCGGGGGTCGTCCCAGCCGGTGAACTTGCCGGACTCGATGGCGCGGCGCATCATGCTGGTGCTGAACTTGCCGAACTCGTGCACGGATACGCGGCCCCAGTACAGCGTCTCCGGGTACGTCCAGCCCATGTGCTTGTAGAGGAACGTCTGCTTGCGCGTGGAGTCCATCAGGTCCTTGCCGCGGATGACGTGCGTGACGCCCTGCAGGTGGTCCTCGATGGCCGACTGGAAGTCGAGCAGCGGCCAGGCGTGGTAGCGCGGAATCTCCCCCTTGCGTTCGCGGGGGTGGATGGCGTCCTTGGCCACGACGCGGAAGGCCGTCCAGTCGCGCAGGCCCGG
>JBBSVQ010000024.1:0-7143 GCA_038046725.1 Thermoplasmatota archaeon | reverse complement strand
TCGTCCTTCTTCTCGACGCCGACGGGCTTGGCCGCCTTGGCGAGCTCACGCAGGAGCGCCATCTTGTCGTCGTCCGCCGCGCGCTTCACATCCAACTTCTCGGGGCCGGGGGCCATGCCGGGCAATCCCGCGTCCCCTCACATGGGACTTTCGGAGTCGGCCGGTGGCGAAGCCATCAAGAGCCAGACGCGGTTGCCCAACGCATGGCCGTCGATGCCCTTGCCACCGTGTTCGTCGCCGTCGGGTTCCTTGCCACGGTGCTCGGCGTCGGCCTGATGTACTACAGCGCCCAGGACCAGGAAGAGAACAACAGCGGCTGGTTCTTCCAGGACGCCGGCCGCACGGACGAGAACATCCAACGCTACAACGCCGGCCGCGTGCTCTCCATCGGTGGTTTCGTGGTGCTGCTCGTCGGCATCACCCTCGGCGTCAACCGCCGGACCTGACGGGACGGCCCGGGCCGGGGCTCTGGGCGCTTGTCGGCGGCCCCTCCGGCACCAGGGGACGACAAACGCTAAACGGGGCAGCCCCGACTCGTCGCCATGCATCCCCGCACGGCCGCCCTCCTGGCTGCCCTCGCCTTCCTGCCCCTGGCCGGTTGCGTCGCCGACGAATCCGGCCCCGACCTGCCGGGCCCCGGCGACCCCGGCTATGTGCCCGTCATGGAGGCCTTCGTCAACCCCATCGACCTCAACCATGACCACGGCGACATCGCGTTGCACAACGCATCGAACAACGTCGACCTCGTCGGGCACGTCGACTTCGGCATCGAACCCACCGTCACGCTCGGGGAACTCGACTTCGCCGGCGACTACGTGTACGTCGCCGTCTTCGGCCACGGCTTCGCCATCGTCGACGTCGCCGACCCCGCCAACCCCGTCCTCGTCAGCATCACGGAAGTCCCCGCCCTCGGCAACCCGCCCGTCGTCGGCCCGCAGGAGGCGCCCGTCGTCGGCCAAGTCCGCAACGTCGTCTCCGACCGATACATGGCGGACCTCAAGGTCGACCAGACCGGCGACTGGGTCTTCGTCGCGCCGGAACTCTCCGAGACTCCGGGCGTCCTCATCTACGACGCCCGCGACCGCGCCAACCCGGTGCTCGCCGGCTTCTGGCCGCAACCGGGCCTGCTGCTCGGCTGCCACATGATCGAGTACGCCGTCATCAACGAACAGGAATACGTGTTCTGCGCGCCCCTCGACAACGCAGTGTACGTCGGACTCCTTGCTCCTGCCGCCGGACCGCAGCGCCAGATCGTCACCGTGGCGCGCTGGGTCCCCAACTCCCCCGGCTACGTCCAGAACGAAGTCGACGGGCTCACCACGGACCCCGTGGCCACCGCGGGGCGCTACGTCCTGTCCGGCCACCAGGACATGACGTACCAGCCCGACCCCATCACGGGCGCCCCAACGCTCTTCGTGTCCTTCTGGAACCTGGGCCTGCGCATCGTCGACGTCAGCATCCCGGCAGTCCCCCTCGAGATTGGCTTCTGGGAGGGCGTCGGCGCCGACGGCTACCGCGGCAACCTCCACACCGCCATGGCCTTCGCCGTCAACGGCACGCGCGTCGCCATCGCCATCCCGGAGGGCCCCGACCCGCCCGCCATGTTCGTCCTCGACGCCACCGACATCGCCAACCCCGTCGTCCTGTCCGAGTGGACGGCGCTGCCATCGTTCCGGGACTCCGAAAACGCCAGCCAGGCCGGCTCCTTCAGCCTGCACAACTTCCAGATCGTCGACGGCAAAGTGTACATCTGCATGGGCCACGGCGGCATCTGGGTCATCGACGTCTCCACGCCCGAGAAGCTGCGTGCCCCCGAAGCCGTCGGCTCGTACTACCCGCACCAACCCCGCCGCGACAACGAGACGTACAGCATCTACCCGTGGGACGTCGTCGTCAAGGACGGCTACATGTTCGACGCCGAAGGCAACACGGGCCTGTACGTCCTGCACTTCCGCGACGACCCCGCGGGCGACGAGACGTACGACAGCTTCGCTTGAACGAAACGGGTGCGCATCTTCGATGCGCAACCTCGTTTCGTTTTCCGCGTAGCTAGGGGGCCCTGCGGGCCCCCTGGACCCCAGCCGTCGGCGCAGCAGCGCCGGCGGCGTGGCGAGCGCAGCGAGCCTCTTGCGTGCGGTTCGGCGATTCCATCGCCTCACCGCACTGATTGGGCAGGCCCGCCTCGCGCCGCTCCGTGCGGCCCTCGGCCTCCTTGACCCGCGCGACTAGAGGACTCGGATCGCTGGCACCAGCTCCTTCAGCCATTGCGCCGTTGGTGGGCAATGGAAACCCAGATGATGATGGCGACCCCTTCCTGCCTTGGGTCCCCTCGTCATGAAGCCGTCCACCTCGGGAACCCTCGCCTTGCTGGGAGCATCGCTGGTCATTCTCGCCGTAGTCCCATCGATAGCGAGCGCGGAACCCACGTTTGCGCTGCGTCAACCCCACCCGCCGATCTCGATATCCTCCGATCTTGAAGCCGTTGGAGGCGAGTTGATTCGGGGCAATGGCATTCGGTCGGGGACCGGCACGGCCGGAGACCCGTGGGTCATCAGCGATTGGGAGATCAAAGCGGATTCGGCAACCTATGGTCAAGGGCTGCGGATTGAAGGCGTGCAAGGGTACGTCGACGTCAGGGATGTGGCAATCGACTCGACCGCGCCAGCTGGGCCCTACCACGCGATTGCCGTGGTCGATTCTCCCAACGTTTCGCTCCAAGGCGTCACCGTGGATTCCAGGGGGTCTGGCGCGCTCTATGTCTACCGTTCCAGCGTCCGGATGGACCACTTGGACCTGACGGGCGACACGGAATTCGGTTGCATCGCCATCGGGGATTCCGCGGTCAACGCCAGCCACGTGACCCTTCGGGGGAGCTGCGATTCCAATCAAATGATTGGCATTCGGGGTGGCAGCCTCGAATCCTTCACGGCCAACCTCACCAAGACGACGGACACTTTTGTGCTGACGTTGGCGGAAGGGGCTTTTTTCCGGATGAATGGGATTGGTAGCACCTTCTGGGAAGCCGAGCCGCATGGGTCCGGGCCGTGCTATGGTTGCACCGGCTTTCGCATCGAACTTGGCACTGGGTCATCCCTCCAACTTGTCAACGTCACCCTGGAAGGCTGGAAGGATCAGATTCGTGTGACGCATGGCGAAGATTCGACCTTCAGGGCGCAGCAATTGCGGGGAAAGGCCGTGCGCGACGGCGTCCTGGTTGAATGCAATCCATGCACGGGCAGCTCCACTCTTCTGGAAGATGTCATCTTCAGGGACCTCGATGTCGCCGTCGGCGTCTCGGGTGGAAACGCCATCATCCGGGATGCATTGTTTGAGCGCAACGACCTCGCAATCATGGTATCCGACTTGGAGGTGGAGCCTCAAGAGACAAGTATGCGGGTCGAGGAAAGCACGTTCATCGACAACGATGTCGCCATTCGCGCCGAGAAAGGGACTGCGGTCCTCGTCAGCGGTTCCTGGCTTGGCGGCGATTCCGTCAAGGGTCCGGTCACCATCGAAAACCCTGCCTCAGGGCCTCTGCGCCCCGAGGACGTCACCACGCAAGATTCCCCGTCGCTACCCTTCGCCGTGATGTGTCTGGCGTTGGCCGCCCTCGTGGTGAAGCGCCGAGGCAAATCACCGGGTGCTCATTGATTCGACCCGCGGCTACGTGACCCGTCCAACGAGCAAGAATCCAGCACGCGAGGCCTTCGCCTCCGCGAACACGACGTCCGCGATGCGGTCCGTTCGGTCCACGTGCGTGCCGTCGCACGGGTACGCGCAGACCCCCGGAACGCGCACGGCCATGACGGCATCCGGCGGACCCGGGTAAGGGTCGGCGGGTTGGAAGGGCTGAGCGTCGAGGACGCGGGACTGCATCGTGCGCAAGACCGCCTCCGTCGACAAGGTGATGCCTTGACGGCACCAGCCGACGACGCGCTTGCGGGCTTCCGCGAGGGCCGCAGGTGGAAGTGGGCCGGCGAGGTCGAGGCGGAAGGTTCCGCCAAGCTTCACTTCGGGTTCCCTGCGCAGGACGCCGCCGACATCCCCGAGCGCCTTGATGGTGAGATGCATCGCCGTGTGCGCCCGCGACACCTCGAGACGCCGGTCGCCGTCTAGGTGGCACTGCAGCTTGTCCCCGATTCCGGGCGACCAGTCGCGGCAGCGGTGCCACAATTCGCCATCGCGCCACTGCGCTTCCACGAGGCGGCGCTTCGTGCCCTGCAGCCAGACGTAGCCCTGGTCCTGCGGTTGCGGGTGGCGGCAAACATTGCTCGTCGGGGCGTACAGGCTGCGGTCGAGGGCGAACCACATGCCGCGGCGGGCCGTGACCGTGGACAGCGACGTGGCGCGGCGGGGCTCCGTCACCCACAACGCAACGGTCGCCACGCCCGTCGCACCCGGACGCCGGACCTAAGCATGCCGCGTGCCCCTCATGCCCAATGGCGGTCGCACCGCGAGGCATGCGCAAGCGCCTTCCCTGCGGGCCGTCATGAGTGGCCCGTGCTCCGCAGCCAAGGCTGGCGCAACGTCACCCTCCTGGCTGCGGTGAGTCTCATCAACGACGTCTCCGGCGAGATGCTGATGGCGGTTCTGCCGTTCCTCCTCGTTGCCCAAGGCGCGACGGGTCTTGGCCTCGGCCTCGTCGGCGGAGTCACCGACGGCATCGGGCACCTGAGCAAACTCATCGGCGGCTATGCCGGCCAACACCGCGAAAAGAAGAAGGGCATCATCGGAGCTGGGTACCTGGTCTCCTCGGTCTCCCGCTTCGGCGTCGCGCTCGCAACAACCTGGCCGCTGACCCTGGGCTTTCGCAGCTTCGACCGCGTCGGCAAGGGCCTGCGCACGGCGCCCCGCGACGCCCTGCTTGCCGAGCAACTGCCGCGCGCCCAACGTGGACGCGCCTTCGGCCTGCACCGGACCGCCGACACGGCCGGAGCCGTCATCGGCGTCGTGCTGGCCCTCGTGCTGCTGGCGCAGACCAGCATCGGGTACGACGGCGTCGTCCTGATTGGAGCCGCCATCGGGCTGCTGTCCCTCGTCCCGCTCCTCTGGGTGGATGAGCGCCATGCGGTGCCGTTGCAGGGCGCCGTCGCCATCTTGCCTGAACCCGAGTCCAAGCTGTTCCGCCCCTTCGTCCTCGTGGCCGTCGCGTTCTCCCTGGCCCGCGTGAGCTACCTGTTCTACCTGGTGCGCGCCGCCGAGGCCGTCGGGGGAATCAAGGCCGCCATCGCCTGGTACCTGTGGTTCAATGTCCTGTACGCGGCAGCCGCTTACCCGGCCGGCCGTCTCGGGGACCGCGTCGGGCGCCCTCGCCTGCTCGTGGCCGGATACCTCGTGACGTCCGCGACGGCGGCCGTCTTCGCCCTGCCGGCGTCGCCCATCACGATGCTGGCCGGCTTCACGATGCTCGGATTCAGCTTCGCCCTCGCCGAAGGGCAGGGCAGCGCACTGGCGGCCGACCTCGCAGGCTCCGAGACCCGGTCGACGCGATTGGGCCAGTACCACGCCTTCACCGGCGTCGCAACCGTCATTGGGGGCCTCGTCGCGGGCATCCTGTGGGACCAGGTCTCGCACAGCGCGGCCTTCCTGTGGGGCGCCGCATTGCCCCTCGTGGCGACGCTTGGCCTTCTGGCGCTGCGGCCGCCGCCGATTCCGGGCTACGCGGAGCCGCCCGGCCACGACCACTAGCGGATTCGGTTGATTGGGCCAAGCGGCACGGTCTTGACGCCCACGGGGCTCGGCGCATCCGTGGAACGTGAAGGCATCGGCGGCCGCCATGCGGTCCTGCAGGCGCTGCAGTCGACGCGCGAGGTCCATTCCATCCTCATCGACCGCGCCATCTCGACGGACCCCGGACTGAAGCCCATCCAGGACGCCGCCGCGCGCCGCGGCCTGACGCTGCGCTACGTCTCCGCCGCCGAGCTGACGAGCATGGCCGGAACCGCGAACCAGGGAGTCGGGGCCCTCGTCGCCCCACTCGCGGACTTCAGCGTCAAGGACCTCGTCGCTCTCGCCAAGGCCAAGGGCGAGGAACCGTTCCTCGTCGCCGTGGACGGCATCGAGGACCCGCAGAACCTCGGCGCCATCGCCCGCAGCGCGTTGTTGGCCGGCTGCCACGGCCTCATCGTTCCCGAACGCGGAACGGCCTCCATCGGCCCCGGCGCCGTGAAGTCCTCCGCCGGCGCCTTCAGTCTCCTGCCCGTGTGCAAAGTGTCCGGCATCGCAAGCGCCTTGTCCAGCCTGAAGCGCGAGGGCGTCTGGATCGTCGGCGCCGACGCCAATGGAGGCAAGGCGCCATGGAAACTCAAACTCACGCAGGGCTTGTGCATCGTCCTCGGCTCCGAACACGACGGCCTCTCCAAACAGACGCTGGAGGCCCTCGACGCGAAGGTGTGCATCCCGACGCCGGGCGGCGACTTGAGCCTCAACGTGTCGGCGGCCGCGGCGTCCATCCTCTTCGAGCGCGTGCGTCAGATGTCCGCCTGACCACGACGCCAGCCTATCCACCGATGACACCGATGTCACCGATGCGGAGCACCTCATCGGTGCGTATCGGTGACATCGGTGGATCGTCCGGTCGTGAACGAAAACGCCGCCGTGGTCGCCCCCGCGTTCGCCGCCTTGCGTTGTTCGAGGTCTAGGTCAGGCGTTCGCGGGACGAGGCGAATCGTCCGCGACGCCGCTCCACGTCAGTCCCACCGCGACGGTCGCGCTGCCCAGGAGCGCAACGAACAGGCCAAAGCGCCGGCTGAGGTCAACACCATCTCCATTGATGGCCAGCGGGAACATCGCGAAAACGACGAGGCAAATGGTGCAAGCCCAGGCCATGACGATTCCCCACGGTCGCGTGTTGAGTCCTGCAGTGCTTGCAGCGAACATCAGGGCGAATCCCACGGTCCATGCCAGCGGCAGGTAGGCGCCGAACATGTGGCCGAAGAACGCGGCCTCCGTCTCGAAGGCCCAAGGAAGAATCATCGACAAGCCGTACATCGACAGTCCTGCAATGAGGAAGGCGCGGGGGACCGGGACCTGGGCAACCATGAGGCCGATGTTGCTGACGGCCACTTGGAGTTTTCGACCCAAAACGTGCGGGGTTGTAATAAATCTCAATAGCGCACCCGGGTCAGGTTCCATGCCAGAAGA
>JBBSVQ010000023.1:0-18221 GCA_038046725.1 Thermoplasmatota archaeon | reverse complement strand
CCTTGGCGGGCAGGACGACGAAGTTCGTGGCGCCGTTGGCCTTGGCGCGCTTGCCGGCTTCCTCAATCGATTCCTTGCCTTGGCCCAGGTCAAGCAAGGCCGCAGTGACCTTGGCGTTGTGCTGGGTCTTCAACCAGTGGACCATGACGCTGGTGTCGAGGCCGCCGGAGTAGGCGAGGACGATGTGCTTGGGCACGGTGGAAAGTCAGGGGGCGAGCTCTTAAGCGAAACGTCGCAGAGTCGCCGGCTGCCGGGCAAGCATGACTAAAACCGGACATCGGGTGTCCACCCTCGATGGCGCGCAGGAAGGACAAGGCGACGCGGCAACCCTCCGTTGCGCAATCGGTGCGCGGCTACATCGATGCCCGCCCCGTCATCCGTGACGCGCTCGCCATGGACATCGTGAACCTGTCTGCGCTGACCCGCCGCATCCGCGACGAGACCGGCCTGGGCACGGAGGAGGCCGTGCTCGTTGCCTGCCGCCGCTACACGCCAAAGCATGCGCAGCCGGACTACCAGGCCGGCATCCGCAAGGTCCTGGACAAATCAAAGCTCGAGGTGCGAACGCGCGTAGCCACCCTCATCCTTCACCCGTCGTGGAAGCTCTTCGCCAAGCTGGAGAAGGCCATGGGTGCCCTGCAGGGCCGCAACCAGCCGATCCACGTCCTGCACGGCTCGGAGTCCATCACGATCATCACGGACGAGTCCATCATGGACGAGATGGTCGACATCCTCGGCACGGACGACCTCATCAAGCGCCGCAAGGGCCTCGTCGAACTCAACATCCGGACCCCCGACACCATCGAGGACGTGCCAGGCATCCTGGCGTTCCTCGCGTCGAGCCTGGCGGCGCGCGGCATCAACTTCGTCGAGGTCGTCTCGTGCTACAAGGACAACATGTTCCTCATCGACGAGCCGGACTTGTTCAAGGCGTTCGAAGTGCTCAACGGACTCATCCGTACCTAGCGTCAATGCGTCTTGGGCGTCTCGAGCCGGTTGATGGGCGCCGAGGGGCCTTCCGACTGGAGGAGCCGGATGCCGTTCAGGCAGTCCGCCTCGTTGCGGTATCCTTCGGAGGAGACGGCGATGACGCGGCCGTTGCTGGACGTGAATCGCCAGCGCCATTCGTTGCCCTTGTCCTGGTAGTGTTCAAAGCGGGCCATGGGGCACCAGGCGATTCTTTGCGCAGGGGAATTGATTCCCTTGTCGGCCGAGGCAATTGCCGCTGTCGCCAAGTCCAAGTCAAAGAAACCTTGTTATATTGGGCAGGCCTAGACACTTCTAGGCTGTGGCAACCACATTGTCACACAACCGCCACGGAATGATTCCCATGGACCTCAAGCACATCAAGGGCATCGGCCCCAGCAAGCAGGAGAAACTCAAGGCCGCCGGCATCGACTCCGTCGACGCCCTCGCCCGCGCTGACATCGACGCAGTCGCCGCCAAGACCGGACTCCCAGCCTCCGCCGTCAAGGAGTACAAGCAGAAGGCCGCAGCCCTCGCCCTCCTCGAGGACCTCAAGGGCGTCGGCCCCGCCACCGTGACCGTCCTCGCCGAGGCCGGCATCCAGTCCCTCAAGGACCTCACCGAGGCCAGCGTCGACTTCCTCGCCAAGGAACTCAAGCTCGCCCAGACGAAGATCCGCGAACTGCAGGCCCAGGCCGCCAAGGACGCCAAGCGCATCGCCGAGGAAGCCAAGACGCCCGAAGGCCGCGCCAAGCTCGTCAAGGAATCCAAGGCCCTCGCCCAGGAAGGCGCCCACAAGGCCCAGAAGGCCGCCAAGGACGCCATCGCCCAGGCCCAGAAGGTTTCCAAGGACTTCCAGGAAAAGGCCCCGCAGTACGTCGAGAAGGCCCAAGTCGTCCTGAAGGACGCCGAGACGCGCGCCAAGTCCGCCGCCCACAAGGCCCAGGTCGCCGTCCAGCACGAGGTCCAGAAGGTCAAGGCCTCCAGTGAGCAGGCGGTCGCCAACACGAAGGCCCGCTTCTCCAAGCCGAAGCAGTAAGCCCGCAGGCGAACTGCTTCGGGTTGGTCCACTTCCCTTTTCCTCTCCTTCTTCCCTTCTCTTTTCGCCGTGCCATGAGCCCCCGTGAGGGGCCAAGATTCGGTCGCAACGCCTTCATGCGCGAGGCGCCTGCGCCGTGCATGGACATCGCCGGCAGCGTGCTCGACCTCGTGGGCAACACGCCCATGGTGCACCTCGACCGCGTGCGCAATCCCAAGGGCGCCCGCGTCGCTGCGAAACTCGAGATGTTCAACCCCGGCTCCTCGGTGAAGGACCGGATTGGCCTCCCCCTCATCCGCGCCGGCGAAAAGGCCGGCCTGCTCAAGCCCGGCGGAACCATCGTCGAGCCCACGTCCGGCAACACGGGCCTCGGACTGGCCATGGCGGCCTCCGTCCTCGGCTACAGGATGATCTGCACCGCCGCCGACAAGATCACCACCGAGAAGGTCCGCCTCCTCGAGGCCTTCGGGGCCCAGGTCATCACCTGCCCCACCAACGTCGAAGCCGACGACCCGCGCTCCTACTACAAGGTCGCCGAGCGCATCCGCGACGAACACGGCGCATACCTTCCGTACCAGTACTACAACCAGGCCAACCCACAGGCGCACTACGACTCCACGGGGCCCGAGATCTGGGACCAGACGGGCGGCAAGGTCACGCACCTCGTCGTCGGCATGGGCACGGGCGGAACCATCTCGGGCACGGGGCGCTACCTGCACGAGGCTGCCAAGAAGGCCAAGCGCAGCGTCCAGGTCGTCGCCGTCGACACCGTGGGCTCCGTGTACAAGGAGTACCACAAGTCGGGGAAATTCCCGCGCGACATCCACCAGTACCTCATCGACGGCATCGGCGAGGACTTCATGCCCAGCACCGTTTGGTGGGAAGACATCGATGACGTGGCCACGTGCACGGATGAGGACGCCTACCTCATGCAGGCCCGCCTCGCCCGCGAGGAAGCCCTCTTCACGGGGTCGTCCGGCGGCGCCGCCGTGCACGCCGCCGTCGAGCTTGCAGCCAAGCTTCCCAAGTCGGCCCTCGTCGTGACACTGCTGCCCGACACGGGTGAGCGGTATCTCTCGAAGTTCAACGTGCCCTGGATGGAGTCAAAGGGACTCACCAAGGCGCCCGCGTACCTCAAGGGCCGCGCCGCCAAGCCCTACGATTTGTCAAAGCCCGCCAAATCCGTGAAGCCGAAGGCGGGCCAGCCGAGCATGCCGAAGAAGGGCACGCCGCCTCCGGCCAACCCACGCCTCGCGAAGCAGTCCAACAATCGGAAGGCCTAGAATGCGCCTCGTCCGAATCGTGGTCGCAGGCCTTGCAATCCTTGGAGGCCTCTTCATCCTCAAGCTTGGCCTGCGCATCGACCGCGCCTACGCGGGCTGGCAAGGAACTAGCCTGCACATGCTGTTCATCCTCCTCGGCGTCGCCATGGTCGTCGCCGCATTCAGCCCCAAAACCCGCCCCACGGAGCCCTAAGAATGGCCAAGCTCAACAAATCCGACAAGTTCTCGACGAAATGCGTGCACGCCGGCGTCCACCCAGACCCAATCCACGGCGCCGTGAATCCCGCAATTCAGCTCTCCACGACATTCGTGCAGCCCGCACCGGCGCAGCCGTTGACGTTCGACTACTCCCGCGCCGGCAACCCGACGCGTGAAGCCCTCGAGGAAGCCATCATGACGTTGGAGGGCGGCGTCTCCGGCCACGCCTTCGCTTCGGGACTGAGCGCCCTCGACGCCTTGCTGCGCACCCTCGACGCGGGCGACCACGTCGTCGCCGCCGAGGACGCCTACGGCGGCTCCATCCGCCTCCTGAACAAGGTGTGCTCGCGCCAGGGCATCAAAGTCACGTTCACGGACACGCAGGACCCAGCCAACACGCGCAAGGCCATGACGCCCAAGACGCGCATGGTGCTCCTCGAAACGCCGACGAACCCCTTGCTGCGGGTCTCCGACATCAAGGCCAACGCCGAGGTCGCGCATGACGGCAAGGCCCGCCTCGTCGTGGACAACACGTTCATGTCACCGGCGCTGCAGAACCCGCTCGCCCTCGGCGCGGACGCCGTGTTCCATAGTGCGACGAAGTACATTGGCGGCCACAGCGACGTCCTCGCCGGCGTCGTCGCGACCTCCGACAAGGCGTTCGGGGACCAATTGAAGTTCCTGCAACTCGCCGTCGGCGCCGTCCTGCCGCCATTCGACTCGTTCCTGCTGCTGCGCGGCCTGAAGACCCTCGACCTGCGAATGGAGCGGCACAGCGCCACGGCCGCGTTCCTCGCCGACAAACTCGGCAAGCACAAGGCCGTCGAGAAAGTCTACTACCCGGGCCTGAAGAAGCACCCGAATGCCAAGGTGCACGCCAAGCAGGCGCGCTCCGGCGGCGGCATGCTGAGCTTCGAACTCGCCGACTTGGCCGCCGCCCGCAAATGCGTCACCTCGACGCGCCTGTTCCAACTCGCCGAGTCCCTGGGCGCCGTGGAATCGCTCATCCAGCTCCCGGCCCTCATGACGCACGCCTCCGTGCCCAAGGAGATGCGCGAGCGCACGGGGCTCAAGGATGGCCTCATCCGCGTCTCCGCCGGCGTCGAGGATGCCGACGACTTGTGGAACGACCTCAAGCAGGCCATCGAGGCATCGTCGTAACGCGCCGCATGGACCGAGAGGCCAGGGGAATCGGCGGCCCAACCATTCCAGAGCCCTCATCCGGCGAGACGGGGTTCCTTGCGCATGCGTTGGTTGGTCCTGGTGGCTGGGTGCGCGCTCCTCTCGGGCTGCACGACGACGGAGTCGATGCCGACGTTCGTGCTGCGCTTCACGATGATGAACCAATCCGACGAGGCCTTGGCCGTCGGCACGGAGTATCCTCACTGCTCCACCGCGCGGCTGCACGACTCGTTCCTCGAGGTCGATGCCCCGAGGCCCCCGGGAAAGGCGCTGGTGTACGTCGAGCCCCGCTATGACGGAGGCCAATTCATCAGCCTCGGTGGCGCGCCAGCCGCGATCGGCCTCAGCGATGCGGATCGCCCCATCCCGGATGGCCTGGAGGACGGGGACGGCGCCATCGTCTGGCTGGCGTATGACGATGGACGACTTTTGGTCAACGGCGAGCCGCAGACGTTGCCGTACACCGGGACGTCAAAGGGGCAAGGCGCCGAATGGACGGCCAACTTCACCATCGAGGGCGGACCGCACAAGATTCGCGTCGACCACGCGACCAAGTCCTCTGCCTAGTTCGGTGCTGCTCGGTGGAGTCGGTGTTGCGCCCAAGGCTCAACGGGCTTGCAGCGCAAGCGCCGCCTGCCACATCGCGCCATCGACATCGACGCGGCGGATGCGCACCTTGCCCGTGGCCGGGTCCTTGAGGTCCTCAAAGCGCAGCGCCTGGGACTTGCCGTCCACGATGGCCATGAGGGCGTTGCCGGTGCCCGTGGCGAGGAAGTCGACGGCGGCCGCTCCCAAGGTGCGCGTGTACTGCACGTCGAACGCGATGGGGTCGGCGCAGCGCAACTCGTAGCCGATGAGTTTCGTGATGAAGCCCACGTCGTTTCCAGCGGCCTTCAAGGCGGGCCCGATGACGTCGCGGACGACGCGGCCGAGGTCGACTTCGCTCATGCGGGGGTTGCCGTGTTCGTCGAGTTCCAGGTTGCCGACTTTCGCCTTGAGTTCGGCGGGGTCGAGGCGGTCGAGCAGGCCCTCGGCCAGCACGACGAGGCCCCAGTCCTGGCCCTGTGCCTTGCGCTTCGTGATGGCGGTCTTGACGAGGTTGCCGATGGCGTCGAGCTTGATGGGGCCCGCCGGGAACTCCTCGGGGATGACGACGAGGTCGGAGCCGGAGCCGACGCACATGCCGACGGCGAGGTGGCCCGCGGAGCGGCCCATGGCGGAGACGAGGTACCAGCGGCCCGTGGTGCGGGCATCGACGCGCAGGTTGCGGCAAAGTTGCGCGCCCAGTTGTTTGGCGGTCTCATAACCGAACGTCGGCGCCTCGCCCGGCAGGGGGAGGTCGTTGTCGATGGTCTTGGGAACGTGTGCGACGCGGATGGCGCCCCCGGCTGCTGCGGCGGCCTTCATGGCGGCCGTGGCGGTGTCGTCGCCGCCGATCGACACGAGGGCGTCCAACTTGAGCGCCTTGAGGCTCTCGACGACCTTGGCCATGTCCTCGGTCTTCTTGGTGGGATTCGCCCGGGAGGTGAAGAGGATGGAGCCACCCTGGGTCTCGATGCCAGCGACATCGACCTCATTGAGTTCCTTGCAGGCGGCCGTGTTGCCCTTGATGAGCTGCGAGTAGCCCTTCGGGATGCCGACGACGGTCCAGCCGCGGCGCCGGGCGGCAATGGTGACGGCGTTGATGACGCCGTTCAGGCCGGGGGCGGGGCCGCCTCCGTTCAGGACGCCGATTCGCTTGCTCACGTTGGGGCCATGCGCAGGCCGTCAAAGGCGTTGCCGAGTCGCCCCGCGTGGGCCCTCGGATTGCGCAGATTGCTGGCAAGACCCCACAGATTGTGCGGCCCCGGGCGCCCGTGCCCGAAGCTGCACGACGTTGCAACGTCTTCCGACGCCGACGTCGGGGACTTGCCCAGCCCCCGATTGGGATTTCTAGGAAGGCACAGAAGACCCCCGGAATTTCTTGTGTGTCCTCTCGATTCTGTGGTTTCCCAGGAAGCCCAAAGGCCGGCTGCGGCGCCCGGCGGCATCATCCTACGTGAGGTGGCCGTCGACGTCGGCGTCGGAAGGAGGTTGACTGTTGCCACTCACCGAACGGGCGCGGCCGACGCAGCCCGCCGCCGGCAATCTGCTTGGCCTTGCGGAAATCTGGTGAATCCGAGGTCCCCCGAAGGCCACAGCTCAGCGGCGTTGCCGGAAGGCCGTCTGGTCGGCGAGCGCCTCTTCGTGCGGCGTCGGCCGCATGGCGAGCCAAACTCCGGCGCCGGCGAACGCAAGCCAGAGCACGAACAACCCCAGAAGGCCACCGATCCCGTAGACCAGCTTGGCCGGATGGTCGACAGGACGCGCCCAGGCGGCCAGGCGGATGCCCAGCCAGACGGCCACGGCCAATGGCAACAGGACCATGGCCACCCCACCCACTTGGTTCGCGCGTGGCAGGCGGAGCCCCTCACTTCGCATTGACGATGGCCTTGCCCAAGGCCGCCGCCGAGTTGGCCTTCGCGACCTTCTGGAACTCCGTCTGCGCCTTCTTGGCGTTCGCCTTCTTGCCGGCCCAGGCCTTCAACGCGGGTTCCTGCAGGGCGCGACCGTAGCTGAACGTGAGCTTCCACGGCTGCGGGCCGAGGGTGTTCATCAGGCGAAGGTGTTCCGTGGCTTCGGCTGGGCTCTGGCCGCCGGAGAGGAACACGATGCCGGGCACGGCCGGCGGAACGTGGTCGCGCAGGGCGGTGACGGTGCGGCGGGCGACTTCCTCCGGCTTGGCGCGGGCCTTGGCGTCCTTGCCGCTGATGATCATGCTGGGCTTGAGCAAGACGCCCGGCAGGTGGACGCCTTGGATTGTGAGCTGCTCGAAGAGCGTCATCCAGGCCATGCGGGTGGCGCGCTCGCAGGTGGCGATGTCGTGGTCGCCGTCCATGAGGACCTCGGGTTCGACGATGGGCACGATGCCTGCTTCCTGGCACAGCGCAGCGTAGCGGGCGAGTGCGTGGGCGTTGACGGCCAGGCACGGGTAGGATGGCATGGGGCCCTGGGGACCGCGGCCGAGGGTGAGGACGGCGCGCCACTTGGCGAAGCGGGCACCGAGCTTGTGGTACTCGGCCAGGCGTTCGCGCAAGCCGTCCAGGCCCTCGGTGACCTTCTCTCCAGGCCAAGCGGCCAGGTCCTTGGCACCGGTGTCGACCTTGATGCCGGGGAGGATTCCCTGCTTGAGCAGCAATTGCGGCAGCGGCGTGCCGTCGGCGGCCTTCTGGCGGATGGTCTCATCGTACAGGATGACGCCGGAGATTGCCTTGGCGACGTCGGGGCTGGTGAAGAGGAGTTCGCGGTAGTCGCGGCGCGTCGTCTCCGTGGACTCGACTCCGACGTCCTTGAAGCGCTTCGTGATCGTCGACGTCGACTCGTCGGCGGCCAGGATTCCCTTTCCGTCGGCGACGAGGGCCTTGGCGGTCGTCTCCAGGGCGGTGCGCAGGGCGTCGGGCAGGGGCATGGACGGCGCGACTCGGAAGCGTCGCATAACCCATTCGGCACCTTCATGCCGCACCCCGGGCGTGGGCGGTTGTGGTCGCAAGCAACGCGGACGGCCGCAGCGTGGCTTGGCTGAGCTATGTTCCCCTGCCAGGACTGGCCCTTGCCGCCGTCGCCGCCCGCCCCCGCGACCGGCTCGTGCGCTTCCACGCCTGGCAAGGCACCTTGGCCATCCTGGGACTCCTTGTCTTTCTGTTCTTGACGGGCCTGGCGGCCCGCTTGTCCGAGGCACGCGCCTACCGGTTGTCCCTCGGCCTCCTCTCGGGACTGGGCTTGCTCGCGGGCTTCGTCCAGCTCGGATGGGGCATCGCAGGAGCCGCGACAGGGCGTTACGTTCGACTGCGCCCCTGGTGGGACCTTGCAGCGATGCTCAAGCAACCGACTTGAGGCGGGCACGAACCGGATGGCAGTCGGCGTCATCGGCGACCATCCGCCGATGACGCCGAACGCGGCGATGCGGGTTCAGGCCGACTTCAACCCAAGACGGGGGCGCTCAGGCCGACGACACGCGCACGACGTAGCCGGCCGTCGCAAGGGCCCGCTTGAGGTCGGCGATGTGCTCCGGACCGCGCGTCTCGACGTGCACCTCGACCTCCGTGCGGTTGAGAGCCAGGTCGAGGCGGTCACGGTTGTGGTTCAGGTCGATGACCGACGCCTTGTTCTTGGCCAGAACCTCCAGGAATGCCGCCAGCGAACCGGGGCGGTCGCTGATCTCGGTGGACAGGACGGCGATGCGGCCGGCCTTCACGAGTCCGCGCTGAATGATGCGTGAGACGAGCGTCATGTCGATGTTGCCGCCGGATACGACGGCGCAGGCGTGCCGACCCTTGACGTCGATTTTGCCGTGCATGGCCGCGGCGAGGCTGACGGCCCCGGCGCCCTCGACGACGGCCTTGGAGCGTTCGAGGAGGAACAGGATTGCGCTTGCAATCTCGGCCTCGGACACCGTGACGACTTCGTCGACGAGGTCCTTGATGAGTGGGAACGTGAGCTGGCCCGTCTTGCGCACGGCGATGCCGTCCGCCATCGTGGACACGGCATCCAGGATGACGGGCTTGCCCTTCTGCAGGCTGGGCGCAATCGTGCTTGCGCCCTCGGCTTGCACGCCAATGATGCGCGCCTTCGGGTTGAGGCCCTTGATGGCCGTCGCAATGCCGCAGATGAGTCCTCCGCCGCCGATGGGGACGATGACCGTGTCGAGTGCTGGGATGTCGGCCATCATCTCGAGGCCGAGCGTTCCCTGGCCCGCCATGACGAGTCGGTCGTCGAAGGCGTGCACGAAGACGGCCCCCGCCTTCTCCTGGTGCTCCTTGGCGGCCTCGAAGGCGGCTTGGTAGTCGCGCCCGACGAGGCGGACG
Organism: Thermoplasmatota archaeon; assembly: GCA_038046725.1. GTDB lineage: Archaea > Thermoplasmatota > E2 > JACPAO01 > JAHFTW01 > JAHFTW01. The sequence goes on along the minus strand of JBBSVQ010000023.1, from coordinate 8,670 downwards.
TCGGCGCCGTACCCACGCGTCGCCACCAGCTTGGACAAGGGCGCGTCCTCAGGCATGAAGACGGTGGCCTTGACGCCGGCGCGGGCGGCCGCGTAGGCGACCCCTTGCGCGTGGTTGCCCGCAGACGCGCACACCACGCCGGCCTTGCGTTCGGCGGCGTTGAGGTGGTGGATGCGGTTGAGGGCGCCGCGCACCTTGAACGACCCCGTGCGCTGGAAGTTCTCGAGTTTGAGCCAGAAGTCGGCTCCCGTCTGGCTGCTCATGCTGCTGGAGCGCTTGACGGGCGTGTGCCGGACCTGGCTGCGCACGACCTCGTGTGCAGCTTGCACGTCCTTCAGGCCGAGCTTCGCATCCACGCCGCCGCGAGCCCAACAAGTCCGTTAAGGCTTCGCTCGAAATCCGTTTCGGCTGGACGTGAAGTCCATTGCAGGCGAATCAGGCCGGCTTGGCGTCCGCGGCCGGTCGCGCTGCATTGAGGCGGGACTGGTTCACGAGGACCACGCCGCCCAGGACGAGTGCGGACCCGCCAACGAACCAGGCGGTCAAGTGCTCGCCAAGGAACGTGACGCCGACGATTGCGGCCACGACCGGATTGAAGTACACGTAGACGGCGACCTGGGACGCCGTGCGCTGCTTCAGGGCGTGGTTCCACATCGCGTAGCCCAGAATGGTGGACAGGAATGCAAGGAAGGCGAGCCATGCCCAGTGCCGGGGTTCCATGGCTGCAAGGGGTTCGGTGCCCCACCACACGCCGAGGGGAACGAGCGTGAGGGCCCCCATGCTCAACGTGACGCCGGTGGTGAACAGGCCGCCGTGGCGCTGCACCAGAGGCCGCGTGTAGACGGAGTAGATGGACCAGCAAACGGGCGCGATGAGGATGACGAGGGCTTTGCGGGCGACGGTGAGCTCCGCCTCGCCGCGGCCGAAGAACACGACGACTGCGACGCCGGCGAAGGCGACGAGGGAGCCGGCGAGGGCAAGTGGGCGCAGGCGTTCCTTCCCCGTGGCCACGCTGAGCAGCAGGGTCCACAGCGGCGTGGTCGCGATGAGGATGGCTCCCGTGGCAGCCGTGACCGAGACGCCGTCGCCGGAGTCGTGTAGGCCCCAGTTGAGTGGGAAGTGGTATCCGATGACGCCGACGCAGCCCAGCAGCCCCATGGCGAGCCAGTCGTTGCCCGGCACGCGGCGCAGGACATCCCGGCGGCGCAAGGCAATCCAGACGCCGTACACGATTGGAAACGGCGCGTAGCGGAACCACGTCATTTGGTACGGGTCGAGGACCTCGCCGAGGACCTTCAGGCCGGGGAATGCGCTTCCCCAGATCACGGCGAGCAACGCCAGCATGGCGTCGATGCGGTCCAGGTGGAGCCTGCGACCGGCCACGCCGCGCCGACGGCCCCGCGCTATTTGGGTTTGGGGCCGAAACGCCGAGCCAGCCCTGGAAAGGGCTATCCACGACGCCTCTTGTGGAACGGCGCGCCATGACCGACGCGACGATTGCGCCCCAGGATGACGGAACGCCGGGGTCGGCCCCGACCGATGCCACGACGACGCCAGCGGTCGTCCCGGACCCGTCGATGGATCCTCCGGCATCCTCCGCGCCGGTGGATGGCGCTTCCAGCCCGCAAGAACCCGGCTTGCTCGACGCATTGCCGCTGTGGACCGTCCCCGCCATCCTCATCGGCGTACCCCTCCTCGTCGCCCTCCTCGCGAAGGTGTCGCCGAGCTTCTTCGACGAAGTCATCTGGCAGTATTACTGGGGCCCCATCAAGGCCGACGCCGAGAACGTGGCACGGCTCACGCGCCACGGCATCGTGGCGCACTCCGGCTACAACGTCGTGAACACCCTGAGCTGGGCCGTGCTGCTGGGCGTGTGCATCCTCGGCATTGCGCAGATGCTGCGCCACTACCGCACACCAATGGACTCGCGCCTGATTCTGGGGGCCACGTCGTGGGTCGTCGTCGGCAGCGCCGCACACGTCCTCGAGGACACCGGACTCTTCGCAACGCCGCTGCAGTACTTCTTCATCACGCCGCCCATCTACCTGCTCTTCGGCGCCTTCGGCGTGGGCGCCTTCCTCCTCGGCCAATGGCTCAAGGGCGTGGCCGAACGACGCGGGCTGCACGCCGCCCTGCGGCTGCTCTGGGTCGTGCACATGGTCCTCGTCATCGCCTGGCTTGGCTTCTGGCTCAAGCCGTGGGACCAGATCACGGTGTACGTCAACCCGCTCTGGGTCGCCGGCATCGCCGTCGTATCGTTCCTGAGCGTGCGCCAACTGATTCTGCGCAAGGGAGCCATCGACCCGACGCAGCTCTGCCTGACGCTGTCCATCGGCACGTACCTGCTCGTCATCGCGTACATCGTGTCCTTCCTGCGCGAGCCGTGGATGGAGCCGAGCCCCGACGCCATCCCGTGGTCCGCCGTCCTCGCGCCCCTGCTGGCCCTGGCCGTCATGGTCGCCGTCTGGAAGGCACCACGGAAGGCCATCCTCGGCGTCCTCTTCGTCGGCGGCAGCCTGGCGGCGGGCGTCCTGGCCCTGTACCTGCTCAAGCTCATCGCCGGCGTCATCCTGGGCGACCGCCTCGGCTTCGCCTTCGGCGACCGCATCGTGGACAACCTGCACGGATGGCGAGCCGGCGCCGTCATCGCCATTGGGGCGGGCTACGTCGCGTACCGCTGGTGGGTGGCGCTCAAGCCCCGCCTGGCCCAAGTGCTCGCCGACATGGATCCGGCCTACGGCTGGGGCATCAACCTCCTCATCGTCTTCGGCCAAATGACGGACGCCTTTGCAACCAGCTTCGGCATCGACCTCGGCGGCTACGACGAGAAGCACGTGTTGTCCGCGGGAATCATCGACGAGTTCCGCGACTTCAGCGTCCGCATCGGCTTCGACTTCGGCGCCGAGAACCCCACCTTCATCGCCTTCGTCGCCGTGAAGCTGCTCGTCAGCCTTCTGGTCATCTTCGCCATCGACGTGTACTCGAAGGAGGACGCGAAGACGAACCCGACGCTCATCGGCCTCGTCAAGTTCGCCATCATCATGGTTGGACTCGGCCCTGGCGTGCGTGACTTCACGCGCCTCAGCCTCGGCGTATGACGGATTGACCGGATGGCCACCCATCCGATTCAGGGGATTGCCCCGGCCCTGGCCGTGGCGCCGTACGCCGCCCTGGCCATCGTCCTGCACGGCCTTCCGCTGTCGTGGCCCGCGGCCATCGGCAATGCCGCCTTGCTGCTCGGCCTCATGGCGGCGCACGCCTGGTGCTACTCGCTCTGGCAACCGCACGCTCCCGACCGCATCCTCGCCAACGAACTCCTGACGCGCCTGTGGTTCGCGACGGATGTCGTCCTCCTCGTTGGCCTGCTCGACGGAGCCCTCGTCGTCGCCGCCCTTGCGTTCCCGCTGGCGGTGTCGTCTTGGCTGGTGCACCGGCGTCTCGTCGTGCGCGGCTACCGCGTCGCCGAGAACCTGCTCCATCTCGGAATCGTTCTGCTCCTGCTCGGGACACTTCTCGTCACAGCCGTGCCCTAGCGCTCCCCGGACGAGCCACAGGTTGCGCAGAGGACCGCAGACGCTTCTGGTCGCTCCGTGAACTCTGCGGCTCGGCGAGCGCGACTGAGGTCAGCGCCACGCGAGCAGCCGCGCCCCGGTCCGCCCGTCGGCCACGTCGCGGCCGGCGAGGGCGACTGCGACGGGTTGACCCAAGCGGGCACGCACCCGGCGGACCTCGCCGGATTCAGGGTCGAGCCAGTCGAGCAGGTCCTTCGTCGAGGCCCCCGCGAAGCGCGACGGGTCGTCCTGTTCCCCAGTGAACAGCATGGATTCCCACTCGTCGACCTGGAACGGGCCCCCCGGCAGGTCGCGTTGCGCGATGCGCGCCTCGATGCCGTCCGAGCGCAACACGAACAGGCTCGCGGGCGTGATGCCGGTCACGCGCGCCCGCCCTTCCGTGGCCCCCTGCAAGCTCGCGAGCACGAGGCAACTCGACTTGATTCGGCGCTCCAACCCGTCGGCCGCTCGTTCCTGGTTCGAGCAGTGGTCGCACAGCGTGCGGAGGCCCTCCGCCGTGTGCGGCATGGGTCCCTTGCTGCCGTCGAGCAGCCATTTCAGGTTGCGGTGGACGACAAGGTCGGGATACCGTCGGATGGGGCTCGTGAAGTGGCTGTAATGGGTCAACGCGAGGCCGAAGTGTCCTTGGTTGTCGGGCGCGTAGAAGGCCCGGCTCATCGTTGACAGGACCTTCAAGGTGGCCACTTCGGCCAGGTTGCCGTCCGGGTGTTGCGCGATGGCGTCGACGGCTTGGCGGAACGGGGCGAGCCAGGCCTCCTGGTCCTGCGGGGACAGTGCAGCGAACCCTTGGGGGGCCTGGGGCTCGTCGTCGGGCGCTTGCGGTTCAGGGTCAGCGGTGTCGAGGGAGATGCCGCCGCCGAAGAGGTTGAGTTTCCCGCCGCCGGCCTTCAGGCGGTCGAGCAGGGATTGCGTCGCGGCGCTGCCTCCGGGGGAGGCCGCGCGGCCCGGCAGATCCAGTTCGACGTCGAACCCCATGGTGCGCAGCTGGTTCCCGAGGCGTTCGGCTTTGTTGCGGTCGGGCAAGGGATGGCAGCGGAAGAGCTGGGCAACTTGGCGCTCGTCCAGATGCGACGCGACGGCCTCGTTGGCGGCCACCATGAACGTCTCGATCATCTTCGTGGCATCGTCGGCGCGCTTTTCGAGGGCGGAGAATCCGGTGGCGCCGAGGAGGACCTTCAATTCGCCCGTTTCGAGGGCGATGCCGCGCCGATGCTGCTGCATGCGCCTGGCCAAGTCGAGCAGTGCCGGGAATGGGGCAACGCCTGCCTGGGCGCGTTCGAGGGCCTTTGCGTAGCTGAGGTTCTCGGTGACCCGGATGATGGCCTTGTGGAAGGCGCGCGCCGTGCTGCGGCCGTCCGGTTCGACGTCGAGGGACACGGACAGGGCGTACCGATCGCCGTCGTCGCGCAGGGAGCAGAGGTGGTCGCTCAGCCTCGGCGGCAACATGGGAAGCACGCGGCCGGGCAGGTAGACGGAAGTGGCGCGCTTCTTGGCGTGCCGGTCGAGGGTGGAATCCGGGGTCACGTAGTGGGACACGTCGGCGACGTGCACCCAGAGCCGGGTTCGTCCCGCGCCCAAGTCCTCCAACCCCACGGCGTCGTCGAAGTCCTTGGCGTCGGGCGGGTCGATGGTCCAACACGGGATGTGGCGCAAGTCCGTGCGGCCCGGTTCGGGGCTGGGGTCGGGGAACCGCAGTGCAGCCTCCTGAGCAGCTGCGTCGGGCACGTGCTCGAAGAACTCCTCCTGGTTGACGTGGCGGCGGATGAGGCCGTCGACGGCGTCCTGCGGCGACCACAGGCCCGCCTCGAGCAGGAAGTGGATGTAGTCGGAGGAGGTGGACGTGTGCTCGGAGCCAATCCAGTCCTGCGCCAGGAATCCGAGGTTGCGGTGCAGGTCCATGCCGAAGGCGCGAACGGCGCCCAGTCCGCCGATGCCGGCGACGGCTTCGTTGGCGGGGATGCCGTCCCAGTCCACGTATTGCACCATGGCTGCCTTGACCCAGCCCAGGGTTGCGCGCTCGGCGTCGCCGAGGGCGGCGTCGTTGAGGTCGATGCGGTGGAAGACGCGGCCGTCGTCCGTCTCCTCGGTGGCGACGAGTTTGCGGCGCAGGGCCTGAAGGTCCTCCCACGACTTCAGCATGGCATCGTGCTCGGCGCGTGACCACGGCCGCCACCGGTCGCCGCGTCCGCCAACGGTCTGGAAGCGCCCCGTGCCCGGGCGGCGGCAGGCATCGAGGGCCTCGCGCACGTTGCGCAACTGCATCGGGCTCGGGGCGCCCCGGTACAGGGCCTGCGCCAACTCCTCCTCCGTCCAGGCGTCGCGGCCGGCGTCGCACGTGGCTTCCCACAGGGCCCCTTCGAGGCGGGCGAGGTCGTCCTCGGCCTCCTCCTCCAAGGCGCCGCCGGCGTGCTGCTGCGCGAGGTGGCGCAGGCGCGCCAAAGCGGCTGTCTTGTCGTCGAGGCGGCCGTCGTAGCGCGCTCGAAAGACGCGGCGGCTCAGGTGTTCGGCCTTGATTTCCTTCTCGCCGTCAAGGGTCAGGACCTTGACCCAGGGGACGCCCTTGACGCGGCGGCGGTCAAGCAGGAGGGCGACGTTGCGGGGCGCGTCGAGTCCGTGCAGGCCCGAGGTGAACTCGACGACGTCGCCCGGCTTCGACACGGTTGCGCCAGTCAGGGCGCCGACAAGGAGGTTTTCCCTCGCGTTACAGGCCGGCCGCGAGGTCCTTCAGGGCAGCCAATGGGTCCTTGGCCTTCACGACGCCCGACGCAAGCAGGACGCCGTGCGCGCCGAGTTGGACGGCTCGCGCCACGTCGTCGCCGGTCTTGACGCCGGCACCGCACAGAACCTTGACTTTGGGGGCGACTTTGCGCACGGCAATGACGGCGTCGCGCACGATGGAGGGGTCGGCGCTCGTGACGCTGACGTCGCCCCCGATGAGTTGCGGCGGCTCGATGGCCAGCATCGTGGGCTTGAAGGCGGCGAGGGCACGGGCTTCCTGCAGGGAGTCCGCGCACACGAGCGAGGCGAGGCCGGCGGCGTGCAAGCGGGCGAGCGTGGCCTGCACTTGGGGGTGCGGGACCTTGTGTTCGGCGTGGTTCAGGATGGAGCCCACGGCCCCGGCTGCGGCGAGGGCCTCGGCCGTCACCCAACCCGTGGCGGCACCGGGGGGATTCGGGTCGCAGTGCTGGGCGTATAGCGGGACCTTGGCCTTGGCGCGGGCGAGGGCGGCCAATTCCGCGAGGGGCACGGCGAGGGCGAGGGGGACGTCGCCTGCCACGAGTTTCCCGCAGGCCTTGACGAGGGCAGCAGCAGCCTTGGCCCCCGTCACTTCGGGGTAGGCCTTGGCGTTCACGACGATCTGCGGCAACGCGCCGGCGGAGGAGGCCACGCCTTGGCCAGCGCGCCCGGGTTTTTCAAGCAGGCCGGCGTCGGACGCGTGTTGGTCTCCGACTTCCTGGTCGCCTCGGTGCTGACCATCATCCCCGCGCTGGCCTTCCTGTTCTACCTCCTCAACCGGTATGAGGGGTACTTCGAGGACGCCCGCGTCTTCTTCTCGCTCACGGTGGGCTTCTTCGTCGGCCTCGTCGTGGCCTTCCTCGAGAACGTCGCCTTCGCCTTCGACTCGGACCTGTTCATTGCGGAGGCAGGGGCGGGGACGGCCTTCCTCATGTTCGTCGGCGGGTACGCCCTCGTGGAGGCCGCCGGCAAGACCGTCGTGCTCGGCACGGCGAAATTCCGCAAACGCAAGGACACCCCGTACTACGGGGCGGCCCTGGGAATCGGATTCGGCGCCATGGTCGGCTTGCAGGCGGTCGCCCTTGGACTTCGGCAGACCGCCCTCATGGACCGTTCCATCGACGCCGACTGGGCGTTGACCCTGGCACTCATCGTGCTGTCCGCCAGCGGCTCAATCCTCACGGCCGGCGCGACGGGCGTCTGGATCGGCAAGGGCGCAGCCGAGGGCAAATTGTGGCGTGGCCTGGTCCACGGCTCACTCCTCACCATGCCTGTCCTGGCGTGCCTGTGGTTCTTCCGCCCCGCCCCGGCCTTGGTGCCGGCCATCGCGGCGTTCCTCTATGGCGCTGGCCTCGTCGTGTGGACGCAGCGCCGCATCCTCGACAAGGTCGTCCCGCCCGAGATCCGCGACCAGGTGCTCAAGGAGCGCCGCCGCGAGGCGCGTCGAGAGGAACGCGCGGCGCAGGCCGAGCCTGTGGCGGCGCCGGTTGCATCGCCACCATCCGACGTGCCTCCGACCCCGACGACGCCCCCGAAACAGGGATGACGGTGATTTCGGTGATGCCGTCATCACCGCGATCCTTGTTCTGGCCGTCGTTCAAGCGTCGATGACCTTGTAGGATCCGGCCCGCGGCTCCATGAGGTAGTCCATGGCGAGCATGCGATGGATTTCCCGTTCGGCGCGCCCCCGGTCCAGGCCGGATCGCAGCAAGGCTTCCACGAGGTCGTCGTGCGCCGGTTGGCCGACGAGTCGCGTCATCCAAAGGGCGACGGTTTCGGCGCGGTTGGATTTGTTCGTGACTGCGCTCGCTTTTGCCGCTGCGGCGTCCGCGGGGCTGTCGTGCCGGGCCTCGGCCCGCGCCGGTTCAAGGGCCGGAGCGGCGCCGCCTGCAGCTTGGGTGCGCAGGGTGGCGGCCGCGTCCCGCGCGCGTTCAGCCGTGTCGCCCTCCCAATGGCGTTTGCGCGTGGCCAATTCGGCCCCTTTGGCGCACCGGGGACAGCGGACCCTGGCGTGGCGGGTCTCCGTGGCCCAATGCTCACCGCACGGGCAAGAAATGACTGCAAATCGCATGCCGCACCGGGTGCTGGTTACGCCCAAATGCCGTCGAACTCGACGACGGTGGTTCCCGCGCCCGACATCCGGGGGGCAGCGAAGGCTTCACAGCGGTCACACCGGACGAGGCCGGCATGGGTCTCCACCGGGAAGGTGGTACGGCAGGTCGAGCAGGCCACATGGACGCTCATGGACAAGTGAACGGGTCGTTGGGGATACATAACCCGTCTGGGGGATGACTGAAATCGTCACGGGGGATTGCACTGAAAATCGGAAGCCCTATGTGTTAGGCCGGGATCGTGGGTTGGG
>JBBSVQ010000022.1:0-34788 GCA_038046725.1 Thermoplasmatota archaeon | reverse complement strand
TGGTCGTGGTACAACGTCAACGGCATGCAGTTCATGTTCAACACCGTCTTCGGCCGCTTCGCGCGCGCCACCACCATCTATCCGCTCTACCTGCGCATGATGGGCGCCAAGATTGGCCGCGACGTCGTCTTCAACACGCAACACGTCTACGACCTCGACATCATCGAAGTCGGCGACAAGACCGTCATTGGCGCCAATGCCTCCATCCTCGGCCACGTCGGCGAGAAGGGCAAGCTGGTGCGCCAACCCATCAAGATCGGCAGGAACTGCACCGTCGGCCAATACGCCAACATCTTCCCCGGCGTCACGATGGGCGACAACTGCCACGTCGGCGCCATGAGCCTCGTCCCCAAGGGCAGCACGCTCGACGCCAACGCCATCTACGGCGGCGTGCCCGTGCGCAAGATTCGCGACCTCAAGCCCGGCCAGAAAGCGACCGCCGACGAGGTCTCCGCGACGGCCGGCGTCCCCGCGGACGGCCCGCAGTAGATGGCTGCGAAGGACTGGCTTGTCCCTCTCCTGCTGGCGGGCGCCACCTTCGGCCTGTTGACGGCTTTCGACCCCACGGGCAACGGCCAAGACGCCGACGCAGCGGGGCACGCGGGATTCGTCCTCGCATTCGACGACGTCCGCGTGGCGCCCCGCCAGGTCGCGACCCAAGTCGTCCTGCTCGCGGACGGGGCACAGCAAACCGGCACGGGAACGCCGTGGGTGACGCCGCACGTGGCGTTGTCCTGGAGCGTCCACAACCCGGACGCATGCGACCCGCGTTGGCCATGCGTGGTGCATGACGAGGCCACCGACGGCGAGCCGCGCCTTGGCCTGCTCGGCTACAATGCCACCCGCGTCACGGTCCACGTCTTCGATGTCCGCGGCGAATTGGTGTTCAGCAACGGCAACGCCTCGGAGCAGGCACGCCTGACGCGCCAGTACGCCCCGGAGCAGTTGCCAGCAGGGACGTGGTACCTCGGCTCGAACAACACGCTGCCCCCCGGCACGCAGCGCCTGCCCCCAGCGGCCGCCGCCTTCCTCGGGCAGGTCCGGGACCTCATCCAGGGCCTTCCCGTCGGCGGCGTCGTATCCATCGAGACCGAGGCGCTGGCGACGTGGTACGGGACGCTGTTCGTGACGCTGCAGGTGGACGACCTCGTCCACGCGCCCTAACGGTGGCCTTGCCGTCTGACGCGCTTGGCCCCCGCGCGTCAGCGCGATGGGGCCCGGGGCCCGCCTGGAATCGGGCCCTCGGAGAGGGCCCCGCGCCAGCCGAACGTGATCGACCTTCGTTTGAAGGTCGGAGAGAAGCCTTGATAGGCGTCCATTCCTGGCCGCCCTCTGTGCCCCAGGCGGTCAAGCGGACGGTCCTCGCGGGAGCCGAGCGCTCCCTGAACATCGAGTATGCCATCCGCGACGTGGTGGCCCCCGCCAAGGCCCTCGAGGCCCAAGGCCACAAGATCCTCAAGCTCAACATCGGCGACCCCATCGCGTACGGCTTCCGCCCGCCGGCCCACCTCATCGAGGCCTTAGCCGCCGCCGCAAAGGACAACGCCAACGGCTACGCGCCCAGCGAAGGCGACCCCCTCCTCGTGGACGCCATCATCCGCCGCGAGAAGCGCCGCAACAAGGCCGACTACAAGGCCGAGGACGTCCTCGTCACGACGGGCATCTCGGAAGGGTTGCAACTCCTGCTCGGCGCCTGCGTGCGCCCCGGCGACGAGATCCTCATCCCGGGCCCCTCGTACCCGCCGTACGACTCGCTCGTGCGCTACTTCGGCGGCGTGCCCGTGCACTACAAGACGGACGAGGAGGACGGCTGGCAGCCCGACGTCGAGGACGCCGCGCGCAAGATCACGCCGCGCACGAAGGCGCTCTGCCTCATCAATCCGAACAACCCGACGGGCGCCCTGTACTCGGAGAAAGTCGTCAAGCAATTCGCCGCCCTCGCCGGCGAGCACCAGGACCAGCTCTTCCTCATCTCCGACGAGATCTACGACGAAATGACGTTCGACGGCACGCAGGTCGCAAGCCGCACGGTCGCCCCTGACGTCCCGATGGTGACCCTCAACGGATTCAGCAAGGTGCACCTCGTGCCCGGCTGGCGCCTCGGCCACATGCTGTGGAACGACCCGACCGGGTCGCTGCAGCAAATCCGGCACGGCGTCGCCCGCGCGAGCCGCATCCGCATCTGTGCCTCGTCCGTCGCGCAGCGGGCCGCCGTGGCGGCGCTGGATGGGCCTCAAGATCACGTCAAGGCCACGAATGCCGCGCTGAAGAAGCGCCGCGACTTCACCGTCAAGCGTCTCAACGAGATTGCCGGCATCTCGTGCGCCAAGCCGGACGGCGCCTTCTACGCCTTCCCGAAGCTCGAAGTGCTGGCCAGCGCAAAGGGCCGGGCCCGCTGGAAGGGCGACAAGGAATTCGCCCTCGACTTCCTCAACGAGAAGAAGGTCCTCACCGTGCACGGCTCCGGCTTCGACGCCCACTACGGCAAGGACCATCTACGCCTGGTCATCCTGCCCGACGTGCCGGTCCTCGAGGACGCCCTCGGCCGCCTGGAATCGTTCGTGAAGGGAGTTGCCTGAATGAAACCCGTCCACCTCCTGCTCATCGCCGCCGTCGTCCTCGCGGGCGCCGGCTGCACCGGATTGCCCGAGGGCGCCGCCGACTTCGGGGACACCGTCACCGTGCGCTACTCCGCGACCGACCTCAATGGCGTCGTCCTGCGCCCGGAACGCACCGCCACCTTCGTCGTCGGCTCCGGGTCCTCCGGCCTCGGCCTCGGCTTCGAGCGCGGCGTGCGCGGACTCGTTGCCGGTGAGAACGCGACGTTCGTCGTCTCCGACGACCCGTCGCTTGGCTTCAACACGCCCGTCGAAGTGGACCGCGCCCTGCAGCCCATCCCGATGCACCAGGACGCGCCGCGCCAGGACTTCGAAGACAACGTCGGACCCGCAAGCGTCGGCCAACAGTTCGCGGCCTTCGGCATCTACACGGCCACCGTGACCGCCGTCCACGCATCCACCGTCAACTTCACCATCACGACGAGCGACGTCGACTTCGACGGCGAATCCGACGTCCAGGAGGACGCCGTTGCCTCCGTCGGTGCCATCCTCGTCACGACGCCGGACGGCACCTTCCTGCAGCGCAGCCTGAAGCCCAACGTCGGCGCCACCTTCACGGTCCAGCCCCCGAGCGCCAGCAACCCGCAGACGCCGCTCGGCCTCACCCCCGGCACGTACCGCACCCTGGGCGCGACCGAGGACAAGCTGCAGTACGCGTTCTCGACGAGCACGGCGCAGGACCTCATCGCCAAGGACGTGCGCTTCAAGGTCACCGTCGTTCGCATCGTCGCCGGAAACCACGAGGTCGAACCCGTGGACGGCAACTACGCGGCTCGCAACAGCCCGTACGTCAACGGCGACCCGGACTCCGTCCTGGGAGCCCTGCCGGCCGACGTCGAAAGCGACGACCACGCGCACTAGGCGGATTGAGGGCGGCCCCACGGGGTTTGCACAGAGAACACAGAGCGCTCTGTGCCGCTCTGCGCGCTCTGTGCATGCGGATGCCGGGCGCCCCAGGCAATCTACAGGGCCCGAAGCGCGTCCACCGTCTCCTTGACGTCGTGCACGCGAACGATGCTTGCCCCGGCCAGGACTGCTTGCACGGCCGCGTCGACGGAGGCCGCCACGCGCCTTGCCGGCACGGACTCCCCTTGCGCAAGGAAGCGTTTCCGGCTGGCACCCACCAGGACCAGGAACCCTTGGGCGTAGTCGTGCACGCCGCGCAGGAGCGCGAAGTTCGCCGCGACGTCGCCGCCGGGCGGGTCGCCGAAGCCAAGGCCCGGGTCGAGCACGATGGCGTCATCCGGGATGCCGGCCGCGCGGGCGCGCGCCACGAGCCCGGCCAGCTCGGCCTTGCAGGCCGCAACGGGGTCGCCGAGGAGGGGTCGGTTGCGCATGAGGACGACTGCGCACCCGGCGTCGCGCACGACGGCCGCCAGGGCCGGGTCGCGCAGGCCGGACACGTCGTTGACGAAGGCGACCCCCGCGTCGAGGGCGGCCCGCGCGACGGCGGCCTTGCTCGTGTCGATCGAGATGGGGATGCCTGGAGCGAGGCGCCGGCACGCCGCGACGACGGGAAGGACGCGACGCAACTCCTCCTCTGCCGCGACGGGGACATGGCCTGGACGCGTCGATTCGCCGCCGACATCAAGCAAGTCGGCCCCGGCGTCCACGGCCGCCCGGATGCGGCCATCGAGGTCCTGGGCGAGGCGGCCGCCGTCACTGAAGGAGTCCGGGGTGGCGTTGAGGATTGCCATCACGAGTGGCCTCGACAGGTCGAGGCGCTTGCCGCCGGACAGCCGAAGAGACCTGGGACGAGCTTGGTTTGCCACGGCAATCGGCTCGAAGCCACGCGCCCAAACAATGATTCCGGTGATTCTCGGTGATGCCATCCTCGGGCATCACCGGGCATCCCTGTTTCGGGGTGGGCGTCGTCAGACGTGGTTACGGACCAAGGCCTCGAAGGCGTGCGACAGCTGCGCCGTCAGTTCGCCCTTCTTTCCGTTGCCGATGGGCTTGTCGCCGAGTCGTGTGATGGGCACGATGCCGCCCGTGGTGTTGGTGAGCCAGGCCTCCTTCGCGGAACGCATCTGGGCGAGCGTCATGGCTTGCACAACCTCGAAGTCGTGGTCGGCCAGCAGGTCAAGCACCACGTCGCGCGTGATGCCGGGGCAGGCCCCTTCCTTGGCTCCGGGGGCGTACACTTTGTCCCCCTTGAGCGCGAACACGTTCGAGGTGGAGCATTCGGCGACGCGGCCGTTCTCGTTGAGCAGGAGGGCGTCATGCGCCGTCTGGCTGTGCGCCTCGCGTCGGGCGATGACGTGCGGCAGGTAGCTCAGCGTCTTGTGGCCCGAGACGGGGCTGCGCGAGTCCTTGCGCTGCTTCGACACAATGACTTGGATGCCGTGCGAGTAGTACTGCATCGGGTACGGCTTGAATTTCTTGACGATGCCCGTGACGAGGAGTCCGCGATCCGTGCCCGCGATGTCCCCCATGGGGCCGGTGCTGACGTTGACGCGCAGGTACAAGTCATCGCCGAAGGCACGCACGCCATGCTTCAGCAGCGCCTTGACGGCGGCCTGGTAGTCGGCCTCCACGGACTCGTCCAACCCGATGACGCGCAGTCCACCGCGCAGGCGCTGGCTGTGCCCTTCGGGTCGGAACACGCGGCCGTTGGCGACGCGCAGAGTCTCAAAGATGCCGTCGCCCAACAAGTAGCCGCGGTCGTTGAGGGGGACGCGGGCCTTGGCGAGGTCCACGATGTCGCCGTCGACGTAGGCGAGCGCCTCCGGGCCGGACTTGCGGGGGGCCTTGCGGCCGGAGGCCCGGCCCTTGGCGTGCCCAAGCTCAGGACTCAAGCCGTCACCTGGAGGAACCGCACGACCAGGTCGAGGCCGCGGTCGGTACAAAGGGATTCTGGGTGGAACTGGACGCCGAACGTGGGGTGGCTTCGGTGCCGCAGGGCCATGACGGTGCCATCGGCAAGCCATGCGTCGACGAGCCAGTCATCCCCCAGGGTCCCGGGATCGACGACGAGGGAGTGGTAGCGCGTGGCGCGCAGCGGCGAAGGCAGTCCCGCGAACAGGCCCTTGCCTTCGTGCAGCACGTCGTCCGGCCGGCCGTGCACGGGGCCCGCCGGATGCACGGTCACCGTTCCGCCGTGGGCCTGCCCGATGGCCTGGTGGCCGAGGCAGACACCAAGGATGGGCAGCTTGCCCGTCATGTCGCGGGCGATCTCGAGGGTGCTGCCCGCCTCGTCCGGCCAGCCCGGCCCGGGGCTGAGCACGAGGTGCGTCGGCCGGAAGGCCGCGACGGCGGCTCGCCAGTCGGCGTCGTTGCGCACGACTTGGACTTCGGCTCCGGCCGCCGCGCAGTAGTCGGCCAGATTGTGCACGAAGGAGTCGTAGTTGTCGATGAGGAGCACCCGTTTGCCGTGCACCTGGCTCGTCGCCTTGGGTGGCGCCCAGGATCCATGCTCGCTCACTTCGCCGAGCCGGGTGCGGTTGCCGCCGCCGGTGTCGCGTCCCTGCACGGCTTCGAGCAGGGCTCGTGCCTTGCGGTTGGCCTCCTTCCACTCCCGCTCGGGGTCGGAATCGGCGACGATGCCGGAGCCGGCGTGCACGGACACCGCGCCGCCTTCGAGGACCAGGGTCCGGATGAGGATGTTCCAATGCGTGTCGCCGTTCCACGCCACGTAGCCCGCCGAGCCCGTGTAGTATCCGCGCGGCACGGGTTCGGCCTCGTGGATGCGTTGGCAGGCGCGGTGCTTGGGTGCGCCCGTGATGGTTCCTCCCGGGAAGACGGCGGCGAGGACGTCGAGGACGTCGGCCCCCGAGCGCAGGTCTCCCTCGACGCGGCTGACGAGATGCATGACGTGGCGGTAGCGCTCCACACTCATGCGTTCCGGCACGCGCACGGTGCCGGGGCGGCTGACGCGGGCCAAGTCGTTGCGCAGCAAGTCGACGAGCATGGTGTGCTCCGCCTGTTCCTTCGGGTCTGCGAGCAGGTCGCCCTCCATGGCGAGGTCCTCCGGCGCGGTGGGTCCACGTTTGCGTGTGCCGGCGATGGGGCGCGAACGCACCACGCCATGTTCGACGGCGACGAGTTGCTCGGGGGAGGCGGACACGAGGGAGAAGCCGTCGAATTCGAGGAGCGCCATGTAGGGACTCGGGTTGCTGTCCTGCAGCCGAAGGAACAGGGCCAGCGGGTCCGCCACGCAGGGGGCCTCGAAGCGGGTGGCAAGGTTGGCTTGGAACAGGTCGCCGTTCTGGATGAGGCGGCGCAGCTGCGCGACGGCGAGCACGAATTGGTCGGCGGACAGGCTGGTCTCGAACCGAGTTTCCTCCGTCGGCTCCCATCTCGGAAGGACGGCATCGCGGGCGAGGTCGGCCGTGATGCGGGCGGCGCGGGCTTCGGCGGCGCTGCGGTCGCCGTTGAGGTCGGCGCAGAACAGACGCGCCGTGCGGGCCTGGCGGTCGAAGACGACGGCGTCGAGGCAGAGCACCAGCACGGCGTCCGGCACCCCGGTTCCCTCCTTGCGCGGCGGCAGCGTCGGCTCGAAGTTGCGGGCGAACTCGTAGGCGATGGCACCCACCCAGCCGCCCGTGAACGGCGCCTCTTGGACGACTGGAAACCTGGTGTCGCCGAGGACCTGGCGCAAATGGCCTAGGACGTTGCCGCGCGTCTCCGTGGCGTGGCCTTCGCCTTTGTCCGTCGTGTACGGGCCTTCGACGCGGACTTCCTGCACGGGCGTCAGGGCAAGGAAGGCGTACCGTGCCTCCGGGTGGGCGCCGAGGCCATCCAGCAGGAACGGCGTTTGTCCGGCGCTGCGCACGCGGGCATAGGCGTGGGCGGGCTCGAGCCAAGGGACCTCGCGCTGCACCTGAAGGAATCCGGGGACGACGGCCTCCGCCGCGCCAGGAGTTCTACTGGGTTCCACGGATCTCCTCCAGTGGCTGTCCGGTGAGCAACGCGCGCACCTCGCCGGCGAGGAACAGCGATCCCGCGACCAGGACTCGGTCCACGCCGCTTGCGCCGGCGGCAGCCAAGGCAGCCGCCGCATCGGGCCGCGCGAGGGCCGGGATGCCGGAGGGGGCAATGTGCTCGGCAAGGACCGCTGCGTCGAGCGTGCGCGGATTGCGCACGGGCACGCACCATACGCGTGAGGCGAGCGGAACCCATTGGTCGACGCACTCCACCCAGTCCTTGTCGGCGCAGAACCCCGTGACGAGGTGGAAGCCGCTCCAGCCCACCTTGCCCAGGTGGCGGCGCAAGGCATGGGCGGCGTCGGGATTGTGTGCGCCATCCACGAGGACCTCCATGGCAGCCGGGCCGAAACGCCCTGCGGGGACGTGGAAGGTCTCGAGGCGGCCGGCATGGGTCGTGTGCGCCAAGGCGTCATGCACCGCCGGCTCCGGCAGGCGCAACCCCTTGCCACGCAGGGCGCCGCACGCGGCCGCGACGAGGGCAGCATTGCGTTTCTGGTGAGCCCCCGCGAGGCCGACGCGGTAATGGGATTCGCCGTTGGGCCGCAGGATGATGAGGTCGTCCTGTTCCGGGACGATCTGGTAGTCCTCGCCGAGGACGCTCATCGGCACGCGCAGGTCGTGGCTGCGGGCCTTGAGGACGAACAAGCCGGGACCCGACGCGCCGGTGACGAGGGGCACGCCGGGCTTCATGATGCCCGCCTTCTCCCAGGCAATGTCCGCAAGCGTGGGCCCGAGGTGGGCGACGTGGTCCATCTCGATGTTGGTGATGATGGTGAGCGTTGGGGACAACACGTTCGTGGCGTCGAGGCGGCCGCCCATGCCGACTTCGACGACGGCCCAGCGCACGCCGACTACGCGGAAGTGCAGGAACGCCAGCGCAGTGACGCATTCGAAGAACGTCGGCGGCTCCCCCGCGGCGTCGAGCGGCCCGACGGCGTGGCGCACCTGGGCAAGTCCGGCCGCCACGTCCTGCTTGGAGATGGGACGGCCGTCGACTTCGATTCGCTCCACGAAGGAGATGAGGTGTGGACTCGTGGTCAGGCCCGTGCGGTGGCCTGAACGGCGCAAGGCCTCGGCCAGCATGCGGGACACCGAGCCCTTGCCGTTGGTTCCGCCGACGTGGATGGACTGGAAGGACCGGTGCGGATCGCCCAGGGCCGCAAGCAGCCGCTCGACCTTGGTGAGGCCGAGCTTGATTCCCAGGGCTTGGCGTGCGTAGAGCCAAGCAAGGGCTTCTTCGTAACTCCAGGCAGGGGCAGACCAATCCGCCGACGGCGCCGAACGCGCCGAGGAGTGCTGGTCGGTCGGCGTCATCGGCGGATGGAGCCGGTCGCCGTCAGAAGCCGTGGCCATACAGGACGCCGCTGGGCAGGTCGAGGTCGGTGCGCTGCAGCCATGAGGGACCCGGCGCGATGATGGCGCGCCCGTCCGCCGTGGCCACGCGGCCTTCGCAGAAGAGCTGGACCGTGCGCGGCAGGAGGAGGTGCTCCAGGCGCAGGATGCGGCGCGACAGGGTCTCGTGCGTATCGTCTGGCTTCACGGCAACGGCCGCCTGCAGCACGATGGGGCCGCCATCGAGGTCCGCGGTGACGAGGTGCGTGGAGCAACCGGCGAAGCGCACGCCGGCGTCGAGGGCCTGTTGAACGGCGCGCAGGCCCTTGAAGGCGGGCAGCAGGCTGGGGTGGATGTTCACGACGCGGCCCGGGAAGGCATCGACGACGGCCTTGCCCAGGATGCGCATGTAGCCCGCGAGGACGACGAGGTCGGGCTTGTCGCCGCGCAGCACCGCCAAGAGACGGTCGTTGTAGCTGGACGACTTCTCGTCCGGTTCGGGGGCGAGCGTGACGACCGCGGGGACGCCATGGTGGCGGGCTGAGTCGAGGGCCTCCGCCCCGGGCTTGTCGCTGACGACGAGTGTGACCTTCGCCTGCACGCTTCCCTTGCGGATGTGCTCGAGGAGGCTTGCGAGGTTCGAACCGCGACCAGACACGAGGACGGCGACGCGCAACGTCATTCGAGCACCTTCGCGCAGGGTGCCGCGAATTGCGCGAATCGCGCGGACGCCGTTGTGCTGGTGATCCGACGGACCTTCCGCAATTCACGGCATTCGCGCAATTCGCGGCTCCCATCACTGGCCAAGACCATGCACCTCAATGCCGGAACGACCTCTGGCCCGAGAACGCCATGGCGATGCCGTGTTCGTCCGCCGCCGTGATGACTTCGTCGTCGCGGATGGAGCCGCCCGGCTGCACGATGGCTGCGACGCCGTGCTTGGCGGCCTCGTCGATGCCGTCGCGGAACGGGAAGAAGGCGTCGCTGGCCATGACGCTGCCCTTGATGCGGTCGCCGCCCTTGTGCGTCGCGATGAAGACGGAATCAACGCGGGCGGTCTGGCCGCCGCCGATGCCGACGGTCTTGGTGCCTTGCACGAAGACGACGGCGTTGGAGCGGATGTGCTTGACGCAGCGCGCCGCGAACAGCATCGAGTCCGTCTGCTGCGTGTTCGGTTGGCGGCGCGTGACGACCTTCCATTCCTTGGGCTCGTACGCCTTCAGGTCGCGGTCCTGCACGAGGAGGCCGCCCGTGACGCTGCGGATCTGCGTGCCGGAGCGCTGGTAGGCCTTGTCGACGCCGGGGACCTCGAGGAGGCGGAGGTTCTTCTTCTTCGCCAAGTGCTCGAAGGCGGCCGGCTCGAAGGAGGGGGCGATGACGATCTCGAGGAACAGGTCACCGAGGGCCTTGGCCGTTGCGAGGTCCAGGCTGCGGTTGACGGCCACGATGCCGCCGAAGGGCGAGTACGGGTCGCAGGCGAGGGCGTCCTGGTAGGCTTGCAGCACCGTGTCCGCGACGGCGATGCCGCACGGCGTGGCGTGCTTGACGATGACGCAGGCCGGACGCTCCGGGAATTCCTTGACGGCCTCGAGCGCGACGTCGGCGTCGAGGATGTTGTTGTAGCTCAGCTGCTTGCCGTGCAGTTGCTTCGAGCCAACGATGCTGGGTTCGACGACGTTGCGCGGGCCGGCCTTCTGGTAGAAGGCGGCCCGTTGGTGGCTGTTCTCGCCGTAGCGCAGGGTCTCGATGCGGTCGTACGCGAACGCCAGGTGCTCGGGGTAGTCGGTGAGGCCGAAGCGCTTGGAGAGGGCGCGGGCGATGATGGCGTCGTAGCGCGCCGTGTGCTGGAAGGCGCGCAGGGCGAGCTCCTGGCGCAAACCGAGCGGAATCTCGGCCTTCTCGACGGCCTTGGCCACGCTGTCGTACTGCTTCGGGTCGGTGACGACGAGAACGTGCTCGTGGTTCTTCGCCGCGGCGCGAATCAGGCTGGGGCCACCGATGTCCACTTGCTCGATGAGGTCGTGCAAGCTCGTGTTGCGGTTGGCGGCCGTGGCCTCGAAGGGGTACAGGTTGACGCACACGAGGTCGATGCCCGGGATGCCGTGCTCCGCCATCGACGCCAGGTCGCCGGCGTTGTCGCGGCGGGCGAGGATGCCGCCGGCAATCTTGGGGTGCAGCGTCTTGACGCGCCCATCCATCATTTCGGGCGTCTGCGTCAGGTCGGAGACGTCGATGACCTTGAGGCGGGCGGCGCGCAGGGCCTTGGCCGTGCCACCGGTGGACACCAATTCGATGCCGAGCTTGGCAAGCCGGCTGGCGAAGTCGAGGAGGCCGGCCTTGTCGGACACGGACAGCAGGGCGCGCGAAGGCGCTCCCGCGGGGTTGGCAGGTTTGCTCGCCATCCTTACGATGGGCCGATGTGGGCTTTCTATAAAGGGTGGACGCCGGGTTCAGAGGACGATGACGCCGGGATGGCCCTGAAGATCACGGTCCGACATGAGGAAGGGAACGCCCAGGCGGCGAGCGACGCAGTACATGATGCAGTCCGCGATCGAGACCTTTCGGTTGCCCGCCTTGCGCAGGCGCCCATGCAGCAATCCACCCTCCACCTGGTCGGCGAACAGACACTCCTCGATGCGAGACTCGGACATCATGAGGTCCACCCAGGCTCGGGGCACCCGCCCTTGTTCGGCGATTGAGGCAAGTTCTGCAACGGCCAGGGTGCACACGACCATCGTGTCCGAAGCGAGCTGGGACGGGAGGCTGTGGCGGCCAACGGTGACATCGACCCATCCGCTGGTGTCCATGAGGAATTCGGCCATCAGTCGTACTTGCTGAACTTCACGTTCTTCTTCCAGTCCTTCATCCGTGCCTTCCATTCGGGCGACAACGGGTTCTCATCGGCTCGCCGCTGGAATTCTGCTCCAGTGATACCCCGCTTGAGGATGTTGAGCTGCACTTTGTCCCCGGAATGAAGGCCCAGCGATTTGACCAACTCGGGGGAGAGACGCGCGAACGTACTGCCCCCGATGCGTTGGATCTTCGCCTCCGTGAGCATTGTTGACTATTGTCAACATCCCTTCTTCAGGGTTGCGCCCGGGGGCCATCGAGCGGACCGCTTGGGCGGCTTGCCAAGGAACTCTAATGTCACGCTACGCCGGCCATGAGCAAGACTAACGGCGAGTCACGAGGAACTGCATAGTGAGCCGGATAACACTTATTGGCTGTCTACGCCGCGTAATCCAGGTCCTTCGAGTTGACCCACGCGATGAGGTCGAGGGCGACCTCGCACGACTCCGACACCTCGGGGTTCGGGTCCGTGAGGAATTCCTTCAGGACCGGGATGGATTCCATTTGGCCGATTGCGCCAAGGGCCTCGGCGCATTCGTGGCGCACCATGACGTGCTCGTGCGGCTTGCGCAGGACCTCGGTGAGGAACGGGACGGCGTGCGCGTCGCCCATCTGACCGAGGACGTACGCCAATTCGTGGCGCAGGAGGGCCGACGGGTCCGCGAATGCCGCCGCGAGGGCCTCAACGGCGTCGGGGCCGCCGCGGTTGCGCAGCGCGAAGACGGCGCGCATGCGTTGGAACATCGCCAGGTTGCTGTCGAGCAGCTGCAAGCGCAGCTGCTCGACGGACGGCCGCGACTTTGGCGTTGCGGCAAGCTTTGCCTGCAGGCTGACGTCGTGATGCGCGTCGGCTGCGACGTCGAGCGGCGGCGCCGGGTCCGTGCTCGTGTAGCCACTGGCCTCGCGGCTGCGCGACAGGAGTTCCCGGCGGTCCATGGACCCGTTCCAGGAGAGCCGGTTCTTGGCCCTTGCGGCGCGCACGCCCAGGGCACGCAACAGGGATTCCGGGAATCACCCACGCAACAGGGATTCCGGGAATCTGCGGGAATGCCGCCCGACGCCATTCTCGGGATTCCCGTCATTCCTGTTCGGTTGTCGGGCGCTGCAGGAGGAACGAGCCGCCGTCCTGGACGGCGACGCGGATCTCGATGGCCTTGTTCGACTGCACGGGGTCAGCGGGATACACGACGACGAGCCGGCCATCCGGCGTCACGTCGGACTCGAAGTAGTCCAGCAGGGCACGGTCGCCGGGGCCAGTGCAGCCGCCGCCTTGGGTGCAGATGGGGCCCTCGTGGACGTTGGGGTCGATGACCGCGGTCAGGCAGTCCAACGCGCCGGTGCTGGCGCCGTCGCACACGACGGCCTCGAGGCTCCACACGCCGCCAGCCTGGTTGTTGTCCACGGGCAGCGGGTTGGTGAAGTACGTGATGGCGAAGCGGTCACCGGCGCCGCCCGTGACCCAGGGGAAAATGCGCGTCGTTGACAAACCGGCCATGCCCGCCAGCGCCGGCGCGTTGGCGCGCAGGGTCGACGTCTCGCCCCAAGTCTTGCCGTCGTCGGAACTCGTGCGCACCACGATGGCGGTGCCCTGCGCGCTCGGCCCAGCAATGCCGTCTGGCGTGGCCCAGACATCGATGGCCATCGCGACGACGACGGTGCCGTCCCCGGTCACGTCGAGGGCCGGCGCCATGTGGCCGCCGCTCCACTGCGAACCCGCCAGCGGAGTGGACCACGTCATTCCGGTGGCGACGTCCGTCCAGTTGCGGCCCCCATCCGCGGTGCCGACGACATGCATCTCGAAGCCGTTCGACGTGGGCTGCGTGTAGGGAATGTAGGCGTGCGTTCCGTCCGGGGCGAACTGGACGGGACCGACCCATCCGATGCCGTCGCCAAACGTCAGGTTGCCCGTCCAGTTGAGCCCGCCGTCGAACGTTGTGTTGACCTCGACGTCGCGCTTGGGACTCGTGCGCATCCAGGCGTTGATGACGTGGCCCGGGCCCGCGCCGGCGAACCATTGCCGGTCGGCCCCTTCATGCGTGTCCGGGTCGTCTTCGGGGTCCGCCGTTGGCGGCACGAGGTTGGCCATGTACTGCCAGGTCGCGCCGCCGTCCTGGCTGCGGTGGAACTGGATGCCGCCGCCGCCCAGGTTGCTGGCGTACACGTTGCCGGCGCTGTCGGCGGTCACGTCGGCGTCGCCGTTGGCAGGGGGCCCATCCTCCGTCAGCAAGCCGTCGGGGTGCCGGTTGAGGCGTGTCCACGTCTCGCCGAGGTCGGTGCTCTTCCAGATGAGGCCGTGGCCGCAGGTCTCGCTGTTGGGGACGCTGACAAAGTAGTATGGGCCGTCGTCGCAGCCGGGGAAGGAGACGTACAAGCTGCCGTCCATCGCCGCCCAGATGCCGGGTTCCCCCGCGCCGTACAGGGGACCGCCGGCGGCGACTGCACCGCGCAGCAGGAACGTGGGGACGGTGAATTCCGCCGGCTCGATGGCGCCTTGCAGGGCATGCACCAGTCCCGCCTCCGCCGGGGGGTCATCGACGCGGACATCCTGGTCGGGCGGCGCCGTGCAGCCGGCGACGAGCAGGAGGAGGGCGGCCAGGAAGACGGCGGGGCGCACGCAGCGACGACGCCGGCGGCGGGCGTTAAGCGTTGCCGCGGTTGCGGCGCGCGACCAGCAACGCCGCTAGGCATGCGACCACGGCGACTGCCGCCGGGAGCGGGGCGTCTTCGCCGTCGGCGCCCTTGGCATTCGGCCCGTCGGCGCCAACCGGGGCCGTTCCGTTCACGAACCACTTGTCGCCGTACGCCCCCAGGCCGCCGGTCTTGGCGACGTAGAACGCGGACAATCCGCCCGCCTGCGCCTGAGTCTGGAAGCCAGCGATGATGCCGTCGGGGGTTCCGCCGGTGATGGCATACAGGCCCGGCAGGGAGTCCGTGGGTTGGTGGTAGTGCGGGTACTCGTTGTCGTGGCTGCCCTGGATGCGGTTGCCGGCGGCGCCCATGGCGATGAGCGGGATGTGGTCGCTGCGCCCGTAGTGGTCGTCGTACACCCAGACGTACTCGGGCGGAAGCCCGAGGACGTCGTAGGCAACTTCCCGCATCAGGAACTGGAAGTTGGCGTTCTGCCGCAGGATGGCGGCGAAATCCTCGCGTTCCTTCAGGTCGTCGTAGCAGCCGTAGCTCCAACACGTCCACTCCTCGTCGGCGTGAATGGGGGCCGTGCGCAGGTTGAGGACCGCGTACTCGTCGATGACGTCCGGTTCGCCGTACTGCACCCAGTTGTTCTTCGCGGGGTAGTTCAGGCCCGGCATGTCGTACGCCTGCGAGACGATGACCTGGGGGGCGGTGTGTTCGGGAAGGTCGAGCAATTGCACGGCGACGGACGGGTCGTTGGCGAAGGCGATGGCGCCGTACAGGCCCCACTCCTCGCCGTCGTACCACGCGAAGACCACGCTGTCGTTGAGCGGACCCTTTGCGTCGACGTGCCCCTTGAAAGCTTTGGCGAGTTCCTTGACCGTGCAGATGCCGGCTGCGTTGTCGAGGGCGCCGCCGCCGAGCGTGAACTCGCGCGTGTCGTAGTGGCCACCGATGACGATCCAGCGCGTGAGGTTGTTTCCCGGCAGGACACCGAGAAGGTTCGTGCCACCCTGCAATGCCTCCGGTGGGTCGATGGCGACGCCGGGGCCTCCGTCCGTGAATTCGTGGCGCGCACTGGCAAGCCCGAGGTCGCTGAACACGGTGTCGTACTTGTCGAGGAACAGGTCCTGCGTGGGGGTGCCCATGACGCGGTATGAGTTGGGGACGTCCTGTGTGATTTCCGCGATGCAGTCGTGGATGGATTGGCCGGAGATGCGTTCCTGCACGTCATGCAATGCGTGCAACGTGGCGACGTCATTGAGTTCCAGGGGAGCGCCGTCGGTCTGGGCCCATTCCATGACTTCGGCCGGCATGGGGTATGGATTGCCTTGCGCCAAGGCGACGGGGGCAAACAGGAGCAAGAGGGCCGCGGCCAGGGCGCGCATCGGCGGCCCATCGGTGAGACGGCTCTTCAAAGGTGTGGTGGACGGGCCGCGTTCTGGCGCCCGGCCCTTGCCCGCCGGGCCAGCAAGGTGCAACCGATTGCTGCGGCGAGTGCAGCCAGGGCCCAACCCGAGAAGAACACCCAACCGAGGTCAGGATGAAGAGCGGGACCTCCGTGCCGTAAAGGGAGGTAGGGGATGACTGCGAGGGGACCCGCCAGCGTGAACCAGGTCGCTGGACTCGCCGCTCGCCGACGCCACGCCGTGCGCGGCGGAAGGGGCCTTCCCTCGAACCGGGCCTGCTCCCGCTCGACGTCATCCTCGGCATCGCTCTGGAATGCAAAGCTCGGCGACGAAGAGCCGAAGGCGAACGAACTACCGACGAGGAGCAAGAAGCCGGCGAGGCCGACCCACAGCCCCGGGCCGAACGTCTGGGGGGGCAGAACGATGCCGAGAACGACGCCAAGGGCAACGAAGCTGAATCCAATCAAAGCAACCACAAGACCCACGCGCCACCTGGCAGGGCCCATTCGCAGGTCGAAAGAGAATCCAGAGAGCGGGCCTCGGGGGCGACCTCCCAGCGGCGCGCCAGGCGCGGGCCGAAGGGCTGCCGCGTTCATGACTTCAGGACCAGGCTCTTGGCAGTCATGGCCTTCGGAATGGGGAGCCCCATGAGGTCGAGCAGCGTCGGCGCGACGTTCTCCAAGGCGCCGCCAGTGGCCAGTTTCGCGCCGCCGCCGTTGACCAGGATGAGCGGCACCGGGTTGAGCGTGTGCTTCGTGACCGGCTCGCCGCGCTTGCCATCGACGACCTTGCACATTTCCTCGCAGTTGCCGTGGTCCGCGGTGATGAGTGTGACGAAGCCGAGTTCCGTGGCGACGCTGGTGAGGCGGTTGACGCAGTTGTCCACGAATTCGACGGCCTTGACGGTCGGGTGGAGTTTGCCGGTGTGGCCGACCATGTCGGGGTTGGCATAGTTGACGACGACGAAATCGTAGCCACCGGAACCCATGGCGTGCAGCACTTCATCGGTGAGCGGGCCCGCCGACATCTCGGGCTGCAAGTCGTACGTGGCGATCCGGGGCGACTGCACGAGCTTGCGCGTCTCGCCCTCGAACGGGGCCTCGCGGCCGCCGTTGAAGAAGTAGGTGACGTGCGCGTACTTCTCCGTCTCCGCCGTGTGGAACTGCGTCAATCCCAGCTTGGCAAGATGCTCGGCCAGGCAATCCTCGACGGTGACGGGGGGATAGGCGACGTGCAGGCCGCGCCAGGAAACGAAGGAGGCATCGTACTGCGTCATGCACACCCAGGCCATGTCCGGCACCTTGGCGCGCGGGAAGGCGCGGAAGTCGGGGTCCATGAAGGCGCGCGTGATCTGGCGGCTGCGGTCGGGGCGGAAGTTGAGCCACAGGACGGCATCACCGGGACGAACGGCTCCGCGGGCATCGATGACGACCGGCTTGACGAATTCGTCGTTCTCCCCAGCCGCATAGGCGGTCTCGACGGCCTCCTTCGCGGACGACGCCTTGCGGCCGACGCCCTCGGTGTAGAGTCGGTACGCCTGCTCGACGCGTTCCCAGCGCTGATCGCGGTCCATGGCGTAGTAGCGGCCCACGAAGTCAGCAATTTGCCCGACGCCGGCCGCGCGAATTTGGCCTTGCAGCGTGTCGAGGTAGCCGAGGGCCGATTGCGGCGGCGTGTCGCGGCCATCGCCCACCGGGTGGATCCAGACGTCGAAGACTTCGGCTTGCGCCGCGGCCCGCAGCGCGGCCCCGAAGTGCGCCTCGTGCGCGTGCACGCCGCCGGGGCCGAGCAGGCCCATCAAGTGCAGGCGGCCCTGCGTTCGGCGCAGGTGCGCGACGGCGGCCTGGATGGCAGCCTCCTGGCCGAAGGTGCCGTCGCGCACGGCGTTGTTGATGCGCATGAAGTCCTGGTACACGACGCGGCCGGCGCCGATGTTGAGGTGGCCGACTTCAGAATTGCCCATCTGGCCAGACGGTAAGCCGACGCGCTCACCCATGCAGGCGAGGTCCACGACGGGGCAGTCCTTGCGCAGCCGGTCGAAGGTCGGCGTCTTGGCCAACTCGAAGGCGTTGCACAGGTGCTTCGGGTCGCCGAAGGCGAAGCCGTCCAGGACGATGAGCAGGCCGGGCTTCTTCGGCGTCAACGCCACGCGGCGGCGAGCGGCGCCATCACGTTAAGCCTGTGGCGCTGAGGGGGGCCGCGAATTGCGCGAATGCCCCGCAGCTCGCCTTCCAGCGAAAGCACTGGTTCACGGGATTTGCGCAATTCGTGGCTCCACAGATGGCGGGCCCCAACTACCGGCCAAGCCGCACCGTATGCTCGGCTTCGTATGCGGACCCGCGTGGCGTCGGCGTGGAGGAGTAGAGCACGACGCGGTCGAGGACGCCCTCGGCGAACAGGGTGCGGCGGTGCTGCTCGATGACGAGGCGCAAATCGGCGGGCCGTGCCATGCGCGCCAACGTGACGTGAGCGACGAAGGGCCGGCGCTCCGGCGGCTCGCCGAAACGCGCCGTGGCCTCCAGGACTGTCTGCGCAAGCGCCTCGACGCCGGGGGCCCGCAACCCGGCCCACGCGACGCGGGCCTTCTTGTCGGCCGGGAAGCCGCCGCCCGGAAAACTCCCAAGACCTTCGACGACGCACGGCAGGGCAGGTCGCCCATTGCAGGCGCGGTCGAGCGCGGCGATGACGCCGTCGGGTTCGGCCATCTCGCCGAGGAAGCGCACCGTCACGTGGTGCGATCCCGGCGGCACGACGCGGGCATCCGACGCGGCTTGGACCAGGTCACGCTTCGCCGCCTCGTACAGGGCGGAGTCGGGGACCGGGAGGCCGACGAACAGGCGCACAGGGGCCCAAGCAGGCGGCGACGGCTAAGGGCTGCGCTTGCCGCCGAGGACGGTGCCCGCGGCCGGAACGCGGCGGCGAGAGGGAATGCGAATGCGAGTAGCCCCGAGCGGATTCGAACCGCTGTCGCAGGATTCAAAGTCCCGAATCATTGGCCTCTAGACCACGGGGCTGGTTGGGCCGGCTTGCACCGACGCGCCGACGACAAGGGGGTGGTTGATGAACGCGTCGGGCGCGCCGCCGCCACGCGCCGCCCCGGCTTGCCACAGAGATCGCAGAGACCACGGGCCCGGCTCGGCGAGTTCTGCGCGCCTGTGGCTGAGCTGGATGATTGGGGCCCTGGGCAATGCGGGGGCGTGGCTGGATTAGGCGATTAGCTCGAGCCGCCCGTCGGCCTCGGCCCAGCGCAGGAGGCGCCGGAAGGCCTGCGTCTCGAGGCCCGTCACGGTGATGACGTCGCCGGCGTGGTATCGGGCGTCCTTCTCCCAGTCCTTGAAGGCCTTCACGACCTTGTAGCGACCCTTCGCGCCGGATTGCACGAAGTCCTGGTACTGCTTGAGTTGCGACGCGTGCGTGTAGTTGCCTGGGAACAGGCCGACGCGGCGGTGGGCGACGACGGCGGTCTTGCTGCAGAAGCCGTCGAGGAAGGACCGGTTGTGGCTGACGACGACGAGGGTGCCCTCGTATTCACGCAGCGCCGTGGCGACGATCTCCTGCGACTCGATGTCCAAGTGGTTCGTGGGTTCGTCGAGGACGAGCAAATTGTGCCGGCCGACGATGAACTTGGCCAGGGCCAAGCGGGCGCGTTCGCCGCCGGACAGTTCCTTGACTTTCTTGAAGACCTCGTCGCCACTGAAGAAGAAGCGGCCAAGCAGGCCGCGGCTCCACTCGTCGGGCGGTGGCGGGTCGCGCAGGGTGCGCACTTCCTCGATGAGGCTGCGGTTGGGGTCGAGGCCTTCGTGGTGCTGGTCGAAGTACCCGATGGACACACCGGTGGCCTCGATGACCTGGCCCGTGTCGGGCTGGAGGCGCTTGGTGAGCAGCTTGATGAGCGTGGACTTGCCGCAGCCGTTCGGGCCGATGAGGCCGACCTTGTCGCCGCCCTCGACCTCGAACTCGACGCCACTGAACAGGGTTCGGTCGCCGTAGCGCTTGGAGACGTTGCGCACGTCGAGGCATTCCTTGGGCACGGATTCGGCCTGGAACATCAGTCGGAACGACTTGCCGAAGGTGGGGGACACTTCGCGCACCTGTTCGATGTGCTTCATGCGCGTCGTGCGGCTGCGCACTTGGGCGTCGAACTTGTTGCGCACCTTGAGTTCCTGGATGATGCGCAACTGGCGTTCGACTTCGTTGAACTGCTTGCGTTTCTTGGCGGCGATGGCGGCCGCGAGCGCGCGCTTCTGCGCCTGGTACGACGTGTAGTTGCCGTCATACGACATGATGAGGCGGTTGTCGACCTCGAAGACGCGGTCGGCGACGTTGTCGAGCAGGTACTTGTCGTGCGCGGAGACGATGACGGAGCCCTTGAGGTCCATGAGGTACTGCTCGATGAACTCCACCGTGGGGATGTCCATGTGGTTCGTTGGCTCGTCGAGCATGAGGAGGTCCGTCTCCTTCGCCGCCGACAGCGCCTTCGCGAGCAGGACCTTGCTGCGCTCCCCGCCGGACAGGCTGCCGAACGTCGCCTCTAGCGTCTCCTCCGGGAGGCCGAGGTCGTTGAGCAGCGGGGAATCGGTCGCCTTGCCCTTGGCCTTCTCCGTGCCGTACTGCGTCTGCAGGTCCGTGTAACGCGCCATCTTCTCGTTGGCGTCCGGCTCGTCCCACGCCGTCGGGCTCGCCATCCACGCCTCGAGTTCGCCAAGTTCCTTCTGCAGGCGCTGTGCCGTCGCGGTCGGCGCGGACAGCAACTCGATGACGGGGGTCTCTCCCGGGATGTCGGGCACCTGTGGCAGGTACGAGATGCGCAATTCGCGGCTGAACTCGATTGCGCCCAGGTCGGGCTTGATGGCGCCCGTCAGCAGCTTGAACAGCGTCGTCTTGCCGGCGCCGTTGGGGCCGACGAGGGCGATCTTGTCGCCGGGGTGGATGAGGAAGCTTGCGCCGCGCAGGACGTGCGTCGGTCCGTACGACAAATGCAGGTCTTCGGCCTTGACCAAGGGCTGCACAGGTTCGCCTCCGGGCTGCGCCGACGCACGCGAGGCCATGAAGGCGACGGTGTCGCTGGCCGTGAGGTCGGGGCGCGTGGTTCACCTCGCCAGGTGGAACGCCCTAGGGCTCGAGAAGCGCCCGAAGGCTTGGGACGTCACGGGCGGCGTGCACCCAAAGGCGCCTTGCGTCGATGCGGTGGTAGGCGTGCGCGAGCATCACGCGCAGGTCGCGCAAGGCCTTCCAATCGACGTTGATGGCGGGGGCATCGTCCCCCAGCCTGGTGGCGACTTCGCCCAGCAATTCCAAGGTGCGCTCCAGGGTTCTTTGCTTGCCTCGGTCGGCCAGGAAGTCGCGCTCGGTCCACGCATCGACGTACCCCTCGATTTCGCGCGCGAGGTCGAGCAAGTCCGCGAGGAGGTCGTCACGGCGCCGGTCCGACAAGGGCGACTCCCTCCTGCTCGATGCGTTTCCACAGGCGGCTGCCGTGTGCCGGCAAGTCGCCGAGGTCGACCTGGACTTGCAGGACCCGGGACAACTCGTCACGCAAGGCAAAGAGTGCGACCACGCCGCCGTCCTTCGGCATGTCAACGACAAGGTCGAGGTCGCTGCCCGGATGCCGGTCGTCGCGCACGCGGCTGCCGAACGCGATCAGGCGCTTGACGCCGTACGCACGCACCAAGCCCTGTGCAGCCGCCCTGTGTTTTCGCCACAACTCGGACGCCGTCGGGGTCGCGTCGCGCAGGACGCGCCGGATGAGCGCATCGAGGCTCGGCTCCTGCAGGACGTCACGGGCGCTGGCGAGGGCGTCACGCGTCGCGGAGTCGACCAGGACCGTGGTGTTCATAGGGATATATGGTGTATGGACCATATATGGCCCTTCGCAACGGCGCCCCCGCGGAGCAATCTGCAAAGCCGCGGCGCCGGGGGTTGAAAAACGGCTGCCGCCCTATTCGTCCGGCCCGTCGTCTCCGCCACTGACCGCGGCCGCGTCGTCGTCGCCTTCGCCTTCCGTCTTCGTCTCCGCGCCCTCGAGCTCGGGGCCGGGGTGGTAGCCGATGGGCAAGTCGGGGTCCTGCGGGCCTTCGTCGAAGTCGTACGGGAACTTGTTCCAGTACGGCGAGTCGTCCAAGACCGTGTACACTCCGGTTTCGGCGTTGATGCCGCGAATCAGGTGGCTGCCGATGCGGTCGACGTGATAGAGGAGGGTGCCCTGGAACACCTTCTCGCCGATCTGCTTGAAGAAGCGGCCGCACACCGTGATGCCGATGGTCTTCTCGGTGACGAACTCGTCGAGGTAGTGCGCCATGTGGTAGGCGCTGGGCAACTCGATGTGCGGCCGGATGGTGAGTTCCTCACGCAACCCGTGCAGGATCATCAGCGGAGTGGGCACGCCTTCCTCGCCCTTGGTGCTGTCATGGTAGGCCTGCAGAAGCCCACGCACGGTCTGGTCGTCCAGCACAAGCACACCAAAGCCCCCATCCGGGGGCAAGGCCGGCGACGGGTCCTCCGTTTTGACCTTTTGGGGCTGGGGATTCCCCAGATGAGCGCTGGCCGGTCCGTCAGCTCGGCGCTCGCGGCCCTTGAACGGCCGGCCCGCGACCTGCCAAATTGTCCCCCGACCCTCGACCTGTTCGCCGAGGGCCCGGGGAGGGGTGGTGGTCGGTTGGAACCGGGGCGCACCTCATGCATCCCGGCATCCATTCGCTTGCCCACGCGGGTACTTGGAGTCGTTGACCCTGGCCAGTCGTCGGGCAAGGCTGCGCGCGACCCGAAGGCCAAGGCTGCCGTCCCTCTACGTCCCGTTGCCCGCTTGCCCGACCGTGCCGTTCCACGCGGGCGGCAGGAAGAACTGCGTCGGCGTCGGGTGCACGAGGTTGAGCTGCACGACGTTCTCGGCCTTGTTGCCCTCGGAGAAGTCGAGCAGGACCGGGTTGGCGACGGTCGGGCTGACGTAGTCCTCGCCCGTGACGGCGAAGACAATGCCCAGGCGGTGGTCGGCGGGCAGCACGACGTCGAGGGGCTCGAATTCGAGGCGGACCTTCATGGCCAGGCCCGGCGCCACGAGCTCAGGGGCGCGGCCACCGCTGGCGTAGCGCAGGTCCATGATGGCGTGGCCGATGTGCATGTTGTCGGCGTCGAGGTCGACGAGTTGCGCGTACACTTGGCCGCCGTTGCCGGTCGGGATGACCCACTGGTTGAGGTGCATCAGGCCAGCGAAGCGCACGTCGGCGTCGCCGAGCGGACCGAGGTCGTACGACGGGCCGGTGGCCGTGATGGGCTGCTGGCCGTCGCCCGGGACCTGGAGTTCGAGCAGGTCGCCCCCGGGCGGCCACGTCGGCTCGACGCGCCATTGGCCAAGGTTGTCCTGGACCTCGACGTGCATCGCCGGCTTCGGCCCGGTCTGCTTGAGGGTGTAGTCGAACCACTCGAGCATGTCCTGCGCCCAGTCGTAGCGCACCGACTCGGGGTAGGCCTCTTCGCCGCGGCCGGGGCCGAGGCCGTTGTGCTCGCCGGGCCGGTCGGGGTACATGTGGCCCCATTGGCCGAGCAGCGCCTTGACCTCGTTGCCCTTGGCCTCGAAGAGGTTGTAGGCGGGGAAGGCCATGTGCGGGTCGACGTTCCAGTCCTGCAGGCCGTGGATGAGGTAGATGGAGCCGTCGTAGTTCGCCAGCGCGCGTTCGAGGAACATGCGCTCGCCCCAGTAGGGGTCGAGGTCCGTCGGGTTGCCGACGAGCGTGGCCTTCAGGCCCTGGGGGGCGCCCGCGAGGTAGTCCGGGCACAGGACCTGGGCCGCGTCGCCGGCGTCGCCGTCGATCGTCATGGCGGCGTACAGGCCGTACAGCACGCCGGCGCCGCGCAACTCCGAGGAGCCGTTGTGGTACATGAGGTCGAACTGGCTCGTGAGGCCGGAGATGGGCACGATGGTGGCGAGGTGGGGGTTGCCGGACATCGCGGCCTCCCACGGCGTCGAGCCGTCGTAGCTCCGGCCCGTGAGCGCCACGCGCCCGTTCGACCAGGGCTGCGTCCCGAGCCATGTGACAGCGGCGTCGAGGCCGGCCTGCTCGGCCTCGCCCATGAGGTCCATGCAGTGGCCGGAGTCGCCGGTGCCGAAGACGGACACCTGCGCGACGGCGTAGCCGTGCGGCACGAGGTTCTCGATGAGGAATCCGCCGAGGCGGTGCGCGGGTTCCTCGGCGATGCTGTCGCCCTCGGTCTGCAGCTCCGGGATGCCGCGCGTGGACGCATAGTACGGGCCGGCGTCGGCGACGACCGGCACCTTGCACATCTCGGGAAGCGTGGCGGCGCCCCAGTCGCATCCCGGGATGTCAGGCAGGAAGAGGCCGAGGTGCATGTCGGTCATGCCGGTGACCGCGGGGACGCCTTCCGTGGCCGGCAGGCTGACCGGGACGTCGATGGCGATGCCCTGCAGGATGCCGTACGCGCCCTCGGCGAGGGTGTGGCTGTACGCGGCCGCGCACGGCGGGGTCGTGGGGTCCGTGCGTCCGCACACGGTGTCCGGGTCGGTGACGCGGAAGGGCTGCAGGTTGCGGTCCCTGACGGAGACGAGGCCGTTGGCGCCGACGGGCACGCCTCCCTCGTCGTCGTCTCGGTCCTTGGACATGCAGCCGGCCATGGCTGCGACCAGGAGGAGCGTGGCGACTGCGGGGATGCGGACTTCCATGCCAGCCGACCAGGCGGACGGGTTCTTGGCCGTTATGGCAACCGGATCCACCAGATCTCAGGCACCAGATTCGGCAGATTGCTTGGCGCGGGTTGCATCTGGGGAATCGGTTCGAACAACCCGGTCGATCCGACCTAGGGCTGTGGCGCCGTGGCGTCGGCCGTGCCACTCCACGCGGGGGGCGTGAAGTACACGTCCGCCGTGCGCTGGATGACGGGCAGGAGGACCTGGCTGTTGGCCGGGTCGAACGTCACCGGCGCGGCACTTGGCGCGGGCAAGTAGTCTTCCCCAGTCTGAGCCACCACCAGTTCCAGGCGGTGGCCGGCGGGCAGCACGAAGTCGAAGGGCTGGCTCTGCACGCGCACGAGGAGCTCCTGCTGCGGTACGGCCACAGGCGATTCGCCGCCGCGGTAGCGCAGGTCCATGGTGCCGAAGGCGAGGCGCGTGCCGTTGCCGCCGTCGCCGTCGGGGTCGTTGACCTGGAAGTACACCTGGCCGTTGGCGCCCGAGGGCGTCACGGCGGCCTCCAGGTAGAGGTGCCCCGCCATGGTGACCGCGTTGGCGGCATCGACGACGCCGAGGTCGTACGTCGCGGAGCTGTCCGTGTTGGACAGTTGCGCCGGCTCGCCGGGAATCGCCATCGACGCGAACGTGGCGTCCACGGGCGGGTAGGTGTCCTCGACGCGCCAGCGGCCAATGTTGTCCTGCACTTCGACCTTGAGCACGGGCGGTAGGCCCTGGCCCTTGAGGTAGTAGTCGAACCACTCCTTCAGGTCCTCGGCCCAGTCGTAGCGCACCGAGTGCGGGAAGGCGTCGAGGTTGGCGTGCTCGCCGGGGCGGTCGGGGTACATGTGGCCCCATTGACCGAAGAGGCCCTTGACGTCGAGGCCCTTCTCGCGCAATTGGTGGAATGCGGGGCTAATCATGTGCGGATCGACGTTCCAGTCCTGCAGGCCATGGATGAAGAAGACGGAACCCTCGTAGTTCTGCAGCGTGCGCGGGAAGAACTCGCGTTCGCGCCAGTAGCCTTCGTCAAGGGGGACGACCTCGTCGCCCGTGACCAGGGCCGCCACGCCCATGGGGACGGCGAGGGCGTAGTCGGGGCACAGGGTCTGGATGTCGCCGGCGTCGCCGTCGATGCCGTACACGCCGTACAGGGTCGGGGCGTTGTGGAAGAGCAGGATGCGCGCCTCGGAGGAGCCGTTGTGCGTCACGAGCGACTGCAGGCCGATGAGCCCCGAGATGGGAACGATGGTTTTGAGGTGGGGGTTGCCGAAGGCGGCCGACTGCCAGGGCGTGGAGCCGTCGTAGCTGCGGCCGATCAAGGACACGTTGCCGTTGGACCACGGCTGCGTTCCGAGCCAGGTGACGGCGCCGTCGACGCCGAGCTGCTCGGCCATGCCGAACATGTCGAAGCAGTGGTTGGAGTCGCCGGAGCCGAAGACCGAGACCTGCGCCACCGCATAGCCGTGCGGCACGAAGTTGTCGATGAGGAACTTGCCCAGGCGCGTGGCGGGCTCCGTGTCCGTGGTGTCGCTCTCCCCAAGCGGGTTGAGCTGATTCGAGGTCCGGTAGTACGGCCCAGCGTCGGCGATGACCGGCACTTTGCACGAGTCCGGCAGGGACGCCGCGGACCAGTGGCAGCCGGGAATCGTGGGCAGGAAGAGACCAAGGTGCACCTGCGGCCCGTTGAGCGGGTCGAAGACGGCCGCCCCGCCTTCAGTCGGGGGCAGGTCGATGCTGACGAAGTGACCCGCGCCGGGAAGGATGCCGAACGGCCCTGGCACGAGGGTCCGCGACCAGTCGCCGGTGACGTTGAACGGGAGTTGGACGCGCTCGAAGGCGGTTCTGCCCCTCGTCCTGTCGGCGGAGTCGCCGTCGGGTCCGTCGCTTCCGCCGCCGCCAAGGCAGCCGGCTAGGACGGCGAAGGACAGGACGGCCAGGAGGGCGCAGGTGCGCAGATGCATGCGTGCGACCACCCAAAGGGGGTCTTGGACGTTATGGCAGTCGCCTGGCCGGTCAGCCCTGCATGCGGCGGCGCAGAGCCACTGCCATGGCCGCCCCCGCCGCCAGCATGGGCAAGCCGAGCGCCGGGATGCCATTCGACTTCTTGCCGCGGCTGACGTCCGGCCCGAAGGCGTCCGCCTTGCCTTGCTCGGCTGCCTCTTCGGCGAGGCGGTCGCGCACGACGCCCGCGTTCTCGGAGAGGGCCCACAGCAGGCCATCGCCGCCCAGCACGACCGCCTCTGCTGGCGTGCGGCCGTCAAGGTCCATGGCGAGGCCGGCCTCGACGAAGGGGCCGTTGATGGCGAACTCGCCGACGAGGGAACCGTTGGTCCAGCGCGTGACGAAGACGTGGTCCTGCCACGCCGAGTACACGCGGCCACCGTCCGGCGCGCCGCCGTCGGCGCCTAGGGCGAAGAGGGCGTCGGCCTCGATGTCGCTGCGCTGCGACATCTCGCTCCACACAATCTCGGCGTTGCCCGACGCGAAGGACAGGCGCTGGATGCCGCCCTGGACGTCGTAGTCCTCGTCGGAGTACGAGGCACTGAAGAGCACGTCGTCGCGGCCCTCCGCGTCGGACACCGGGACGATCTTGCAGGCGTAGATGTAACGGGCGTCGTCAATCATCTTGACGTTGGCAGACTTCCCCGCCGTGATGAGTTGGACCACGGGGTCCTGGTAGTCGGTCGTGACAAGCAGGACGCTGTCGGTGCCGTCGCCGTCGGCGTCCACGCGGCCGACGCAGCCGTTGTAGTAGTAGTCGTCCCACCCGATCCACCACAGGCGCTTGCCAGTGGCGCCGTCGAGGGCGAGGGCGCCGTTGCTCCAGTCAACCAAGACAAGGTCTTCCCCGGGGCCGCCATCGAGGTTGGCGGCGACCATGCGGTCCCAGTACGGGTACACGTCCTCGATGGATTGCTCGCCCTCCCACAGCGTCGTGCCGTCGCGGCCGGAGACGGCCGTCAACTTGCCGGCCAGGCCAGATCCCGAGCTCGAGCTGGTGAGGATCCAGGAAGGCACGAGGTCGGGGACGCCGTCGCCGTTGCCGTCGAGCCAGCCCGGTTTGCCCCCAGCAAGGCTCGTGCCAACCGTGGCCGTGGTGTAGACGACGTTGCCGTCAAGAGCGTCGAGGGCCTGCAAGGCATACGTCAGGCTGCCATCGACCTCGGTGCGGCGCTGCACGAGGACGTCGGGCCGCTGGTCGCCAGTGACGTCGGCGACACGCAGGGAGCGGGTGAGCGAACCGAGCTCGACGGTTGCCTGCACCAGGCCCGTGAGGCCATCGAGGACGTGCAGGTTGTGGTCCGTGGAGAGCACGTAGAGGTCGTCGGTGCCGTCGCCGTCGCGGTCGGCGACCTGGAACTCCAGCGGGGACCCGCGCAGGAAGTACCGCGTGGCGACGTCCACAGGCGTGGCGGTGGAGTGCAGCTGGAACTCACCCAACGTGGCCAAGCCGATGCGGTCGCCCATCGGCACCATGGTGAGCACCGTGACATCGAGGGGTTCGACGTCGGCCGTGAGCGTCCCATCCGGGGCGACGAGTGC
This sequence comes from Thermoplasmatota archaeon, assembly GCA_038046725.1. Lineage (GTDB taxonomy): Archaea > Thermoplasmatota > E2 > JACPAO01 > JAHFTW01 > JAHFTW01. The sequence goes on along the minus strand of JBBSVQ010000022.1, from coordinate 6,797 downwards.
CCAGTGTCCGGTGGTCCCCATGAGCGCGTGCTCGCGGCGGCCGTCGCCATCGGCGTCGAAGCCCTTGATGGACTCGCCGATGCTGAAGGCGACGTCCGAGAGCACGAGCATGGTCTGGCTGCCCTGGGCGCCCGTGGGAAGGGTGTAGCGCTCGTAAGTGGAGCTGGTCCCGCTCAGCAGGCCGGCGACGAGCGAGTAGCGCATCACGGCGAGTTCCTCGGGGCCGTCGCCTTGCACGTCGGTGCGGTCAAGGTCGGTGATGAGTTCGAGCTGTAGCAGCGGCGTCACGAAGGACCGCGTCGCGATGATGGGGGCCACGGCCGTCGCCGAGCCCTGGAGGACGCGCAGGTGCGTCTCGACGAGGGGCACGGGCACGTTCTGCACGAAGTCGTAGGTGAAGCCGCTGTAGGATACGTCGAGGGAGCCGTCGCCTTGCGCGTCCACCAGGCCGATGGCGACGATGGCCGACAGGCGGAAGCCCGGCAACGGTTCGACGCCATAGAAGTGGCGCCACAGGACCTCGCCCGTGGCCCCGTCGACGGCATGCACGGTCGCGTAGACGTCGAAGACGTAGACCTGGACGCCGAAGACGAAGACCAGGTTGAGCGCGACCGACACGGTGTCGGTGACGCCGTCGCCCGTGAGGTCGCCGGCCGTTGCCAAGTAGTGGCCGAAATTGTAGGCCCCGGCGACGATGGCTCCCGTGTTGGGCAGCAGGTCGGTGGCGGTGCTGCGCAGTTCGCTGCCGTCGGCGAAGGCCAGGAGGCTGTGGCGACCCATGGCGTCCACGGCGAGCACGTCGGATCCGGCGGCGTCTCTCTGCGGCGTCGCGGTGAGGTACGCGACCTCGCCGATGTGCTGCCAGACGAGTTGGCCGGTCTCGGCCTGCAGCATGACGACGCGCGGGGTCTGGGCCTCCCAGCTGGTAGCGTACAGGACGCGGCCGTCCTGGGGCAGGACGCGCAGGGCCACGATGGCGGACCCGATGTGATCCGCCCACAGCAAATCCCCTGTGGCACCCGAGAAGGCGGACACGGAGAGGTCGCTGCCCACGACGGCGTCGATGACGCCGTCGCCGTCAAGGTCGCCGGCGTCGGAGATGCGCGGCACGCCGTGGAAGACCGCGGCCCAGACCGGCGCGAGGCCCTGGTCGCCGAGGTCGCCATGGTGGTGCGACCGCGTGCCGTTCATGCCCGGGAGCTGGGTGCTGTTCGTGCCATTCTGCATCTGGACCAGGGCGTCGAGGGCGCGCAGGCCCTCGGGCGCGCCGGGTCCCTGCGGGTCAAGGCCGCCAGCGCGCACGGCGTCGAGCACGTGGCGCACGCCGGACAAGGCGTCAGCCACCGGGGAAGCCGGGGCGCCCGGCGCCTGCAACGCGCTAGCCACAGGCGTGGGCTGGCCGAAGTCGAGCTGCGCCAGGGGCAGGCCTTGGACGACGGCGGCCACGCCAAGGAGGGCAACGGCGAGGGTGGCGAGGCCCACGGCACGGACGGTCATGGGCTTCCAGGTCCGGCCAGGCTTCTTCAGCATTGTGGGCCGACCACCGGCGGCTCGTCGGGGGCTTCTCCTGTTGGGCCGCCGCACCCGTTATCTAGGGGACCGGTGTGGCGCGAGCATCCCGGTGAACGCCATGAGCGATGCCACCCCCGAGGCCGCACCTGCGGCCCCCGTCGAGGAGGCCCCTGCGGCCCCCGCCCCACGCCCGAAGCCGACCGAGTCGAAGGAAGTCCTGCAGTCCCGCGCCAACATGCTGCGCAAGGAGCGCGACCGCCTGAACGACGAGGCGCGCAAGCACGCCGAGGAACGCGACGGCTTCAACGCCCAGGTCCGCGGACTCGTCAACGAAGCCAACGAGCACAAGAAGCGCCGCGACGAACTCAACGAGGGCGTCAAGCGCGCCAAGGAAGCCCGCGACGAGGCCAACCGCATCGCCGACGAAGCCGGAAAGACTGCCGACACGCTGCGCCGCGAACGCATGCCCGAGGGGTCCGCCGGCGAATCCGTTGCCAAGTTGAAGAAGGAGGCCCGCGCCCTCGAGAACACCCACATGACGACGGTGCTCACGACCTCCAAGGAGAAGGCGCTCATGGACCGCCTCAAGGAGATCGGCAAGCTCATCCGCGCCAAGGAAGGCCAACTGCGCTCCGACCCCGAACTCAAGGCGAGCCTGGAGAAGGCCGACGACCTGAAGGAGAAGGCCGAGAAGTCGCACGCCAAGGTCGGCGAGCTGGCCGAGAAGGCGCAGTCCGAGCACGACTCCATGATCAAGCTCTACAAGTCGTCGGACAAGCTGCGCAAGCAGGCCGACAAATTGCAGGAGCGCTTCGTCGTTTCCAAGATGGAAGCCGACAAGATCCACAAGGCGTACATCGAGGTCGTCAACGACATCCACATGATCGAAGACGCCCAGGTTCAGGGCCGCGGCGGCCCCAGCCCGGCGCAGCAGGCCCGCAACGAGGTCGCCGCGGAAGCGGTGTTCCAGAAGTTCAAGGCCGGCGAGAAGCTCTCCACCGAGGACCTGTTGACGCTGCAGAAGGCCGGCCTCCTCTAGGGATCCGATGGAACCGCTGCTGGTGGCACTGGCGGCGCTCTTCATGGCGGCCCCCGTCGTGCTCGCGGGCGTCGTCGACTGGCAGGTCCGCCAGTTCCAGCGCGAAGCCTTCGGCCACCTGCGCCGCGCCGCTCGCAACCTCCGCGTGATGGCCTGGGCCGTCCTCGTGTACTACGCGGGCGTCCTCGTCGGCAGCCTCGTCATTGGCGATCTGGGCACGATGGTCGTCTGGCCCATGCCCACGGAAGGCGTCGTCATCTACGTCCGCATCGGCGCCGCCATCGTCGCCTACGTCCTTGCCCTACTCGTCGCGAAGGAATTGTACCTCGTGACCCGACCCGGCAAGCTGGCGCCGGGCGCGCCGCACGACGACGAGCGCTGACCTGCGCATCTGAACCACGAATTGCACGAACACCACGAAACCTGAGGTTCAGGCGGCTTCGTGCGATTCGTAGTTCAGCCAGCGCGTAGCTTGAAGGACCGGCCCACCCTGGCCGCGTCATGCCCCAGTGCTCGAAGTGCCCCGCCCCCGCGGTGGTCTTCCTGCGGTACGCGGGCACCCACTTGTGCCGGGACGACTTCCTTGCCTTCTTCGCCAAGCGCGCCAAGGCCGAACTGGCAAAGCAGGGCCGCCTCCCCGAAGGCACGATTGGCGTCGCCCTGTCTGGCGGAAAGGACTCCGTCTCCGCCTTGCACTTCATGCGGGCCCTCGTGGCGGAGCATCCGCGCATCCAGCTCGCGGCGCTGACGGTTGACGAAGGCATCGCAGGCTACCGCAGCTCCGCCCTCGACATCTGCCGCGACGTCACTGAATCCTGGGGCATCCCGTGGCACGTCGTGAAGACCAAGGACCTCGCCGGCTACGCCATCGACGAATACGCGGCTGGAGCGAAGGGGCCTGACGCCAACGGCCAGCCCCGCGCCGCGTGCGGGGCCTGCGGTGTGTACCGCCGCGCGGGATTGAACCGCCTCGCCAAGGAAGTTGGATGCTCCGCCGTCTTGACCGGGCACAACTTGGACGACCAGGCGCAGACGGTGCTCATGAACCACCTCAAGGGCGACCTCGACCGTCTCGCGCGCCTGGCCCCGCACACGGCCGAGGACGCCGCGCACCACCCCGGCCTTGTGCCGCGCCTGCTGCCGTTCCGGTCCATCCCCGAGAAGGAGGTGCTGCTGTACGCCGTGCTACACGGCCTTCCGTTGCATCACGAGGCCGAATGTCCGTACGCTGCGCGCAGCCAACGCTTTGCCCTGCGCGACGTGCTCGCCGGCCTCGAGGCGCAGACGCCCGGCACGCGGCACGCGTTGGTGAAGGGAGCAGAGCGCCTCAAGCCAATCTTGCAGGCGGCGCTGCCGCCCATCGCCGTCGCTTCGTGCCCCGACTGCGGGGAACCCACGAGCGGCGCGCTGTGCGTGGCGTGCCAGCTGCGGGCCTAGGCCGCCGCGGCCTTTTCTTGCCGGAAGCCGAGGATGGCGGCTGGCAGGGCGAGCCCGATGGCCGCGAGGAACAGCAGGGCGCCGAGGAACTCCTGCGTGTCGCCGCCAGGGTCCGCGAGGGCGACGATGGTCCCGAACGCGAACAGGACGATGGCGGGGATGAGCGAAACCGTGATGCCGGCCGCCAGCAGAAGGCCGCGGGCGGGGCGCAGGAAGCTCAAGACGACGAGGGTGACGGCCGCCAGGAGGATGACGAGCAGGATCGGGTCGCCGCCCAGCATCTCGGCGTAGTCCCATTCGAAGAAGGCACCCTCACCGAGGACGAGGGCCAGCAATCCAAGGGCGACGAGGGGGCGATGTGCAAGCATCGGGGATCGACGCCCGCCGGGGAACAAAGTCTTGTCCATTTCTTGGCGCCCGTTCTGGGCTTCTGCGCAGGATCAACGCCTTGTGACGCCGACGGCGTGGTCGACGGAAGCCCGTGATGCATCGTCTAGGCTGCGCGGGGCGCCGCCTCGCCGCGCTTCGCGCGGCGCTACTTCAACAGGTGCAGCTGGAAGCCGCCGGCGTCGGCGTCGGAAGACGTTGGAGGGTCGACAGGAGGAACACGTACCGTCGTTGCTACCGCTAGGCGCGAGGTCTTCTCTTGATCCGCAAAAAAGGTTGGGCGCCCAAGGGCCGCAGACCGTGGGAGGACGGTTGCTGCGACCCCTGGGCATCCGGCCCCGGTGGGAGGAGCCATCGGTCGTGGGAGGACGACCTTCAGCGCCGGGGACGGAGGAGAGGAAGGGGGAGGAACACTGGACGTCTCTTGACCTGAAGGTCAGGAGTGACTACTCGACGAAGTCGATGCCCGTGGCGTTGCGGGGCTTCTCGTGGGCCAGCGTCTTGGGGCGCTGGGGCTGGAAGCCCTTCTTCGCGGGGGCCGACTGGGTCGGGGCCACGCCGCCCATGCGGGCGGGGTAGGCGACGGCCTGGACCTGGGTCACGGCCTGCGTCTTGGCGACCGGGACGGGCTGGGCGTCGGCGCTGATGCCGGTCATGATGGCCATGACGCGGCAGCGGCCTTCGAAGGTCGGCAGCACACGGGCGCCCCAGATGACGTTGGCCTGCGCGTCGAGCTCGTAGGTCAGCCCTTCGGCGACCTCTTCGGCGTGCTTCAGCGTGAGGTCGGGGCCGCCGGTGATGTGCACCAGGGCGCCGGTGGCGCCGCGGTAGTCGACATCGAGCAGCGGGTGGTTGAGCGCCTCGGACACGACGGCGGTGGCGCCATCGCTGACCTTGGCCTCGCCCCAGAGCATGACGGCCAGGCCGCCCTCGCCCATGATGGCCTTCACGTCAGCGTAGTCGAGGTTGATGAGCGACGGCTGGGTGATGGTCTCGGAGATGCCCTTGACGGTCTCGGCGATCAGTTGGTCCATGACCGAGAAGGCCTGGTCGATCGGGAGGTTCGGGACGTACTTCAGGAGACGGTTGTTGTCGAGGACGATGACCGAGTCGGCGCGGCTGCGCAGCTTGTTCAGGCCTTCGTCGCCGCGGATGATGCGGGCGCGTTCGACGTTGAACGGCGTGGAGACCATGCCGACGACGATGGCGCCCTGCTTCTTGGCGACGTCCGCCACGACGGGGGCGGTGCCGGTGCCGGTTCCGCCGCCCATGCCGGCCGTGATGAAGACGAGGTCGGCGCCCTTGAGCATCTCTTCGAGCTTGCCGCGGGCCTGCTCGGCGCAGCGCTCCGCGACTTCAGGGTAGCCGCCGGCGCCGAGGCCGCGGGTGATGGTCTTGCCGACGAGCAGCTTCTTGTCCGCCTCAACGAGGTCCAAGGCTTGCTTGTCCGTGTTGATGGCGATGGTCTCGGCGCCCTTGACGCCGAGTTTGTGCAGGCGGTTGACCGTGTTGCCGCCTGCGCCGCCGCAGCCGACGATGACGATCTTGGGTTCGCCGAAGTTCTCGTATTCCTTGAGCTCGACCTCTTGGGCGTACCCAACGGCGGCTCCGATCAGTGATTGCATGGTGTGGTTGGCTCCTCCTCAGGTGTTGCGACGACTGTTAGGGGACACCCGGGGGGCGTCGCATCCCCCCGGGGCCCCGGTGCATCCCATCCCCTGCTGGTGAAGCAGTGGATCGTGAATTCCTAGAAGCCCAGTTTCCCCTTGATGGCCTCGATCTCGGCCAACTTCCGCTGCAGCTCGAGCATCCCCTGCTGAGCCTCGATGGTCTGCTTCGCCGCGGCGCCCTGGGTGACCAGGAGCTGCTTGAGGGCGTTGTAGACCACGTCCGTCGTGTTGCGGTACAGGCCTGCCTCGACCAGAGACTGCATTTGCTGAATCTGGCTGACGGGCAGGCGCACCGTCACACGGTCGGTCGGTTGCTTGGCGATTTTTGCGGCCATTTCTGGACCTCTTGGGTGGTGGCAGGTGTCTGACACCTGCAACCAACAAGTGACAACATGCGAACCCATTCAGGTCCGTTTGTTGCCATTTGTCTGACAGTCACATTCCGCCATGGGTATATGAGGACTTCTGAAACGCTCGGCCGCCCCTCCTGGAAAGTCAGTGAAACAGCCTGGAGTATGGGTCGTTTCCTGTGGAGTTCCATCGGAAATTGGGGTCTCTGTGGCCGTTCCGTCGGTAAGGCCGGACGGCCCGGAACCAGGAGGAGCCTACCCTGCCGTCGGTCCCGGGCCAGCCCGGCCAGGACGCCCCACGCCCGGCCCCGTGGTTCAGGCCTTGCGGGGGGAAGGTGAACCTGCAGCGCGGGGTTGTAATAAATCTCAATAGCGCACCCGGGTCAGGTTCCATGCCAGAAG
>JBBSVQ010000021.1:0-11280 GCA_038046725.1 Thermoplasmatota archaeon | reverse complement strand
GTGCGTCCGCCCGAGGGTTGGCACAGAGCACACGGAGACCACAGAGAACTCTGTGTCGTTCTGCGGGCTCTGTGCTTGGTCACCCCACTAGGACGTGACCGCCAGGGGCAGCGACGCCAAACGCGTCACGACCGAGTCCAGGATGTCGATGGCTTGCCGGAATTCCGCCAAGTCGATGCGCTCGTCGGGGGTGTGGTCGAGGGCAGCGTCGCCAGGTCCGTAGGCCACCAGGGGCACGCCCGGGTGCCGCTCGGCGAGGAGGTTGAAGTCGGCCGTGCCGGTCTTGCGAAGCAACCGCGGCTCGCCGCCCTGCTCGCGAATGGCTTGCAGGAACGCAGCAGCCAAGGGCGTGCGTTTGGAGGATTCCGCGGGCCGCATGCGTTCCGTGCATGCGACGGCGACGTCGCGCAGCCGCCCCAAGGACACGAGGTCGGCCTCGAGCCGGTCTGGGTCCGTGCCCGGCGGCAAGCGGACGTGGAACGTCGCCGTCACCCGGTCGACGAGTCCGTCGCCCGACGTCGTCATGGACAAGAGATGGCCTTGCAGGGACTCGAAGTGGTCCTCCAAGCGATGCGTGCGCCGCACCTCGTCCCAGAATCCGATGGCCTCCTCGACGGCGGTGGGGCCGGGGTGGGCGCCGTGGCCCCGCGGCCGTTCCAGCGCGAAGGACCCGCGCAGGATGCCCTTGTAGGCGAGGGTGACGCCGTGCACGCCGCTCGGCTCGCCCACGATGATCCAATCCGGGCGCAGCTTTGGGTCGAGGGCCTTTGCCCCATGTGAGTCGCCTTCCTCGTCCACGGCTCCGACGATGCGCAGCGTGATGTCGCTTGCGCCTTTGTGTCGGCGCGCCAGGCAATAGGCGGCGGCGAGGGGCCCCTTGGCGTCGACGGAGCCGCGCCCCCACAGCGTGCCTTGCTTGACGCGCACCGGGATATGGCCGGGCACGGTGTCGATGTGGCCGACGAAGAGCAACAGGCGTGGGCCGCTCCCGGTCTCCGCGATGAAGTTGCCCGCGGCGTCCTCCAGCACGCGCAGGCCGTCGGCGCGCGCCTGGGCCTGCAGGAACCGCACGGCTTCGCGCTCCGAACCGGTGACGGACGGGATGCGTACGAGGCCCTCGAGCAAGGTCTCGTCGGCGAGCATCATGCTTCCACCTCGGGGCCCAGGGGTCGAAGGGCGGGGTCCGCGAGGATGTCGCCCAGGGCCGCGGCGACGTCCGACAACGTCTGCGGCGGCGTCGCCAAGGGCGGCAGGAACCGCACGACCGTGGGTCCGGCCGCGAGCGCCAGGAAGTTTTGCTGCAGCAACCGGTCCAGGACGGGCTGCGACTTGATGCGCAGGTCAATGCCGAGCATGAGGCCCTTGCCGCGGACTTCGCGCAACAACGGCGACCCCAGCCGCTCGAGTTGTGTGCGGAACGCGGCACCCGTCGCGGCGGCGCGTTCGGACAGGCGTTCGTCGCGCAGGACGTCGAGGGCGGCGCTGGCGGCCGCGCACACGAAGGGCGAGCCGCCGAACGTGTTGCCGTGGCCGCCCGGCGGCATCCTTGCCGCGACGGCTTCGGTCATCGAGCACGTGCCGATGGGAAGCCCGCCGGCAAGCGACTTGCCAAGCAGAAGCAGGTCGGGGTTTGCGCCGCTGGGTGTCACGGCGAGGTCGGTCCCCGTGCGGCCGAGGCCGGTTTGGATTTCGTCAACGATGAGCAACGCGCCGCGGGCGTGGGCCACGCGTTCGCAGGCTAGCAGATAGGCGTCGGACAAGGTGGTGAGGCCGCCTTCGCCTTGCACTGGTTCGACGAGGATGGCTGCGGTCTCGTCCGTGACAGCGGCCTCGAGGGCGGCCTCGTCGTTGGGCGCGACGAACGTCACATCGAGCAGGAGGCCGGCGAAGGGCTTGCGGTACTGGGGCCGGAACGTCGCCGACAGGGCGCCGATTGTGCGGCCGTGGAAGCTGTTCTTGAGGGCGACGAATTTTGTTCGACCCGTTGCGGCCGTGGCGTGCTTGATGGCGCATTCCACGGCTTCGGTTCCTGAGTTTGCCAGGAACGTGCGTTCCAGGTGCCGTGGCAGGACGCCGTGCAGTTTGTCGAGGAATTCGGCGCGCACGGGACTTGGAATCGTCATCGTTTCGTGGATGAGGTCCCCGGCTTGGCGTCGCATGGCCTCGACGATTCGGGGGTGGTTGTGCCCGAAATTGGCGACGCCGTGGCTTGCGCCGCCGAGATCGACGTACGCCGTTCCGTCTGCGGTGAAGAGTTCGTGCCCCGCGCCGCGCACGAAGGCGACAGGTTTTGGCGGGAAGCTGCGCGCCAAGTGGCGCTCCCCACCCAGCGCCCGTGCCGTGGAATCCACGGAATCTTGGGAATGGGGGGCGTTTCCCCCAGTTCCGTGGATTCCGTGGCCCGTGGGGCGCGTGGGGGGCTGGGTCACGCGACCACCGTGCCATGCCCCGCCAGCGCGTCCTGCACCGGCGTCGGCCGGTTGGCGCTGCCCAGCACGACGCGAGACACGCCGCCCGCGAGGGCTTCTTCGGCGCCGAGGAGCTTCTTCTTCATGCGGTCGAGGGCGACGGATTGACCGGATTGCAGGTCCGATTTCGGAATGCTCGGGATGAGCGAGGCGGGATCGTTGACGTCGCGCAGCAGGCCGGGGACGTTGCTGAGGATGACGAGATCCTGCGCCCCCAAGGCGGATGCGACGGCTGCTGCCGCACGGTCGCCATCCACGTTGACTGCGGTGCCATCGCTAGCCAGGGCCGGCAGGGTGAGGACGGGTCGGTAGCCGTTGTCGAGGAGGAGGCGCAGCAGGTCCGTGTTGACGGTGACCACCTTGCCCGTGAAGTCGTCGCGCAACAGGAACTTGCGCCCATTCTCGACGACGCGGATGGCCTCCTTGCGCTCTGCCTGCCACAGTCGCCCATCGACCCCCGACAGGCCGACGGCGTTGACGCCGAGGCCCTGCAGGCGCAGCACGAGATCGTTGTTGATGCGGCCGCGGTACACCATCTGGATGAGCTTGATGGTCTCGGGGTCGGTGACGCGACTGGTGTAGCCACCTGGGCTGGTGACGAAGCGCGGCGTGTGCCCGAGCTTCGTGCTGACATCGTTGAGTTCGGCGTTGCCGCCGTGGACCAGGACCCAGGGGCGCTTGAGTGCGGCAAGGTCGCGCAGGACGGCGTCGACGTCCAGGCTTGCGCCGCCGCCGAGTTTGACGACCAACGGACGGGATTCCTCGCTGCGCTCGGAACCCGTCCGTTGGGGGGCGGCGTATAGCCGCCCGGCGCCGCCTTCGGCGGCGAGGCCCGACGACGATTGAAGGGCAGAAGGATCGGTCATCATGCTACACCGGGTGGAGCGGGATCTGGGTCAATCCGGCCGTTTCGTCGAATCCCTGCATGAGGTTCATGCATTGCACGGCGGACCCTGCGGCGCCCTTGACGAGGTTGTCGATGGCGCAGACGGCCACCATGCGTTGCGGGCCGCCGTGGCTGCGGCTGGCCGGCTCCTCGACCTCGAAGCCGATGTCGGCGTAATTGCTGCCCGCCACGAGTTTCGGGTCGGGGAAGCGGTGCAGGCCTGTGCGCTCCTTGACGAGACGCACGAAGGGCTCCGTGCCGTAGGCGGCTCGGTACGCCTTCCACAGGTCCTTGTCGGTGACGTCGGGGCGCGACAGGAAGACGTGACAGGTCGCGAGGATTCCCCGCACCAATTCCACGGCGTGCGCCGAATAGTGCACCGCCGGGGTCGCGCCGGCCAAGGCCAACTCCTGCTCGACTTCGGCGACGTGGCGGTGGCCGGTCGGCGCATAGAGGCGAATGGCGCGGCTGCGTTCGGCGTGGATGGAGGCGACGTTGGCCTCCAGCCCCGATGCGCTCGAGCCGATCTTGATGTCTGCGATTGCGGGCCCCGTGGTGAGCAGGCCGGCCTTGGCAAGCGGGTAGAGGGCCAGGTTCGTGGCCGTTGCCGTGCAGCCGACGCCCGACACGAGTTGCGCCCCCTTGATTTGTTCGCGATGGAACTCGGGCAGCCCATAGACGGCCTTGCCGAGCAGATCCGGTGCGGCGTGCGCTGCGCCGTACCATTGTTCGTACTTGGCTGCGTCACGCAGGCGGAAGTCCGCGGACAAGTCGATGACTTTGCTGCCGGCTTCGAGGAGGCCTGGGGCGGCCTGCATGCCGGTGCCGTGCGGGACGCACGTGAAGACGACGTCCGCGGCGGGCAGTTCGTTGCGGCCGACGAACTTGAGCTGGGTCCGGCCGCGCAGGTTGGGGTGGGCGCGGTGCAGGAATTCGCCCGCGAACTGCTGGCTCGTGGCGCCCACGACGTCGACGTCGGGGTGCTGGAGCAGGAGTCGAAGGAGCTCGCCCCCCGTGTACCCGGAGGCCCCGAGGATGCTGACGGTCGTCATGCCTTGGCCTGCCGGACGCAGTAGTCCAGGACCTTGCCCGGGATGTCCACGCCGGTGGGCGCGACGCTGTTCTTGAACTCCATCGTGTGGTTGATTTCGTGGCAGGTGAGGCCGGCCTCGGTCTCCATGATGTCGAGGGCGAGGACGCCGCCGCCGACGGCCGCCGCAGCGCGTTGGCAGAAGTCGTCGAGGTCCGGCGTCACGGCGCAGTTCGAGGCCTTGCCGCCTTTGGCCGTGTTGGTGATCCAGTGTGGCGAGTTGCGGTGGATGGCGGCGATGGTCTCGTCGCCGACGACGAAGGCACGAATGTCGCGGTGTGACGCTTGGGCCGAAGCGGACGGGGTCACCCCGGCGTCAAGGCCGGAGCGCGCATCGACGGGGACGTTGCCAAGCAATTGGTGCGTGCCGACTGCGGCGGAGGCGACGGGCTTGCTCACGTACTCCTGAATGTAGTAGATCTGCTGGAGCGGATTGTTGAGGGCTTCCTTGTGTTCGAGGACCATGTCGGCCATCTCGTCGTTGTCGACCTTGGCCAAGAGGCGCGCCCACGAGCCCATCGTGGGCTTCAGGACGACGGGGTATCCCAGCTCGCGGCAGGCCTTCAGCGCGCCCTCGGGGGTGAAGGCGACCTTCGTTCGTGGCGTCGGGACGCGAGCGCGTGCCAGCAGCAGGCTCGTTTCAGCCTTGTCGCCGCAGCGCGAGGCGACTTCGTAGGAGTTGACGGAGGGGATGCCGTGCACGTTGGCGAATTTCAGGACGTACAGGCCACGGTAGAATGAGATGCTGCGCTCGAGCACGACGTCGACGTCCCAGGGCTTTGCGTGCACGTCGAGGACGGCTTCGTCGTCGAAGATGGGGACGAGGTCGATTCCCTTGCGTTGCGCTGCATCGAGGAGCAATTTCTCGTCGTTGCGCAGCCTGCTGTAGACCATTCCGACGCGGACCATGGACGCACCACACTCCAACGGTGCTGCGGATTACTCGCCCCAGTCTTCTTCGACTTGGGGGGCAAGGGCAAGGACGAGGGGAGAGACGGAGCGGACCTCGAGTTCGGCGCCGCAGTCGCCACAGTCGAGGATCTCGCCGGGCAGGGCGACGCTGGCTGTGATGACGCCGGCGCACTCGGTGCATTCGGCGCGGACGGTCGTGGCGAGGTTCGTGGCGATCTGGGCGGTTTGCGCAGTCATGGGGCTGGCCTCCATCGCGGCGACCGGAGTGGGCACCGGATTTCGTGGCAAACCTGCGTGAAGCCGCAGGGAATATAACGGTTTCTGCATGCCGCTGAAGGGAAATCAGATGTTTGCGCCCATTCAACGCCGAAAAACGGCATTGTTTGCTGACCGCGCCCGTTCGGTGGTCATGCCCACCAGCCTCCTTGTGACGACGCCGACGCCGACCTCATGCCAAGGGATGGTGACGCGGGGCGCCGCTTCGGACGCGTTGCTCCAGCAAGCCGCCGAGGTCGGCGTCGGAAGGCGTTGGATGGTTGCGGGGAGGAACACGCGCCGCCGGTCCGCCGGGGACGAGCGTTCGCGAAGCTCACGCTGGGCAATCCGCAAGATCGCGGACCAATCCGTTCAATCCGACACTAGATTTGGCGGGAAGCCCAAGCTTCCTCGGGGATCTGCGTGTAGACGGTGGCCTCGGTCGGCTGCGCCTTCTTGCGGCGGCGGACCTCGCGCTCCTCTTCGGACATGAGGAAGACCTGGGCCTTCTTGAACAGCCAGTAGTGGGTGCGCCACTCGCGGCCGTCGTACAGGGTGGTCTCCTCGCGCTCCGTGGTGAGCATGCCTTCCTCTTCCAGGATGTAGAAGAGCTGGCGGTCTTCGGGTTCCAGGACGTTGTCGATGACGCGGTCGTCGAAGCCGAAGATGTCCATGACGAAGTTCGCGTCCCGGACGGCGTCCTCCTCCTCAATGCCGATGCGGTTCGAAATCGCCATCGCCAAATCTTCGAGGGTGAGGATACGTTGCGTCAAAACAGAGGGCCCCGCAGACCGCCCTTTGTAAGGGGGTGTATATTAGGCTTCGCGAGGGGACGGCCGCTTGGGTGCCTTCTCTGTCCGCTTCGGGAACTGGACCGCCATGGCCGGCAAGGACAGGCGCTCCTCGTAGCGCAGCACCCAGACGTTGGGGCCCGGGGCATCAAAGCCGGGCGGCCGCGGGATGTCGACGGTCTTGTAGGACACGGGGTCAAGGACCTGCAGGTGCTTGGCGTCCTGGCTGACGAGGACGGCCTCCTGCAGGATCTCGGCGCCGCCGAGACGTTTGAGGTCCTCCTCAGCGACCTTGTCCGTGCGGCGGTCGTCGAGTCGCACGACGAGGGCGCGGCCGCGCGTGCCGGTCTGGAATTGCACGAGTTTGTCGCCGAGCAACGCGAAATCGCCGGGCGCGAAGAGCCGGATGCGGACGCGGAAGGTGACGCGGTAGACGTCCTCGCCCTCGGTGCGCCCCGAGAGCTTGGCGTGCTCCTCGACGACCGCGCCGAGCTTCTCGGCAACGACGCGAGCGACGGTGCGGCAGCCCTCGATGTCGCCGAGGTAGTAGTCGAATCCGCCCGGGACCGGCCCCGACTTCGTCAGGAACGATTCGCGGTTCCCGCTGGCGCGCTGGCGGTCGAGTTCGTCGCCCACGAGGCGGTGGGCGCGCTGGATTTCCAGGTCCGTGACGTCGCGGTCGGAGGCGCGCAACTGGATGATGGCGGCGTAGTACCCGCCGAACATCCGGCTGCAGCGGTCGCAAACGCTCCGCTTCATGCGCACGAGCATATCCTGCTCGAAGCCGACTTGCGCGCCTTCCACGCTACCGTCGAGACGGATGTGGTGCGTGAAGTGCTTCGTGTCCTGCGCCGTTTCCGTGATGGCGATGACGGGGCCTTCGACGCGGCCGTGGGCGCGGATGACCGACCGAGCCGCCTCCTCGCGCACCCAATCCAGGCCGACGCCCTCATCGGGGTCGATCCAGTGGGCGCCGACGTGGCGGGCGTCGCAGTGCGCGCACAACTCGACGTCGAGGACGGGCGGCGCCTCGAGCAGCGGCGTCTTGCCGATGAAGCACTCGGGGCAGGAGCCCCCGATGAGGGCAGGGACCTGCTTGCCGCATTCGACGCAGGTCTGCAGCCGGGGTGTGTCGGAGCTCATGGGAGGTCCATCACCAGAAACTGCGCGTGCGGTACGCCGGCGACCTTGAGCACGATGCCGGGGTCCACGAGGCCCAGGCTGACGGCGGCGGCGACAGTCTTGGGGCCCACGAGGTTGGCCATCGTTGCCGAACGCAGGTAGGCTGCAAGGTCGGCCTCGTTGACGCGCAGGCCATCATAGAAGCCGGGTGCGACGTCGAGCTTGTACTTGCCTTCGCGGTGCGTGGTGCCAAGCAGCTCGGCATCGCATGCGGCAACCAGGCGCTGGACGCCCTGTTGGTAGGCCTTGACGGCGAAGGCGGTCATCGGGATGCCGCGCCCACAAGCTCCCCCTACTTGGCCGTACCCGTGCCGGCCGCGCGTCAGCTTGTACGTCAGCCGTTGAGCGGGGCATACGTGCCCGAACCGCCCTTGGCGTAGACCGAGTTGTTGCGGCGCAGCGTTTCGAGGGCCTTGAGCGTCTCCGGCGGCGGGATGCCCTTCCGGTTCGCTTCGGCCACGATGTCCTCCTCGCGGGCATAGCCCTTCTCGGATTCCTTGGCGAGGTTGCGCAGGATGTCCTGGATGGTCCGCATGCGGTCGTGCTGCGAGTGGCTGACGCCCGTCGCGATGACGTCAATGTCGAGTTTTCCGGTCTCGCGGTCGACGCCGACGGAGCGCAGGTACGTCTCGATGATGCGGATGGCGCGCTCGGCGTCCTCCGCGTTGGCCTCCTGGCTCAGGCGGATGCGGGCACTGGCTTCGGCGACGCGGATGAAGGCCTCGAGTTGCCGCGCGGTGAGCGGGATGGCGCCTTCGGCAGCGGAAGCGCGCAGATCGACGTAGTAGTCCTGGATGCGCTGGATGGCCTCGTCGGTGAGGACCGGGAAGATGTTGCGCTTGGCGTAGGCGACGTACTTTCTCAACCAGTCCGCGGCGAGCGCGGGGTCGACGCGCTTCTGGAGGGCGGTCTCGTCGTCCACGGTGTACGCGCCGTTCGGGTTGGCCTTGCGGTGCTCGCGCACTTCCCCGCCCTGGTGCGTGCGCAGGATGTGCTGCGCGAGCAGGGTGTCCTTGTCGCGGGCCGGCTTGTCACGCAGGCTGAAGATCAAATCGAAGCGCGACAGCAACGCGGGCGGCATGTTGATTTGCGAATGGATGGACTCGTATTCGTCGAAGCGCCCCATCTTCGGGTTGGCTGCTCCGATGACGGCGCAGCGCGACCTCAGGGTGGCTGAGATGCCGGCCTTCGCGATGGAGACTTCCTGTTGCTCCATGGCTTGGTGCATGGCGCTTTGGTCGTTCTTGTCCATCTTGTCGAGTTCGTCGATGCACGCGATGCCCATGTCGGCCAGCACGAGGGCGCCGGCTTCCAGCGTCCATTGGCCTTCGCCGAACTCGTCCTTGACTGCTGCGGCCGTGAGGCCGGCGGCGCTGGCTCCCTTGCCGGACGTGAAGATGGCGCGAGGGGCGAGCTTGGACAGGTAGCGCAGCAGTTGCGACTTGGCGACACCGGGGTCGCCGACGAGCAGGACGTGAATGTCGCCGCGATTGCGGGAGCCGTCCTTGTGCTCCTTCATGACGCCGCCAAAGAGGGCAAGGATGAGCGCGTCCTTCTCGACGTCGAGACCGTAGATTGTGGGGGCGAAGCTGGCCCGCAGCCGGTTGTACACTTCGGGGTCCTTGGCGAGTTTGTGGAATTCCTCCTCGTCCTCGGGGGCCCAGGAAATCTCGGAGAACTCCTGCTGCTGCAATTGGACGCTGACGCCCTGCAGCACTTTGTTGAACTCGACCTTGATGGAGTTGCCCTGCCGGCGCTTCTGCGCCGTGAGGATGCCGTTGAGCAGGACGCGGTCGCCGGGGGCGACGCTGTGCACGAGGTCATCCTGCACGTGGATGGTGAGGCGTTCCGGCTGGGCTCCGCCGCGCAAGCCATCCTGGTTTTCCTGGATCTCCACCTTCTGGTGGTCGATGAAGCGCGAGTCCTCCTCGCGCAGGGTCCAGGGGCCGGGCTTCTCGCAGGAATCGCACAGGACGGGCTCCGTCATGATTTCGTCTTCCTGCACGACGCGCAGGCGGTTGCCGCAGGTCTTGCAATCGAAGGCAGCTTCGAGGACCTGCGGCCGGACCTCGGTGACCTTCTTGACGAGCCCTTCCACGGCGAGGAAGCGGCTCAGGTGCTCGGCCCGGATGTTGCGGACCTTGACCTTCTGCGACTCGGGCAGGCCGGTGACGCGCAGGTGCAGGCGGGGACGCGGCTCGACGGTGACGTCCACCTGGTGCAGCATCTGGGCGCCGATGCGCAGGCAGTGCCCCGGCTTCTGCAACAAGTAGTCGGCCAGGTCTGGGTCGCGCAACTGCAGATCGTTGAACTGGATGACGACGCTGCGCTTCTCCGGGTATTCGAACGCCGCCTGTTGCACCTGCGCCTTGGCGTAGTCCTGCAGGAACGAGTCCCACTTCGCCGCAAGCTGCGAGTCCTGCACCGTCAACTGCTGCGGCATCTGTTGCATCCCGATGTCGTGTCCCCCTCGTGAGCCAATGTGCCAGTGGCGCGAAACCACTAGCGGCTCGCCTCGGACCCGCCTCGAGTACATGAGCGTTCGACGCGAAATCAAGGGGGGGTCGCGCGACCGGAGGAATAAGGAACGCGCGCGGGCGTGCGCGCGTCGTGCACCTCGACCCGCAAGGGCCCATCCTCGTCATCGGTCCAGGGGCCGTGGGCACCCTCGTGGCCGCCCGCCTCGCCACGGCAGGACACGACGCCGTCCTCGCAGCGCGCGATGCCGTCAGCGCCCGGGCCCTCGCTGCCGGGCTGGTGGCCGTGGACCCCGCCGGCCGCGAGATTCGCGCCAGCGTCCCCGTCGTGTGGCGTCGCCAGGACCTCGCGGCCGCGCCGCGCATGCTGGTGCTTGCCACCAAGTGCGCCGACGCCGAGGCAGCCCTCGCCGCCTGGTTGCCCGGCCTGGCCGAACACGCCCCCGTCGTTGCGATGCAGAACGGAATCCTTGGCGATCGCCTGAAGCCCCTGGCCGGCGAACGCCTCGTCGAGTGCACGGTGTCCTTCCCCGCCACCTTGGACGGGCCGGGTCGCAGCCTTCAGACCGCCCCCGGCGACCTGCACCTGGGCCCGTGGCCGCGAGCCGGGCCCCGCGACGACCCAAGCGAGTTCAAGGCGGTTGCCCGGGTCCTGTCGGACGTCGCCCCCGTGACGGGCTCATCCAACATGCTTGGCGTCAAGTGGACCAAGTTGGCCATCAACAGCTGCATCACGAGCCTCGGCGTCGTGGCGGGCCAACCGCTGCGCGAGATTCTGCAAGACCGCAAGGCTCGCCGCATCTTCCTTGCCATCTTCGAGGAGGCCTACGCTGCCGGGCGGGCCGACGGCGTCCGCTTCGAACGCATCGGACGGTTGCGGGCAGGAATGTTCGGGCGGCGCTGGCCCGGGCGGGACCCCCTGCTTCGCATCGTTGCCCGCGGCTACGGGCGGCACCGCTCGAGCAGCCTGCAAAGTCTGGAGCGCGGGCGGCGCACGGAAATCGACTGGCTCAACGGGCACATCGTGGCTGCAGCGCGCAGGCACGGCGCCGACGCGCCCGTCAATGCCGCAGTCGTGGCCCTGGTGCACGACATTGAAGCGGGGCTGCGCGCACCGGACCCTGCAAATCTCGCGGCCCTCCCGGTGTAGCCGGTGCAGCGGTGTAGGGGCTTGTAATAAAACGACAGGGCCAAGTAGGGTTAGTCGGTCCTCTGTCCA
>JBBSVQ010000020.1:0-16420 GCA_038046725.1 Thermoplasmatota archaeon | reverse complement strand
GTGAACCACGTGTACACCGGCGACAACTCGGGGGCGCCTTGCGACGTGCCGCCTTCGCCTTGCGGCTGGAAGGTGTTCTGGCCGGTGTCGAGGAGGATCTCGAAGTCGAGGAAGAAATTCGTGTCGAGGACGGGCCAGAACAGCACGACGCCGCCCTGGAAGACGTCGAGCAAAAGGTGGCTGGCCAGGTAGTAGGCCGACAGAGTCAGGGCGACCGGGGCGCCGGGGCGGGTTGCGAACTCCCAGAAGCGCGCCGTCGGGTCGCGGGCGCGCCACAGCCACGGGACGGCCGCGAAGAGGCCGAGGGGGATGAAGGCGGAATGCGTGATGGCACGGTGTTGCGACTGGATGACGTAGTCCAGGTCGGCGAGCCAGACGAGCGGCAACCATAGCAGGGCCGTGCGCCGCGGGACGGCGAAGAAGGCCAGCGCCACGAGGCCGGGGATGATGGCGTGCGGCAGCCAGGAGACCATGCCTTGCGATGCGTGCGCGGCGTTATGCGGGTTGCGTCCCCCCATCGGACAGGCCTTGGCGCGTTCTAGGGCGACCATCAGGTCCGCAGGCGTTGTGGATTGGTGCATGACCCGCCCGGACCCCTCCACTTAAGCGTGGACCCTCACACATACATACACCCCCTAAGCGTTGGGGACCCGATGACCATGATTTCGCGTGCCCCCGCCGTCGAGTTCGCCCGCAAGGGCGCCAACCCGACCCTGATGACCATTGAACTCATCCGCGGCGCCCTGCGCCAGGCCGCGGGTCCCGTGAGCCGGAATCGGTTGCTGGAATCCCTTTCCGAGTGGGGCCATGGCACCAGCCGGCAGGCCCTCAACGCCGCACTCCAGTTCCTGATGGCCGACGGCGTCGTCATCGAGGGGTCGAAAGGGCTGCAATATCTCAGTGAGGCCCAAGGCAGCATCCTCGAGACGATTCTGCGCAAGCGCACCCGCTGAGCATGCCACCGCCCCTCGGCTGCGACGAAGTGCTGTTCAGCGACGCGGCGGACGAGGCCCTGGCGGCGCTGCAAGGAGACCGCGCCAAGGAGGCGGCAAGCACGGTTCGTCGCATCGCCGCCATCCGTTTCCTGCTGGCGGCCGACTGCCAGGCCGGCGAAGTCATCCCCCTGCCGCTGGGCAAGGCTGCCAAGCCGATTGAAGCCCGGAACGCGCCGCTGAGCAATCTGTACTGCGTGGACTTGCCGGCATTCTGGCGCTTGCTGTACACCATCGTGCGCGCCGAGGGCAGGCGCTACGTCGTCGTCTTGGAGATTGTGGACCACCGGAAATACGACAAGTGGTTCCCGAACAAGGGCCGCTAATCCGTGCTTTCCCCGAGTTGAGCGTCCGTGCCGGGGCCCGAGCCTTCGTGGTCCGACTTGACCTTCAGCCCGCGCTCCGCCAGCACCTTCTCCGACGTCTCCGTCGCGTACTCCGGGTGCCCGAAGCGCTTGAGGGCGTTCGTGACGATGCCGAAGAGGTTGTGCACCTCGAACGTCGCAGGCAGGCTGCGGCCGACGACTTTGCGCCAGACGCCTTGCGCGGTGCGCCGCCGCCACGCCCGGGGCTCGACTTCGATGCACAACTCGTCCCATGCGCGGTTGAGGGCGTTGAGGGCGTCCGGGTTGAGTTCGCGTTCCGGCGTAATTCCGGCTGCGGCGAGGCGGAAGTGCTCGTAGCACAACAGCGTCACCGCGTGCGCCAGGTTGAGGGAATTGTAGTCCGCCGTGGGAACCGTCACGAGTTGGTCGAGGCGGTCGACGTCGTCGCCGTGCAGGCCGGAGTCCTCGGGGCCGAAGACGTAGGCCAATTGGCCGTCCCACTTGGATTCCACAAGGGAGTCAAGGAAGTCGCGCACGTCCATCGGTTTGCGCAGCATGTGGTTCGGTGCTTGTGCCGAACGAGCCGTTGTCCCGACCGACAGGGAGCAGCCTTCCAGTGCCGCAACCAGGTTCGGGTACACCTTCGCCGACTCGAGCAGCGGTTTGGCGTGCACGGAGCGGTCGATGGCTTCCTTGCCCTTGACGTCGCAGCGCGGCGCCACGAAGCGCAGGTCGGTGACGCCGAAGTTGGCAGCCCCGCGGGCAGCAGCCCCGGCGTTGCCTTGGTGGCTTGTGCCGACCAGGATGACGACGGGGGGCTTCATGCGGCGCGCGACGCGGCCTTGCTCGAAAGCGTTTGGGCGCGTCGGAAGAGGCACTTCGGATCGGCGTCATCGGCGGTATCGGCGGATTGGTGGCCGCTCTTTGGCCCGACCATCCGCCGATGGCGCCGAACGCGCCGATGCGGTCGACTTGCGTCGATCAGTCGTAGCGGCGCAGGCCCACGATTGCCGCGAGCACCCCGACAAGGGCGACGATGCCGAGGTACGGCGCGTCCTTGCCGTCGGATTCGGCGTCGTCGCTGGCGTCCTGGGCGGGGTCGACTTCGGGGGCGCCGCCGGTCATGGACATGACGTGCATGGCCTGCACATCGAGTTCGGCGTGCTTGGCGTCGGCCGAGAGGGCCTGGAAGCGCAGCATCGAGGTGTTGCCATCGATGGCGAGATTGGCGTAGCGGGTCTCGCCGGCGGCGACGTCCTCGAGGACGGCGATGCGGTCGGCGCGCACGCGCAGCGGCTGGCCGGAGTCGTCGACGGCGTCGTCGACGCGTTGGATGATGAAGACCTCGAAGTCCACGCTTTGGCCGTGGTGGTTGGTGACGTTGAGGTGCAAGTCGTTGCCGGCGAGGATGTTGCTGGCGTTGCCGTCGTCGGCGAGGCACAGGCCGCCGGCGGCGTCGGCGCAGTCGCTACGGACGTCGAAGGAAACGGCCGGGGCGGCGATGCCGGAGCAGCCGCCGTCCGCCTCCACGGCGCACAGGGCGGAGGCTGGCAGGGCCACCAAGGTCACGGCCGCGAGGCCGGCAAACGTCAGGAGCGCGAGGTTGCGCATGAACCCCCCTCAGCGCCCAGGCAATATGCAACCTGCGCCGACGGTGGGGATTGCCCAACCCGTCATCCAGGCGAGCAGTCCAGGAGGGCACCCTCGGTTTCATGGCGCAGGACATAGTTCGCGATGGCCCCGGAGACCAACCTGAGCTCGTAGGTCCAGGTCCCGCCGGCGGGGTCAGGGACGAACGCGACGGTGGGCGCGCCCCCGGACCAGGTCCACGTCGAGCCGGGACCCGCGGGAGACGTCAGCGTGAGCTCGATCTCGTTCAGGGCCTCGTCGCTGCCCGACAGTTCCACACGCAGGCCGCGGTGGCCGTCGCCGAGCTCAAGATTGCCCGAGTCGGGCGTCACGGCGTTGATGGACCCAGTCTTGACTCCGTTTGTGGCTTGGAACGAGATGGAGCCGTCCCCGTTGCCGACGCACACGACGGCCCCGGCGTCAGCCGTGACGGCCGCGACCAGCACCCCGCGGGGGCCGTCGCCAGCGCGCACGAGCCAGAACGCTGGATCACTCACGTGCGGGCGCGTCAGCTCCCAAGCCACGATCGCCCCGACGCCGGTCCACCGGGCGTCCGCGGCCAGGGCCGACTGCACGGCCGTCGAGTCCACGACGTCCCCGACGGGTTGCTCGGGGACTGGCGAGCCGTCGTCGTCATCCGCCTCGCCCAACCATTCCAGTGGCCCCGCGACCTCGCCCTGAGCGGAGACGGCGAAGGCCACCTTGCGTGACGTCATGCGCGCCTGGAACATGTACATCCACCAAGTCGCTTGCCCGTCGCCGACATCGCCATCCGTGGCCTCGCGGACCTCCTCGGGCACGCCCGCGCCCCCGCCCATCCAGGCGGGAATCGCTTCGGCCGCGTCGCGCTCCATCGCGAAGGCCCCGATGAGTTGCGCCCCTTCAGCCCACGCCACGGCCGCGGCCTGGGCCGCCTCGAGCCCGCCGCCCATCGACATGGCGTCGTCGCCGCCGGCTTCGAAACACCCAGACCAGGCTCCCGCCAGAAGCAGGAATGCCAGGGGAAAGACGCGCACGCAGACTCGAGCCCTGCACGACGCTTGAGCATTGCCGCACGTCCCCCGCCGCAAGGGGTTCATATCGGGCCGACCCATGCAACGGCGTCCTGCGGGACCTTTCTGGGCATCACCATGGAACCCAACCTTGGCCTCGGCGCCGGCCTCTCCGCCCCCAACGAGGCCCAACTGCCCCCTCTCGCGGCGGCCTCCGCTCGCACCGATGGGCCCCCGACTGCGAAGACGGGCACCACGACGCTCGCCATCGCCTGCCCGGACGGCATCGTCATGGCGACCGAGAAGCGCGCCACGATGGGCCACCTCATCGGCCACAAGAACACGCAGAAGATGTTCTCGGTCGACAGCCACCTCGCCCTCACCACGGCTGGCCTCGTGGGCGACGCGCAGATGATTGCGCGCTACCTGCAGGCGCAGGCGCAACTGTACCGCTTCAAGCGGGATGCACCACTCCCGGTCCGAGGCGCTGCCACGCTCCTCGGAAACATCCTGAACCAATCCAAGTTCCAGCCGTACTGGGTGCAACTCATCGTGGGCGGCCACGACCACAAGGGCGGCTCCATCTTCTCCGTTGACGCCGCCGGCGGCGCCATCCAGGAGACGTGGACTGTGACGGGATCCGGCTCGCCCTTCGTGTACGGCGTGCTCGAGGACCGCATCGGCGACTCGACGGACGTCAAGGAAGCCGTGGACCTCGCGGTGCGCGGCCTGAATGCCGCCATGCGGCGCGACTCGGCCTCCGGCAACGGCATGGACATCGCCATCATCGACGCCGCGGGGTTCCGCCGCCTCGACGAGGCCGACATCGCCAAGCGCCACAAGGCGCTGAAGCTACCGGTCAGCTGGACGCCGTAGGCACGACTGCGCCCGTTCGGTGCGCCGCGCGAGTCAACCTCCTTGTGACGCCGACGACGGCCACGACCTCAAGCCGTTGTGCCAATGGTTGGCGCGAGGCGCCGTGCCAAGCCACCTGGGTTCACCGAGGTTCCCCGACCGGTGGGGCCACGGATTTGCACGGATTCACACGGAAACGCGGCTCCGTGCCAATCCGTGCGAATCCGTGGCTCGTGGGTCGGTGACACTCGGTGCCAACGGGCCGGGCGCGGGGCGTCGCTCAAACAAGTTTCGGAACATATTCAACCCGCGGCCGGCTTGACCTGTTGCCTGCAGGTGCAGGCACGTTTCTAGGGACCATCATGGCCTCCGTCGAAGACCTCCTGCGCGACCTCCGCAAGCAAGTGGACGGCATCGTCCCGAAGGGCGTCGACGTCACCGACTTGGACTTCGAGGCGCACGAGCTTGTGCTGTACACCAAGACTCCGGCCGCCTTCGCGGACGGCCAGCTCATCCGTCGCCTCGCGCGCGAACTGCAGAAGCGCATCGCCGTCCGCCCCGACCCTTCCGCCCTCATGCCGTCCGAGGAGGCGGACAAGAAGATCCGCGCCATCGTGCCCGCCGAGGCCGGGCTTACCGACTTGGCGTGGGCGCCCGCGACGGGCGAAGTCGTGCTCGAGGCACAGCGTCCCGGCCTCGCCATCGGGTCGCAGGGCTCGACCCTCAACGCCATCCGGGCCGCCGTCGGATGGAACCCACGCGTCGTGCGCACGCCACCGATTCCGAGCCGCACCGTGCGCGAGGTGCGCGAATTCCTGCGCCTGGTGGCGGATGACCGCCGCAAGTTCCTTCGACGCGTGGGCCGGCGGATGCACCGGTCCGCGTCCGGTGCCGAGGCGGACCGGTTCGTTCGCATGACGGCCCTGGGCGCCTGGCGCGAAGTGGGCCGCTCGTGCTCGATGCTGCAGACGCAGGACTCCAAGGTCCTCATCGACTGCGGCGTCAAGTTCGAGGAGAACGACCCGGCCACGCCGATGTTCGGGTTGGGGGAAGTGCAACCGTTCACCAGCATCGACGCCGTCGTCCTCACGCATGGCCACCTCGACCACTGCGGCCTCGTCCCGCTTCTGTTCAAGTACGGCTACGACGGCCCCGTGTACTGCACGACGCCGACGCGCGACATCATGGCGTTGCTGACGATGGACTACATCCGCGTCGCCGAGGCGCAAGGCGTGAAGAAGCCGTATGACGCCGAACACGTGCGCATGGCCCTGCGCAACTGCATCACGGTGGACTGGGGCGAGACCACCGACATCTCCCCCGACATTCGCCTGACCTTCAACGACGCCGGCCACATCCTTGGCAGTTCAGTCTGTCATTTCCACGTCGGGGACGGATTGTACAACGTCGCCTTCTCCGGGGACATCAAGTACGAGAAATCCTGGCTGTTCAACCCGGCCAACAACAAGTTCCCCCGCCTCGACGCCGTCATCGTGGAAAGCACCTATGGCGGCAAGGAGAACAATCAGCCTGCCCGCGTCGAGGCCGCCGAGAACACGAAGAAGGTCGTGGCCGAGACCATCGCCCGCGGCGGCAAGGTCGTCTTCCCCGTCTTTGCGGTTGGGCGCAGCCAGGAGGTCATGCTCGTGCTCGAGGAGCTCATGCGCACCGGCCAGGTCCCAAAGGTCCCCGTCTATCTCGACGGCATGATCTGGGAAGCCACGGCCATCCACACGGCGTACCCGGAATACCTCAACGACGCCCTCAAGGCGCGCATCTTCCAAGCCAACGACAACCCGCTGCTGAGCCCCATGTTCAAGCGCGTGGACAGCCACGAGATGCGGCAGAAGGTGTGCGCCGACCCGGACCCGTGCATCGTGCTGGCAACCAGCGGCATGCTCACCGGCGGGCCAGTCCTCGAATACATGAAGCACTGGGCGGACGACAAACGCAACAGCCTGTGCTTCGTCGGCTTCAACTCGGAAGGCAGCCTCGGCCGCAAACTGCAGCGCGGCTTCCGCGAACTGCCCATCCAGGACGCCGGCCAGACCAAGTCCGTGCGCGTCGAGATGGACCTGCACACCATCGATGGCTTCAGCGGCCACTGCGACCGCCGGCAATTGATGAACTTCATCCAGAACATGGACCCGAAGCCCAAACTGGTCCTGACCGGGCACGGCGAAGCCTCGAAGTGCATCGACCTGGCCCAGAGCATCACGGAGAAGTTCGGGATCGAGGCCCGGTCACTGCAGAACGCCGAGACCATCCGGTTCCGCTGAGCCGCTGCCGTCGCCGGCCGTTCCTCCAGCCCCCGCGCCCCGGCAAGTCGGGCGGGCGATGGCGCAGGACCTTTCCTGCGCACAGCCTTCAAGGCGCAGCCATCATTCGGAGGCGTGCCAAGGGAGGCCCAGGATGCTCCGGCGTATCGCCGCGCCCTCGTCACCTTCGGCGTCATCAGCGCCCTCGCCCTGCTTTGGCTGGGCATGCAGTGGGGCGGAGCCGGGCCCACCGTCGTCTTCACCAACCTGCTCCACCTGGGCGCCCCCCTCGTTGCCGCCGCCCTGGCCTGGCGCCGCGCCAACTCGGAGCCGGCAGCCGCGCAGGAGCGGGGGTGGCGCTGGCTGGCGCTGGCCTGCTGGATGTGGGCCGTCGGCCAGATGGCCTGGATGACGCACGAGTTCTGGTTCCAGCGCGCAACGCCGCTGGTCGAGCGCATCCTTCCGTTCCCCTACGTCTCGGACATCGGATTCCTCGCCTTCTTCGTTGCGGCCATCCCGGGACTGCTGTTGTTGCCGCGGGGATTGTTCCAGGCGACGTCGCGCATCCGCCTCGCCCAGGACGCGGCCCTCGTCGCCCTCTCCGTTGCCCTGTTGGCGTGGGTGTTCTTCCTGCGCCGCATCGCTGCCGACGCGGTGGCCGAAGACCCCCTGTCGATGGTGGTGCTGCTTGCGTACCCGACGCTCGATGTGATTCTCGTCATCGTCGCCGCCCTCGTGTCCGCATACGCCGTCCCCGAGGAACGCGGCAGCCTGCGCCTCCTGATGGCGGGCGCGGCAATCTTGGCCGTGGGCGACGCCGCCTTCTTCCTCCTGGCCCAGTCGCGCCTGGTCTACGTCTCCATCGCCGACGCCACGTGGCCAGCGGCCTTCTTCTGTTTCGGTCTGGCCGCGCTGCACCGGGGGCCGGCCGCGGCGAAACTTGGTTGGGTCCGCACCGGCCCCTTCAGCGCAACGCTTGCCGCAGCGGCACTCGTGGCTGGCCTGCGGGCATTCATGGCGCGCGACGACCCCCTTGCCATTTCCCTGGCGACGGCCGTGGGCCTCATCCTTGCCTGGCGCTGGGTCCAGTCGGCACGCGAGACCCGCCGGGCACGCATGACGGCCAGCCAAGTCACCCAAGGCTGACTGCTGCGGGCCGGCTAACGTGGCGCGCGCACGACGCGGGCTCCGCTTGCGTCCACGCCGCACGCGATGACTCGCCCCGCCCGTTCGAGGACGGGGCGGGCCGCCTCAAGCGTCGCGGCGGGGCCAGTGGCCCACAGCGTGTTGCCCAGCATCGATTGCCCCCAATGCAGCCCTGCGGGCAGGGCCTCGCCGAGGGACCGCATGGCGTCGGGCATCAGGCCGAGGGCCTTGGAAAAGGCCGCAGATTCGCGCACGACGGCGTCCCACCCCATCAAGCGTCCGACCGCCAGGATGCGGTCCACGGCAGGGTCGGCCAACTCGCGCGTGCGGGCCTTCCACGCGGCGTCGCGGATGATCGTCGGTGTCGCAAGAGCGGCGCCGACGACGCAGAACAGGAACTTCGTCCCAGCCGGCGGGTCGATGCGCAACGCCCAACCGTGCGGCGGGCAGCCTGGGCGCATGCGCACCTCGCCGCTGCCGAACCACGAGCCGACGGCGTCGCCCAGCCCCGTGCCGGAGGCCACTTCTGCGGCGTGCGTGGCCGCGAGGGCGTCCTCGGGGTCGAGGCCGACAACACTGGCTGCCGCCATGCAGGCGGCAAGCGTCCCGGCCGCGCTCATGCCGAAGCCTTGTCCGACCGGAAGCCCCAGTTGCAGGCGGACGTCGAAGGCCTTGCCCGGTGCAAGTCGGCGCAGAGCGTCGTGCGTGACGGGGGCATCGACAGCAACGCCGTCGATGGCGATGCGCGTCGTGTCCGCGGCATCCACACTCGCCGTTGCGCCGAGGTCGACGCTCCAGCCGGCGCCGCGGCTGCCCCTGTGCAGCAAGGCCGCGGCCTCGTCGTGCACGGCGAAGAGGCCGGAGACGTGGCCGGGAGCGAAGGCGTGCGCTGTCACTTGGCGGCCTTCCGCGCCGCCCGCCCACGGGCCACGGAATCCACGGAACCTGGGGAACCCGGCTTCCGTGGTTTCCGTGGATTCCGTGGCTCGTTCCCGGGTCGAGCCGCCATGGCGACCAGGTCGACGATGGTAGGCAGCACCTCGTCCTTGGGGCCGGTGAAGGTCTCGTGCCCCTTGGCGTGCACGAGGTGGACGGTCGTGTCAACGGCGCCGAAGGCGGTGGCGAGGTTGGCGACGATGAACTGCGCGCCGTAGCGCGTCAGGCGCTCGCGGGCTGCCTTCGCCAATGCGCCGGCATCGGATTCGGCCTTGAAGGCGACGAGCGTCGCCTTGGGGGCCGCCTTGCGCAGCACCTCGGCGACCTTGGGCAGGGGGCCGAGTTCGAGGGTGAGGCTGGCTTCGCCGCTCGGGACCTTCTGCTTCGCCGGCTTGGCGCCGTAGTCGCCGATGGCGGCCGGCATCCAGATGTGGTCGAAGGCAGCGGCGGACTTGCCTTTGGCGAGGCGCATCAAGTCGGCATGCGTGGCGAATCGCACCGTCCGCCCCACGAGGTGGCCGGGCGTCGGCTCCGTCGTGTGGCCCTCCCATAGGGTCACGGCTGCGCCGAGGCGGGCCAGTTCGGTGGCGATGAGGTGGCCGCTGCGGCCCGAGGAGCGGTTGGTGAGGATGCGCACCGGGTCGACGGGCTCGACGGTGGCGCCGGAGACGACGAGGGCCTTCTTGCCGGCAAGGGGGCCGGGGTTGGCGGCGTCGTTGGCGAGGCGGTGGATGACGGCTTCGACGATGTCCTCGACGTCCGCGAGCTTGGCTTTGCTCTCCTCGCGGACGGGTTCGACCCAGGTGACGCCGAGGCGGCCGATGAGGGTGCGCTTGTGGTCGGCGAGGATGGGTTGGTCCAGCATGACTTCGTGCATCGCGGGGGCGACGACGACGGGGACGCCGGAGCCGAAGGCGACGGTGGCGCACGTCGTGACTGGCCCATCGTCGATGCCGAGCGCCAGTTTGGCCACCGTGTTTCCAGTGGCGGGGGCGACGAGCAGGAGGTCGGCGCGGCCTTCGACTTTGCCGAGCAGGGACACGTGCTCGACCTGGCCCGTCAGGCGCGTGATCGGGGCGATGCCGGTGGCGAATTCGAGGGCATCCGGATGCAGGATGCGCGTGGCCGCCTGCGACATGACGGGGACGACGACGGCGCCGTGCCGCACCAGTTCGCGCGCGAGCTCCACGGTCTTCACGGCTGCGATGGAGCCCGAGACGGCGAGGACGATGCGCCGGCCGTCCAAGTGGTTGGACAACGACGAGCGGATGTTGCCCACCGGGTGCATGGCGGTTCCAGGGGCTCGCTCCCTTAAATGGCAGCGGTCAACGGAATTCCAGGCCTGCGACGCGGGGACGACGGTTGCCTGAGTGGGCGCTAGCGTCGCCGGGCGACGGCCTTGGCCTTGCGCGGCTTGGCTTCGGCGGGGGCGAGGTCCTGTTGCGGGCCATCCATGACTTCGACGTCGCCTTGCAGTCGGCCCGCCCACTTGGCGAAGCCGTCCACGAGGTCCTGCAGTTGACGGGTCCAGGCCCGCTTGACGAGGAAGGGAACGAAGCGCGCACTGCCCGTCAGCGTGATCTCGCTGGAAACGGTCACCGTGCTCCCGCTGCCGCCGTCGGCCGGGGCGACGCTCCACGTCGTGCGGATGGCGGCGAGCGGGCCGATGCCGCCCTCGATGTCGTAGCTGAAGGTGTGGCGGCGAGGGTCGACGTCGGTGATGCGCTCAATCAGGACGTCCTTGCCGTACGTCGGTTCGTAGAGGCGGGCCCAACGCGTGGCGCCCGGGCGGATGGCCTCGGCTGGGGATCCGGCGACGTCGGGGGCCCATTGGCTGAGGGCCGACAGGTCGGCCAGGCGCTGCCAGGCGGCGGGCACCGGGAGGGGGACGTGCGCCTTCGCTTCGGCGTGCATGCCAGCGGACCCCCCATGCCCTTGAAAGGCTCGACGACTTGGCACCGGCGTGAAGTTCGCGGAGCTGGCCTCCTTCTTCGAGCGGCTCGAGGGCACCTCCGGTCGGCTGGAGATGACGGCCATCGTGGCCGAGATGCTGGCGAAAGTGCCCACGAAGGACCTGCTGCCAGTCGTCCGTCTGCTGCAAGGCGCCGTCGCCCCAGATTGGGAGGGCATCGAGCTCGGCGTGGCGGAGAAGCAGATCCTCAAGGTCCTCGCCCTGGCCACGTCGGGCTCAGCCAAGTCCGAGGAAGCGGCCGCCAAGCTGGAGAAACTCTACCATGAGAAGGGTGACCTCGGCCTGGCCGCGGAGGCGGCCCTCGGCGGCGGCCGCAAGCAGGCAAGCCTGTTCGGGTCGCAGCCGCTCACCGTGGGCAAGGTCTTCGCGACGCTGCAGGAGATTGCCGCGACGACGGGCACGGGGTCGCAGGACGCCAAGCAGCGCCTGCTGTCGAAGCTCCTGCTCGACGCGACGCCGCTGGAGGCGCGCTACATCACGCGCACCGTCGCCGGCCGCTTGCGCCTCGGCGTGGCGGACATGACGTTCCTTGACGCCTTGGCCGCCTGGCACCTCGGCAAGGGCGTGCGCTCCGTCACGGACATGGAGGACGCCGAGCGCGCCGAGCAGGAGGCGTTGCGAGCGGAACTCGAGCGCGCCTACGACTTGCGCAGCGACCTCGCCGTCGTCGCCCAGGCCCTCGCCGACGGCGGACCGAAAGCCGTCGCGAAACTGGGCATCCAGGCCGGCATCCCGGTGCGCCCGATGGCGTCGGAGCGCCTGAAGACGTTCGGCGAGATCCTCGCCAAGATGGACGGCCGCGTCGGCATGGAGTACAAGTACGACGGCTTGCGCATGCAGGCCCACGTCGCCGGGCGCGGCAAGAAGACGCCGACGGTGCGCCTCTTCAGCCGGCGCCTGGAGGACTTCACGGCGCAGTTCCCCGACGTCGTCGCGGAATTGGCGCGCGAGTTTGCTGGCCACGACATCATCGTGGAGGGCGAAGCCGTGGCGCTCGACGACGACGGCCGGCTGCGGCCATTCCAGGACGTTGCGCGCCGCCGGGGCCGCAAGGCCGACTTGGAAGCCGTGGCCGCCGAGGTGCCCATCACGCTGTTCCTCTTCGACCTCATCGCAGTCGACGGCGAGTCGGAGATGCATTTGCCGATGGCGGAACGGCGCGCCCGCTTGGCGAAGCTCGTCGGCAAGGGCGGCGCGGCGGGGCGCGTGCGCATGTCGACGCAACAGGTGGCCACGGACGAGAAAGGCATGGAGCGCTTCTTCGACGCCGCCGTCGAGGATGGCGCCGAGGGCATCATGTGCAAGGACCCGCGGGCGCCGTACAAGGCTGGTTCGCGCGGATTTGCCTGGGTGAAATTCAAGACTGACTACACGGAGAGCCTCGTGGACACGATGGACCTCGTGTGCATCGGCGCCTTCTATGGTCGCGGGCGCCGTGCCGGATGGTGGGGGGCGACGCTGATGGCAGCCTGGGACCCCGATGCGCAGGCCTGGCAGTCCGTGTGCAAGTTGGGCACAGGCTTCGACGACGAGACGTTGAAGGGACTCAAGGACCGCTTCGCCAAGCACGTCAGCGAAGCCAAACCCGACCGCGTCGACTCTGGCTTGGAGCCGGACGTCTGGTTCCAACCCAAGGTCGTCATGGAAGTGCAGGCCGCGGAGCTGACCTTGAGCCCGACGCACCGCGCCGGCTGGGGCCGCATCAAGCCGGAGCACGGCTTTGCAGCGCGCTTCCCCCGCTTCACGGGCCGCTGGCGCGACGACAAGGGGCCCAAGGATGCAACGACGGTGAAGGAGTTGCAGCGCTTGCACGAGACGAAGGGACAGGCGCGCCCGTGAAATCCGCCTCCTGCGACGACTCACCTGGCGCGCAAGCGGCCTTCACGACGGCGTACTCCAGCAAGTGCGCAGCCGACGCGACACCGACGTGGGACGACGTGTTCTGGCTGCCACCGCTTTCGTTCCTGGCTGGACTCGTCGTCGTCCTTGTCCAAAGCGTAAGGCGTCTGCGCACGCGGAGCAGGGCGACGCAGTAGCGCTAGCCCGCCACCGGGCCACGGATTGACACCGATTTTCACCGAAGCAGAAGGGCATCCGTGACAATCCTTGACAATCGGTGGCTGGGCGCCGAAAGGAGGGCCAGCACAGAGCCCACAGAGCGGCACAGAGATTTTGCTCTCTGTGGTCTCCGTGCGCTCTGTGTTCCCCCTTGCCCGGCCACGGCCTCTCATCAACTGCGAAGCGTGTCCGTGACACTCCGTGACAATCGGTGGCCGGGGGCTCGGCCACGGGGCCAGCACAGAGCCCGCAGAGCCGCGCAGAAAAATGCTCTCTGTGATCTCCGTGCGCTTTGTGCCTACCGTTGCGCGGCCACCGACTCGCATTCCTTAAGACTCCCTGGCCCACCTTGTCCGGCATGCAATCCCTTCGCCTCGGCGGCGTGCTGTTTTCCGTGGTCGCCCTGCTCTGCCTCATCGTCGGCGGCTCCAGCCTCTACATGGGAGCCGAGGCGTCCGACAACGTATGCGACGACTACGGCCCCGACCCGTGCCGGGGCCGCGACGCCCGGGCCCAGAGCTTCGGCGAGTTGGGGCAGTTCATGTTGTGGGGCGGCTTCCTCGTCTTGATCGTGTCCGCCGGCCTGTTCGCGCTCGCCGGTCGCCGCACGGCCTAGGCGCCCAGGTCGAAGCCGTACGCCTGCTCCAAGGCGCCCAGGGTTGTCCGGTCCAAGGCCAACGCCGTTGCGTAGCTCGCTTCGACGATGGCGCTGAAGCCGGCCTGGAAGTTGGCACGGCCACCGGTGACCTCGTACACGTGGTCCACGGTGTCGAGGGGCATGTGGTACTGGTCGTAGTCCGTGGCGTTCAGGCCGCCTGCGAAGCGGATGATTGGCACTCCGGCCTCCTTGAAGCGCCGTTCGTCGGAGTTGCGCAGCGAATCGGGAAGCACCTCGACGCCGTCTGCAGGGTAGCCAAGGACGCCGTTGAGGAGGTCCTGAGCGAAGGGGAAGAGCGGGCTGACTTGCGCGCTGTCGATGTCGCCGGGGACGGTCCACAACTCGCCCGCCATGGCGTACAGCTTCCACGGGTGGCCGGGCCAGTTGATGCCCGTCATGTCGTAGCCGAGGACGTAGTCGTACCCATAGCCCTCGTCGGCTTCCAGAACGACGTCCTCCACGTAGCGTTGCGACGCAACGAGGCCGCGCTCCTCGCCGTCGAAGAAGATGCAGGCGAGGGTGCGGTTCATGGGGACCTGCGCGAGGGCCTTGCACAAGTGGAAGTCGGCGGCGACTCCTGAGGCGTCGTCGTAGGCGCCGTGGATGGTGAGCGTCTGCGTGTCGTAGTGGGAGACGAGGCCGATGCGGTGGTCCGGCATCGTCGTCCCGGGTTTTGTGGCGACCACGGCGTAGAGCATCGTCAACGGGGACTCGGGGACGGCTTGGCCTTGGAACTGGCCTGGGTATTGCCGCACCTCGACGTCGAGGCCAAGGGCCGTAAGGTCGGCGATGAGGCGTTCGCGCAACAGGGTGTTCGTTGGGAGGTTCGAGTCGTGTTTGGGGTAGTTGCTGGCGATGTCCTCCCACCAGTCGATGGCCTCGCCGGGATTCCAGGCGATGGGAGGGATGCCGTCGTGCAGGCTCGCCGCGAACGATGGGGGGTTGGTTGCACCGCGGCCGCCGTCTTCGCTCAGGCACCCCGCAATCGCAGGGGCGAGCAGGAACAGGGCCAGGATGCGGTGCACGCGGTGCCACGCGGATGACGCTGCTTCAAGCTTGCCGCGGCGATGCGCCGCCCGTGGCGCTGCCCTAGCCCTCGACCCAGGCCTGGATGGCCGGGAGGTCGGTGCGGTCCAACATGCGGGCCAGCAGCACGGACTCCTCGAGGATGGCGCCGAAGCCGAGGGCGAAGTTGGCGCGGCCGCCCACGAAGGCGTCGACGAACTGCACGGTGTCGTTCAGCTCGTGGTAGGCCGGGTAGGCTCCTGCGGTCCGGCCGCCGGCGAAGCGGATGGTCGGAATGTGCGCGCTGATGAAGGAGGCCTCGTCGGAGTTGCGATCGTTCTTGGGGAAGACCTCGACGCCCTCAGCGGGCCACTGCAGGACCTCGTTGACGGTGGCGTTGACGAAGGGGTGCAGGTCGAGGGCGTGCTCGGCGTCCACCCAGTTGTAGAGCTTCCACACGGGGCCGGGCCAGTTGATTCCGACCATGTCGTAGCCCAGGTACACGTCAATCGCGGGGTGCGAAGCGGGCGGGTTGGCCACGTAAAGCGAGGACCCCAAGGCGCCCTCCTCTTCGCCGTCGAAGAACAGGCACAGCAAGGACTTCTCCAATGGGACTTGGGCGAGTTGCTTGCAGAGGTTGTACACCATGGCCGTGCCGGAGCCGTTGTCGTAGGCCGCCTCCACGGTGCCGGTCGTCAGGCCAAGGCCGGGGTAGACGTTGTCATAGTGTGCGCCCAAGGCCACGGCGTGGTCCGGCTGGGTGGCGCCGCGCAGCAAGGCCGCGACGACGTGGGTCTGCACGGGGCCGACGGCTTGGGGGGCGCAGGCGGGTTGGCCAACAAGGGGGGCGCAGGCGCCGTAGGTCAGGACCTCGACTTCGAAGCCCAGTTCGGCCATCGATTGCGCCAAGTGGTTCGTCGCGTCCTGGTTGGCTGGCGTGAACGCCATGCGGTAGGCGTACGTCTGGGCGAAGTCCGCCCACCACTCCAGGCCGGCCACGGCGTCCCATTGCGGGGCGGGCTCCAGTTGCGCCGCCAATTGGGCCGGGAGACTTTGCGCGGGGGGCACGTCCGGGGCCTCGTCGGCGCAGCCGGCAAGGAGGGAGACGGTCAGGGCCAGGGTTGCAAGCAGGGGAAGGACGCGCACGCCGGCGCCGACCGCTGGGCGGGCTTGAGCGTTGCGTCATGCCCACCGACCGGGCCAAATACGGCGGTTTCCTGGGCGCAGCGATGGCAAACGCGGCCGTCAAGCTCGTTGCGAGCCTGATTTGGATCTACAGCTACGTCACGCTGGGCGCGATGATGGCGGTGGCTGCCCTGCCGGGATTCCTGCTCGGACGCTGGGGTTGGGGCCGCGACGTCGCCGTGCGCGGACCGCCCGAGGTGTCGCAGGCCTTGGACGCCACCGTTGGCCTGTACTTCTCCATCCTGGGCTTCTTCGTCTTCGGCCTCGCGTTGATGTTCGTGCTGCCCTTCGTGAAGTTCGTCTTCCGCTTCAAGCCGAAGGTCGGCGAAATTCCCATCCACTCGTTCAAGATTTGGTCGTGGTACAACGTCAACGGCATGCAGTTCATGTTCAACACCGTCTTCGGCC
>JBBSVQ010000019.1:0-22306 GCA_038046725.1 Thermoplasmatota archaeon | reverse complement strand
CCAACCCACGATCCCGGCCTAACACATAGGGCTTCCGATTTTCAGTGCAATCCCGGCAGGCACTTTCACTCCACCCCCAATCACCTAGCAATACCCCCGGCGTCTTGTGCATCGCATGGCCCGGATGACCGTGTCCACTGGCTCATGCCCCACCTGCGGACTGCGGGTGCAACGCACCGTTTCCACGCTGCACGGCGTGCTCACGGAAGCCTACCACTGCCCAATGCATGGCCGGCGCGAATCCTCGCCCTCCGGCATGACCGTCGGCGAGTTCGCCGCCCCCACGATGAGCATGCTGCGCGAAATGGTGGACTCCGTCGCCCCTCGCGTCGGCGGCTTCGACTGGGTTCTCTGACCTGGCCGGAACGGCCCGGTCAGTGTTTCGACCCTGCCCATTCGCAAGACATCGTCCAGAACGACTAAGAGGCCGTCCCCCGGCTGCCCCCGCATGCGCATCCTCCTGGTCTGCTCCATCCTCCTAGCCTCCCTGTTGGCCGGTTGCGGCAGCGGCGGCAACGATGAGTCCGGCTACGTCGTGCCCCTCGTCCCCGCCGACATCGTCATCCCCGCCGTCGGCAACGCCTCCCTCGAAGCCATCGAGCAAGGCCTCGCCCTCGTTTGGGACGCCGTCACCTTGCCGCACGCCGTGGAAGTCACGGTCCCCGAGCACGCCACGATGGTGCGCGCCGTCGCGGACTCGGGCGCCACGTCCGTCTCCATGACCAACCTCGAGACGGGGCGGCGCCGCTGCAACAACCCCACCGTCGAGGACTTCTCCTCCGGCTTCGGGTACCCGAAGTCCTGCTCCAGCATCGCAGCCCTCGACGTCCCTGGCGCCGTGTGGCGCGTCAACTTCGCGGGCTCGGGGAAGGGCGACGTCCGCGTCGAATTCCTCGCAGCCCCCTACGACGGCTTGCTCGCCGGCCTCGACCTGTCGCAGATCGACCCGCCGACGCGCGACTTGCAGGACACCATCGTGGAATTCATCCCGAGCCACGACGGCATCTTGCTGCGCACGGAACGCACCCTGCCGCAAGGCTCGGGGCCCTTCCCCGCCGTCATCGTCTCGAGTCCCTACTACTCGCACGCCGCCGGCGCCGACCCGGCCGACTGGACGTACGTCGTGCAGGACTGGGCCAGGCGTGGCTACGCCATGGTGACGGCCGACGTGCGCGGCTTCGCCGACTCCGGCGGCTGCGTCGAGGTCTGGGGCATCAACGAGCAACTCGACCAGAAATTCCTCGTCGAGTGGGTCGCGGCGCAGCCGTGGTCGGACGGCAACGTCGGCTTCTACGGCCAATCCTACGTCGGCACCACGCCCGTCGAGGCCGCCGTGCAGGCGCCGCCGGCCCTCAAGGCCATCGTCACCATCGCCCCAGTCATCAACGCCTACGAGGACTGGCACTACGGCGGCGTCCCCAACGGTGAATCCACACTGAGCCCCTTGGCCTACCAGGTCCTCACGGAATCCCTGATCACCGAGGGCACGAACGAGGTCGGCGAGAATGGCCGCTACCTCAACGACCCCGAGCAACTGCTCAACAACGCCAAAAACGGCCCCTGCGACCCCACGCTCGTTCCGATGGCCAACGACCCCCGCGGCGTCTACAACGCGTTCTACGAGGAACGCAACTTCAAGCTGCGCGCCAAGGACGTCACCGCCGCCGTGCTGTACACGGAGGGCTTCGAGGACGCCAACGTCAAGGCCGCCATGATCCCCGGCTGGTTCAACGAATTGCAGTCCCCCAAGCTTGGCCTCTTCGGCCACTGGCTGCACCAGCACCCCAGCCGTCTCGACTGCGAAGCCCTCTTCGTCGGCTGGTTCGAGACCCACCTGAAGGGCAAGGACCTCGGCTTCGACGCCTTGCCCCCCGTCGCCGTCCAAGTCGACCGCGACACCCACCGCACGGCCAGCGAATGGCCTCCGACGTCGCCACTCGTCAGTGTGTTCGGCGCAGACATTGCCGCAGGCACCCTCGCGGAAGGCACCGGCAGCACCGATGACACCGTCACCCTGATGCTGGACCACGCCGGAGCCGGCGCGACCGTGCCCGACATGCCCAACACGATCACGTACACGATGACGCTGGCGCGCGACGTCAGCCTCGCCGGCGTCGGCCTCGTGCCCATCCACGGCGTCCTCGCCGGCGCCAACGCCTACGTCGCCGCCTACGTGTACGAAGGCGACCGCCTCGTGACGTGGGGCCAGCTCAACCTCGCCCACAACGACGACCACACGCAGTACACGCCGTACACGCCCCTCGTCAACCAGGACGTCACGCGCAGCATTCCCCTGCGGCCCACCGAGGACATCCTGCGCGCCGGCTCCGAGTTGCGCGTCACGCTGCGTGGCGTCCAGGCGGCCGAGGCCACGGATCCTTTCGGCGCCATGGCCCCCTACCTGAACCTCGACTCCATCGGCCTGCAGTTGCCCGGCGTCGACCTCGCCGACTACGAATCGATTCCGTTGACGGCTCGGCCTTGAACCCGCCCCAGACCAGCGCCTCGCCGCAAGTCGCCTAGGCGCCCACGCACACCGGCGCGGCAAACCAAATCACGCCAAGCACGATGCCGGCCCCGAGCACCCACGACCCGAGTCCCCTCGTCGTGCGCACAACTAGCATGCCACCGCCGGCAAGCATTGCCGCGAGGGCAAGCAACGGGTAGCCCAGGTTGTACGCGTCCCCGACGACGGCGTGGTCCTCCCAATCGGGCATGGGGGGCAGGAACCCGGCGGCCCCGCAATAGCGACTGCCCTCCGAATCCGGCTCGATGCGTTCCAAGGCGCTGTAGACCAGCGGCAGGCAAAGCACGAACAAGGCCAACGGAGCCAACCAGGTCCACGACCGCCGCAAGTTCCTGGCCGTGGCCCAGGCACCGAGGGCGATGGGAACCGGCATCATCGCTTGCTGGATGAGTTGCAGCGCCCCGCCCCCGCCGTTGCCGTACGTTGCCAAACGCAGCACGAGGATTGCCAACGTCGTCCCGCCCGCCGCGACGAGCAGGAGGCGATCCAGGCGCGCCTTTTGCTTGTCTGGGGCCTCTTCGGGCATCGTCCGTGAAGCCGCTGCGCCCAGCTTCAAGGCATTGGTCACGATGTGGCTTGGAGCCCAAGGCTTAAGTCCCCGACCCAGAGGGGACGCCATGGCCCACCCGCTCGGCGGTCCCACCCTCGGCGAGAAGCCGATGGCCGGGCACGGCTTGGGCGAGAAGTACGCCGGCTCGCGCCACGTCGGCGTCCTGCCCCTCGGCTGCATCCAGTGCCGCGAGGGCGCCAAGCTCGTCCTCTTCATCACGGGCCTATGCGACAAGGAATGCTTCTACTGCCCCGTCAGCCGGGACAAGATGTACCGCGACGTCCTGTTCGCCAACGAGCGCCCCGTGCACGCGGGCGACTGGGCCGCCGTCATCGACGAGTGCCGCCTCATCGACGCCAAGGGCGCCGGCATCACGGGCGGCGACCCGATGGTGGTCCCAGACCGCGTCGTCGAGGCCATCAAGGTCCTCAAGGCCGAGTTCGGCCCACACTTCCACACCCACCTGTACACGAGTTGCGCCTTCGACACCAAGTGGATCGCCAAGCTCAAGGAGGCGGGCCTCGACGAGATCCGCTTCCACCCCGACGTGCGCGACTACGGCAAGATGGAGCAATCCTGGCACCACGCCGCAATCGCGGAAGCCTTGCGCGTCGGCCTCACGACAACCATTGAGATTCCCTGCGTCCCCGGCAAGGGCGACGACATCGTCGCCATGGCGCACTACCTCGACAAGGCCGGCGCGCACGGTCTCAACATGAACGAATTGGAGTTCAGCGACCCCAACATCGCGAACCTCAAGCGCTTCGGGTACAAGCCCGCCAACGACGAGACGCAGTCCGTCGCGGGTTCGCGCGACACGGCCCTCGCCGTGCTCGATGCCTGGAAGAAGACCGGCTCCAAGTTCACGGTGCACTTCTGCTCCAGCCCTTACAAGGATGCCATCCAACTCATGCAGCGCTTCCGCCGCCGCGCCGCCAACGTGGCGCGCCCCTTCGAGGAGCAAGGCGACGAAGGCACGCTGACGTTCGGCGTCCTGCAACCCAAGGCCGGAACGCTTGCGGGCGAAGTCGCCGAGCGGCTGCGCTCCGAACTCGAGGTCCCTGCCGAGTGGGTGGCCGTCGTGCACGACCGCATCGAGACGGCGCCCTGGGTCGCGGAGGAATTGGCGGAGGAACCGGGCCTTCTCGACGACCTGGGCGTCACGGCTTGGCTCAGCGAAGTCCACCCGACGGCGGACCGCGTCGAAGTCGAGCGCGTGCCCTTGCCGCTGAAAGATTTGGGCGCACAGGCTGCCTAGCCGTTCGACCCGGCCACCGATTTGCACCGATTGTCAACAAAAGTCGGTTCGGTGGGAATCGGTGAAAATCGGTGGCGGCCTGGGCGAGAGGTCTCAAACGTCGCGGCGCGGCGTGGCCACGAGGCCCTTGGCACGCGCAATCAATGCGACGGCGACTGCACCCAGGATGACCGCCGCAAGGGACAACGGCAAGGCGTCGACGAGACTGGCCAGGCGCGTCTCGGCTGGCGCACACGGCTCGAAGATGCAGAAGCCCGCGAACACGCGCTGGATCGCGTATCCCTGCGACACGGCGACGGCAGCACCGGAGAGGATGCCGACGGACAACACCAGGTAGGGCCGCTGGCTGTGCCAGGCAACGAGGCCCGCGACGGCGACGACGGCGGCGCTGGCGACCAGGGTTGCAAGGGCGGACCACGTGACGACCCAGAACAAGGCCCCCGCCGCGGCCCCGCAGGCAAGAACCGCAAGAAGTTCGAGTGCAAGATCCCGGCGGCCGTCCATGGCGCCTGACGCAGTCCCTGGGTATTTCACGCTTGCAGCAAACGGACTGGTCAGGGCACCTGCGTGACGCCCGGAATCTCCAGGAGGTAGATGCCGCTCGAGAAGTCCCCGGCGAGGATGTAGCCCCGGTCGTCGAAGAAGGCGCCCCACACAAAGGGGTTCCAGGGGAACGTCAGGTCTTGCGCGGCGAGCGGGTCGAGCGACTCGACGACGGGTTCCTTGGCGGGCACGTAGTAACCAAGCGTGACCGGGTCGAGCAGGCGTTCCGCCGAGCCGATGTCGAAGAGCCAGACGCCTGCGTGGTAGTTGCCCGTGACGACGTAGCCATCGTAGACGGCGAACTCGTGCGGGCTCATTTCGCACAAGTGTTCGGCGTCAGTGGAGACCGGCTTGCCGGGAATCTCCCACTGAGACAGCGCCACGGGGGCGGCCGGGTCGGTGACGTCGACCATGAAGTAGGGCAGCGTGTAGCCCGCGTTGCACGCCTCGCCGGCGACGACGACGATGGCCTTGCCGTCGATGAGCTGGTCCACGGTGGCGTGGCGGTGCCAGCCACAGCAGCCTCCCCGCGTGTCCTTGCTCGCCAACTCGTCGTCCTCGGGGTTCCAGCGGCCAATCTCCATGGGCGCGGCTGGGTCGTCGAAGTCGTAGATGATGAAGCCGCCCCCATCTCCAGTGTAGAGCAGTTGCTTGCCGGAGATTGGGTGCTTGGCAATCCACATGTCGTGCTGCATCGGCGTGGTGGTGTTGACCTCGATGAGCACGGGGCCGTCGGGGTCGAAGCGGTAGATGTGGCCGGAGTACGCCTGGATGACGAACGTCTGGTTCGTCTTGGGGTCGGTGTGGAGTTGCAGGGTGTGGTACTCGCCCGTGTTCGTGTACAGGACGTGCACTGGGTTGGCCTTGTCCTTGACGTCCCAGACGTTGATGCCGCCACCGCCCGGGCAGCCGCGGTCGCACACCGGTTGCTCGCCCACTTGCGGGTTCGGCCCCGGTCCAAGGTACGCTCCCGCGAGGAGGTAGTTGCCGTCGGCCGTGAACTGGCAGTCGCCATTGACGAGTGGGTCGTCCACTTGACTGACGACGACGAGGTTGGCGGGGTCCGTGAGGTCGACGATGGCGATGGCGCCGGTGCCCGCGAATTGAGCGACGCATGCGTATTGGTGCCACAGGCCGGCGGCGCCCCAACCGGTCCCCACGGAACCGGCGGGCAACTTGTCCGTCAAGGGGTCCCAGCCAGCCAGCGTCATGCCGTACTCAAGTCCGGTGTGTAGGGAACGGATGTGGTGCATCTCGGGTGCGCCGTGGTCGCCAACGATGACGTCCCAGAAGGCGTCGGGCTGGGCAGGATCCGGAAGGCGCTGCGCAGAGACGGACGGCACGCCTGCGTCGGATTCGGGGCCCGCCAGCGGGCCATCCCCTTCGTCATCGGCCAAGCAGCCCGCCAGGGCCAGGAGGGTCAACGACAAGCAAGCCCACGGGGTCACGCGCATCGTTGGCCGACCCAAGGATGCACTCTTCAGGCTTCTGGAACCCCTGCCGTCCACCCGCCTTATTCATCCCGTGACTGCTGGCCTGCGCGTGGCCCGCATCCTGCTCACCGACCCACTCGATGCCGAGGGCGTCCACGTCCTGCGCGCCGCTGGCCACGACGTTGTCGATGGATCTGCATTGTCCGGGGCAGCGCGCGACGCGGAGATCGCCAAGGCCGAAGGCTGGGTCATCCGCAGCGGGACGCGCATCACGGCCGAGGACATCGCCAAGGCCAAGCGCCTGCGCGCCATCGGACGGGCCGGCGTCGGCGTGGACAACGTCGACCTCGCCGCAGCAACTGCCCGCGGCGTCGCCGTCTTCCATGCCCCCACGGGCAACATCACCTCCGCTGCAGAGCAGGCATGGGCCCTCATGCTCGCCTGCGCCCGCCGCGTCAACGAAGCCGACGCCGGCATGAAGCAAGGCACCTGGGACCGCAAGCTCGAAGGCGTCGAGTTGGCCGGCAAGACCCTGTTCCTCGTCGGCCTGGGCCGCATTGGCCGCATGATGGCGCAACGGGCGCAGGCCTTCGAGATGGACGTGATTGGCTACGACCCGTTCGTCACCCCCGACGCCGCCAAGGCCATGGGAGTCACTTGGGTCGCCTTGGACGACGGCCTCGCCCGGGCCGACGTGGTGAGCCTGCACACGCCGTTGACGGCGCAGACGCGGCACGTCATCGACGCCGGCCGCCTGGCGTGCATGAAGTCGTCCGCAATCCTCGTCAACGCCGCCCGCGGCCCCCTCATCGACCCGGCCTCGCTGCTGGTCGCACTGGAGGCCGGCCGCCTGCGGGCAGCCGGCCTCGACGTCTGGGAGGACGAACCCCCGAAGGACTGGGCGCTGGCGAAGCACAAGCGCGTCGTCGCGGCGCCTCACCTCGGCGCAAGCACGCGGGAGGCGCAGGCCAAGGCCGCAATCCAGGCCTGCGAACGCCTCGTCGCATTCCTCGCAACGGGCGACTCAGGCCTGGCCGTCAACGCACAGGCCGCCGTGGACAACCAGACGCGGCCGTGGGTGGCCCTTGCGGAATCCCTGGCCGGATTCGGCGTCCACCTGCTACGCGAGCCCCTCACCGACGTGATGGTTGCCGCGTCGGCGGGACTGGAAGCGAAGGCCCTGCAGGTGCATGCCCTGGTCGGGGCCCTGCGCGCCAGCGCCGACGGCGAAGGCGACATCAACGCCATCAATGCCCCCGGCCAAGCCAGCGAGCGCGGGTGGAGCGTGGCAGGCCGCGTGCTCCCGGGCAAGGACGACCCGAAGCGCATCGCCATCACGCTCCAAGCGGGCAAGCAGACGCTCACCGTGGAAGGAACGCACACGCCACACTACGGGTCCCGCGTCACGCGGCTGGACGGCTTCGACGTCGACTTCCGGCCCGAAGGCCGCTTCCTCGTGACACGCCACCGCGACGTGCCCGGCGTCCTGGCACGCATCACGGCGGCCCTTGCGACGCACAAGGTCAACGTCGCCAACGTCTCCCTGGCACGCGACCACGCCAACGGCACGGCCATGGCCGTGATTCAGGTCGATGGGGCGGTGCCCGTGGCAGTGCGCGACGAGCTGCGCGCAGTGGACGCAATCCTTGAAGCGCATCGCGTGCGCGTCCTGACTTGATCGCACCCACTCGGGTCGTGAGCGTCAACGGGTTCCGGGCATCCGGCGCTTGACGACCCAGACGGCCACTCCGCCCACGACGATGGCGACCCCGAGTCCGACCAACATGGGCAACCAGGGGTCGTCGGTGCGGCGCGCCACGAGCGTGCTCGTCACGTCGTAGAGCAGCCAGCTCAGCATGACGCCGAAGAGCCACACCAGCCAACGCATCGGTTCGTCGAAGCCCCATGCCCTTAAGGCGGCGCGCCTTGGCGCAGGCATGGACTTCACCGCCGACTCCGTCGTCAAGGACCTCGACGTGACGAAGCGGACGAGCGCCAAGCAACTGCTCGACATGTGGCGCTCGGGCGGCGGATTTACGGCCAAGAAACTCGCCGTCGGAGCGGACCTGCTCCACCGCATGGTCGCCAACAAGGACGAGAAGGTCATGCTCAGTTTCCCCGCGGCGCTCATGGCCACGGGCACGCGCGGCGTCCTGCGCGACCTCGTCAAGCACAAGCTGGTCGACGCCATCATCACGACGTGCGGCACGCTCGACCACGACCTCGCCCGCCTATGGGAGGACTACTACGCGGGGTCCTTCGAGATGGACGACCGGCAACTGCACCGCGAGGGCGTCAACCGCCTCGGCAACGTCCTCGTCCCCAACACCTCGTACGGCGAGGTCCTGGAAGCCAAGCTTCGCCCGCTGCTCAGGGAATGGGTCGGCGCCGGGCACAAGCACTTCGGCACGCGCGAATTGTGCGCCAAACTCGGCGAATGGGCCGGCAAGGAACGCAACAAGGAGGAGTCGCTGCTGTATTGGGCCTGGGTCAACAAGATCCCCATCTTCGTCCCGGGACCAACGGATGGCTCCGTCGGCGCCCAAGTGTGGATGACCTACCAGGAGCACCGGGACCTGCGCTTCGACCTGCTCAAGGACGAACAGGAACTGTCCGACTTCGTCTTCGGCGCCAAGCGCCTCGGGTCATTGATGATTGGCGGCGGCATCTCGAAGCACCACGTCATCTGGTGGAGCCAGTTCCGCGACGGCCTCGACACCGTCGTGTACCTCACGAGCGCCCCGGAATGGGACGGCAGCCTGTCGGGGGCCCGCGTGCGCGAAGCCGTGTCATGGGGCAAGGTCAAGGAGGACGCGCAATGGGAGACCATCGAAGGCGACGCCTCCGTCCTTCTGCCCTTGCTGGTGGCCGACTTGTTCGAACGGCTGGCCTGACGAGACAAGCCGGTGCGCTTAGCGGTTTGAGCGTCCGGTCGGCAGGCCCGTCGTGGCCTCGAGCATCCAGGCATGCTTCTGGTGCGCCTGAAGTCGGCCGACCGCCAAGTCGGCGGTTGCGCTGTCGTTGGCGGCTTGCGCGGCGGTTTCGACGCGGCGGCAGGCGGCTTCCACGCGGCGGTGCTGCGCCGCGAGGTGGGCCACGAGGTTGGCGGCGTCGCGCGGCAATGCGGTGGCCGTGACCGCGAAGGCGCCATCCCCGACGGGTTCACCGAGAGCCCGGATGCGCTCTGCGATTGCGTCGAGGGCGAGCCACTGCTCATTGTATTGGGCCTCGAACAGGATGTGCAGTTGCGGGAACGAGGGCCCGACCACGTTGAAGTGGGCGAGGTGCGTGTCGCGGTAGGCCTGGAAGGACGCCCCCAGCAATTCCTGGAGGCCGTGCGCCTTGGCGGAGCGGCTGGGGCGGGACGGCCGTGCCCGTTGGACGGCCTGCGGTTGGCGAAGC
Organism: Thermoplasmatota archaeon; assembly: GCA_038046725.1. Lineage (GTDB taxonomy): Archaea > Thermoplasmatota > E2 > JACPAO01 > JAHFTW01 > JAHFTW01. Next base: position 12,593 of record JBBSVQ010000019.1, on the reverse strand, counting down.
ATTGCCATGCCATGAGTCTGGGAGTCCCCTGGCTTGGGCATTGGCATGGGGGCCAACTTCTGGATGCATGCCGCACCGACAAGACCTTTGTATGCACGGGAGGTCATGCGGGCGTGGCGAAGGGGGCATTCACGGTGGTCGTCGATCTGCCGGGCGAAGGCCTGGAGTGGTCGGCGGCCACGCTGCAGGTCCCGGGCTCGCGCATCGAGGCCCAGGTTGAGGCAGTCCAGCTTGACGAAGGCCGCTACCAGGTGACGGCTCTCGTGCGTGCTCAAGGATTCCCGGAAGCCGCCTTGGCCGACATCGTGGGGCGCCTGAAGTCGCGCTACGGTGCGGCGGCCATCCAGGTCCTTGAGCCGGGAAGTGCCCAGGGGGCGCTCCTGCGAACGCGGCTCGGCGTCGACGCCTTGGAGTCTCCCTTCGTGCGCTTCCTTTTGCGTTTCCATGACCAGTTCAAAGCGGTGTCTGCCCACATCGAGGGGGGCCGCCTGCAGGTTCGCGGCTCGCCACGGGCCCCAGGCACGGCGGAGCAGGACGTCATGCGCATCCAGGCGTTCCTGGCCAAGCTGGAGACGTCCGGAAGCGTCCGCATTGAGCGCGACGACGGGCCCTAGAAGACGCCCAGCGAGAACAGGGTGAACGAGGTCGCGAAGTAGGCGGCGCCGGCCTTGAAAAGGGTCGCTTGAGGCCAAACCTTTCTGAACGTGGTTCAAGTGGAGCGCAGCGTGACCGACGCCCTCGACCGCCGCATTCTCCGCCTCCTCATGGTGGATGCGCACACGCCGCTGCGTGAAATCGCCGCCCAGGCCGGCACGACGGTGGGCACCGTGCACAACCGCATCAAGCGGCTGCGCGAGCAGGGCATCGTGAAGCGCTTCCTGCCGGAGATTGACGCCCAGAAACTCGGCTTCGGCATCTGCGCCCTCATCGAATTGAAGATCGCCGGCGGGCGCCTCTTGGAAGTTCAACGCGAACTCGCCAAGGACCCGCACATCGTCGCCGTGTACGACGTCACGGGCGAGATGGACACCGTCTTCGTGGGGAAATTCAAGGACACGCCCGACCTCGACCGCTTCGTCAAGGGGACCCTGCAGCACCCGGATGTGAAGGAGACGCGCACCCGCCTCGTGCTCAACGTCGTGAAGGAAGGATTCGCGCCGCGGTTGGACGACTGATTCGCGTCCGCCGACGCCTCCGACCGCGCCCGCGCCGTCAAACGCCCGATGAATCCCTGGGATCTTGTCGGGAATCTGTGGTATCCGAGGTTTCCCACACTGGGGCACGCGACAAACCTCAATGAACCGCTCTAGAGGTTCATTCGCACGCGACCAACCTTGACCCGTCAAGTCAACGCTTGCCAGGTGCAAGCAAGTGCAACGGTTCAAGTCCTGGACCTTGAATCCCGCGGCACCCTTCTGGGTGACCCCATGGCCAAAGCCATCCTGCAAACCAAGCCAGCAGCAAAGCCCACCAAGGCCCCCGTGCAGGGCAAGGCCAATGGCAAGATTGCCCACCCCCCCGCACCCTCCCTCTCCGGCGAGGAACTCAACCCGTTCCGCATCGCGCAGGCCCAGCTCGACACCGCGGCGGCGGCCATGAAGCTCCCCAAGGCCATGCACGAGTACCTGCGCGAGCCGCAGCGTTTCATGCAGGTCAGCATCCCCGTCCGCATGGACGACGGCACCACGCGCACCTTCCAGGGCTTTCGTTGCCAGTACAACGACGCCCGCGGCCCGACCAAGGGCGGCATCCGCTACCACCCCGAGGAGACGGCCGACACCGTGCGCGCCCTCGCGGCCTGGATGACGTGGAAGTGCGCCGTGGCCGACATCCCGTACGGCGGCGGCAAGGGCGGCGTCATCTGCGACCCCAAGAAACTGAGCGCCGGCGAGACGGAGCGCCTGAGCCGCGGCTGGGTGCGCGCCCTGCACCAGATTGTCGGCGTCACGAAGGACATCCCGGCTCCCGACGTCTACACGACGCCGCAGATCATGGCGTGGATGATGGATGAGATCTCGGTCATCCGCGGCGCCAACGAACCCGGCTTCATCACGGGCAAGCCCCTGGCCCTGGGCGGCTCCGCGGGCCGCGGCGACGCAACGGCCAAGGGCGGCATGTACCACTTGCGCGAGGCCGCCAAGTCCATCGGACTGAAGCTCAAGGGCGCCACCGTCGCCATCCAGGGCTACGGCAACGCCGGCGACTTCGCCCACAAGCTCGTCACGGAGATGTTCGGCTGCAAGGTCGTCGCCGTGTCGGACTCCAAGGGCGGCATCCATGACCCGAAGGGCCTCGACTACGCCGCCGTGCACGACTTCAAGCACCGCAAGGGCAAGCTCACGAACTTCCCGGGCGCCAAGAAGCTCACCAACGAGGAACTCCTCGAGTTGCCCGTGGACATCCTCATCCCGGCCGGCATCGAGAACCAACTCACCCGCGACAACGCCGCCAACATCAAGGCCAAGATCGTCCTCGAACTCGCCAACGGCCCCACGACGCCCGAGGCGGACGTCGTGATGCACAAGAACGGGCTTCTGGTCATCCCCGATTTCCTCGCCAACTCGGGAGGCGTGACGGTGTCGTACTTTGAGTGGGTGCAGAACCTGTACGGCTACTACTGGACGGCCGACGAGGTCTACCAGAAGCTCGACGCCAAGATGACGAGCGCCTTCCACGCCGTGTACGACACGCACAAGAACATGAAGGTCGACATGCGCACGGCTGCGTACGTCGTGGCGGTCGGGCGCGTGGCGGAAGCCGTGAAGCTTCGGGGCATCGTGGCGTGAGCCCGGACAGTCCGCACATGATGCACGGATTGTCCCGGCAGGGTACCCTGGTGAAGCTGGGGTTCGTGGCCCTGCTGATCCCGGCAACGTACGGGGCGTTCGCATTGGCGACACGCGGCCACCTCGTCTGGGCCGGGGTGCTGCTGGGGTCGGCCTTGTGCGCGGGGCTTGTCCTCGCCGTGGTCGTCATCCGCAAGGTTCCGGACACCGCCTAGCAGGCCGCGCCCGTTCTGGGCTTTTGCGCAAGTCAACCTCCTTGTGCCCCCGGCTCCGGCGGCGACATCAAGCTGAACGTGGCGACCCTGGGGGGGGGGGGGCCCCCCCTCGCCGCGCTTCGCGCGGCGCTACGTCCAAGGTTGCATGAGCACGCCCCCGGCGTCGGCGTCGGAAGACGTTGGATTGGTGCGATGAGGAACGCGCGCGGCCGCGCCGCCTCGGCGCGCTTCGCGCGCCGCTTCGAACGTGTGCGGTGGTCGTGGACGACGTCGCCGTCACAAGACGGAGTTCGGTCGCGAGGCGGAACGCGCGCAGTCAACGACCTGACATCCGCATGCTTCTGCGAAATCGATGGTTCGTCCAGCGTGTCGACGGCGGGTCAGCCCAGGTGCACGCCTTCGAGCTCGAGCATGCGCTTCTTCAACAGAAGACCGCCGCCGTATCCGCCCAATCCGCCGCCGCTTGCGATGACGCGGTGGCATGGGATGAATGGCGCCACGGGGTTGCGGTGATTGGCCTGGCCCACGGCGCGGAAGGCCGCCGGCTTGCCGACGAAGCGGGCGACCTCAGCGTACGTGCGGACCTCGCCATACGGGATGGTTGCAAGGGCGTCCCACACCGCGCGTTGGAACTGCGTGCCGCTCGGGCGCAGAGGGATGTCGAAATCCTGGCGCTTGCCACGCGCGTACTCGTCCAATTGACTCGCGGCGGCCTCGAGCACCGGCTCGGATTGCCGTTCGACGAACGCCACACCGGGGAAGCGGGAGGCGACTTCACGCACGAACTGGTCCCGCGTGGTCTCCGGCAACGCCGTGTGGACGATGCAGCCGTCAACCGCTGCAACGTGGAATGTCCCGAGGGGGGTGCGCACGGCGCGCCAGGACCCGGCCGGGGACTTGGAGGGGGAAGCGGGCGAGCGCATGCTCAAGTCCTCAACCTGCGGTCATGCCGGGTCAGGCTCATGAAGGCTACGGCGACCCCCAGGAGGGCGAGAAGGCCGCCCCACTGGAACAGGCGCCCCTGGACGCCGCTGCCGAGCTGGCCGGCCACGAGCAGCGTGAGGCCGAGGTTGAGGGCGTAGAATCCCCACTTGCCCTCATGGAACGGCAGGGGCCCGACGCCGCGAGCCATCGGCACGATGCGCATGGCGAGGCCGATGGCGATCTGGACGAAGCCGCCAAGCAGGACGCTGTGCGCATGCGTGAACCGCAAGGCGCCGAGGCGGTCCGCGAAGGCGTCAGGAACTGCGTTGAGGAAGACCCCGAGCAGCACGCCGCACACGAGCCAGAAGACGCCCGTGAACACCCAAGGGATGTACGTGAATTCCGGCGTCACCCGCTGCGTCTTGGATTTGTTGCGCATGATGTTGGCGCCCAGGACGCCCATCCACGTGAAGGCCCCAAAGAACAGGAACGCCCCGCCTGCGATGGCCCAGCCCGCCGAATCGAGACCGAACGCCACCATGAGAAACACGAGGCCGAGAAGGCTGGAGTGCAGTTCGCCCTTGATGGCGCCGGCGGCGATGGCGGGAACCTTTGCAAGTCGTGGCACCCACAGGTGCGTGATGCTGTAGCAGGACACGAGGGCGTGCCCTGCGAGAAGGAGATGCAGGCCGGCCAACCAAACGCGGGGCGCGGCGACGTGCGTCCAGTCCCACCAGGGCCCTGCGGCGACGGTGGCGACGACGGCGGGGACGAGGAAGAACTGGGCGAAGCGTGCCTGCGTCAGGCTTGCGTCGTCGCCCTTGGTCAAGGGGTCACGGGCGACGTCCACGACGGATTGCTTGCGCCTCGGCAAGAGCTTGAGCAGCAGCAGCATCGTGAGGATGGCCGCCTCCGTGAGCACGATGAGGCCGAGGGCCAGGGCGGTCAGGCGCACGAGGCCGTCCGCGAAGGCCAGGGCGAGGGCCAGCGTCGCGGAGCCGAGGCCCCACGCCAGGGCTGCCACCTTGGCCTTCCCCTCGGGTGCGGGGCGGCCGTGGAGGGCGGCGAGGCCGTGCAGGTGCATCGCCGCGATGCCAGGAAGCAGGAAGCCGAAGACACCGAGGACGAAATGCGCCTGGCCGAGGTCGTGGACCGCGAACGCCGTCCCCTGCGCGAACGGGGCCGCGATGCCGAGAGCCAGCGCCAAACCCAACGAAACCAAGCTGACTTGCAGGAACGGCCGGACCGCCACGGACGTCGCGACGAACCGCCCTCACTTAAGGCGGGCGGGGGAAGCCGCCCTCGACACGGGCCTTAACCACTTGGGCCACACAGGTGTTGGCATGACGACTTGGACCGACTCAGCGCAGGCCGAATTGCTGGGGGTGCTGGCCGACGTCTTGCATGAGGAGGATTGGGGCACGTGCATCTGGCTCGGCCCCGAGGCCTGGCAGGCTTGTCCGCTCGAGGTCGCGGGCGGCCTTTGGCTTGAGGGCAACCATCCGCTCGCCTTGGCCCTGGGCCCGGCTGTGGCGCAGGAGATGGAGCGACGGTACCATGGTGAGGTCGAGGTGGTCCTGCGCGAACGCCCAGGCCCCGCGACCATCCTCGTCTGGTACCGCCACCTGAACTGAATCGCAGATTTCACGGACCCTTGAGTCTGGACTGCGCCATTTCCCAGAGGGAGGTTAAACCCGAATCTGCGAAATGGCGCCCTCTCGCTCAAGGGGCTGCGCAATCTGTGCTACACGTTGACGACGGCCTTCACTTCGGGGACGCGCTCCTTGAGGATGCGCTCAATTCCCGCCTGCAGCGTGAGCGTGCTCATGCCGCAACCCTGGCAGGCCCCGTGCATGCGCAACTGGACAACGCCGGTGTCTTCGCTGAAGTCCACAAGCTCCGCGTCCCCGCCGTCGAACTGCAAGGCGGGGCGGATCTCGTCGAGGGCCGCCTGGAGGCGGACCGTCAGCTCTTCGCTGGCCACGAACCCGCCTCCGCGCCCTACGTCATAAGGCTTGGGCTGGTGGCGGCCCAGCGACGGAACAGGAATCCAGGGTTCACGCAGTGCGGCGGCGTCCGCCGACGAACATGCCGCCGAGGATGCCGAGCAAGACGAGCACGAGGATCACGATCAGGATGATCTTGCCTGCCTCGACGAAGAGGCCGACACCGAAAATCAATCCAAGCACAATCAGCAGGAGCGCGATGCCAAGCCAGGACATGCCTAAGACTTGGTTCCTCGAGGCATTGATGGTTGCCGGTCGGGGCGGGCCATCCGTGCCACACCATCGGTGGGCATCGGTGAGCATCGGTGGATGGGCTTGCGACGCCCCCACCATCCACCGATGACACCGATGAGGTTGCCTGGTGGCACCGATGCGGTTGCCTCGCGTTGCGCTCAGGCCAATCCGAGCAGCGACCGCGCCGCCTTCATGGAGGCATCGACGAACGGCTCCGGCCACAACCCCATCAGCAGCACGGCGACGAGGCAGAGGGACACGGCCACCGTGACGCCGGAATCCACCGTGATGCGCGCTTCATCGGGTGCCCCGTCGACATACATGGCGCGAATGACGCGCAGGTAGTAGAACAGCGAAATGGCCGAGTTGACGACGGCAACGACGGCCAGGACGACGAGCCAGCCGAGGTCCTCGGTGACGCCGACGTCGACGGCACTGGAGAAGAGCACGAACTTCGACGCGAATCCGCCGAAGGGCGGCAGGCCTGCCATGGAAAGCAGGAAGACGGCCATGGCGAAGGCCAGCAGGGGTGCCCGCTTGCCGAGGCCCTTGATGGAGTCCACCTGGTCGGGGATTCCGGCGTAGAGCAGGGCGCCGACGACGAGGAAGGCGCCGAGCTTCATGGCGGCGTTGACCATCAAGTGGAACACGGCGCCGCCGACGGCGAACCAAGTTCCAACGGCGAGGGCGATGAGCAGGTATCCGGCCTGGGCGATGCTGGAGTAGGCCAGCATGCGGCGCAGGTTCTGCTGCTGCAGGGCGACCAGGTTGCCGACGAACATGGTGACGGCTGCCAGCAGGGCGACGGCCAGTTCCCAGTTCGCCTTCACGTTGAAGAGGCCGACGAGGAACACCTGGAAGATGGCGACGAAGCCCATCGCCTTGGATGCGGATGCCAGCACGCCGGCGACCGGCACGGGCGCACCGGAGTAGACGTCAGGGGCCCAGGCGTGGAAGGGCACGCTGGAGATCTTGAATCCAAGGCCTGCCAACAACAACACAATGGGAAGGATGCTGACGGCATCGAAGCCGCCATCGGTCGTGATGGTGGCCAGGCCGGCGATGCGCGTCGTGCCCGCCATGCCGTACAGCAGGCTGATGGCGAAGAGCACCATGCCGGAGCTGATGGCGCCGATGACGAAGTACTTCAGGCCCGCCTCGGCGCCGATGCGGTCGCGGCGGAAGGCGGCCAGCAGGTAGGACGACATGCTAGTCATCTCGATGCCGAGGAACAGCGTGAAGAGTTCCTGGGCGGAGGCGACGATCATCATGCCGAGCGTGGCGAAGAGCAGGAGGCCGTAGAATTCCCCGTAGTCCTCCTCCGACTTGCCCTTGAGGGGGCGTCCGATGCCGATGACGGCGGCGATGGCCACGCCGAGGAAGACGAGCTTGAACAATTGGCTGGCGTAGGTGACGCGGTATACGTCGGCGACGACGTGGCCTGCGGCGGCGGATTGCGCGCTCCAGTCGATGTATTCGAAGCTGAAGCGGCCGTAGTTGAAGTCAAGCAGTGTCCCGAGGGTGATCAGGAAGCCGCCCATGAGGCCGATGAGGGCGAACTGCTGCATGCCCTTGCGGTCCGTGTCGGACAGCGCGACGAGGGGAGCCAGCAGGGCGAACATGAGGATCACCGATTCGCCGGTGAACACTTGCCAGTCCTGGGCGGGGGTGATGAGGTCGATGACGGTGTTCCAGTCCCAAGCCATCTCAGGCGACCCCCATGAGGGCAAGGACGGCTTCGGTCCAGTCGCTCATCTGGTCCATCAAAAGGGCGGGCAGGATGCCGAAGACGATGGCGAGGACGACGAGGGCTGCCATGGGCCACTTTTCGGTGCGTGGCAGGTCGTGCATGTGCGTCCAGTCGACGTCGGGGTGGCGCTTCTCGGGGCCATAGTATGCGCGCTGCAGGGCCCACAGGTAGTAGCCGGCCGTGATGAGGATGCTCCAGATGGGGACCATGATCCACCAGCCGAAGGCGTCCCAGATGGCGGCGAACATGGCGAACTCGGCGACGAAGCCCACCATGCCGGGCAGGCCGAGGCTTGCGAGGAACAGGGCGGCCGTCAGGGCCGTGAGGGCGGGGACCGTCGGGGCGATGCCACCCAGGCGGGAGATGAGGCGGGTGCCGGTGCTGTGCTGCAGCGAGCCGGCGGCCATGAACATGCCAGCACTGATGATGCCGTGCGCGACGTTCATGAAGGCGGCGCCGGCCCAGCCGAGTTCATGGAACGTGGCCAGGGCAATGGTGATCATGCCCATGTGCGAGACGGACGAGTAGGCGATGAGCGACTTCAGGTCGTCCTGCGCGAGGCACAGGAATGCGCCATACACGACGCTGACCGTACCCAGCGTGAACAGCACCCATTGCCAGGACCAGCTGAAGGCAAAGAGTCCGAGGACGTCGACGTGGTTCATGCCCGTGATGAGGTCTTCGCCGAAGATGGGGAAGGCAATGCGCATGAGGCCGTAGCTGCCCATCTTGAGCAAGACGCCGGCCAGCATGACGGAGCCCGCCGTGGGGGCCTGCACGTGGGCGTCGGGGAGCCAGGTGTGGAACGGAACGGACGGCAGCTTGACGAGGAAGCCGAAGGCGAGGACGCCGAAGGTGACGAGGGCGAAGTCGCGGGCGAAGCCGAGTTCGGAGCCGATGCTCGTCAGGTCCGTGATGCTCATGTGGCCGCCGGAGCCGAAGTAGAGCGCCATGAATCCGAGAAGCATGACGAGCGAGGCGCCGCCCGTGTACACGAAGAACTTCGTCGACGCGTACTTGCGGTTCGGGCCGCCCCACACGGCGATGAGCAGGTACATCGGAATGAGGACGAATTCCCAGAAGATGTAGAACAGGAACAGGTCGAGGGCCGTGAAGACGCCGATGACCGTTGCGTCCAGCAGGACGAGGAGCGCGAAGAAGAGGCGCGGGCGCTGCTTCTCGTTCCACGAGTACAGGATGACGAGCGGCGTGAGCAGGGCCGTGAGCCAAGCGAGGGACGCGGACAAGCCATCGACGCCAAACTCGAGGTGGACGTTGAGGGCCGGGATCCAGTCGAACTTCGCGGTGTACAGCATCTCGCCGCCGCCGAAGCCGGTCTGGTAGAACATGACGGACGTCGCAGCCAACGCGGGGGCGGAGGCGAAGAGGGCCACTTGGCGGCTCATGCGGTCGCTGGCGAGGAACGTGGCAAGGGCGCCGAGCAGGGTGACGGCGAGCGTGGCTGGGATGATGTACGAAGTGAACGCCATGGCTACCACCGGATCCTGAGAACGACTTCACGCACGAGCACAAGGAGGACCGCGAGGCCGATGGCCACGGAGGCCATGTACGTCGTCAGCCGGCCGTCCTGCCAGCGGCGGGTGCGGGCTCCGGCATGGTCGGTCATGGAGGCGACGCCGTTGACGGCGCCGTCGATGGCCTTGCGGTCGAACCAGTTGCTGAGCTTGGCGATGCCGTAGGCGACGGAGTTGCCCAGCGGCTCGTACAAGGCCTCGGTCACGTAGTAGCGGCGGTACAGGACGTTGCGCACGCCGGTCGTGGGTTCGTCGCGCTCACTCGCTGGCAGGCCGTTGCGGTAGCGGCTGCCCGCGAGCAGGATGCCGGCGATGGCCAGGACCAGGCTGAGGTACGTCAGCGGGTTGAGCAGAATCTCGACGAGAATCTCGCCGCCCGTAAGCGCCTCGTGTTCGCCGAGGTCGTGGCTGTACGGGTACGTGACGACGGATTCGAAGCCGGGGCCGATGACGAGCCACAGGCCCGAGATGGCGGCGAAGACGGCGAGGATGACGAGCGGGGCGGTCATGACGGCCGGCGACTCGTGCGCGTGCTCGGCGGATTCCGTGCGCGGCTTGCCGTAGAAGGCGAGCCACATCATGCGGAACATGTAGAACGCCGTCATGAAGGCGGTCAGAAGGCCGAAGATCCAGAGCAGGAAGAAGACCGCCGAGTGCGAGCCGGCCTTGAAGGCGGTGGCGAGGACTTCGTCCTTGGACCAGAAGCCCGAGAGCGGAATGATGCCGGCGATGCTGAGGCTGCCGATGAGCATCGTCTTGTGCGTCGTGGGCATCTTCTTGGCGAGGCCGCCCATGTCGCGCAGGTCCTGGTGGTGGTGCATGCCCAGGATGACGGAGCCTGCTCCCAGGAACAGGAGGGCCTTGAAGAAGGCGTGATTCATCAGGTGCAGCATCGCAGCCGTGAAGCCCGCACCCGAGCCGGTCTCGACGTACAGGATGCCGCCAGCGCCGAGGGCGAGGAACATGTAGCCGAGCTGCGACAGCGTGGAGAACGCGAGCACGCGCTTGATGTCGAGCGCCGCGAGCGCCATCGACGCCGTGTACAGGGCCGTGATGCCACCGATGACACCGACCACGAGGAACAGGTCGGGGTTGATGAGCAGCAGGGGGAAGCTGCGCGCGACGAGGTACACGCCGGCCTTGACCATCGTGGCGGCGTGAATCAACGCCGAGACCGTCGTGGGGCCTTCCATGGCGTCCGGCAACCACAGGTCGAGGGGGAACTGCGCGGACTTGCCGACGGCGCCGCCGAAGATGAACAAGCCGGCCCAGAACAGGATGGCCTTGTTGGCCTCGAGGTCCGGGTGGTGGAACAGTTCGCGGTAGCTGAAGGTGTGGAACGTCGTGAACAGGAGCACGATGCCCAGGAACAGGAAGATGTCGCCGAGGCGCGTGACCAGGAAGGCCTTCTTGGCGGCGATGGCGGCGGACTCCTTCTCGTACCAGTACCCGATGAGGAGGTAGGAGCACAGGCCCATGATCTCCCAGAACATGAACATCAGGAGGTAGTTGTCCATGAGCACGGTGCCCAGCATGCCGGCCACGAAGAGCGCCTTGACGGCGTAGTAGCGGCGCAGCTTGGCGTCGGGCTCCTCGTGCAGGTAGTGCGTGCTGAAGATGACGATGAGCAGGGACAGCAGCGACACGAGCGTGGCGAGCCAGATGCTCAGGTTGTCGAGCAGGAAGCCGACCGTGAAGTGGTAGCTGCCAACCGTGAACCAGGCCCCCGAGAAGTCCACGACTTCGGCTCCGCCCACGATGTGGTTCCAGAACAGGGATAGGCTGGCGAGGAGGCTGCCGACGAGGGCAGCAATCGTGATGGCTGCGCCGCCACGCCACATCGTCTTGCCGACGAAGAACGTGACGAGGGCAGCCAGCAAGGGCAAGCCAACGACGAGCGCCGCCGCGATGAGTTCGCGGTCCGCCCAGTCAAAGGACTGGATGAGCTCGGAGGTCGATTCGCCGTGGCCTTGCAGCAGGAGCGAGGAGAGGGTCATGCGTTACCACCTCAGGACGGTGACCTTGGTGACGTCGACGCTACGGACGTGGCGGTACAAGTGGATCAGGATGCCCAGGCCGACGGCGGCCTCGGCGGCGGCCATGGCGATGGTGAAGAAGGTGAGCACCAGGCCGTTGGGGTCGCCGTTGTGGTTGGCGAAGGCAACGAAGTTGATGTTGGCGGCGTTGAGGACGAATTCCGTGGCCACAAGGATGCGCAGGGCCGACTTCTGCGTCAGCAACCCGAAGACGCCAATGCAGAACAGGGCGGCTGCAAGCGTGATGGACCAGGCGAGCGGAATCATTGGGGTCCCTCCGCGGACGGCGTGGTGGGCGATGAATGGGTGGCGGGGTCGCTGGCCTTGTCGCTTTCAGCGACCTGGGCCGGCGTCGGGTGGGTGTAGTGGCTGTCGTCCGCTTCGGCATCGACGGGGCGCGCAATGACGAGGGCGCCAATCATGGCGGCCGTGAGCAGGATGCCGAGGACTTCGAAGGCGACGACTTGCGGGCCGAAGAGGGTGTCCACGACGCTTGCCTGGTCGTTGGCCTTGGTGACGTTCTCCTGGGTGCCTTCGCCATCCCAGGGCTGGGTGCCCGTGATAGCGAGGCCCATCATGGCGAACAGCGCGAGGGCGACGGCGCCGCCGAACAGCAGCGTCATGCGGCGGTTCAAGCGCGCACCTCCTCCCCTTCCTCGGTTTCGTCGCCGGTGACGAACATGACGGCGAAGACGAAGAGCGTCAGGATGCCGCCGACGTAGACGAGGATCTGGATGACGCCGACGAGGGGGCTGCCGATGAGGATGAACAAGGCGCCCATGGCCACGAGGACTGCGCCGAGGAACATGACGGCGTGGAACGTGCGCTTGGCCAGGACGGCGGCCAGGGCGCTGCCGAGGATGGCCGTCGCGATGACGACGAAGGCGACGGTCTCGCCGGTGCCGGCCATGCTACGCGACCCCCCCGACGACGAAGCCGCGAATTGCGCGAAGACCGCGAATGCCCGACGTTTCGCGCAATTCGCGGCTCGTGGTCGTCATCACTTGAACGCACCTCGTCCAAGGGCCGCCTCGTTTTGGCTGAGGCGGTCGGGCTTGTAGTCGAAGTCGCGCACGTAGGCGGCGGTCTCGTATTCCTTGCCCATGC